>CAZUCC010000103.1:0-2498 GCA_964619065.1 uncultured Acidobacteriaceae bacterium | reverse complement strand
AAGATCGCGGCGTGCCGATGCCGAGCTTCTTCGCCTATCTCGGCTGGGCGGCGCTGCTGATGGCCCCGCTCCTGCTGCTGGTCGGAATGATCGCTTTGTAGCAAGGGGGGCGCCGTCGACGCAGCTATCCCCCTAGGGGATCAGCAGGTAGCGCCGCGGCCGTCGAGGGTCTAATATCGACATCACGGCCTGGTGGGGGGCATTCTATGCCCGTCCGTTCGCACCCCTCGTTCCAGCCGGTCGCCGACCCCAGTACGGACAAACGCACACTACCGTGCTCGGTAAACTTGAATGCGTTCGATAACAAATTCTTGAGCACTTGCTGCAGCCGCTTCGCATCCGTCACCAGACTGCGGGGAAGACGCGGATCCATCTGTACTTCGAATGCAAGCCGCCGGTTGTCGGCCTCATGACGGAACGGACGAACGACCATGTCGACAAGGCTGGCAAAGAAGACTTCTTCAGCATCGACAGAAACCGTGCCGGATTCGATCTTCGACAGGTCGAGAATGTCGCTTATCAGGTGGAGCAAATCAGTTCCCGCGCCATGGATAGTCCGGGCAAACTCAACCTGTTTTGGCGTCAAGTTTTGATCCGGGTTATCGCAAAGCTGCTGACCCAGAACCAGAATGCTGTTGAGTGGCGTCCGCAGCTCATGGGACATATTGGCCAGAAATTCGGACTTGTATTTGGAAGTGAGCGCGAGTTCTTTCGCCTTTTCTTCTAAAGCCCGGCGAGCCTGTTCAATTTCCTGATTCTTGCGTTCCACCTCCGCATTCTGCTCAGCCAGTTGTTGTGCTTTTTGTGCTAATTGTTCATTGGTCTGCTGGAGTTCTTTTTGCTGCGTCTGGAGTTCCGTGGCCAATTGTTGAGACTGTTTCAGCAAGCCTTCGGTCTGCATCGTCGCTTCAATGCTGTTAAGCACAATGCCGATGCTGGCGGTGAGCTGTTCGAGAAATGCAAGATGGGAAGGTGTGAATGAAGTCAACGAGGCCAGCTCGATAACGGCCTTAACGCGATCCTCGAAAAGCACGGGTAAAACGATCACATTTCGCGGAATCGCTTCAAACAGACCGGAACGAATCGGAACTGTATGGGGGGGAAGATCGCTGATCAACATGCTTCGTTTTTCAGCAGCGCACTGTCCCACCAGCCCCTCGCCTAACTGCAAACGCCGGAGATCTCCATTCGGGCCATCAGATGCGAACGCCGACAAGAGGACCATTCCAGCCGAATCCTCCGTTTCCATCTGATAAATCACGCCCTGCTGCGCATTGACCAGCGGCGCCAGCTCAGAGAGCATCATTCTCCCGACCGTAGTGAGATCGCGCTGGCCCTGTAACATGCCCGTGAAGCGTGCAAGATTTGTTTTGAGCCAGTCCTGTTCCGTATTACGATCCGTGGTCAATCGCAGATTGCCAATCATTGTGTTGAGGTTATCCTTCAAGTCGGCGACTTCGCCGCTCGCCTCCACCTGGATAGAGCGCGTAAGATCACCCTTCGTCACAGCCGTCGCGACTTCCGCTATGGCGCGCACTTGGTTCGTTAGATTATCGGCAAGAAGGTTGACATTGCCCGTAAGGTCCTTCCAGGTCCCTGCGGCGCCGGGCACATTCGCTTGGCCGCCAAGCCGGCCTTCCACGCCGACTTCACGAGCCACAGTCGTTACTTGATCCGCAAATGTGGCCAGCGTGTCGGTCATACTATTAATGGTTTCGGCGAGTGCGGCGACCTCGCCTTTGGCATTCACAGTTAGCTTCTGAGTGAGTGCGCCATTAGCAACTGCGGTCACCACTTTTACAATGCCGCGTACCTGCTCGGTAAGGTTTGCGGCCATGACGTTCACGTTATCCGTGAGATCCTTCCATGTACCCGCCACGCCCGGAACTTGCGCCTGACCTCCCAGCTTGCCATCCGTTCCTACTTCGCGTGCCACGCGTGTCACCTCTGCGGCGAAAGCGTTGAGCTGGTCCACCATCGTGTTGATTGTATTTTTCAACTCGAGAATTTCACCCTTCACATCCACGGTGATCTTGCGCGATAGATCGCCGCGCGCCACGGCGGTGGTAACTTCCGCGATGTTACGCACTTGGCCGGTCAAGTTTCCGGCCATGGCATTGACCGAGTCGGTTAAGTCCTTCCAGGTACCGGCCACACCCGGAACGTTGGCCTGCCCCCCCACTCGGCCTTCACTTCCGTGTAGCCCGGCGGGCACGTCAGTACGTTGCCACGTGAAATCTCCGCAACTCGTGGGGTTGGATCCGCCAGTTGCGGAGAAATCACCTGACACCGTACCTCTTCCGATCTCGGATTCATCGTCTGCGGCGAATCCGTAGGCTTCATCAGCGGAAACAGCACCGCGTCGCGCAGGCTCTCCTGGCCCGTCACGAGGCACACGAACCGGTCGATGCCCATTCCCCAGCCCGACATGGGCGGCATCCCGTGCTCCATGCACGCGAGGTAGTCCTCGTCGATCTCCATCGCCTCCGCGTCGCCCG
>CAZUCC010000102.1:0-3041 GCA_964619065.1 uncultured Acidobacteriaceae bacterium | reverse complement strand
CTGCCACTTGTACTGTCCAGCCTTACACCCCCGGGCCTTCTGGAACTCCGGCATATTCTGCACCACGCCGTTGACGCGATATCGTCCCGGAGAGTGCGGGTCGATACTCACCAGCATGCGCGCGTACTCTGGCCGGCGCTTCTCGCACCACACGCGTCCGAATCCGAGAAAGAAACGCTGCTCGGGCGTGTAGCCATCGATTTTTTCCGTCGTCTTACCTTCGCTGCCAAGCATTTGCATCAATGCTGCCAGAGCCACACGGGCACCACCGTTGTCGGCTGTGTTCTCGCCCAGCGTTAGCTTGCCGTTGAGCTTGAGGTCGTCGATGGCGGTAAAGCCACTGTATTCGTCGGCCACGCAACTGGCACGTTTTTCGAATTCCTTACCGTCTTCGGCGGTCCACCAATCGCGCAGGTTGCCCTGAGGATCGAACTTTCGGCCTTGATCGTCGAAGCCATGTGTCAGTTCGTGTCCGATCACCAGCCCGATACCACCGAAGTTCACAGCGTCGTCCATGGACTTGTCGAAAAAGGGCGGCTGCAAGATGCCCGCCGGAAACACAATTTCGTTGCGCGACCCGTTGTAATAAGCGTTGACGGTGGGTGGCGTCATGCCCCATTCTTTGCGGTCGAGAGGCTTGCCAATCTTCGCAATTTGGCGGCGGGACTCAAACTCGGTGGCGCGCGAGATGTTTCCCAGCAGATCTCCGCGATCCACCTGGACGGAACTGTAGTCGCGCCACACATCAGGATAGCCAATCTTATTGCGAATCGCGTCGAGCTTGAGTTTGGCCTGTTTCTTCGTGTCTTCCGACATCCAGGGAAGCCCGCGAATATCGCCATCGAGCGACTTCTCCAGGGCATCCACCATCTTCAACATGCGTTGTTTGCCGTCGGCGCCGAAGGTGAGTTCGACATACTTCTGCCCCAGCGCCTCGCCCAGCGAGCCGTCGGTCAAGTCCACGCAACGCTTCCAGCGCACCTGGTTTTCCGCTTGACCGGTAAGGAACTGCTGGAACTTGAAGTTCGTGTCCACGAAAGGCTTGGAAAGCCAGGGAGCGGAATTGTGCAGCAGATGCCAGCTCACGTAGGTTTGCAGGGCCTCTAACTGCTCCTTGGCGAGTACATCATTAACCTGCTTAAAGAATTCTGGATTTCCAACATTCAGCTCGCTGAACCTGGGTGCTCCCATAGCGGTGAAATAGCGGTCGAGATAGAAATCGGGAGCGAGAGCAACAGCCTGATCGCGGCTCATTTTATGGTCGCGATTCTTCGGGTCGCGACGGGCCGTACGATCCATCTCCGCTTTGGCCAGCGCGGTTTCAATGCGCAACACCGTTTGTGCTGAGGCTTGCGCCTGCTCTGGAGTACGACCCGCCATAGTGAACAGCTCAGTCGCATAGTCCACAAGATGCTTGCGCATCTCCGTCATCTTGGCGTCGTCTTTCAGGTAATAATCACGGTCGGGCAGCGTGAGTCCGCCCTGGTCGATGTAGGCGATAACTTCGCCGGCGTTGTGCAGATCGGAGGCGGAATAAAAATTAAAAAGCGGATTCGGCCCGTGCACGTGCACATAAGCAATCGCTTCCATCAGCGCTGCTTTGTCTTTCGCCTCTGTAATGCGGTCCAGGTAAGGCTGCAACGGCGCCGCACCCTTGGCATCAGCTGCCTTCTCGTTGACACAGGCACCATAGAAATCACCGATTTTCTGGTCGATCGCGCTGCGGCTGGCGCCGCCAGCAGCGGCCTTCTCCAGAATGTCGTGCAGCGTGACCAGATTGCGTTCGTACAGTTCGGTAAAGCTCACCCATTCGGTCTGGTCCGCCGGAATCTCGGTATTCTTCAGCCACGTGCCACAGGCATACTGATAGAAATCCACGCACGGATCGGCGGTCTTATCCAGATTGGCGACACTGAAACCGGGCGCGGGTTTGCCAAGCGTGTCCGCACCAGCAGAAGTCTGCGCCGAACTCAAGCAACAGCACAACATCACCCCTAGAAGAATTTCCGCGAAGCGCATGCTGACCTCACACAGTGGGATAAGAGCCTTGAATTACGACGGATGTCCGCCAAAAACGTTAGCTCAAAACAAATCTCCGGGCAAATCGCAGCGTATAATTCAGGCTACAAATCCCACGAAATTCTCTGGATGGTGGCGTTCATGAGTACGACCAATGGCAATAACGGTAGCGGTGTCAACGGAAACGGTCACGACGCGGTTACGCAGCCCCGTGCGGGCTGGCTGACGCAGCGCAAGAAAGAGAATACCGACGGGAACTTCTCACAGATGCACTATGCCCGCCAAGGCGTGGTGACCGAGGAGATGACCTACATCGCCGCCAAGGAGAAGATTGCGCCGGAACGGGTACGGGACGAAGTCGCCCGCGGCCGCATGATCATCCCAGCTAATATTCACCACCCCGAGCTGGAACCGATGGCGATCGGTGTGGCATCACTGTGCAAGATCAATGCCAACATTGGCAATTCCGCGGTCACTTCGAACGTCGACGAAGAGCTCAAAAAGCTGCACACGGCGGTCCACTACGGCGCTGACACAGTAATGGACCTTTCCACCGGCGGCGACATCCACAATATCCGCGAAGCGATTCTGCGGCATTCGCCCGTGCCCATCGGCACTGTTCCAATTTACGAAGCGATTTCCCGTGTCAAGCGCGTGGAAGACTTGAACGCCGAGGTCATGCTGGAAGTTATCGAAGAGCAAGCCGAGCAAGGCGTGGACTACATGACCATCCACGCGGGTGTTCTCATCCAGTACGTGCCGCTGGTCTCGAAGCGCATCACAGGTATTGTCAGCCGCGGCGGCGCAATTCTGGCGCAATGGATGACGCACCACCATAAACAGAATTTTCTCTACGAGCGCTTCGACGACATCTGCAAGATTTTCAAGAAGCATGACGTGTCGTTTTCACTGGGCGATGGATTACGCCCTGGCTGCCTAGCCGATGCCAGCGACGAAGCACAGTTCGCGGAGCTGAAGACTCTAGGCGAACTTACCAAAAAAGCCTGGGAACACGATGTGCA
>CAZUCC010000101.1:0-3224 GCA_964619065.1 uncultured Acidobacteriaceae bacterium | reverse complement strand
CAAAGACCTCGATCAACGGCTGCGTCAGATCAAAGCCGTCCGGCAGTTGCCGGGATAGCCGCTTCAAATCGATGAACTCTCCTTCGATGTCCTGCACCGATTTGCAGCGGGAGCAGACCAGGTGGTGATGGGGTTTGAGATTGCCGTCCACGCGCAACGTGGACGCATGAGGAGTGACCTCTCGCAGCATCCCACACTCGATGAAAAGCCGCAGATTGTTGTAAACAGTGGCGAGAGAAATGGATGGAATACGACGCCGGACGGCGGCGTAAATATCTTCTGGGGAATAGTGTCCGTGGGAAGCGATAACGGCCTCAAAGACCACCTGACGCTGGTGCGTGACCGCCAGACCGTGCTTCGCGGCCAGCTCGCGGAACTGTTCGTGGGTGACGCGCATGATTATCGGATGAGAATAATTATAAAACGACCGGGAGCAGTGTCAACCGAAATCTTGGCTGTGGCCTCAGAAGAGGGCGGCCGCAAAACCCAGGCTGTGCTCAGCTACCAGGACCGGCATCGGGACCCGTTTTTGGATGGATTGCCCGGAAATCCGGAATCTATCCTAACTACTTATAGGCGGCCACAGTTTTCAATTTCCTGGCAAACTGCGACAATTAGCGATTCAAATGTCAACGCTTTTCGGAGCTACTCCTGACTCAAAGTTCCCGCATTGAAATCGCCGTCGTTGGCGCTGGCGCATTCGGGCACAACCACGCTCGCGTCTACCACGAACTCGAACAGCAAGGGGAGCCGGTGCATCTGGCCGCGATTGTGGATGCCGACTCCTCTCGCGCCGACTCCGTGGCTCAAGAGTTCAATACCCGCGCCTTTGGATCGTTGGAACAATTACTGACATGGAACGAAATTCAAGCTGTATCGATCGCCGTGCCGACGCGCGACCACCTGAAGGTTGCACGGCCTCTCCTCGAAGCTGGCATCGACGTTTTAATTGAAAAGCCCATCGCATCCACACTAACTGAAGCAGACGAACTGGTGCAGCTCGCCGCTCAGCACCAACGCATTGGCCAAGTTGGCCACTTGGAGCGCTTCAACGCCGCTGTGCGCGCCACCTACCCGCTGCTCAATCATCCTCTGTTCTTTGAAGTCCACCGTATGAGCGTTTTCACGCCACGGTCGCTCGATGTGGATGTCGTCCTGGACCTAATGATCCATGACATCGACATTGTGTTGTCTTTTGTGAACTCGCCGGTGGAACACATTCACGCGGTTGGATTGCCTGTGCTCACCAACAAAGTGGATATTGCCAATGTCCGCCTGGAATTCGCCTCCGGCTGTGTTGCCAATCTCACCGCCAGCCGGGTATCCACGGAGCGGGTTCGCAAAGTCCGCTTTTTTCAGCCGCACCAGTACCTCTCGATCGACTATGGGCGCCAGGATTTGCTGGTGTTCACGGTCAACCCCTCTGGCACCAACCCCATGCCGGGCCAGCCGGATTCGATGATTCAGGTGGCCAAGCCCGTGGTGACTGCCGAAGAGCCCCTGCGGGCGGAGCTTCGCGCCTTTCTCGGCGCGGTACGGGCACGGTCCCAGCCCGTCGTCTCATTTGAAGACGGCCGTCGCGCCTTGGCTGTGGCGCTCGATATTTTGGGGGCCATCCAGAAGCATAGCCAGCGCATCCAATTGCCAAGCTTGTAGGCGCTTTGTTTTCGGCAGCCCGGGCGGCAACTGGGTGACTGACGAGGTCCCGCCTGGGGTGCTCGACCTTCCGGGCTTTCGCGCGACTCAAGCAACAATGCGACAATAGTAGAGATGGCAGGTTTCCGCGTGAAACAGCTTTACCCGATCTCGGTTTGCCCAAGCCCGGTTTGCCCAGGCTCCGAATCGCGTTGTTGGTGCCAAAGCTTTCGCTGATGTCGACGACCCACACTCCGCCGCGTGACCCCTCCCCATCGCCGAAGCCTGTCGCGAGGTCCAGCGGTACGGAACTGTACGATCCCAGCCATTGGGAGGAGGCCTACCGCAATACCGAGGTCTTCGACCCTCCCAAGCTACTCATCCAGCTGGAAAATGAGCTCTCCCGCTCACGCCGTCGTGAAGCTTTCTGGATTTCGGTGGTGGTGCACGTTGTCCTCGGAATACTGTTTTGGAATTCCGACTACCTCGTCCGGTTTTTCCCGCACCGGCACACACTCCTTGAGTCGCCGAATGATTGGATGAAACAACGCGATACGACATTTATTGAACTTCCCCCGGATCTGCAGAAACCGACGAAGCGTCCGGAGACTAACGTAATTTCCGACAAAGATCGCGTCGCCACACACAACGCGCCTTTGGATCCGAATGAACTGAAGAAGATTATCGAGGCTAGCCGCCGCGGATCTCGGGCGCAACCGCAAGCCCAGCAAGCACCTCAGCCTGCTCAAACCGCACAGAATAATCCCGGCCCTCAACCGCCAAGCGCCCCACGCGAGGAACACCCCTTGCAGCCAAGGCAGGAGATCGCAGAGATCAAGCCTCCTCCGGAGGGTCCGAAGATCTTGTTCGGTGGATCTGTCTCCGCAGGCGCGGCCGTGGAGCAAGCCGCTCGTGCAGCCGCCGCCAACCGCGCAGGTGGGTACTCCGGCGACAGCGGCGACAACGGACTCACCCAAGGCCGCCAGGGCGGAGCCGCCAGCAATCTCGATATTCTCAGCGACACCATGGGCGTAGATTTTGGCCCCTACCTGACGCGTGTACTGCATGATGTCCGCGTCAACTGGTACAACTTGATTCCGGAAGTGGCTCGCCCTCCGCTATCCAAGCAGGGGAAAGTTTCTATCCAGTTCGCCATCCTGAAAGACGGGCGCGTAAGCGCGATGCAGCTAACAGGCACTTCCGGCGATGTAGCTCTGGACCGGGCCGCGTGGGGAGGCATCAACGGATGCAATCCATTCCCACCACTTCCCACAGATTTCAAAGGGGAATACCTGGCCCTGCGCTTCAATTTTTACTACAATCCCGACGGCACGGGCGGTATCCGGTGAAGTCTGGGTTTTAGGTGGCTGTCATTCTGAGCGCAGCAAGGACCCCTGCTTCGTTCCGTCCGGTTTGCCAAGAACACGCACAAGGACGAGGCATCCGGCGCCCGAGCCTACGCGATTCCGGGCGCGGCCGAAAACCGAGAGCCAACAGCCTCCTACCAGACCCGGCAGCGATCCTTCCGTACCATGGGCGCATCCGCCTTGCAGTGGCTCAGGCGGCACTGCAATCCGGGCACAACGTCA
>CAZUCC010000100.1:0-3326 GCA_964619065.1 uncultured Acidobacteriaceae bacterium | reverse complement strand
AAAAAAGCGTTCGGGCCCCCAAAACGCGGAACCCCCGTACCCCTTGCCATCTCCTTCGACGTCGCTCAGCGCAGGCTCAGTCGCACAGAGCGCGACAAGGACGGGGGTACCCCCCTCCTACCACACGCGCAGCTCGTTGCGCAGTTTATCGACCAGCTTTTTGGCGATATCGGATGGAGAGCCTTCCAGCGTTTCCGTCTTTTTGGTTTTCTGCGGAACATAAAGGCGCTCGATCTTCTGAAAGTTCGGAGTCAGCACGCTTTGCACGTCCGCCATCGCGACTTTGCGCATCGGTTTATTCTTTGCCTGTTTAATACCAATCAGCGTGGCGTAGCGCAGTTTGTTGATGCCGGATTGAATCGTGAGCACGGCTGGCAGAGGCATATTGACGAACTGGAAGTAGCCCGCTTCGAGCTCGCGCTTCACGCGAATGCCGGTGTCTGATTTTTCCAGATGCATGATGATAGTGGCGTGTGGCCAGCCCAATAGCTCGGCGAGGATAACACCCGTCTGGGCGAAACCGTAGTCGTCGGATTGCAGGCCGGTGAAGATGAGATCGAACTGTTCGTCTTTGATGGCGGCGGCGATGGCGCGCGCCGTGTTCAGAGCGTCAAGGCCGACGAAGGCGTCGTCTTCAAGATGGATGGCGCGGTCGGCGCCTTTGGCGAGCGCTTCCCGCAACACCTGCTGGGCACGCGCGGGACCTGAGGTAATCGCGACCACCTCGCCACCGTGCTTTTCTTTCTGGCGCAGAGCCTCTTCGAGCGCGTAGGCATCGGGTTCGTTGACTTCATAGGAAACGTCTTCGCGAATCCATGCGCCGGATTCGTTGAGCTTGAGCGGCGCATCTTTCTGGGGCACCTGCTTCATGCAGACCAGGATCTTCAAGCGATCACCTCGGGGCAGTTAGCTCTTGGCTGGCGCGGCTGTAGAGAGGAGCAGTCAGGCCAAACTGGTAAGTATACGCGGGGGGAGGAGGGCGTTCTAGATGGGCTATCGCTTTATAAGGCGTATAGCGGACAGCCGATAGCCAAGGCCGAAAGGCCTATTCGGTGAAGACGACCGATTGCAGGCTGGTGATTTCGAAGCGTTTGCGGCAGCGAATGTTCTTGCAGCCGAGCAAGTCGTCGCGGCGGACCATATAGGTGCGGAGCTTGGCGTAGCGGGCGCGATCGCGCTCGTCGGCGCGGTTGGGAATCTGCCTCTTCTTGGTACGCACCAGCCAGGAGACATCGTATTCCGCTTCCTGACGGCAATGCGGGCACATCAGCGTGTGCTTCTTGGTCTCGGCCTTCTCGTCGAAAAAATCGCGTTCTTCCATGGGTAGCTGCTAGCTCCTGGCAGCTAGCTCCTAGCTTAACAAGATCGATTATGCCATCGTCTCGCAGGACGGTCTATGGCAAGATGAGTGCAATGGCTAAGAAGAAGAAAAAACGGTTCGACGTGACCAAGGCCGTGAAAGCGGCGTCCAGGGCGAATATCGGGACTGTGCCCGCCACCAAACGGGTTCCGGTGAAGAAAAAAAAACTGACGGAGAAACATCGGCCGTCGCTAGAGAAGCTTCTCAACGAAGAAGAGGCATGATCCGCTGGCGGGATGTCGCTGCCGCGGATGTGTTCGCGGAACGAATCGCTGCGGCTTGCTTTTTGCAGTTTCTTCAACTAGATTGCAGGCTTCCACTTCGCACGGTCTGGCGCGGGAAGCTTTTGTCTTGCAGGAGAGCTTGGCATGAATCAACGGTGGCTAAAATATGGGCTGGGTGCGGCTTTTGTGTTTGCGGCAGTGAATTTCTTGAGCTGCGGACAGGACCATAAGCTTGTTGCCATTACCATTCATCCTTCCGGGGGTTTTACGTTTCCAACGCCAGATCCTGCCGCCCAAGGGGTCTTCACCGCGATTGGCACCTACGTGCACCCGCCACGAACGACGGACATCACGAACCAAGTCGCCTGGAAGACGGACGTTCCTGGGTTGCTCACGATCAACAACGGCGTAGTGTCTCCGCAATCCACCAGCGTCTGCGGCATCGCAGACGTTTCTGCCAGTCTCACAAGCGGCGGGAATCTTGTCATTGCTTATTCGACGGTAACGGTGAACGATCCCACCAATCCGCTCTGTCCGGGTGGGAGCGCCACGCAAGGGGTAGTTACAGTCACCCTGCTTCCAGCAGATGGTGGTGTGGTAACCAGTGTGCCGGCTGGGATTACCTGCCCCTCCCAAACCTGTGGCGCCCAGTTCACAGTGGGAGATACGATCACGCTGACTGCTTCACCGAATGCGGGACATTCCTTCGCCTCGTGGTCGGGGTGCACTCCGTCCGGGGGAAGTAATTGCACGCTCCAGGTGCCTACCGGAAGCACCAACGTGACTGCAACCTTCAATTAACATCGGCGTAGCCCGCTTGCCGTGGCCGTGTTTGGCGGCTACCAGCGGCACGATGCCGTCGCGAAATTATGCTCCCACGATTTCCCTCACAAATGCTATGAACTGACGAATGTCGTCTTCTGTGGTGTCGAACGAACACATCCAGCGCACTACGTTTTCTTTTTCGTTCCAGACATAAAAGAAATAGCGTTCCTGAATCTTCGCAATGACTTGTTTCGGGAGTCTCACGAAGACTCCGTTGGCTTCCACTGGGTAGATGATCTTCGCTTGTGGGATGCGGCGGACTTCCTCCTCTAACAGGCGCGCCATCCGGTTGGCGTGTTGGGCGCTGCGCTGCCATAGATCGTTGGTGAGGATGGTTTCGAGCTGCGCGGAAATGAAGCGCATCTTCGACGCGAGCTGCATGCCTTGCTTGCGCCAATAGAGAAAATCCTTGCTCAGTTCACGACGAAAAAAGACCACAGCTTCGGCGCCCATAAGGCCATTTTTGGTGCCGCCGAAGGAGAGAACGTCCACGCCGAGATCGCCTGTGGCCTGGCGCAGGGTGAGTCCTTGGCTGACGGCGGCGTTGGCGATGCGAGCGCCGTCGACGTGGAGGAACATGTCGTGGGCATGCGCGAAGTCTGCCAGGGCGCGGATTTCTTCGGGCTTGTAGACTGTGCCGACTTCGCTGGCTTGGGTGATGGAAATCACACGCGGCTGGACATGGTGTTGATCTCCAATGCCGTGGTAGTGGTGCTCGACTGCGTCGACGTTGAGCTTGCCGTCGGGTGCGGCGATCGGAATGAGTTTGCAGCCTGTGAATTTTTCCGGCGCGCCGCATTCGTCGGTGTAGATGTGGGAGGCTTCGGAGCAGATTACGGCGTTATAAGAATTGGTCAGCGCTTTCAGGCTAAGGCAGTTGGCGGCGGTGCCGTTGAAGACGATAAAAACGTCAATAT
>CAZUCC010000099.1:0-3962 GCA_964619065.1 uncultured Acidobacteriaceae bacterium | reverse complement strand
ATTGGCCTCAACGATTCGGGAGGCGCGCGCATTCAGGAAGGCGTGATGTCGCTGGCGGGCTACGCCGATATTTTTCTGCGCAACACTTTGTACAGCGGGGTGGTGCCGCAGATTTCCGCCATCATGGGGCCGTGCGCTGGGGGAGCGGTCTATTCTCCGGCGATTACGGACTTCGTCTTGATGGTGGATAAGACGTCGTACATGTTCATCACCGGGCCGGACGTGATCCGGATGGTCACGCATGAAGAAGTCACCAAGGATCAGTTGGGCGGCGCGATGACGCACAACGAAACTTCTGGCGTGGCGCACTTTGCCGCGAAAGACGACGCGGAATGCCTTTCCATGATTCGCGAGCTATTGAGCTTCATGCCGTCGAATAACCTGGAAGAGCCGCCGCGCAAGGCTTGCACGGATCCGATCGACCGCGCCGATGTGGCGCTCGACACGCTGGTGCCGGCGGAATCGAATCAACCCTACGACATGAAAGACGTGATCCGGCGCGTTGCCGATGACGGCTATTTTTTTGAAGTGCAAGAGCACCATGCCAAGAACATCCTCATTGGATTCGCGCGTCTCGGCGGCAAATCGGTGGGAGTGGTAGCGAATCAGCCCGCGTTTCTCGCCGGGACGCTCGATATCAATGCTTCAGTCAAGGGTGCGCGCTTCGTGCGCTTCTGCGACTGCTTTAATATTCCCTTGATGACGTTCGAGGACGTTCCAGGATTTCTGCCCGGCACCACGCAGGAGTATGGCGGCATCATTCGTCATGGCGCCAAGCTGCTGTACGCCTTTGCCGAAGCGACGGTTCCGAAGATCACAGTCATCACGCGCAAGGCTTACGGCGGCGCCTATTGCGTCATGGCCTCCAAGCATATTCGCGCCGACATGAACTATGCCTGGCCCACAGCGGAGATTGCTGTGATGGGTCCGGAAGGCGCGGTGGACATCGTCTACAAGCGGGAACTAGAGCAAGCCGAAAACCGAAAGGAGATGCGTGCGGCCAAGATGGAGGAATTCCGCGACCGCTTCGCCAACCCCTACGTGGCAGCCGAACGCGGATTCGTGGATGCCGTCATCCTGCCGCACGAAACGCGGAAGCGCCTGATCCAGGCACTTGAGATGCTGGAAAATAAACGTGACAAAAACCCGCCCAAGAAGCACGGGAATATCCCGCTCTAAACTGCTGTCACACTTTCTCACCTTTTTCGAGATGTAATTTTCCGGGGTAGTGGGTGGTTTTACAGCCCACTACCTTTTCCTGCTATCTTTTGGCATGCGGGCAGGGTTTGGTCTACAATTCGGGGGGATGGATACGCTCCCGGTGAAAACCCGGGAAACGCGTGTCCACTCTAACCCCTAGAAGCTAGGAAACGAAGGAGCATTTCACCCCATGAAGAAGCTAATCGCGATGTTGTTCGCTCTGACGCTGGCATGTTCTTCGGTTGCGTTTGCCGAGTGCAAGCCCGCCGATGACAAAGCTGAAAAGAAGGAAATGAAAGCCAAGAAGGCCCACAAGAAGCATAAGAAAGAAAAGGCTGAGAAGGATAAGGCTGACGCTCCCAAGATGTAAGCGATTTTTGCGCGCAGCGACCCCGGCTTTTAGGCCGGGGTTTTTCATTTTGGCCCTGGATCACGCGACCGAAGAGCTCCCTTCCGCATGTTACAATGACATCTCTTGCACGTGGTTCGATTGGGCTACGTTTCCATCCGTCTGGACCCAGCCCGCGCATCCTTGAACCAAATGACCCGTGACGAATGACCCGAAAATGAAAGATTGTTGACTTGTGCCGAAATTATCGACTCCCAAGACCTTTACCTATGCCGATGCGGGCGTGAACATTGACGCCGGAAACCGTGCCAAGCAGCGCATTAAGTATCTGGCGCAAAAGACCTTTACCCGCGGCGTGTTAAGCGAAATTGGCGGTTTTGGCGGGTTGTTTTCCTTAAATGGCAAGTACAAGGACCCGGTTCTGGTTTCGAGCACGGATGGCGTGGGCACCAAACTTCGCGTCGCGTTCGAGATGGGCATTCACCGCACCGTGGGCGCCGATCTGGTCAACCACTGCGTGAACGACATTGCCGTGCAGGGCGCAACCCCGATTTTTTTTCTAGACTACTTGGCGACTGGGAAGCTCGACCCGGAAATCGCGGTAAAAGTAGTTGAAGGGCTGGCGGAAGCGTGCAAACAAAACGGCTGCGCTCTGATTGGCGGCGAGACTGCCGAGATGCCTGGATTTTATCCCGAGGGCGAGTATGATCTGGCGGGGTTTATCGTGGGCGTGGTCGAGCGCGAGCGCATTGTCACCGGAAAAACAGTGGAGGCAGGCGATGTGATTTTCGGACTGCCCTCGAATGGCCTGCACACGAACGGTTATTCCCTGGCCCGCAAGTTGTTGTTTGAAGTGGCGGGCTACACGTCGGACACCTACGTCAGCGAGATTAAGGGGAAAGTCGGCAACGAACTGCTCAAGATTCACAAGAGCTATTGGCACGTGATTAAACGCCTGGTGGAAGGTGACTTGGTGGCCGCCATGGCGCATATTACCGGCGGCGGCATTACGGAAAACCTGCCACGCGTTCTGCCGCGCAACGTGGCTGCGGAAATTGAAATGGGATCCTGGCCCGTGCAGCCCATCTTCGAACACCTGCAGAAGCTGGGCAACGTGCAGCAGGATGACATGCTGCGCACTTTTAATATGGGGCTGGGGATGCTGTTAGTGATCCCATCGGCAAAGTTCAAGAAAGCGCAGAGCCTGCTGGAGCGCATCGGCGAAAAACACTACACCGTCGGCCGGATTGTGAAGGGTGAGCGCAAAGTGATGTACGTATAGCAACTGATTTCATGCACAACCTCGGCATTCTTCTCTCTGGACGCGGTTCGAACTTCATTGCCATCGCGGATAGTATCGACGCCGGACGTATTCCGAATGCGCGCATTGCGGTGGTCATCTCCAACAAGCCGGACGCTCCGGGAATTGAGACGGCGAAAAAGCGTGGCCTCACCACACGTGTCATCCCCTCCGCGATCAAGGCCCGTGAAGAACATGACCGCGCAGTCGCGGCGGCACTGCAAGAGCACGCAGTCGAGTGGGTCTGTCTCGCCGGCTATATGCGTTTGCTCTCACCCTGGTTCGTGCAGCAGTATCCGCGCAGGATCTTGAATATTCACCCCTCGCTGTTGCCTGCGTTTCCCGGCCTCGACGCACAAAAGCAAGCCTTCGACTACGGCGTGCGGGTTTCCGGCTGCACTGTACACCTGGTCGACGAGCAACTCGACCAAGGTGCGATCATTCTGCAAAAGACCGTGCCCGTGCTGGACGAGGACGATGAGCATACGCTGGCGGCACGCATCCTGGAGCAGGAGCACGTCGCCTATAGCAAGGCGATCAATCTGGTGCTGAACGGGAAGTACACGATTGTGGGCAGGCGAGTGATGGTGAAGGCGTACTAGGTTGAGTGCAGAAGTCAGATTTCAGATTGCAGAAGTAAAAATCACGGGGGTTACTTCTGCAATCTGAAATTTAAAATCTGCAATCGCCCCTTATAATCTTTCCCGATGCCATCTTTTCCACCAGTTGACGAGCAACTCGCGTACATCTCCAAAGGCGCGGCGGAAATTATTCATACTGCCGAGCTGCGCGCCCGGCTGGAAAAATCCCGTGAGACCGGAAAGCCTCTGCGAGTGAAAGCCGGGTTCGACCCTACTGCGCCAGACCTACACCTCGGCCATACCGTTTTAATACGTAAGCTCAAGCACTTTCAGGATCTCGGGCATACCGTCATTTTCCTGATCGGCGATTTCACCGGAATGATTGGCGATCCCACAGGCCGCTCTGTCACGCGTCCGCCGCTGTCTCTGGAAGACGTGTTGCGCAACGCAGAAACATACAAAACACAGGTGTTTCGTATCCTGCATCCCGAAAAAACAGAAATCCGCTTCAACAATGAGTGGTTTGCGAAGT
>CAZUCC010000098.1:0-4085 GCA_964619065.1 uncultured Acidobacteriaceae bacterium | reverse complement strand
CTGGAATTCCTTCCTGCACAATGCGAAGAAGCGCCTTGTCCGATAGTCGCTGAATTTCCGGGCGAGTGGCGATGTTCGGTCCACGCTCCGCACCTCGACCGTCGAGTCCATGACAAGCGGCGCAGCGGGAAGAGAAGATTCGCTTGCCTTCGCGTGCACCGTTGCTGCCGGCAGGCTTCGACGGAATGTGTTGCTGCGCATGCGCTGACGCAGGGAAAAATACCTCCGGAGCGCACAGCAGCGGGATCAGCAGGAGACATCGAAAAAAGTGGCAAAACATAAATATCGTGCCAGCTACTTTTTCACACCGTGAGAATTGGCACTTCACAAGTAATCGGCAACAGTGTTAAAGTCCGCGCTTATGTATACAACGAGGAGGCGGAGATGGACAAATCACAAGCTTGGCGCTTCTTGCGAAAAGGTTCTCTTTTCGTCGCCGGAATGCTGTTCCTCTGGGTCGTTGGGCAATTCGGATCGAGCCTCGTAGCGCAATCGTCCAGTTCCCAGGCCGCTTCTCAGCCAGCCGACAATGACGCCCTGCTCGAAAGCTACCGCCATGTGGAAGTGGCATCAGTCTCGGACGCACTGGAGCAGTTAACCGGACGCCGGATGTACATGTCCCACAAAATGCAGGCTATTTTTCCGGCTAAGTTTGCTGGATTTGCTCTGACAGTGAAGTTGGTGAAGGACGAAGGAAACAAAGATCCCGAGGCTCTCAGCGGTATGTTGGCGGCGATTGATGAAGGGTCGCCGAAGTCTGTGTGGGTCATGGTCGTCGAAGACGGGGCGGATATCGCTGGAATGGGCGGTCTGATGGGTACGACGATGTCAGCGCGCGGATACGCAGGCGCGATCATCGATGGGGGTGTGCGAGACGTGGGCCACTTGCGCAAGATTGGTTTTCCGGTTTACGCGACTGGCATTGTCCCTTCCACGTCCGTGCACCACTACCACTTTGGCGGAGCCAACAAGCCGTTAGTCTGCGATGGCGTGGAGGTGCAGCCTGGCGATATTGTTACGGCCGATGCGGATGGAGTGGTTGTGGTGCCGCGAGCCAAGGCGGCAGAGGTGCTGGCACGCGCCCAGGAGTTGGACTTCAGTGAACACTCGATGTACTCGATCATCGAGAAATACAAGTCCATCCGGGAAGCGGTGAAAAGATTCGGCAGGCTGTAATTTCTTAATCCTTGCCATGAAACAATTTTCATTGGATAATTCTTACTTTCATTAAAACGATTCAATGAAAGCCCAACCTAAACGCAGCTACAGCATCACCTCTCTCCAGCGCGGACTGAAGCTGTTGACTCTATTTTCCAAAGCGGAAGGGGGTCTGACGGCGACCCAAGTCGTGAAACTTTCTGGATTGCCGATCAGCACCGTGCACCGCTTCCTGGTGAACCTGGAATCCACAGGATTTCTCAATTGTGACGGTGATGGCAGCTACCATCTAGGCACGGCTTGCTTCTCCCTGGGACAGTCGGCACTGCGTCGCCTCGACATTCGCAGGTTGAGTCTTCCGTATTTGCAAGAGCTGAATCGCACTACGCGCGAGACCGTCCATCTCACAGTGCGTCATGAACTCTTGGTGGTCTATGTGGAGAAATTGGATTCACCTGAGCCGTTACGAATTTTTTCACGCATCGGCGCGGCAGTTCCGTTGCACTGTACAGCCGTAGGCAAGGTGATGTTGGCGTATATGCCACCCGAGGAACAAGCGGCCGCCCTGGCGCAATTGGAAATTAAACGTCGTACGCAAAACACGATTGGCAATGTGCAAGACCTTCAGGCTCATGTGCAGAGAGTTCGTAGAAGTGGGTATGCCTGTGATCTGGAGGAGAATGAACTACACATTCGCTGTCTAGCCGCACCTATTTGGGACCATGCGGGGAATGTTAATGCGAGCCTCAGCATTACCGGCCCGGTGGTACGCATGTCGATGACTCGGCTGCGCCAGCTCGCTCCGCTTGTGCAACGAGCAGGTCTGAAGATTTCTCGGGAACTGGGATTTCAGTTTCCCAGTGGGTCCGCGGAGAAGGCTTTGCTGAGTGACAGTGCATCGCGGCGGGCGAGTCTCTAGGAAGTTCCGCTTGTTCTGCACAGGGAGCATGCTGCAGAAGGCCCAGCGGATTAAAGTTTGTGGTTTAGCACTTTGAAAATGGGAAGGCAAGCACAACTCGGTCGCCGAACGATGCTAGTGATTGCCTCTCTGGCAGGGTGTCTGCTGCTGGTCGCGGCTGATTCCCAGTCGGATGACTCTCCGTCCAAAGAATCGAGTTCGTCCGTCATCGACGTACTTCCAGCAGACCTGATTGCCCGGCCGTCCGGAGCCAACTGGCTTTCGTATAACGGGGATTTCTCAGGACGTCGTTACAGCAGTCTGTCGCAAATCAATACCAGCAACATTGGGCAGTTGCGAGCGAACTGGGTGTTCCATGCCAACAGTACCGACCGAATGGAGGTCACGCCGGTTGTCGTCAACGGGACCATGTTCGTGACCTCGGCAAATGACACGACCGCACTCGATGCGCGAACCGGTCGTGTGATCTGGCGCAATGTTCGGCCCATATCCGAGGGGCTGATTGACGATGCGTCGCGACATATTAGCCGCGGTGTTGCAATGTGGCATTCGCGGGTGTACCGGCAAACCGACAATGCCCATCTTCTATGCCTGGATGCGCGTTCTGGACACCTGATTTGGGATATCGCGTATGCGGATTGGAACAGGAATTACGGCGCGACTGCCGCACCCATTGTCGTGAACGACAAAGTCGTCGTGGGGACTTCTGGTGGTGATGACGGTGTTCGTGGCTTTGTCGCTGCGTTTGACGCGACCACAGGGAAACTAGTGTGGCGTTTTTGGACGATTCCCGGCCCGGGAGAATTTGGTGCCGAAAGTTGGCCAGGTGATATGTATTTGCATGGTGGCGGTACGACCTGGATGCCGGGCACGTACGATCCGGAGACAAATACGTTGTTCTGGGGAACGAGCAATCCAAGCCCTGATTTCGATGGTGGTGTTCGCCCCGGCGATGATCTCTATACGAATTGTGTGCTGGCCCTTGATCCTGACACGGGCAAACTCAAGTGGCATTTCCAATTCACGCCACACGATCTATACGATTACGACGCAACCGAAACAGCAATGTTGATCGATGCAGCTTACAAAGGCGAGCCACGCAAGCTTTTGGTGGAAGCGAACCGAAATGGCTTCATTTATGTGCTGGATCGTACGAGCGGAAAGTTTCTTTCGGCAGCCCCCTTCGTAGAAAAGCTGACGTGGGCCAAGGGGATCGATGCGCAAGGCCGGCCCATTCGCAGCGGTCTCGAACCCACGCTAGGGGGGACGCAGATATGCCCCGGCTATGGCGGGGCTACGAATTGGTTTGCGCCGTCCTACAACGAGTCCACGCATTTTGTTTACTTCTTTGCCTTGGAGGAGTGTCAGACCTTCTTTTTGAAGCCTGAGAAATTTGAGGAAGGGAAGACCTTTTACTCGACGGGCGTCAAAAGGATTCCCGGCGAAACTTCGCAGAGGATTCTTCTAGCCTACAACCTCGATACCCAGTCGTTCGCCTGGCGTTATCCGCAAGCGGGTGGCGCACATTCTGACGGTGGAACAATGACAACTGCCGGCGGTTTGGTCTTCTTCGGTGATACCGCGCAGTCATTCGAAGCAGTGGACGCGCAGACTGGAAAACCCCTGTGGCACTTCAATACGGGACAGGATTTTGGGGCTTCTCCCATGACCTACGCGATTCAGGACAAGCAATACGTGGCTGTCGCTGCTGGAAATGACATTTTCAGCTTCTCTCTACCGTGAGACTTTGCAAGTATTCGTGAACCGATACCTGTATCAACAAAACTTTAAAAGGAGGGATTAATGACTTCGACATTCTTCAATCGCAGAAAGCTCATGGGTAATGTGGCTTCGGTATTTGGCGCTCTTGGTGTGGGAAGCTTGCTGATATCGAGTGCCGAGGCTAAGACACTGCCCTCAGGCGTACGCAAGATGGGTCGTGATGGCAAGCCATCCGACAAGAACGATTTCATCACGCCGTTGATCGTTCACAACGGTGTCATCTACA
>CAZUCC010000097.1:0-4148 GCA_964619065.1 uncultured Acidobacteriaceae bacterium | reverse complement strand
GCGGCCTCTGCCGTGACAGGGCAGCGTTCTAACCAACTGAACTACGTCCCCAACTACGTTACGCGGTTAATTGTTGCACACGCACCGCAAAGCCGAGCGTCTGTCCACGCTCCTCAGTGATTGTAGCAGACCGAAATCAGGGCAGTACAGACACAGCACTGCTCCGTAAAGATTTTCTGAGGCTGTTCTCTTCAAGTGGCTCTGGTGGCTTAGGGAGGAGGCTCAAATTCGGGTAGCGCAGCTTGCACGAACGCCGCACATGCATTGCATCCGTCTCCTATTTGAGGAATATCTTTCTTGTTCCAGTATGCACTGGCACAAGTCACTCCCTGCGGTCTGCAAAATCAACTCAGGCTCCCCATTGAATGGCTGTATACGAGCGTGCGGGCACTTCGAACTTGGTGCGGCCGCCGCTGGTCACAGGCTTCTCCAACGCTTGTGGTACTACGCGTGTGGGCGCGTCGAAACTATTGAACGCCTTGAGATCGCTACCCGTCAAACTGGTTGACGTCAGCACGTTACCCGGAGTTTTGTTTTGCCAATTGACCTCGACCATATGCGGTTTGGCTAAGTCGCGATTGAGAACGAACAGAGAAATCTTTCCATCTTCGGCATTCGCCGTTGCTACGGCATCCAGGTAGGGAACCTGCCCCATCCCACCCACCTCGTAGGTTGGCGACTCCACAAGGAGGTTGAGCACCGATCCGCGCGCCATCTTCAGCGCCCAGAGGTATGGATAGTAGATCGTCTGTTTGAGCATCCCATTCGCGTTGGTCATGATGGGGGCAATCACGTTGATCAACTGCGCCAGGCACGCAATCTTGACGCGATCCGCATTACGCATCAACGTGTTCAGAAGACCGCCCACCAGGAGAGCATCTTCCAGGTTGTAAACCTCCTCCAGCAAATGAGGGGCTTCCCCCCCATGTCCGCGCAACGCATCACCGCTGCGAGCCCGGTACCATACGTTCCATTCATCGAACGAAAGCCATAACTTCTTCGCCGACCGTTTGTGTCCTTGCACCAGGTCGCAGACCGCAAGGGTTTCCTTAATCTGCTGCTCCATGCTCAAATTCATCGCCAAATACTTTGCGCTGTCGTTACCGGTTTCTTCCGAAGTGTTTCCCAAATAGCGATGTAAGGAGAGCCCATCGACATAGTCGTAGCACTGCTCCAGGACTTCCCTATCCCATTCCAAATATGTGGGCATAAAGGGACCGCTGGAACCGCAGGCGATGAGCTGGAGCGAGGGATCCACGTAATGCATCTGCCGCGCCGCATCCTCCGCCTTCAAGCCATATTCCGTCGCGGTCATGTGGCCCACTTGCCAGGGCCCGTCCATCTCATTCCCCAGACACCAGCGCTTGATCCTGTAAGGCTCGGCAACGCCGTGCTTACGCCGCAAGTCGCTCCACTTCGTGTCCTTCTCCACATTGCAGTACTCCACCAGCGCGGCGGCTTCCTCGGCAGATCCCGTTCCCAGGTTGAGCCCCATCAAGGGCTCCGTCCCCACGGCCTTACACCACGTCATGAATTCATTGGTGCCGACCTGATTGCTATTGACGGCGTTCCAGGCCTTATCGAGCACGTGCGGACGATCCTGCTTTGGTCCCACCCCGTCCAGCCAGTTGTAGCTGGAGACAAAGTTGCCCCCAGGGTAACGGATCAGTGGAACTTCCATCTGCCGAACTTCGTCCATCACATCTTTCCGAAAGCCATTCGCATCCGACAACTTCGAGCCTGGCTCGTAGATGCCTTCATAGATAGCGCGGCCCAGGTGCTCGAGAAACGAGCCGAAAAGATTTCGATCGAGGGGCGCGATCCTCCGGCGCGAATCTAGGTAAATGTGGGCCGGCCCGTTCACGGACGAGGTTTGTGCGGACCCAAAACCCCCGAACAGAGAGCTTACGGACCAAGCCATTCCAGCGTTTGCAGCTTGACGCAGAAAACGACGTCGGTTCCCGGAAAACATCGTGGATCCTCGCAGCGAAGGCCCTGTCATGTAGTTAAGGAGAGGCGCTCGGAATTTGTCAGGAACATAGTAAACGTTTACTGGCTGGCGCCGCCACAAGAATTTGCGTGTACGAACGGCCCTCACTGGAGGAGACGCTACCGACCTAGGCTACGTTACTTGCGACGTCCAAGTTTCCTTGTGCTGTCGACACGTTAATCACGACATTGACGTTGCCGCGGATGGCTTTTGAATAGGGACAGGTTTGATGCGCCGCGTCCGTAAGGGACTGGGCGACTTCGGGCTTCAAACCCGGCAGACTCACGTTGAGGCGAGCTTGCAGGGAGTAAGCACCTTCCTCGGAGCACAAGTCGACTTCGGCGTCGATGGCCGCGTCGGCCGGAAGATCGACCCTCATTCGCCGGGCGGCAATCCCCATCGCCCCTTCGAAGCAGGCCGACCACCCAGCAGCGAACAGTTGCTCTGGATTGGTGCCGCTGCCTCCGGTGCCAGGAGTCGAAAGCGTGATGTCCAGGTGGCCGTCCGAGCTGCGGGCGACGCCGTGTTCACGGCCTCCGGTGGTGTGGGTTTTCGCGGTGTAGAGTACTTTTCCAGGTTGCGTCATGGTGCTCTCCTTTTCGAGTTGGGTTGTGGTGCGTCTTGCAGATGGAATCAACACTACGCGCTGATTCCTAAAATTTGGAGAGAAGAGATCGCCTCGACGATGGACGTCGAGAGCTCTGAGGCGAAAACAGGAGAGACTCCCCATCGAAGCTCTCCTGCCGCTTTGCGAACAGTTAGCCAGCTTTGGCGAAGGTCACATCCGACTCCGCCACACCTGACCGCAGTGATCGGAAGCCTGCGCGAACCTCTTCTACAAAGAATTGCGGCTGTTCCCACGCCGCAAAGTGCCCGCCTTTGGGGAGCCGGTTGTAGTGGATGAGTTTGGGATACGCCTTCTCTGCCCAGCTCCGCGGAGTGGCGTAGAGCTCGTCAGGAAAAACGCTCACGGCAACCGGGATGGCAACGTTCTTGGGAGCAAAAAAGGCCAGCTTGTTTTCCCAATAGAGCCTGGCCGAAGAGATCCCCGTGTTGGTCAACCAGTAGAGGGTGATGTTGTCGAGGATGTCGTCGGGCGTCAGACCCTCGGACTGACCTTCGAACACGCGTGCCATCATCGCCTCGCTGGCGGCGTCGTGGTCGAGGATCCAGGCCGCCAGGCCGACCGGCGAATCTGCAAGTCCGCACAGGGTCTGCGGGCGGTTCGCCATCTCAATGGCATAGCCCAGACCCTTCGTATAAAAAAAGCTCAACCGGTCGTACGCGTGCCTTTCGTCGGCGGAGAGACCGGATGGCGCCGGCGCACCGGTAAAAGCCGCTCCGTTAATGTCGTTGGGAACCGCACCCGGCATGTTGGTGTGAATGCCGAGCAATTCCGGAGGCGCCTGTGCGCCCATCATGTCGGTGATCAGCGCGCCCCAATCGCCGCCTTGCGCCACATATTGCGTGTATCCGAGGCGCTTCATCAGCACGGCCCAGGCGCGCGCGATACGCTCTGGCCCCCAGCCGGTCGTGGTGGGCTTGCCAGAAAATCCGTAGCCCGGCATCGACGGAATCACCAGATGAAAGGCGTCCGATGCGCTCGCGCCATGCGCCGTGGGATTGGTCAGTGGATCGACAATCTTCAGCTGCTCGATGACCGAGCCTGGCCACCCGTGCGTGACGATGAGCGGCAACGCATTTTCATGCTTCGAACGAACGTGAATGAAATGAATGTCCAGCCCATCGATCTCGGTGATGAAGTTCGGTAAGGCGTTCAGTCGCGCCTCGCACCTGCGCCAGTCGTATTCCTTCTCCCAGTACTGCGCGAGCTTCTGCATCGTCGCAAGCTGCACGCCTTGCGATTGATCCGGGACCGTTTCCCGTTCAGGCCACCGGGTAGCATTGATGCGCCTGCGCAATTCGGTCAGCTCTGCGTCCGGAACACTCACATGAAACGGACGGATAGCGGTCTTGTCATTTGGCATGGCGTTCTCCTTCGAATTAAGTGTCCTCCGAAAGGTGTCTACGGCCGACCCGTGCCGACGACAAGGCGAACTATAGCATCACAGGCAAGCCTCCCCGCAGACGACTCGCTTCACGGGAGCTTGCGCATGCATGCGGTCAGCGCGACCTTCTTCGGCTTGCCGGCCGCGAG
>CAZUCC010000096.1:0-4394 GCA_964619065.1 uncultured Acidobacteriaceae bacterium | reverse complement strand
GCCCGGCGAAACCGTAGTCGAGGGAAAAGAAAAAGCAGATTCCTCAGGGCGGAAGCCCTTTCGGAATGACAAGCTCGTAAGTACTTCTTAGCAATTCCAGTCCAGCTCAATAATTCCAGTCCAGCTCAATAATTCCAGTCCAGCTGAACAATTCCAGATTCGTAACGAGCCACCGCGCCTCCGGCTCGGTTTTGCCTGGAACCGGTTAACGATCCAGATCCCCGTTTTGCTATGCTTTTGTCCATGATGACCGGCGCAGATGCAATCGATCGGGCGCGCGCAGGGCTGTGTGCGGACTGCGTTCACGTTCGACTCATTGAATCGGATCGTGGCTCGGTGTTTTTTCTCTGTGAACTGGCGCTCACCGATGAGAGGTTCCGAAAGTATCCCAGGCTCCCGGTGTTATCGTGCACCGGTTATGAGGCGCGCGAGCACTCCCAGAAGTAACGACAACTTCGAACGTCAGTTTTGGCTTTTGGATTTACGCGAGGCGAAAACATCAGCGCGAAAAAGAGCCGGAGCCTTATGGCTCCGGCTTCTCAGGAGAGTGGCCCGGTAAACTCTTATGCGCTTTTCACCACAACGCGGCTAGGCGCTGCGGCGCGGGTGCAGGGTCATGTCGCGCACCTGACCCAGGATGCTGGTCATCTGCATTCCGTTCAGTTTGTTCAGGAACGGAACCATCTCAGCGACCAGGGGATCTTCGACTAGTTCCCGAATTTCCTCTTCCCGGTTGCGTTCCCCACCGGTAAGCAGGTCGGGTACGGTGATGCAAAGCGCGCGTGCCAGCCGTTCGAGGGAGGAAAGCGTCGGGCAAGCCTTCTCGTTCTCAATCTTAGAGACATAAGTCCGTGGCACGGACATGCGAGCGGCCAGTTGCCGCTGGCTCATTCCGCCGCGTAGACGGAAGGAGCGAATGGAGGAAGCTAATCTTAGGTGGCCCGGAATGTTCTCCAGGGGCGGTACCAGGGCTGGCGCGGGGGTGACGGGTTCCAGCACTTCCTCGTCCTCATCGAGCGAGGTGTGGCACCGGCGGCATAAATTGTTGGATGTGCGGAATTGCACTAAAAGACAACTATCGCAGCGCACCACTTCCCGTGAATCTACGGGAGATAGTATCGTGGCCATTTAGATTGTGGGAGACCAGAGCGCTGCGCGTCGTGACGCCAACGTGCAGATAGCAAGTACTTTGCGGGAGCGGTGCTGTGAAAGTCAAGCAAAATCAACACGTGAAACTGGCCCGAAGGTCCCATAAGGGCCTAAGAAACACAAAGAAAGCCGGGGAAACTCCGGAGAAAGTCGGTATGCATTCATGATCACGCGCGAATCAGGATGGTCCTTGCTCTGTGAATATACTCAGTTAGAAAGTCTTAGGAAACATGCACTTGCGGTGGAAGCCTGTATGCGTTCCCACGCCCGGAAGCTAGGCGAGGACGAGGAGAAATGGGGCCTGGTCGGGCTGATTCACGACTTCGACTACGAGCGCTATCCGACTCGCGAAGAGCATCCCTACAAAGGCAATGAAATTCTGCGGGAGCGCGGATACTCGGAGGAGATCCGGCGCGCCATCATGTCGCACGCGGAATACACCGGGGTGTCGCGCGAGACTCCCATGGAGAAGGTGCTGTTTGCCTGCGATGAGCTGGCGGGCTTTATCACGGCGGTGGCGCTGGTGAAGCCCGGGAAATCATTAAACGAAGTAGACGCGAAATCCGTGCGCAAGAAGATGAAGGACAAAGCCTTCGCCCGTAGCGTGAATCGCGATGACATCGTGAACGGCGCGGCCGCGCTCGGAGTTGATCTGGAAGAGCACATCGCCTTTTGCATCGAGGCACTGAAGGGCATTGCGAAGGAGTTGGGGCTGGAAGGGAAGGTGGTCGTGGCTTGACTCTTACGAGCAGACGCCCTTGCCTGCCCAGACGGGTCGTGGTGCAGTTTCGTAAATACACTCCTCTGGCACTGTCATTCCGAGCCAGGTCTATCGGCGAGGAATCTGCTCCTGGCAGTACAAGAGCAGATTCCTCGCGCGCTACTGCCGCGCTTCGGAATGACAATTTTGTAGAAATATCCAAACTGCACCACTACCCCCAGACGGGGTGCCTGGGCCTACGTGGTCTGAGGTGCTATTCTCAGATTTCAATCTTGAGTTTGGGAGAGAACCAGTGTCTGCTGATCCGCAACGTCAACTGCTTCGTCACCTCATTGCCACACTGGCCTACCGCACGGCGAAAGCGCTGCGGGGCGCACCCGACACCTTCGCTGACTTTCAGGCCCCCGGCGGAGTCAAGACGCCTGTGCGCCTCCTGGCGCACATGGGCGACTTGTTTGACTGGGCGCTGCGTATAGCGAAGGGGGGCAAGGAATGGACCGAAGCCACGCCGCAGCCGTGGGAGAAGGAAAGCGCTCGCTTCTTCGCCTCGCTGAAATCCTTTGACGACTTCCTCGCTTCTGACGCGCCTCTGCAGCCACAAACTGTCGAGAGGCTGCTGCAAGGGCCCATTGTTGATGCGGTGACCCACGCGGGACAGCTTGCCATGCTGCGTCGTCAAGCTGGCAGTCCGATCCGTGCGGAATCCTTTTTTGTCGCAGAAATTACCGCAGGACGCGTGGGTGCGGATCAAGCCCCGCCTCGGCGCGAATTGTGAAGCTTAGGGGTCCTTCGCTCCGCTCAGGATGACCTCAAAAACAAAATCAGGGTTTTACGAAAACTCCCCTTACTCTAAATCCTCAATCTTGATGCGGAGCGATTTCAGAAATTTCTGATCCTGGTCATTGAGCGCGAGTGAGGAACTGCTTCGCATGGTGACGGACGTGACCTCGTTGTCGCCGGGTTTCTCACCCTGCTTGGTGAGGCCGATGGTCGCCTCGAGGACGAGGAAGATGTCGTAGCCACCGTCCTTGATGCGGGAGACCACGTCGGAAATCTGATCGGAGTCGGCCAGCGATTCGTTAATGGCTTCGCCGAGGTCTTTCATGAGCCGTTTCAGTTGTTGATCCATATGCGTGTCCTCTCCTAATCGCGTCGCCAACCAATCAGATGAAAATCCACGTCCAGGGTTGCGAGGAAGAGACCGTTCTCGGCTTCTGGGGGATTCCGGATACCGGATTCCCGTGGCTTGGTCCGCTGGGGATGCGGAAATCAAGTGGCTTATTGTAGCCCGGTCCTTGCTAAAATTCACCTATGGTCAGCCTCTCCACCGCGAGAAAAATTGGTCTGGCAGCGCGCGTGGCAGTGGAGCAGGCCGGACGTAGCCGCATCGGCGGGGCATTGCTATCCGGCGCGCGGGCCACAGCGGCCTCCTTTGCGCGTATTCTCCACGTCCTTTGGCTGGAAGTAACCGGATTTATTTTCTTAACTTTAGGTATGATTGGCGCCTTAGCTGGAGTGCGGGAATACCACAAATTCGGGGCGGGCCAGGCCAATCCGAACAAGATTTGGGCAGCTGGGATCTTCGCAGTGCTCTTCGCCTACTTTGGAATTACCTCTTTTTGGCGTGCTCGAAAAAAAAGAGTTTGAGGGGTCGCCGTGTCCGAGGAAACGACCACGAAAGCATCCAATACGACAGTGCCACTGCTGGCGCCTAATTCGACGAATTCTGATACCCCCGCCCCTGGAAATCTCGAGACCTCGTCCCACATCCCAGTACAAGCTCTCTATGCCCCAGCCGATCTGGCGGGTTTCGACGCTGGCAGCCACGTCGGCTACCCCGGCCAGTATCCCTTCACCCGTGGCGTGCAGACGACCATGTACCGCGGCCGCCTTTGGACCATGCGGCAATACGCTGGCATGGGCGACGCTGAGGAATCCAATAAGCGCTACAAGTATTTGCTTTCGCAAGGAACGACTGGATTGTCCGTGGCCTTCGACCTGCCAACGCAGATTGGCATGGATTCGGACCATCCGCTCGCCATGGGCGAGGTGGGCAAAGTTGGTGTGGCCATCGATTCCATCGAGGACATGCAGCTGTTGTTGGACGGTATTGACCTGACGAAAATCTCGACCTCAATGACGATCAATGCCACGGCATCTATTCTGCTTGCGCTTTATGTGGCAGTGGCTCGGCGGCAGGGCGCGGATATCCGGCTGCTTTCCGGTACCGTTCAGAACGATGTGCTGAAGGAATACATCGCGCGCGGGACGTACATTTATCCGCCGTCGCAGGCGATGCGCATCATTACCGACATGTTTGCCTGGGCGAACGAGAATGTTCCGGATTGGAACACGATTTCGATCTCCGGTTACCACATGCGGGAGGCCGGATCGACCGCTGTGCAGGAAGTGGCCTTCACGCTGGCGGATGGTATCGCTTACGTGGAAGGCGCACTTAAAGCCGGGCTCGATGTGGAGAAGTTTGCACCGCGGATTTCGTTTTTCTTCAACGCGCACAACAATT
>CAZUCC010000095.1:3056-4447 GCA_964619065.1 uncultured Acidobacteriaceae bacterium | reverse complement strand
AATGTACGAAAGGCGCGCATCACATCGCTCACCCGCCCACCGCGCTCGACAATTTCCTCGTAAGCCCGCTCTGCATCCGTATTCCACTCCCACGTGTCTTCGAACGCCATGATCTGCGAGGCGGAGCGGGTGCCGTCCCGTTCGGCGAAGAGCACGTTGTAGTCCTGGCGGCTGTTGAAGGGTGGATCGAGGTAGATGAGGTCTACCGACTCATCGCGAATGTGCTCGCGTAGAACAACAAGGTTGTCACCGTAGTAAAGCTGATTCTTCTCCACTGCGGCGTGATTTTAACGCAGTTTTACGGGCGGCGTAATTTGTTAGTTTGGGGCTTTCGCGGGCAGAACCTGTCCTGAGCAAGGTCGAGGAAGTGCGCGCGCCATATTTTCTTTCGCCCCTTTGGGGCTGCTCTGTCTTCATCGTGACCCAGGGCGAAGGGCAAATACGGCCCTTCGCCCTGGGCTGCAATCTTTCGCCGCTTTGCGGCTTGGTTCACATCTCTTCCACGCTTATATAATTGCATTAGAAAAGAATCCATCTGAAAGGGCACTTCCTTTGAGCACACATACGCACCATCCCGGTCAGCAGCCACCCGCACCTCAGCCCATCCCTGGCGTTGACGCCATTATCGCCGTCGGCTCCGGCAAGGGAGGCGTGGGGAAAACAACTATCGCCGTCAACCTTGCGGTGGCGCTGAGCAAGCTGGGATACAAAGTTGGGCTGCTTGACGCTGACGTTTACGGACCTAACGTCCCGCTGATGCTGGGAGCTAGCGGGCAGCCGCAGGCCAATCCTGACGGTCGCATCGAGCCGATGCTGGCCCATGGGCTGAAAGTTATTTCGGTGGGATTTCTCAATCCCGGCGACAAGCCGGTGATCTGGCGCGGGCCGATGCTGCATTCGATCATCCGTCAATTTCTTGGTTCGGTGAATTGGGGGACGCTGGATTATCTGGTGGTGGATTTGCCTCCGGGCACCGGCGATGTTGCTCTTTCGTTGATTCAAACGGTCCCGCTCACTGGCGCAGTCGTGGTCTCGACGCCTTCAGATGTTGCTCTACAAGACGCCCGCAAAGCCATCGAGATGTTCCGCCAGATGAAAGTGGACTTGATCGGCGTAGTCGAAAACATGAGCTACTTCGTCTGCCCACATTGCAAGCATGAAGTGGACATCTTCTCCCGCGGCGGCGCGGAGAAAACTGCAACTCAATTCGCAGTCCCATTTCTCGGCGGCATCGAACTCGATCCCGAGATTCGCCGGGCCAGTGACAGCGGCAATCCCACAGTGCTTGAAGGAGTCGAATCGGCCCACGCCAAGTCGCTATATGATTTTGCTCGCAAGGTGGTAACTCGCGTGGATGAGATCGAGGCTGCCGCTCCCCAGGGCGTGATTCA
>CAZUCC010000095.1:0-2956 GCA_964619065.1 uncultured Acidobacteriaceae bacterium | reverse complement strand
TAAGTCTTTTTATTGTATTAAGTTACGGCCCTTCAATCGGTTGATCCACGAGGATAATCTAACTCTATATGCAGTCTGGCGCGCCAATCGGGAATCGTGAACGCGAAGTCCTGACCGCCGTCGTGGAGACCTTTATCGCCACCGGCGAGCCGGTAGGATCGCGCACCTTGGCGCGTTCCAACAGCGAGGGCCTGAGTCCGGCTTCGATCCGCAATGTCATGGCCGACTTGTCGGATGCGGGGTTTCTCGATCAACCGCACACCTCGGCCGGCAGAATTCCGACGACCGAGGCGTATCGCTACTATGTTGAACAATTGACCGGGACGGCGCGGCTTTCGCACGAGAACGAAAATATTATTCAGGATTCGCTGGCCGGGATCTCCGACCCGCAAGAGTTTCTGGAGCGCACCTCTCACGTGCTGTCGCTTATTTCGCGCAACGTGGGCATAGCGGTCGCGGTGGGCGGGCCGAAAAATGCTTTGGAGCATGTTTATTTTTCGCGCCTGGGCGATCAAAAAGTTTTGGCGGTGCTGGTCACGCGGTCCGGGGTCGTCCGCGATCGTGTGTTGCGTATGGACCTTCCGCAAGCCGAGCTCGACATGGCAGCGCGCTTCATCAACGAAAATTTCCGCGGCTGGACCATGGAAGCCATGCGCGGCGAAATTGCCCGCCGCATCGAGCAGGAACGCAGCGAGTACGACCGGATGATGGCCTCGGTCGAGCAGCTTTATCGCCAGGGGGCTTTGGCCGGCGATGACGGCGCGCAAGTCGTTTTCGTCGAAGGCGCATCGAATCTGGTGACGGGCGATGAAGACCGCCAGCGCTTGCGTGAGCTTCTCAGGACGCTGGAAGAGAAACAGAAGATTGTCGAGCTGCTGGGCGCGTATCTCGACACCAAGCAGGAGGCGGTGCGCGTGGTCATCGGCCTGGACGAGGCCATGCCCTCGATGCGGAATTTTGTGCTGATCGGCGCGCCGGCGCGGGTAGGCGGAGAAGTGATGGGATCGCTGGCGGTGATTGGCCCGACGCGCATTGATTATCAACATGCCATGACCGCGGTGTCCTACATCGCGCGCATGTTCGACAAGGTTTTGAATGAATCGGAGTGAGTGAAGATTTATGTCACGAGGAAATGGTAGGACCGAACCCGGGGAGTTGGATGTGGAGCACGAGCTGCCGGCGTCGGACGATACATCGGAAGAGAGCAGGACCGCCGCGCAACCTGTGCCTGAAAGCGAACTAGGAAAGCTTCGTGCTGAGCGTGATTCGCTAGTGGACCGTCTGGCGCGTCTTCAGGCTGAATTTGAAAATGCGCGCAAGCGTGCGCTGCGCGAGCAGCAGGAGTATCGAGATTTCGCCATCTCGGACGCGGTCAAAACCTTATTGCCTGTAGTGGACAGCTTCGATCTGGCCTTGCAGAATTCCACGGAGAAGTCTGAACTGCGTAACGGCATTGAGCTGATCAACAAGCAATTGCATGACGCGCTGGGAAAGCTGGGGTTAAAGCAGGTTCCGGCCAAAGGCGAGCCATTCGATCCGCGTTTTCATGAAGCGATTGAGATGGTGGACACCAATGAAGTTAAAGATCAGCACGTCATTGACGAGCTGCAACGCGGATACAAATTGAAAGAACGGCTGCTGCGTCCTGCGATGGTGCGGGTGGCGCGCAACACGAAACAAAACTAACGTTTTGTCATTCCGACAAGGAGCGCAGGCGACGAGGAGGAATCCGCTTTCCTGGACAGTGAAACAGCAGATTCCTCGCGCCAAAAACGGCGTTTCGGAATGACAAAGTGTTAGGTGTGGTCTTAACTGGAGGAAGAATATTCTGGCCAGCAACGTAAAACGCGATTACTACGAAGTCTTGGGTGTCACCCGCGAAGCGACGGAGGTGGAAGTCAAGAGCGCCTACCGGAAGCTCGCCTTGCAGTATCACCCCGACCGCAACCCCAATAACCCTGACGCCGAAGAAAAGTTCAAAGAGTGCAGCGAAGCCTACGCGGTCCTAGCCGACGGCGAAAAGCGCGCAACCTACGATCGCTTCGGCCACGCAGGCTTAGGCGGCAGCGCGGGTGGCGGTTTCGACCCGTCTTCCTTCCAGGACCTCTCCGATATCTTCGGCGACTTCTTTGGCTTCAGCGATCTTTTTGGAGGCGGTCGGGGCCAACGCCGCAGCCGCGCCCAGCGCGGCGCCGACCTGCGCGAAGACATCAACCTCGAGTTCGAAGAAGCCGTATTCGGCACCGATAGAACGGTCACGGTGCGGCGGCATGAAACCTGTGAAGACTGTCACGGCTCAGGCGCGGCCCCGGGCAAAGCGCCGGTCACCTGCCGCTCCTGTGCAGGGCAAGGCCAGGTACGTTATCAGCAAGGATTTTTCAGCATCGCGCGCACCTGCCCGACCTGCCAGGGAACAGGGCAGGTCATCACCGATCCGTGCCCAAAGTGCAAAGGCGAAGGCCGCGTGCTGCGGCAGAAAAACATTGACGCAAAAGTTCCCGCCGGCGTCGAAGACGGCACCCGCATACGCTTCGCCGGACTCGGCGAAGGCGGCGTGCACGGTGGGCCTGCGGGAGATCTTTATGTAGTGCTGCACGTCAAAGAGCATCCATTCTTCGAACGCGAAGGCAATGACCTGCACTGCGTGGTCCCAATCTCGTTCACTCAGGCAGCACTGGGAGCCGACATAACCGTCCCTACCCTCGAAGGCGATCACGCTCTGAAAGTGCCGGAAGGGACGCAGTCCGGCACCACGCTACGCATCCGCGGCAAAGGCGTCCCCGTGCTGAACAGCCGGAGCAAAGGCGATCTCTATGTTGAAGTGCGCGTGCAGACTCCAGCGAAGCTGAGCAAGCGGCAAAAAGAATTGCTACAGGAGCTTGAGGGAACCATCCACGTGGAAAACAAACCCGAGCGCCGGACGCTGCTGGGCAAAGTGAAAGATATCTTCGGTTGA
>CAZUCC010000094.1:0-4503 GCA_964619065.1 uncultured Acidobacteriaceae bacterium | reverse complement strand
TTTCGCCAGTTCGAAGACGACCGACAAGCCCGTCGAGGTCACGATCGACGTCGGAGCCATCGACTACCGCGGGTTCAAGTTCACCGGCCAGGTCATCGCCCGCTTTCCCCTCGACCAGGCCGATCACTCCAAATCCATGCGCATCCACGACCCGCTCACCATCGAGGGCAAGCTCGACGGCATCGTCGTCCGCGGCACCCAGGGCAACCGCGTCATGGACAAAGCCTTCGCCTGGCTGAAACGGGGGAATGGTACCCGGGTCGACGTTCAGATCGGGACCGAACTTCATCAGGTTGACGGTCAACCCGCGGCTCTCCAGCAGGCAGCCAATGGATGCTGCCGCCAATCCCTTGCCCAGCGAAGACACAACACCGCCCGTTACGAAGATGTACTTTGCCGACATCTTTTCCTCACCCTAGATTGTCTTTTGAAATTTGTGCAGGCTGGACGCACAAACAATTATGCCAAAACCGTTTCCCGTTGCATAGAGGATTTGTTGCCGGGAAAGCACCAACGTTAACAGCTCATTTCTGTCATCCTAAGCAGAGCAGGTGGCTGTCCCCAGACGACACAACCTGCATCTAAGACATTACCTATGGCATTCGCTCCACATCATTGCTTCAGGATCGCCAGACTTGCGATCCTCGGCTTCGCAGCCGTCCTAAGCATTGCTCTGCTCGGGGTTCCCCAAGTCGCGGGCGAGACCACTAAACGTCTGATTTTGAAGGATGGCTCCTATCAGGCGGTCACCAAATACGAGGTCCAGGGCGTCCGCGTCCGCTATCGCAGCGCTGATCGCGGGGAGTGGGAGGAACTGCCCAAAGATCTCGTTGACTGGAAAGCCACCGACGAGTTCAATGCCAATCGCGCCAGGGCGGCCGAGTCTCCGGAGGCCCGTGAGCTCGATCAAGAATTCGAAGCCGAGCTCAAGGCCCAGGAAGCCCGCACGCCGGAAGTCGCCCCCGGACTGCGGCTCCCGGAAGACGGCGGCGTAGTTCTGCTGGATACCTTCAAGAGCGAACAGCAGCTGGTGGAGATTTCACAGAATGGCGGGGAACTCAACCGCAACAGGGGCAGAAATATCCTGCGCGGAGCGATCAATCCGGTTGCCAGCCAGAAGCAGAGTATCGAACTCCAGGGACTGCACGCTTCTGTGCAGTCGCACCAGGCCAGGCCCTTGATTTTCATCAGCCCGCCAGTAGACGACGCCAACGCCAGTGCCACCGGTACGACAGCAGCGCATGAAGCGGCTCAGCCGAAGCCAGAGCAAAATGCGGATCGCTTTCGCATCGTCCATGTTGAGGTCAAGAAGACGTCGCGCGTGGTGGGCAGCGTCAAGATTGCGATCTACGGCAAGGTCAGCCAGGAGCAAAAATTTGTTGAGACCAAGAACGAGCCCGTGTCAGGCGGGTGGATGAAGCTCACCCCTGCGAACGATCTGGCTCCGGGAGAATACGCCGTGGTCGAGATGCTGGGTAAAGAGGGAATGAATCTATACGTGTGGGATTTTGGCGTAAACCCAAATGCACCCGCGAATCTGTCGGCCTGGAAGGCTCTTCCAGCGAAACAGCCCGCAAAGCCGGCTGAACCCGTCAAGCTGGAGAAGAGAAACTAGGGCCGGGCCGGCCGATTGCGCAAGGTTGGATATTCCACCCAACCCCGATTGTCATGCAGATCGCTTCCCCAACTGCAGGAATACCGCGCTGAACAGAATGTTCCGCTACCGGAAAGGATGCCAAAATTTAAGGAGATGTGAAAGGAGCTAGAAGCGGCCCTACTTCACCACGCCTCGTTGTGCCACACCGATGTTATCCCGGGTGCTGTTCTTGACCTCATACATCATTTCATCGGCTCGTTCTATGATTTCGCGAGGCGTCGAAGCATCGTGCGGATAGGTCGCCATACCCATGCTGGCACGTACGTTGAGATTGAGCCCCTCCGCCTTGCAGAACTGGCTGACACGCAGGGAATCAAGAATGCGGCGCGCCACCACGAAGCCCTGATCTTTATCGGTTTGTGGCAGCAGAACCACGAATTCATCTCCTCCATAGCGGAAAGCATAGTCGATCAAACGTAGCTGCGACTTGATGATGAATCCGATCTCGGCCAGCAGCTTGCTTCCCACCAGATGGCCGTGGGTATCGTTTACCTGCTTGAAGTGGTCGAGGTCAATGAAGATGACAGTGAACTCGTAGCTGTAACGCGCGGAACGGTAAACCTCCGCTTCCAGCACCTTATAGAGATGGCGGGCATTGTACAGCCCGGTGCAATCGTCGGTGATGGTCAGCTCTTGAATTTTCTCGACCGCGCGCGCGTTCTCAATGGCAATGGCGGCATAATCGCAGAGCGCGTTCAGAAAGAACATTTCACTTTCGCTGTAGTTGTGCAGCGTGATGTTCACGAGCTGAATCACGCCCAGAACGCGGTGCCGCGAACGCAGAGGCAGGCAAACAATTGAACGTGTCTCCCATTTCGTCTGTTCGTCGATTCGTTTGGCGAAGCGGGGATCCTTGGACACGTCCGGGACAATGAGCGGTTTACCGTGCTGCGCCACCCATCCGGCAATTCCTTCCCCCATCTTGAGACGGAGGTTTTTCACCGCGTCGGAGGCCTCGCCAATGGCGATGGCAAAGTAGAGTTCGTCGCGCTGTTCATCCACCATTAACAGGGACCAGGTATCGGGCCGGAAGAATTCAGCCATCTTCTTCATGATCGTTTGCAGAATGGAGTCGAGTTCGAGCGACGACGTCAGCGCTTTCGCGACATCGTGAAAGATGCTCAACTCGTGCATCGGCTTACGATCGGCTCCGGCAGCTTCTGACATCTAAGTCCTTCAGGCGCAGAGGGAAGGGGTCTCTAATTATAGGCACCGGGAAATTGCCCCGGCAATAAACGTTAGTACCTAGTAACCAACGATGTACTTGCGGGGACGCTCGGTCGCAACCCGTCACAAGAGTGCATATTTTCCTGCACCGTATTCCGGCCGCTTCCCTTATGATGATTTCCGCTTGAAATCGCGCCGGGAGGCGCGTACGCCGTGGCGGCATCTTTTGGAGAGCGTCTAAAGCGGGAGCGCGAAAAGCGGGGGATGACCCTCGAAGAGGTCTCGGGCGTGACCAAGATTAGCGCCCGCAACCTGAAGGCGCTGGAATTGGAGAAGTTTGACCAGCTTCCTGGGGGCATTTTCAACCGGGGTTTTGTCCGTGCTTACGCCAAACACCTCGGATTGGACGAAGAACAGGTTGTGGCGGATTACCTGGAAGCATCTGGCGAGTCCTTGCCTTCGCGCGTCGAGCCCGGAGCCCCGGCGGAATTGAGTGACCAAAGTGAGGAACAACCGAGACTCTCAACCCAGGTTCCCTGGGGGGCTTTGGCGGTCTTGCTTGTTTTGGGTACGCTGCTCCTGGCCATTTGGGTTCATTATTCGCATCCCAAAGCGCCACCAGAGGCGACGCGAGAGGTTCAGTCTACGACGGAAGCTTCGAATGCCTCCGCTCCCGCATCGGCCGACAATTCCCAACCCGAAGCCACTCCAGTAAACGCACCCAAAGCAGAACCTGCGGCAAGTGCGAAGGCTGGTTTCGATATCTCTCTTCAAGCCCGTGACGAGGTGTGGCTTTCCATCGCTGCGGACAGGAAGCCTCCAGCAGAAGCGACTTTGTTAAAGGGGCAATCCAAGACGGTGCATGCATCGAATCAAGTCACTCTGAAAATTGGAAATGCAGCGGTCCTGGACGTTTCCTTCAACGGCCGGAGTATTCCCCTAAGGGGTACCGAAGGCGAGGTCCGGACTCTGACCTTCACGTCTTCTGGCTTGCAAGCGCCCGACCCAGCAGTATCACAACCCAACTAGTTTTTCGGTAGAGGTGCAGTTTGGATATTTCTACAAAATTGTCATTCCGAACCGCGGCAGTAGCGCGCGAGGAATCTGCTCTTTTACAGCCAGGAGCAGATTCCTCGCCGATAGAGCTGGCTCGGAATGACAAAGCCAGAGGAGTGTATTTACGAAACTGCACCACGACCAGTTTTTCGTCCACTGAGCTCTGGGGCCGGATAAACCCTTAATTTCCCCCCTTGGGTCGTGAATCCGCTAGATAACCCCAAAGATGTTTGCCTGGAGGAGGGGGCTTTGGTAGCCTTAAAAGAGTCGAATCAACTGGCCGTTGTCGCCTGCAACAAATTCCTCCCAGGCAAACGTCCCAACCCGGCGAGAAGGAGCCTCATTGTCTACGAATAACCGTATTTTGTTTACTTCGGAATCCGTCACCGAAGGTCATCCCGATAAAATTGCCGACCAGATTTCTGATGCCGTCCTCGACGCATGCCTGGCGGAAGATCCCACGAGCCGCGTAGCTTGCGAAACCATGACGTGTACTGGTCTGGTCGTGATTGCCGGCGAAATTACCACCAAGGCCTACGTCGATTTCCAGACACTGGTGCGCGGTACCATAGCTTCCATCGGCTATGACAACGCGCTCTATGGTTTTGATTCCAATACCTGCG
>CAZUCC010000093.1:0-5272 GCA_964619065.1 uncultured Acidobacteriaceae bacterium | reverse complement strand
CGAACCTAGACAAAGTGCTCCAAAGGCACTTGACCTACCATTAGTCGACGGCCCAAGAAACTTGCCGACCCCTCAGCTTCGCAGCGAATCGTCTACCGAGCCAAAGCTAGGCACCGGCAACTAGAAGCTTCTTCCAATACTGCTGCCGCGTCAACGTTTTGGTAGCCTGCGCCGGAATCCCGCGCTTTTTCAGCGCTCGCACAGCTTTTTCCGCTGCGCTACTGGACCCAAACAGTCCATACACCGCCGCTCCGGAACCCGACAAGGAAGCATACTTTGCCCCCGCCTGCTCCAGTGCGCGTTTCACCTCATACAATTCGGGATGCTGCAGGAAGACGACTTCTTCGAAGTCGTTTGCGATCCCGGCTTGGACGAGGCTGAGAAGCGGATTCCCAACCCGGCCCCTGCCACGTGCAGGAGCACCGGATGACGGCCCCGGCTTTGAATTTGACCAAGCCGCGCCACTCAGCCACGCGGACATCGTGCGACCGAACTCCTTCATTCTAGCGTAGGGATCGCTTGGCGTCAATTTCGGCGCGACCCGCAGATCCCAATCCGCGAAAGCTCTCGGCGTCGACACTCCAATTTCCGGAGTTGCGATTACACACGGGGTCGACAGCAAATCCGGCAGCGGATACACTTCTTCGCCCCGCTCTACTCCAAGCACCGTCCCACCCACCAGAAACAGCGGCAGGTCCGACCCCACGCCCGCCGCGATCTTGAGCCGCTCAGCCGCTGGAAGCTGTTTCTTCAGCGCTCGCTCCAACCCAAGCATCGTCGCCACTGCGTTCCCAGAGGCCCCGCCTAATCCTCCTTGTACCGGCAAGCGCTTTTCAATCTCCACCACCACACGGCCCTTCTCGCCCAGCGCGGTCATGGTTCGTTCGGCCATTCTGTGGCAGGTATTTGTCGAATCCTTGGGGACGCGCTCATCCGCGCAGCGAATCTCAATCCCCTCGCCGCGAACCACACGCACCTGCACCCGGTCATGCAGGTCCACGGTCTGGTACACCGTGCGCAGCTCATGAAACCCATCCGCGCGCAGCGGCCCGATATACAGCCCCAGATTGATCTTCGCGAACGAGCGCAGAGTGATGGTCATGGCAAGGCCGTTATAGAAAAATGGTCACGGAAAAGAAGAGTTTGTATTTGTTCCAGAAACTACAATTTACGAGGCGTCGAGGCCGCGGCAATTCACACCAGACTCCCAGAGGAATCCGCCCTACGCTCGCCGACGATGCAGAATGGAGAACTCAAATCCCGCATTCGGGGGAAACAACTCCGCCACCTTGCGCAACCGTTCCGCCAGCGCGGCTGGAGCCAGCAGCTGATAATCCCGTTCGCGCAGGTCCTGATAGTCCACATCTAACAACAGGGTCAGCATGTAGATCGAAATTGCATCCGAAAATGTAGCAGCGAAGTATTCGTTCTTGTATTTCTCTACGTCCGGCTGATTCCCGGTCGCCAGCTTCCGCGCTTCCCAGGCGTCCAGAGAGGTCTCCCCGCGCGCATTCCCCTCCACTTGTTTCCAGACCAGGTCGGCAAAATCGCGCGGTACTCCCGCCCGCTCCACAAGCGCATGCCCTACATTGATGTAGAACTCGAACGCCACAGAGAATTTATCGTCCATCAAGCGCGTGGAAATAAACACGCACTGCGATCCGCCCAGATTCAGATTCCGGTGACACACAGCGTTGTCGCTAAGCGCAACGTCATAGCGCTCTGCAATCAGCGTGTCGTCCCCTTGGCTAACGGTAAGCGGAACAAAATAATAGGCTTTTCGCTCCAGCGCGCCAGCCACTGCGCTGGGCACTGCGGCAATCATCCGCTCCAGGTCGGGCGTAGCGAGCGTGACCTCTCCTGCCGTCGCGTAGCAGATGCCATTCGGCGAGTGCGACACAGATGTTTGACGCACCACCTCGGCCGGAGTTCGCGTCGCAGCAGCGGTCACTTGGGACATATGCACTGATTGTAGCGCACCCCGCCCCTACGCGGTGCGACACTCTGGTTTAACCTGAAATGTATAGCCTAAAATGGGTGTAGCCTAAAAAACATGCCAAGTGCCCACAATCCTGCGGCCATTCTCCCCGGCAGCCCGCCACCGAGCCGCCTAGCGATTCTCCCGCGCGTAATCCTGATTACTTTTGCTTTCACCGGGCTTACCTTCGCTGTCAGCTTGTTATTGGGAATCCTCGGTATGCTTGTATTGGGTCTATTGCGCGGCCATCTTCCCGATATGCGCCTGGCTTACAGGCACTTCGCGCTGCCTATCGCCATAGCCACCGGAACGGTGGCTTTTGTCACCGCCTGGATCATGGAAATCCGCCATTACCGGCAAGCTAAAGTCTTATCTAATCTTAAGATAACTTTAGCTAATATTGATAGGGGATAAAACCGTTGAAACCCAACATGCCACCACGAATCGCCATCCCCATCCCCAAGTCCGACGATCCCGGGTACACGGCTCGCGCCCTGCCGCAATACGAGCAAGCCGTCGTGGAAGCCGGTGGCGAGCCGGTGCGGATTCCACTCGACCAGACCCCGGCCGAAGCCATGAAACTCATCTCCCGCTGCGATGCTGTACTCCTACCCGGCAGCGGCGCCGATGTCGACCCAGCCAAGTACGGCGCTGACCGCAGCCCCCGTACGGCCCCCGCCGACCCCAAACGAGACACCGTCGATGAGCTCCTGCTGCAAGACGCCTACAACATGCGCAAGCCCGTCCTGGCCATTTGCTACGGCCTGCAGACCTTGAATGTCTACCGCAGCGGCACGCTGATTCAACACATCCCCGACTTCCTGCCCGCCGGCAAAGGGTTGGTGAACCACTCCGCTGGACGCAACGTTGCTTACGCGCATGCGATCACGATCGACCCGCAGTCAAAGCTGGCGCAAATTGCCGGAGCCACGGAAATCCAGGCCAACTCCAGCCATCACCAGTCCGCCAGTGAGATTGGCGACGGCCTCCGCGTGGTCGCGCGTTGCAAGGAAGATAGCATTATCGAAGCCCTCGAAGGCACCTCACCGGAACACTTTGTCTTAGCCGTGCAATGGCATCCTGAGCGCTCGACCAGCGACGAACCTTCCCGTGCCATCTTCGCCTCATTTGTCGAAGCCGCCCGCGCCCGCCACCTCCAGTTCCAAGGTGAATTCGAATCGGTGTAGCGATGCCGAAGAAAGAAAAAGTGATATCCTCCTGCGGTGGAAACCCTACTCTATTCGCGCATCGATTCGCCGATTGGACTGCTCCTTCTAGGTGCATCGCCCGCTGGCCTCGTCCTGATTGAATTCGACCGTGGCCGGACTCAGCCGTCACCGAACGTGGTCACGCGCGACGCGCAGGGTGTGAAAACTCGCATTACCTGGGAACCCTCCAAAACGGCCACGCTCTCCTATGAAAAAGAATTGACCGAGTATTTCACTGGGCGCCGCCGTGAGTTCAGCTTTCCTCTGGATTTGCGCGGCACAGATTTCCAGAAGCGCTGCTGGCGCGCCCTGCTCGAGATTCCGTACGGAGAAACGCGCAACTACCGCGACATCGCCCGTCGCGTTGGCACCACGGGATACCGCGCCGTCGGCATGGCCAACCACACGAATCCCATTCCGATCGTCATTCCCTGCCACCGCGTCATCGCCGCTAACGGCACGCTTTGCGGTTATGGCGGAGGCCTGGACACCAAACGCCACTTGCTGCGCCTGGAAGGTGCCGCATTCCGCGAAGCGGCGTAGGAAAATCTCACATGCTTCCCTCGAACTGCTTGCCTATTCCTCCCTGCGCGAGCCACCCTCGTTAACTTGAAGCCCTCGCTCTTCCACCCGTAGACTAGTTCTGTGCATGCCCATGCTCACGGTCACACGCACTTCCCGGCCGCTCCTAGCCAAAGCTCGGACGGCGTGGCACGTGTGCTGCGCCTCTCGCTTGTCATCACGCTGGCCTACGTTGCACTGCTAGTCGTCGCAGGCATTCGGGCGCACAGCCTGGCGTTGCTTTCCGAGGCGGGACACAATCTCTCCGACTTCATCGCGCTCGGGCTGTCCTGGTTCGCCGTCTATTTGGAGAGCCGTCCGGCGAGCGTTACCAAAACCTTTGGCTGGCGGCGCGCAGGCGTGCTGGCAGCATTGGCGAACTCTGCTTCGCTGGTCATCGTTGCCTTTTGGATTTTCTACGAGGCCTTTCGCCGCATGCACGTTGGCGGCGAGGTGCATGCCGCCACCATGATCTGGGTGGCCGCAGCGGGCTTCATCATGAACGGCATCATCGCAATCATGCTCTACCGCACCAGCCGCGATGTGAATATGCGCAGCGCCTTCCTGCACCAGTTCGGCGACGCGCTCTCGACAGCAGCAGTGATCGTCGGTGGAACCGCCATCATGATGACCGGGCAGCACTGGATCGACGCGGCGCTCTCAATCGGCATTGGCGCGTTGATTCTGTGGTCGTCGTTTGGGATTTTGCGCGAGACCCTGAACATCCTGCTCGAGGGCACGCCGCGCGGAGTATCGCTTGCAAAAGTGGAAGCCGCGATCCTGGCGGTGCCGGGTGTGAACTACGTCCACGATCTGCACGTGTGGAGTATTGGCTCGGAAACGCACGCGCTCTCTTGCCATATCGGCATCGAGGACATTCCGCTGTCCGCGAGCGAATGCATTCTGCGCGACGTGAATGAGAAATTGAGGCACGACTTTGGGCTCGGCCACACGACAATTCAGTTCGAACATCTGGAATGCAACGTGGCCGATGGGTGTGTAATGCCGGCAGTGGAAACACATTCGCACGGACATAGCCATTAAGAGATGAATGCACCCTAACCCTTCAGGCAGCTAGACAGTCTCTAGTGTTTTCGTAGTATTGTCAGCTTTCAGGTCCACAGACTATCTTCGCGCTGGCAAAGAATATGCTCAAGATCCGACTGAAACTCGGCCCACGCATGCGCAAAGTGCTTTCCAGGCTCCTGATCGGCCTTGTGGTCGTCTACCTGGCTTTTGCGGCACTCGTTTTGTGGGCTATGCGACAGCCGCCGGAGAAGTTTGCCACGGTCATGTCCAAAATGCCGGGGCCGGTTCCTTTCCTGCTTTTCCCATTTGAAACTGCGTGGACTCATGCCCGTGCTGGCACGCTCAACATCGGAGACCCAGCCCCGGATTTCTCGCTGATGAAGCTCGACCACAGTGCACGAGTCCGGCTCTCCGAGATGAACAAGACCCAGCCTGTCGTTCTGGTGTTCGGCAGCTACACTTGACCGCCCTTCCGGCGGGAGGTTCCTGCCCTCAA
>CAZUCC010000092.1:0-5871 GCA_964619065.1 uncultured Acidobacteriaceae bacterium | reverse complement strand
TGGGCCGTGTAAGCAACCCCGCGATCTTAGTCGGTCATTCCTATGGTGGCTCGGTTATCACGGCGGCCGGCACTGACCCGCGAGTTGCAGCGCTTGTTTACGTCGCGGCGTTTGGCCCGGATGCGGACGAGACAACACAAAGTCTGCAAGAGAAGTTTCCGGCAACCGATATTTTTTCCCATATCGAGGTTGCAGACGGACGCGTTTGGCTGAAAAGTGACGGCGTCCCGTCCTTTGCAGGCGACCTCCCCGAGGAAGAGCAGAAGCTGATCTGGGCCACTCAGGGCGCGCCTGTAGCAGATTTGTTCACACAAAAGGTGGAAGGTACTGCGTGGAGATCGAAGCCGAGTTGGTACATCGTAGCTACGAAGGACCGTACTATCCAGCCCGAGTTGGAGCGTTTCGTCGCGAAGCGTATGGGAGCAACAATCTTCGAGACCGATAGCAGCCACGTACCGATGTTGTCCCAGCCTGACTTCGTGCTCGATGTGATCCGAAGGGCCGCGACCGCGGTTCAAAGCAAAAAGGCAGCGTAGTGAAGGTGGCGAACCTTTCCATTCTCGACAGACCGCCGCGAGGCGGTCTGTCGCGAATAAAGTAGAAACCGAAGCTCTTAAGAGCGATCGCGTCGAACGCCCCGAAACTGCATGTCACTCATTCCAATAACAAAACAAACCCGGCGAGTGGGCCATGAGAACTTAAGGACTCTAAGCAACTTGTTTATTTTTATAAGGTGGCGGAGAGAGTGGGATTCGAACCCACGTTAGAGTTTCCCCTAAACACGCTTTCCAAGCGTGCGCCTTCAGCCACTCGGCCATCTCTCCGGCTTGGATTGTGGTTCCGGGAGGATTCTGTGGGAGCTTCTTGTGCGGGAAGGCTACATCGCGCCCTCACCTATATCCGCATTCGAAAGCGGCTGACCTTATTGATTGTATGGGGAACGTGCACGTGTCGCAACTGGTTCCTGGTACGTGGAGACTTCTGGTAAGAGTGGGAGCCGTGCGGGAACGTTCTACGAAATGCTGCCGCTGCCGGCTGCCGCTCCTGAGGCATTCGGGGTCTCTGCAGACCGCGAGGGTTGCTCCGGCGCGGGGGGCACAGTGTTGAGATCCACGATCCTGTTATGCAGGCAGAACAACGCCAGCTCGAGACGGTCAGCGACTCCGAGCTTGTCGTAGACCTTGCGCAGATAGTTCTTGACCACCTGTTCGGTAGTGCCAACGCGATTGGCAATTTCTTTGTTCTTCATGCCCTGCGTCACGCAGGCTACAATCACCGACTCCTTGGGAGTCAGCTGCACTTTCGGGCGGGAGCCTGCCGGGCGTGCTGCGTTATTGCGGTAGGCATTCAGTACCCAAGCGGTTCCCTGCGCATCGAGCCAGGCATCGCCTTTGGAAACTTTTCTGACGCATTCCACGAGTTGTTCCGGTTCGATTTCACGGGAAACCACGGCGTGAGCGCCGCGCCGCAAACATTCCAGAGTCATTTCCTGATCGGGCTGCTCGGTAACAACAATCACGCGGGATTCGCGGGCTTTACGAAGAAACTCGCTGACGGCTTCCGCGGGCTCGGTGGCCAGCGCGGATTCAAAAATTACAATATCGATCTCGAACTTGCCAGCCGAACCCAGCGTCTGGGCCAGCGACTCCGCTTGTCCAACGACGCGAATGTCGTCTTCGACGGCAAAGATTTTGCGCAATCCTGCGCGAAAGATGGCTTGCTGATCCGCTAACAGAACGCGGATGCCGGATTCATCGCCGCTTTGCGGCAGCATCTCCGCTTTCTCTTCCGCGAGTTTTACTGCTGGGCTAGCCATGTCTTTACCTTTAGTGAAGCCCGCGTCAGCGGCGCTCCAGGTGGTACTCATCGATAACCACGCCTACACCGCGCCGCTCGCCACTTTCGTAGTTGCGTACGACCCGGCCCCGGCAATCCAAGCGAACATCGTTATCCGAGCCCACCACGTCCGCCGGCACCACAATCGTGAACTCCACGCGGGAGCCTACGGGCATTTCCGCATCCACCTGAAAGAGAACTCCATTGGAAGAAATATTTTGCGTTGTGGCCTGCGATTCGCGGCCCGCCGACTTTAGAGAAACAGGAAGTTCGAGTGGAAAGCGGGCTGCGCCTTGGACATCCGCAAATGGAGTCCGAGCTGGCGCTGCTCCCGTAGCGGCGCCTGCGCTGGACGACTCGGACCCGCCCCTGCGTTTCGATTCAGGATTCATCGGATTCGTGCCCTCCGGCCTTCCGGCTTGCTTAGTCATCGTGAGCTGAGAGTACCCCGGTTTGGGGCTGGAAAAAAGTTACCGAAGTTTGAAAAATCAGCGGCGGCTAGGCTTATAAACTATTGGCCTAAAGAGACTTACGTAGGGGTTAGAACAATGGTTCCGGCGGGGATGAAGGCGGAAAGAGTCTCCCCATTAGAGGGGTAATTCCCGTCAATTCAGGGTCAAAACTTGGTGGTTTCCGTGAAGTTAAAATCGCGCACTTTCATGGCGGGCACAACCATGTCGAACGACTCCTCGCCGCTGGCGCGGGCGGGCAGGCTCATCGATTCGACGCTCGAGAGCATATGCAGAAGACTCTCATTGAAGCGAAAATTGCGGATTCCGCGCTGGATTTTTCCATTCTCCACCAGAAAGGTGCCATCGCGCGTCATACCGGTCATGCGTTTTTCGTAGGGTTCGACTTCGCGGATGTACCAGAGGCGCGTGACAAGGATGCCTCGTTCGGTACTGGCAATCATTTGCTCGACGGTCTGGGGATTTGCGGGATCGGCAAACACAATGTTCGTGGGCATCTCACCCAATTCGTTCGGGAGGGGAAAGCCGTGGCCCGTGGCCAGCACAGGACCAGCCTTTTCGGCCAAATCGGATTTTGCAATTCTAGCCGCCGTCGAGCGCGCGTGAACAAGCTGGCGCACGACGCCGTTGGCAACGAGCTGCAGGCGATGACGGCGGAAACCTTCGCCGTCGAAGGGGGCGCCGGCTTGCAGCGGGTGGGAAACGTCCTCCCAGATGTTAATGTTCTCGCCGAACAGCTTGGTTCCCACACGGTCATTGAGGAAAGAACGCTGGTCGAGCAGCGACAGTCCTCCGAAATCCCAGAACATACCGCCGACGACGTCGAGAACTGCGGCTGGTTCGAGAATCACCGTGTACTTACCTGGCGCTAGATCGAGCGGGTGTATCGACTCTATGGCTTTGCGCGCTGCGGTTTCTGCGAGTGCGAGAGGACTTAAAGCTGCGATGTCCGGCGAATTGCGCTTCTGCCAGCCTGAGGAGTCGTCGCCCAACATGGTGATGGAAATTTCCGCTAGAGTCTGCGTGTGCCAATCCGCCAAGCCGCGCGAATTGAAGACCCCTTCGAAATTCTCGGCGCTCGAAAAGATTCCTGCTGTGGTGAGCTTGTGCTTTTTCGCGATGCTCACGATTCCTTCCACACCTTGTGCGCGATCTTGCGGTGTGAGCGAGGCCGTACTCGCAAAATGCCTTGATGGAATCACACCGAGCCCGGCGCCTCCATCAGCGGGCATGGGTTGCAGATCGGGGTCGGGTTCCTGCACTTTCGCCAGGCTCTCCGCTGCCATGACGGCTCGCTTCAGGCTTTCGTCGTCGAGGCGATTAGTGGTAGAGCGGGCGGTGCGTCCATCTATGGCTACACGGATGGAAACAGAGGCATTTTCCTCCGTCATGTTCTGGTGGATCACGTTGTTAGCGAAGCGTGTCAGCGAACTGATGCCACCGGAGAATATGACTTCGACCTCGTCAGTGGAAGAGGCTTTGCGAATCCGGTCGAAGATGTCGGCAGCTTGCTCTTGCTTCAGTATCATTTATCGGAATTTCCTGACTTCCCAACTCACTCTAATTTCCTTGAAAGGCGCTGCCTATTCGAATGTTCCGGAAGCGGGCGGGAGCCGCGCCGTGTCCCGTACCCATCGTCTGTTGAGGCTGGCCTTTGCCGCAGTTCGGGGTTCCCCAGAGCGTCCACTCGTCACGGGAGCAGATTGCATCCATAGAGTTCCAGAAATCCGTGGTGATGCCCGAATAGGAAGGATTCTTCAGCATGCGCGTTCGCTTTCCATTCTTGATCTCCCAGCCCGCCTCGCAGCCGAACTGAAAGTTGTAGCGCTTGTCGTCAATCGACCAGGAGCGATTGGTTTCGAGATACACGCCATTGTCGGTCGACGCGATGAGCTGCTCTTTGGTAAGCGGCTCGCTGCCAGGAAGAATGCTGATGTTGGTCATACGGATCATGGGAATGCGATTCCAGGCTTCCGCGCGCATGGTCGCGCCTGATTGCGCTTCGCCGATGGTGTGCGCGGTTTCGCGGGACGAAAGATATCCCGTGAAGAGCCCGTCTGTGATGATGGGTGTGCAGCGCGCGGGTACACCTTCATCGTCGTAACCGAACGAACCGAGACCGGGCCCGTGTTCCTGACGGCCATCGGCAACGACATTGACCAGGCTGCTGCCGTAACGAAGCGTTCTGAGCTTGTCGAGCGTCAGAAACGACGTTCCCGCGAAGTTTGCTTCCATTCCGAGAACGCGGTCGAGCTCAATTGGATGCCCAATCGACTCGTGAATCTGCAATCCGAGCTGCGATCCATCCAGAACCAGATCGTACGTGCCCTCGGGACACTGATCGGCCTTGAGCAGCGCAACTGCCTCTTCGCCAACACGGCGGGCATTCTCTAGCAACTTCAATTCTTCAATCAATTCGTAGCCTTTGGCCTGATACTGTCCGCCGAAAGAATTTGGATACGAGCGCTTTTGAATTTCATTTCCTGCGAACGCGTAAGCAGCGCAGCCAGCACCCGTGGCGTATTTGGTCTGGTGAATCTTCGCGCCTTCGGACGAAACGAACCACTGTTCAGAACGGTCAAAGTTCATGTTAGTTTCGGTGAGTGTAACTCCCGCGACGCTATGGAGTTCGGTGTCGACTTTGAGTAGCAGAGCGAGATTCTGCTCAATAGAAGTGGTGAACGGATCGATGCGATGAGGCGTGGCCCACTCCGCGACAACCGGCTTTTCCTGCGTAAGCCGCAGGGCTTCGAACTGCACGCGGGCGGAAGCACGAGCCACCTCCACGGCGCGGGCGGCAGCGGCTTCCACCGAGGATCGGCTCAGATCGTCCGTAGCGGCAAATCCCCAAGCGTGGTTGGCGATAACGCGGATGCCCATGCCCAGTGATTCCGAATCCTCCGCGCCGCCGACTTTACCGTTCTTGGTCGAAAGCGCGCGGCTGCGATGAGAGATGATGCGAGCGTCGGCGTAGGAGGCCCCGCGAATCGTCGCGACGTTCAAGGCCCAGTTGGCGATATCGATCATGATCGAAGTATTGAATCTAACATGACAAGCGGAGAGGTTATTTTGCAAACCCCGCGCTTCGGGAAAGAGAAAGGGGCAGCCGAAGCCGCCCCGATTCAAACCAGTAACCGTTCTTAAGTTCCTTCCGACCAGCTCGCCAGATACTCTTCCTGCTCGGGCGTGAGCTTGTCGATCTTGATGCCCATTGATTCGAGCTTCAGGCGCGCCACCCGCTTATCCAGATCCACGGGCACGATGTAGACCTTCTTCTCCAGCGTTTTATAGTTCTTCACCATGTACTCGCAGGAAAGCGCTTGATCGGCAAAGCTCATGTCCATGACGGAGGGCGGGTGGCCTTCGGCGGAAGCCAAGTTGATGAGACGGCCTTCGCCGAGCAGATTGATCTTGCGGCCGTCTTTGAGGCTGTACTCTTCCACAAAGTTGCGGGTGGTGCGCTTCGAGGAAAACATTTTCTCCAGCGAAGGCATATCGATCTCCACGTTAAAGTTGCCGGAATTCGAGATGATCACCCCGTCCTCAAACCGCTCCAAGTGTTCCC
>CAZUCC010000091.1:0-5955 GCA_964619065.1 uncultured Acidobacteriaceae bacterium | reverse complement strand
CTGAGCTGATCCGGACCCACTCCGTGCAGCGGCGACAACGTTCCATGCAACACGTGGTACACGCCCAAATAGCCGCGCGTGCGCTCGACAGCGAGAATGCTGGTCGGCTCCTCCACCACGCACACGAGCCGCTGGTTCCGCACCGGATTCGTACAATAAGAGCACGGATCGACGTCCGTAATGTTGTTGCAGATCGAACACAGCCGCAACTGCGCCTTGATGTCGCGTACGGCCGACGCCAGCGCCTCAGCATCTTCGTCGCTCGACCGGAGGATGTGGAACGCCAGCCGCTGAGCGGATTTGCTGCCGATGCCGGGCAGCTTCTTGAGTTCTTCGATCAACCGCGCCATCGGCTCGGCAAAACGGCTCATGGGGCCCTTCGTTTCTTGTGACGCTGAAAACTTGCCTTAGAGCCCTGGGAGTCCAAGGCCGCCGAGCATTCCGCTCATGCTTGACTTCATGGTGTCTTCGACTTTACGCCCGGCTTCGTTAACGGCCGCGGCGACTAAGTCTTGCAGCATTTCAACATCTCCCGACTTCACGACTTCGGGATCGATGGTCACGCGCACGATATGCTTGCTGCCGTCCATCTTCACAATGACGCTTCCGCCGCCAGCAGATGCCTCAACCACCGTTTCCCGCATTTTTTTCTGCATGGCCTCGTATTGCTGCTTGGCCATTTGCATCATGTTTTGAAGATCGAATCCGCCCATAATTGGCCCCTGAAACGGTGAAAAGCTCGTAAGTTAGCGTTCTAAATCTGCAATCGAAAATCTGACTTCCGAAGTTGCTACTTTTTCTGATAGTCGATCACCGTACGAATTTCCGCGCCAAACTTTTCCCGCATGCGTTGCACAATCGGATCCTCCGCGGCGCGACTCGTGCTGCTCTCCGTCTTGCGAGGTGCTTCCTTCGCGTTGGCTGTGCCGTTCGTGCCGCCGCTGGAGATTTTCACTTTTGCAGGCCGCCCGAGTGCGTTGCTGGCAGCGGCGTTGGCCACTTTCAGGGGCTCGGCGCCTAGCATCATCTGGATGGTAAAGTCGGAGGCCGCAACCTGCACCGCGGGCTGGCTGCCTTCGAAGAACCAGCGTCCTCCACCCAGTAAGTTTGCTGCCATTGGGTGTCCAGCGGCCTCGACTTCTGCGACGACGGCAGCGCCGAGTTCCTCTGGCTGCAACTGCGTCGTTGCTGCAGGCAGGGACTCTGCCGGGACTGAAGCGAGCTGTACCGGTTCTGATCTAACCGGCTCCGACGCGAGCGCAATCTCGGGTCGTCCTGGGGCGTCGACCGGAATCGATGCGGGTGCGACCGATCCCAAAATCACGGACCCAGTTCCGAACTGCTGGACCGCAGCCTCACTCGCGGAACTCTGCGGCACGGCACGGGGTCCCGGAACCTCAGCGGATTGTTCTGGCTTTCCGTAACTACCCTTCCGCGCGGTGTCCGCTGCGAATGGCGAGATCGAGCGCGGAGGCTCGGGCGCGCGGCGTTGGGGCGACGTTGAGGTCACAGGCGATACAGGCGCGGACGACTGTCCCGCAGCAGGGCGAAGTGCAGCCGGGCCCGCAGACAACGCTCCGCTGAGTAGTTGCTCAATCGGCAACAGGCGCTGCGCATGCGCCATCTTGACCAGTCCCAGTTCCAAGTGGAAGCGCTGTTCCTGTTTGTAGCCGAGATCGTTGTGCGTGCGCAGCATGATCTGCAAATGCCGTGTTAAATCTTCTTCACTGAAGAGCTCGGCTACGGCGGCGGCGCGCGCCCGCTCATCGCTCGAAACCTGCAAGAGCTCGGAGTCCGCTCCAGCGACTTTCGCCATGAGGACGTTGCGCAGGAAGCGTACTACCTCGCGCGCAAAATGGACGGGGCTATGGCCCTCGGTCATCAGCCGGTCCACGAGCTGCAGTACTTCGCGGCTATTGCTCTCGGCCACGGCCCGTATCACTTGCTCGATAATTCCGGAGGGAGCTGCGCCCACGAGTTGCCGCACGGTATCCGCCGTCAGCGTGCCCTCACTGCTGGCAATGGCCTGGTCGAGAATGGAGAGCGCATCGCGTACCGAACCGTCACCGGCTTCCGCCAGCAGCGCCAGCGCGTCTTCGTCGGCGACGATGTTCTCGCGCTGCGACAGGTCGCGCAGTTGCCCCAGAATTTGCTCGAACTTGACGGCGTGAAAACTGAAATGCTGGCAGCGGGAGCGAATAGTTTGTGGGATATCTTCCGGTGCCGTGGTGGCCATCATAAAAACGATGTGCGCCGGCGGTTCTTCGAGCGTCTTGAGCAGCGCATTGAAGGCTGCGTCGGTAATCTGATGGGCTTCATCCAGGATGTAGATCTTGTAGCGGTCGCGCGCCGGACGGTAGCGTGCGCCTTCGCGCAACTCGCGAATTTCATCGATGCCACGATTGGTGGCAGCGTCGATTTCAATCACGTCCACAGAATTGCCAGCGCGAATCTCAGTACACGACTCGCACGTTCCACACGGCTCGGTCACAGGCTTGTCTGACGAGCGGCAGTTCAGCGCCATCGCCAGGATGCGCGCGATAGTCGTTTTGCCAATGCCGCGATGTCCACTGAAGATATACCCGTGGGCTAGGCGCTCCTGTTCAAGAGCGTTTTTGAGCGTCCGGGTAACGTGATCTTGTCCGATCACGTCGGAAAAGCGCTGCGGACGATACTTACGGGCTAGAACCTGATAGCTCATGCAAACTATCGATTATACGTGACGGCGACGACAGTGAAACTGTTGTCTCGTGCTAAATTGCGCCTATGAAGAAGACGCTAAAAAGGACGACGAAGAAAACATCCAGCGAGGCCATGCTCCGCAAAATCCTGCGGACGATTGCAAAGATTCCTCGCGGCAAAGTGAGCACCTACGGCGCAGTCGCCGCTGCTGCAGGGTTTCCTGGCCGAGCCCGTTTGGTTGCGCGAGCACTGCGCGGGGCGTATGGAGTGCCGTGGCAACGTGTGCTCGGTTCGGGCGGCGCGATCAAGTTGCAAGGCGAGTCCGCGTTTGAACAACGCTTTCGCTTGCAGGCCGAAGGCGTCGCGTTTCGCGGGAAGAAAGTGCATATGAAACAACACGAGCACAAATGGAAGGCAAGGCCCGCTACGTCTTAAAGCGCTCGTCGATCTCCACCTGATACCCCTTCACTAGCTTATTCGTTTCGCTCGCCATCCCGACGACTGCCATCAGCTCTTTCAATTGTGCATCAGTCAAACCCTTGTTGCGGGCGGATGCCGTGTGCGACGCGATGCAATACTCACACTGGCTAGTGACGCTAACAGCCACATAAATCATTTCTTTTGTGACAGCGTCCAGCGCTCCGGGCGCCATGACCTGTTTAATGGATTCCCATGTCCGCTTCAGCGTTGCCGGATCATGGGCGATGGCTTTCCAGAAATTCGTCACATAGTCCGACTTGCGAGTGGACATGATGTCTTCATAAATAGCCCGGACTTCCGGACTTGCCTGTTCATATTCAATTAAACCGAAGATTGCCATGATCGTCCCCTCAAACCTTGTCATTCCGAAGGGCTTCAGCCCTAAGGAATTTGTATTTTATTTTCTTGTGTTAGAGGTGTGGTACTTCTCCAGCGAGCAGCTTTCCAAGTTGCGCGGCCGGACAGCGTAGGCCAACATAAAATGTGCCGAACAGAGCGTAGACGGCGCTGACTTCGTCAAAGCGCATTTCGTAGATCAGCTTCTTGAACGAAACTGGGTTGTCGGCCCAGAGCGTAACGCCCCACTCCCAATCATCGAAGCCGATAGAACCGGAAATGATCTGCTTGACCTCCCCGGCGTAGCGGCGGCCAATCGTGCCGTGCTCGCCCATCTGCCGCACACGTTCTTCAAATGGAACCTTATACCAGTTTTTCTCTTCGCCGCGGCGGCGGTCCATCGGGTAAAAACACACGTAGCGGTTGGGCGGGATCGCCGGGAAAAGGCGCGGTTGCATGGCCTCACGCTGGCGGCCCATATTTTCCTGGATGGCCGCGTTCCACTCCGGCGAGTGCGGCTCAAGGCCGCGCTCCATCAGCGAGTTGTAAACTTTGGCCGTCGATTCATAGAGTCCCAGTTCAATCACCGATACATAAGAAGAAGTCGGCTCCAAATAATCCGACAAACGCAAATTCGCGAGAAGGAGCTCAACTTGATTCAGATCTGCGAACGAAGACCGAAAATGCACAAACAGCAAATCGGCTTTGTGCCCCAGCATGGAAAAGATCGCTGATTGTCCCTCCTGCCGTTTCTCCAGAGGGTCGAGCGCAGCTTGGGCTTCGCGCACAATCGCTTCCTGCTCGTCGTGTTCCACCTTGCGCCACTCCGCGCGGCGGAAACGCATCATCTGGTGCAGCACAGCGTAGCCTTCGAGCGTGAGCGGAACGGACGGGGCTTGCGCCGCAGTTTGCGGGCGGGCATCGTGGGTCGTAGACATGAGACTCCTTATGCTGTAACGAATCATTGTAAATCGAAGCGCCGTGCACCTCTGGTAGCATGTGCAATGTGCCCGATCCCAAAGAAGCCCCTTCCGTCGCCGTTGAACGCGCGCTCGCCATCCTGGAAGCCGTGGCGCACGGACCTGCTGGGCTCACCAACGCAGAGATTAGCCGCAAATTGCGAATTCCCAAAAGTTCGGCTAGCTACATCCTGCGCACCATGGAGAATAGCGGCTATCTCCGCCGCGACGAAGAAACTTCCCGCTATCGTGTCGGTGTCAAAGTTTTTAGCCTGAGCCGGAGCGCACTTTCCGGCATCGATGCGCGAGAAGTCGCTATGCCGGTCATGCGTGATTTGGTCGTGCGCACCCGTTTGACCTGTCACCTCGCGATCCTCGATGGCTCCGAAGCGGTGTACATCGAGAAAGTGGACGCTCCCGGATTCATCAAAATGGATACCTGGGTGGGTCGCCGTATGTGCGTGCATACAACCAGCGTAGGGAAAGCCCTGGCCGCGTACCTGCCAGAGACGCGGGTGCAAAAGATTCTCGCCGCCGCTGGCATGGAAAAGCGTACCCCGCACAGTATTACCAGCCCAGCGCAGTTCTTTAAGGAATTGGAACGAGTGCGCGAACAAGGCTATGCCCTCGACAACGAGGAGAACAGCCTGGGCGCGCGCTGCTTCGGTGTTCCCATCTTCAATCAATCCGACGAAGTGGAGGCGAGCCTGGGCCTGAGCGGCACCATTCACCAGGTCAATCCGCAAACCCTTCCTCAGCTCAGCGACGATCTTAAAGAAGCGGCACAGCGGATTTCTCGCCACCTCGGCTGGCGCGGTACCCGTAAACAGGTTTCGTCCAAGCGCACGTAAGAACCGTAGGCTCAGTTCCTGCGCTTGCTCCATGACGGTTCTAATGTGCAGGCGCAGCCTCGCGGCGGCCTTCCACCAGAAACACATGGAAGTCCGTAGCTAGCGGCTCGGCACCAAGCTGCCGCATCATCAGTGCGATTTGACCCCGATGGTACGTGGAATGGTTGGCCAGATGTTGCATCAGGTGCGCCAACTTGATTTGTGTTGTACGAAAAGGAATCATGGTTTCCAAGAATTCGTTGGTTACTCGATTCACGAACGCAGTCTGATCTTTCTCGATTTCCACCCACTTTGATTGCACAGCAGCGACATCGGGAAATGTAGCCGGATCGAACAGGGTATCCCGTCGTGCTCTCAAATCTGCCAAGAAGGCGTGGCTATGGGATGGCGCGTTCCAGTACGTAAGCCAAATCCACTCGCCTCCGATGATATGCACAAGCGTGTCTCGTACAGAACGAAAGCTGCCGCCCAAATCGCGTGTGAACTGCTCAGCGCTGAGCACGGAGGCCGCTTGCAAAACTCTGCTGTTTGCCCAGCGGTCATATTCGTAGAGCAGCAGAATGTCATCTTTAGTCATAAGTGGGTAGTGGCTCAGTTTGGATATTTCTACAAAGTTGTCATTCCGAAGCGCGGCAGTAGCGCGCGAG
>CAZUCC010000090.1:0-6031 GCA_964619065.1 uncultured Acidobacteriaceae bacterium | reverse complement strand
TCTGGTAACGGGGCCGACCGGTTCCGGAAAGACGAACACGCTGTATTCCTCGATTGCACGCCTCAACACGCCGGACACCAACATCATGACGGCGGAAGACCCGGTGGAGTTTCAACTGGGGGGCGTGAATCAGGTGCAGATGAAGGAACAGATCGGCCTGAATTTTGCGGCCGCGCTACGCGCTTTCCTGCGGCAAGACCCGAACATCATTCTGGTGGGAGAAATTCGCGACTTTGAAACGGCGGAAATCGCCATTAAGGCCGCGCTCACCGGGCACCTCGTGCTTTCCACGCTCCATACCAACGGCGCGCCGGAGACCATCACACGTCTCATGAACATGGGTATTGAGCCGTTTCTGGTTGCCACCTCTGTGCATCTGATCTGCGCGCAACGGCTGATCCGGCGTGTTTGCAAAGACTGTGCCGAGCCTATGGAAGTGCCAGTTCAGACTCTGATCGATGAAGGGTACTCTCCCGAAGAGGCGAAGACGGTCAAGATCATGAAGGGTCGGGGATGCGGAGTCTGTAACAACACCGGCTACAAGGGCCGTACCGGATTGTACGAGGTCATGGAAGTCGACGACGAGATTCGGGAACTCGTGCTGGTGGGGGCCTCGGCGGTGGAATTGAAGAAGAAAGCGATTGAACGGGGCATGATCACACTGCGGCGCAGCGGCTTGACCAAGGTGTCAATGGGATGGACCACGTTGGAGGAAGTTGCCCGTGAAACGATTCACTAAGCGTTTGTAACCGGTAATCAGGGAGGAATAGGACAGCTATGGCACTCACTCTCAGTGATCTGCTGCGGAGAATGTTGGAGATGGGAGGCAGCGATCTTCACATCACAACGAATTCGCCGCCACAAATACGCGTCAGCGGCCACTTGGTCCCGTTGGACCTGCCGCAGATGACGCCGGCGGAGACGAAACAGCTGGCCTACAGCGTGATGACGGATGCCCAGAAGCATCGTTTCGAAGAGGCTTTGGAACTGGACTTCTCGTTCGGACTGAAAGGCCTCGCCCGCTTCCGCGGCAACGTCTTCAACCAGCGCGGTGCGACGGCGGCGGTCTTCCGCTTGATTCCATTCGAAATTAAGGCGTTCTCCCAACTCAACCTCCCGCCCATTGTTGCCAAAATGTGTGAGAAGCCGCGCGGGCTTGTGCTGGTGACCGGACCTACGGGCTCCGGCAAGTCGACAACTCTTGCGGCCATGATCGACAAGATCAATAGCGAGCGGCATGACCACATTCTGACCATTGAGGATCCCATCGAATTTGTCCACATGAACAAGAACTGCCTGGTGAACCAGCGCGAACTGCACGCGGACACAAAAGGTTTTTCTGAGGCCCTCCGCGCTGCTCTTCGGGAAGACCCGGATGTGGTTCTGATCGGGGAAATGCGTGACCTGGAAACCATTGAAGCGGCCTTACGCATTGCCGAAACTGGCCACTTGACCTTCGGCACGCTGCATACGAATTCAGCGACGTCGACCATCAACCGCATCATTGACGCATTCCCGGCACACCAGCAGCCCCAGATCCGGGCACAGCTCTCGCTCGTGCTGGAAGGCATTATGTGTCAATCCCTGGTACCGCGAGCGGATGGCAAGGGACGCGCCATGATTTTGGAAGTTCTGGTGCCGAATGCAGCGGTTCGCAATCTGATTCGCGAAGACAAGATTCACCAGATTTACTCCGCTATGCAGTCCGGGCAGGACAAGTTCGGGATGCAAACGTTCAATCAAGCTTTAGCAACCGCGTACTTCCAAAAACAAATTTCGCTGGAGATCGCTTTGATACGGTCGAGCAATCCAGATGAACTGCAGGAAATGATCAATCGTGGAGCGAACCTGACAAACCGCGGGACCAGCTCAGCAGCGGCCGCGGCCAAACGTTAGCGCCAAAACGAAGCAAGCAGATCGGAAGCACAGCCGGAGCGTGAGCTACTCGAGTCACAATCCGGATCGAGTCACGAGGAGAAAAGTGTCATGCCAGTATTCACGTTTTCCGGAAAGAACGCTTCGGGAGAAAAGATCAAGGGAAGCCGCGAAGCGCAGAGCAAGGAAAGCCTCGCCTCCACATTGCGCAAAGAGCGCATCGTGCCCGCGAACATTCGGGAAAAGGGCAAGGAGTTCTCCCTCCCTACCTTCGGTTCCGGCAAGGTCAGCGCCAAGGAAATCGCTGTTTTCTTCCGGCAGTTCTCGGTCATGATTGACGCGGGTCTGCCCTTGGTGCAGTGTCTCGAAATTCTGGGCGCGAACCAGGAGAACCAGACCTTGCAAAAAACGCTGAACAGCGTGCGCACCACCGTGGAAGGCGGTTCAACCCTGGCCAATGCCATGCGCCTCCATCCGAAAATTTTCGATGATCTGAGCACGAACATGATCGAGGCCGGCGAGACCGGCGGTATTTTGGACATCATCCTGCAGCGCATCGCTCAGTACGTGGAAAAAGCCGTCAAGCTGAAGTCCGCGGTCAAATCCGCCATGATTTACCCGGTGGCCGTTGTTGGTATTGCGGTGGTCGTGGTCGGCGCGCTGCTGAAATTCGTAGTGCCGATTTTCGCAAACCTCTTTATTGGTTTGGGTGTGGCTTTGCCTCTTCCCACGCGAATCACGATCGGCATGAGTAACTTCGTAGCCCAGTTCTGGTGGTTCTTCATATTGGGCGGCGTAGGTGCGGTTGTTGGCGTCAAGCAGGCGCGGAAGAATCCGAAAGGCAAGTACTTCTTCGATAAGCTCCTGCTGGGTTTGCCGGTCATCGGCATATTGCTTCGCAAGATCGCCGTTGCCCGGTTTACCCGCACGCTGGGAACACTGATCACTTCGGGTGTGCCGATTCTTGAAGGCTTGTCGATCACGGCGCGTACTTCCGGCAATGCCGTTCTCGAAGAAGCGCTGATGGCGGTCCGCAAGGCCATCGAAGAAGGTCGTACCATCGTCGATCCGCTCCGGGAGAGCGGCGTGTTCCCGAATATGGTGACGCAGATGATTGGCGTCGGCGAAGCCACAGGCGCCATGGATTCCATGTTGCAGAAGATCGCGGATTTCTATGAAGACGAAGTCGATGCGGCGACCAAGGACATGCTGGCGCTGCTGGAACCCGCAATCATCGCATTCCTCGGTGTGTTTGTGGGAGGCATCGTGATCTCGCTCTACATGCCACTCTTTGCAATGATCGGAAAGCTGGCGGGTTAAAAAAGGCGGTCAACGGCCTCCGCGCGGAATTAACCTTCGCCCGGAGGCCATACTCCGCGCATATCTTCGGTCTCGCAGGCCCTCGGGTGAGACCACCCTGCATCAACTGACGAACGGACGGCGTGGCATGGATCTCATTGTGGAACAGCGGCGTTGGCTGGCTTGGCTGGCGAACGTTCGCATTATCGTACTGACGTTCCTGCTCGGGATTCAGCTGGCCATCGTCCGCCTCACTCCCACGGCACTGCCGTTGCGTCCCTTCATTGCTTCGATTGTGCTCTGGTACACGCTGTCCCTTTTCTTCCTCTTGCTCGCCTCCATATGGAGAGAGGAGCACATCCAGGCCAAGCTTCAGGTTTTTACCGACCTCGGCATGGCCACGTTGCTCATCTATGTGACGGGGGGTGTCGACAGCACTTACAACTTCCTCTATCCGCTTGTCATCGTTGTGGCCTGCATCGTATTGCGGCGCACCTGGGCGTATCTGGCCGCGGCGCTAGCGTTCATCTTGTATGGCACGTTGCTGGAACTCTGCTATTTCGATGTGTTGCCGTCTTACTCCTTCAGTCACCCCACACCCCGTGCGCTGCTCGCCATCATCCTGATCAACCTGTTTGCCGACCTGACCATCGGATACCTGGCCGCCACATTGGCGCAGCGTCTGCGGCACGCCAGTGGCGAACTTGAGAACCTGCAAGCGCTTCACCAAAACATTATTCAATCGATTAGCGGAGGCATCATCACAACCGGACTCGACGGGCGGGTCCAGGTGGCGAATACCGCTGCTTGCCGCTTGTTAGAGAAGGAAGAAACGAACTTGATTCACCAGCCCGTGCAGTCTTTGTTTCTGGAGCCGTTGCCTTTCACTTTAGGAGGTCCGGTCCATGCAGAGGTGCGCTCTCGCACAGCATTGGGCAGGGACCTCACGCTGGACGTGCGCGCCTCTTCCCTTACTGCAGCAGGGCACGGGATTTTCGGGTATATCTATGCCTTCGACGATTTGACCGAAGTCCGCCGCCTGGAGCGCGAGATCCGCGTTCGCGAGCAGCAGGCCGCCATCGGACGTTTGGCGGCGGCGATCGCTCACGAAATCCGCAACCCGCTGGCATCGATTAGTGGTTCCGTGAAATTTCTGTATGGCGTCGCCGCATTGACGGACGAGCAGCGTTTGCTGATTGAGATCGTGACACGCGAATCCGAGCGGCTGAACGCAATCATCACGGACTTCCTCGCGTATTCACGGGGCCGCCAGTTCGAGTTTGCGAGAGTCGATGTTTTGCCGGTGCTGGAGCAGGTCCTCGATGAGGTGGAGACCCGCCTGACCCGCGAAAATTGCTCCGTGCGCATGCTTCGCTCGCTCAGGGTCCACGAAGCTTGGACCACTGGGGACAAGGGGCGCTTGCAGCAGGCCTTCCATCATCTTTGCGATAACGCTCTGGCTGCCATGCCGGATGGGGGAACCCTGACCGTGGCGTTGCATGCCGCGGAAGATTGCTGGGAAATTAGTTTTTCCGACACAGGGCCCAGCCTTACGCAGCAGCAAGCACTGCGGATTTTTGAGCCGTTCCAGAATCAGACGCACAGTGATACCGGTCTGGCGCTCGCCATTGTCTACCAAATCGTTCAGGCGCATGACGGAGGAATTACAGCGGGGTCCAGCGAGGGAGGCGGGAGTTGTTTTCGGATGCAATTACCTCGCGAGGCGGCGCGCCAAAGTTTGAGGGAAGAGAGCGGGGCGGGAACGAACGTTGCCGGAGCTCCCTCGGCACGTGCGGCCTCGGCCAGTTCAGGGTCTAGTTCGGGGGAAGGAGGCTCGCATGGGTAACATCCTGGTTGCCGACGACGAGCGCTCCATTTGCGAACTGCTGGACATCACCCTGCGCCGCGAAGGTCATCGTGTGGAAACCGTCAATTCGGGCGAGGCTGCGAAATCCAAGATTGAATCCGCATTGTATGACGTGATCGTTACCGATATCCGCATGCCCAAAGCGAACGGTATCGAGGTTTTGAAACATGCGCACCAGATTTCGCCGGATACGGCCGTCATCTTGATCACGGCTGTGGATGACTATGAAGCAGCCGTCGAAGCGGTCAAAGCTGGCGGTGCAACGGACTACATCCGTAAGGGGCCGGGACTGGTGGACGATGTCCGTTTGTCGGTAGCCCGGGCCATGCAAAAGCAGAGCCTGAACCGGCAGAACTTTGCCCTTCGACGCGATGCCGCAGCGCATAACTCTCTGGACAATATCGTGGGCGCCAGCGCTGCCATGGAGAAATTGAAGCAAACCATTCGTGCTGTCTCCTCCACCGGCAGCACAATTCTGATTCAGGGCGACAGTGGTACCGGCAAGGAATTGGCTGCACGAGCGGTGCACGCTTGCTCGCCGCGAGCGGGTGAAGCCTTTGTTTCCATCAACTGCGGCGCCTTTCCCGAGACGCTCCTGGAAAGCGAACTGTTCGGTTACGTCAAGGGAGCTTTCACTGGAGCCAACCAGAATAAACGCGGCCTGTTTGAAGTTGCCGATGGCGGTACGATTTTTCTTGATGAAATCAGTGAAACCAGTCTTCCCATGCAGGTCAAGCTGCTGCGCGTTTTGCAGGAGCGCGTTGTGCGGCCCATCGGTGGATCAAGCGAGATCCCCGTGGATGTACGCGTGATTGCCGCTACCAACCGGAACCTGGATCAAATGGTCGACGATGGCCTGTTCCGTGAGGATCTGTACTACCGCCTTAACGTCATTCCGATCCGTGTACCCCCGCTGCCCCACGCGGCCAGGGAACTCCCCTTACCTTTTAATACCTTTCTCTAAAATCAGCAGCCTCTCGCTGGGCGACA
>CAZUCC010000089.1:0-6110 GCA_964619065.1 uncultured Acidobacteriaceae bacterium | reverse complement strand
CCCACTCTCGATCAGGTTGACGGTACCGACGTAGTTCTTCATGGAAGCGGCCATTTCCGCGTGCAGCTTCAAATGGCGGTACTCGCCGTGGACCGGGATGAAATATTTCGGTTTCACCAGATTGATGAGCAGCTTCAGCTCTTCCTGGCTGGCGTGGCCGCTGACGTGAACTGGCGGCGAGGAGCCATCATCGTAAATTACGTGCGCCTGGCGGCGAAACAAGTGGTCCACCACGCGGTAGATAGCTTTCTCATTGCCCGGAATAATGCGAGAGGAGAGTACGACCGTGTCTCCCTTTTCGATCTTGGCGTGCTTGTGATTGTCCACGGCGGCGCGGGAGAGGCCGGACATTGGTTCACCCTGGGTGCCGCTGATCAAAACGCAGACTTGCTCCGGCGGCAGGTTCTTGATGTCGCCGGGATTCAGCACCATGCCTTCGGGGATTTCAAGATAGCCGAGGTCTTCCGCAATTTCCGACGAGGTATTCATCGACCGCCCGATAAAGGCAATCTTGCGGCCGTACTCCCACGCCAGATCGACGGTGAGCTTGATGCGATGGATCGATGACGAAAAGCAAGAGATGAACAGGCGCCGCTCGGTCGTAGCAAAAATTTCTTCAAACTTCGGGCGCACCGCCCGTTCGCTCGGCGTGTAACCCTTGCGTTCGATGTTGGTGGAATCCTGCAGCAGCGCGAGCACACCCTGCTTGCCGTATTCGGCGAACATGTGCAGATCAAAGAGATGATTGTCGGTCGGCGTAGGATCAATCTTGAAGTCGCCAGTATGAATGATGACGCCGAGCGGTGTATGGATGGCCAGCGCCACGCAATCCACCAAGCTGTGCGTTACGCGAATCGGATTGATCGTGAACGCGCCAATTTTGACGCGCTCGTCCGGCGTGATTTCGCGGAGGTCCGCGTCGTTGAGGTGCTCGTGTTCTTCGAGTTTTTCCTCCACGTACGCGAGCGTGAATTCCGTGCCATACACAGGAACATCGAGTTCGGTGAGAATCCACGGCAGTCCGCCAATGTGATCCTCGTGCCCGTGAGTGAGGATGATGGCGCGAACGTGTTTGCGATTTTCGATCAGGTAAGAAATATCGGGAACTACGATGTCGACGCCGAGCAATTCGGCTTCCGGGAACATGAGGCCAGCGTCGATGACGATAATGTCGTCGCCATAGCGGACAGCCATGCAGTTCATGCCGAACTCGCCGAGTCCGCCAAGGGGGATGAGTTGCAGTTTTGCAGTAGACATTCGAAGTTTTGATGCTAGCACAGGCGCGTATTCAACCGTACTTCTCAGTTGCGCATCAGATACAGTAGGAGAGAGAGCATATGGCGGAGCAGGCACAACGTTCGTGGTTGACGCGCAAGCTGGAAAATGTGATCCGGGGCGGATTTCTGCGTGCCTACCGTCACGTGCGTGTCGACCCGGCGCTTTTCCTGATGCAACTGCGCTCCACGCATAGGCTGCCGATCACGAGCTTTGCAGGTCTGTTCCAGTTGGACCTCCGCCTGCTGGATAGGGTTGCGGACGAGACGATCAGTAGCGGAATGCGATTGGCGGCGCTACAAGGCGCGGGGTTCGGTTTGGGAGGAGCGCTCACGCTCGTGCCGGACATGAGTCTGATGGCCGCGATCACCCTGCGCACGATCCAGAAGCTGAGCCTCATCTACGGATTTGAATTCAACACGGATCACGAGATGGCCGAGCTCTGGGTGGCGGCCGCGACCGCCGCGGGCGTGGACATTAGCCGTGAGTTGATCGAGAAAGAAGTCGTCAACAAGTTCGTGCCCCGCGTGATCCAGCGCATCGCAGTGAAGGCCAGTTCCGAGGTGGTTGAGAAGTGGGCGGGGCGGTTGATTCCACTGGTGAGTTCGCTGCTTGGCGCTGGCCTCAACTATTACTTCATTCGTGCCTGGGGCGAGCGCGCGAAGAAACATTTTCGCGCCAGACATTTGGAGTTGCGGCAACGGAACGCGACACCACCCGCCACGATTTCCGCCGATGCTCAACCCGGAACTGGCGCTCCGGTAGCTTTGCCACCATCGACGGCAGGACTCATTCGTTCGTAAAACTTCATTCTTAAGACTTCATTCTGAAAACAAAAGGAATGTTTCTCTAATGCCAAAATTCGAATGCGCTGCCATTTTGTTCGATATGGACGGAGTGCTTGTGGACTCAACCCCGGCGGTTGCCCGTGCTTGGCGGCGGTGGGCGCAGAGGGTCGGTGTGGATCCTGAACCTGTGATCCATGGTGCACACGGACGTCGCACCCCCGAAACAATTGCCGAATTCGCTCCGTGGCTGAACGCGGAGGAAGAAGCGTGGCGAATCGAGAATGAAGAAGAAAAAGATCTCGAAGGGGTGGAAGTGATTCCCGGGGCGACGCCATTGTTGCGAAGTCTGCCGGCAGGGCAGTGGGGGGTGGTGACATCGGCTTCGCGACCCATGGCGATATCCCGGCTGCGCGATACGGGCCTTATAGTTCCGAGTGTACTTGTATCGGCGGATGATGTGGCTCACGGGAAACCGCATCCCGAGCCGTATTTGAAGGGCGCTGAAGGTTTGGGGATCCCCGCCGAGCAGTGCCTGGTTTTTGAAGATTCACCAGCCGGAATCAGCGCCGCCCGTGCCGCAGGGATGCGAGTGATCGCATTGCGCACTACGTTTCCGCCCGAGGCACTACATGACGCGCAGGGAACGATCAGGAATTTTACCGAGATTCGCGTTGAGCACAATGGCAGCGGGAAGCTGGAAATTCTGGTAGCCTAACAGTGCGTTGCTCCCAGACCTTCCTAATCCCTTATCCCTTGTTGCATTCGCGCCTGAGCTGGGATTGCGCCGCGGCGATTTAAGGAATGGGAACGCAGAAACTTAGTCCATTCTTTACATTGGAGATAAAACTTTGGCTGAGCCGTCCGTAAGGCCTTGAATGGGACCATATTCAGCGCGATAGTTTTAGCAATCACGTCGAACATTTCCTTAGGAGCTACACCTCCCTCTCGGTACGAGGCAGTGACTTTCGCCAAATTGTACATGTCATCGTTTGGAAGGGTTAGTACGTGCTCGTTTGCCAGAAGAAACTGGTCCATAGCGAGCACGCCAGTGCGCTTATTTCCGTTATGAAAGCAATGATTCGCTATAAGGGAATGGAAAAGACAGGCAGCTTTCTCGTAAATTGTAGGGTATGCGTCCTCACCAAAGGCTGATTGAAATGGCTGCTTGACGGAGGATTCCAAGAGCCCCAGATTTATGCAGTCGAACTTACCAACAGGTTCGACTCCGGGCCAGAAAAGTGCAATGCCCTCATCGTGCAGCATCTCAATGTATGCCGACGTGAGGGCAAAAGCAGGCTTTGAATTATTTTTCGGCAAGTTTCTTCAGGGTAGGGTAGTACTTCGCCGCTGAAGCAACAAGTGCAGACCGTTGGGTGGTGGAACTAGTCCCGGTCTTCCCGAGGCGCTCCTCCACGGTAGGCGTGTGCGCAGCAATACTATCCTTCAAGATTTTGAGGTCTCGCCTTAATCTATTAGACATATCCACCTCCTCTGACAGAGTCACCCGCCCTGCCGGTTTTCTTGACCCCGCCGCTATCCTAGACACGCGCTGGGGCATTTTGTTTCGTTTCATATGGGACAAAGCATCATTTTAGGTGATGCTTTCTGCCACCACGTTGCAAACCATTGCCCATAAAGAGGCAAAAAATCATGCAATGGCCATCGCGGCCCTGCTAGACCATCTGCTTGCCAGCTAAAATGTTTGTTTTCAGCTCTCCACGGGAAGATGGTGCTTCACGCTAGTTACTATAGTACATGTCTATACGTAACAGATGGTTTTTTTATCCGAAGGGTGCAAATTGTGATTCCGGTGCCAAAAAATGGCAATTAAGCCAGCAATTCGGCGATCGTCCAAACATGCCCAGAGACGCCAGCCTGCATTGCCGGGGTGACTCTCAAGCTTTTGTGGACGCGAACAAAGTTGTACCAGGCGAAATGTAATGCCAGAGCGGCTTTCAGGTTCTCTAGCTTTTTGCTAAATGCGTTCGTTAAACGCGTCAATCGACGCATCTGCATCCGCATTGTGAGATTCTGCCTTTCCACAAAGCTAGTGGAAACGTGTTTCGGATCGGGCCTTCCGTCGATGACCTTGGATATGACCTCCACGATTCCTGGTGGGGAGTACCTCGCACTAGTGCCCGACTCGTGTTGGCCGTAATCACCATAGAGTTTCACGAGCTGGGCGAAGTCCGCTTGTCCTGCGAAGATGCCTTGAGTGGAGTGGTAGAACGGGTAGCCGTCCGTGGTGATCTGAAAACGATCTTCGGTGAGGCGGCTCTTTAGCTCATAGAGAAAAGCATGGGTCGTTTCCTTGGTGCGCTTGCCGACTTCATAGCACGGGATCAGCTTAGAATCGGCATCCAAGGCCACGAAAATCCATTGGTTGCCGAGTTCATCGGCATCGCCTTTGCGTACCTGGCGTGCTTTCTGCCCAACATAGGTCCAAATTTCATCGCACTGCAGGCGTTGGCATTTGAGGCTGCGCATCTGGGAATCCATGAGTTTCTGACAACGCTCTCCGGCTAGCAAGAGCAGCCGAAGGATCGTGTCCCTGTGTACCTGTGTCACGCGCTCAACGCTGCGTATGCTCATGCCTTCCACGAGTAGTTTCAGGATGGCTTCAGCCTTCTCTACAGGCAAGCGCATATCGCCCAAAGGCTGCGCGTGGACCCTTCTCGCAGGAAGCACCACGATCCCTTCCGGAAAGTACACGAAAAGGACGAGCCCCTGCGGCAAAAAAAGATCAAAAAAAGACTTGCTTTTTGTCTAGTGTTATAGTTAACTATAACACTAGATGGCCTGGACGCTTGGAAACTGCTAGAGCGCCGGGTATCTCGATTGTATTCGAGGGAGGCGCGGTCATCCAAACGATCCGCTCGCACCTCGGTACGCCAGAGGGAACTTTGGCCCGAAAGCAAAGAAAAGAAGCTCTTTAAGGAGAACAAACATGAAATCACTTGGTTTTATGCTGTCTGCTGTTCTGATGTCGCTCGCCACCGTGGCATTCGCCCAATCTGCCCCGTCTGACGCGCAAAAATCCTTCGACAAGCTGAAAACTCTGGCGGGTTCCTGGGAAGGCCAGGTGTCAGGTGTGCAGGAAGCACCCGACGTAGAAGGTAAGCTCGCACGGATTACGCTGCGCACCACTTCCATGGGTAACGCGCTCATGCACGAGATGAAAGTAGGCGACAGACCTGACGATCCCATCACCATGATCTATCTCGACGAAAACCGCCTGATGCTGACACATTATTGTGACGCGGGAAACCGGCCTCGCATGATCGGCAAGATCTCACCGGATGGGAAGAAAGTGGAATTCCAATTCCTTGACGTCGCCGGCAGCACGCAGTACGGGCACATGCACAGTGTAGTGTTCACCATCATTGACGAGAACCATCACACTGAGGACTGGACTTTCATGGTGGGAGACAAGCCGGCCCGCCCGCACTTCAACCTGCAGCGGACAGGCGCAGCCGTAGCTGCAAAATAAGAGGCAGTATCTCTGGTGGAGCTATTTGGAAAACCTGATGGACCGTGAGTGGAACGACAATCAGCCGATTTACCGCCAGCTTCGCGACCGCGTGGTCGCGATGATCCTCGACAACGTCCTCAAGGAAGGCGATCCGCTGCCCTCGGTGCGCAATGTGGCGGCCGAGTATCGGGTCAATCCTCTCACGGTGTTGAAGGGGTATCAGCAACTGGTCGACGAGAAGCTTGTCGAGAGCAGGCGTGGACTGGGCATGTTCATCAATGCTGGCGCGCGCGAACTACTGCTCCAGGGCGAACGCCAGAAGTTTCTTGCGGAAGAATGGCCAAGAGTGTCCGCCACCATCCAGCGGCTTGGCCTGACACCGGAAGAACTGCTGGAGGCCTCCAAAAACCATCAGGCGAAATCGGATGCTGCGAAGCCGAATACTGCGAAGCCGAATACTGCAGAGCCGAATGCGACAGAGCCGGATGCGACAGAGAAGGAGAAGCTGAAGCCATGACCGTCATCGAAGCACGCAAGTTACGCAAGGCCTTTGGCACAACCATCGCGCTGGACGG
>CAZUCC010000088.1:0-6796 GCA_964619065.1 uncultured Acidobacteriaceae bacterium | reverse complement strand
TCGACATGATTAAGTTCGAGCACACTGTCTTCGCTTTACCATTTGCATTTATAGGAGCTTTATTGGCGCGAAAGGGTTTACCGACCGGCTCGCAGCTGACCTGGATCGTTGTTGCCATGGTGGGCGCCCGAAGCGCCGCTATGACGTTCAATCGAGTCGTAGATCTGCGCTACGACCGGTTGAATCCGAGGACCACCGGCCGGGCGCTCGTGAGCGGCACGTTGTCGATTCAATTTGCAGTGGCGTTCACGATCATCATGTCGGGCTTGTTTGTATTCGCCGCGTGGCAACTGAACGCGTTGTGCTTCTATCTCTCGTTCCCAACACTGGCAATCCTGCTTTTATACTCGTACACTAAGAGGTTCACGTCGCTGAGCCACGTCGTGCTCGGTTTCGCCATAGGTTGTGCGCCGCTGGTCGCGTGGCTGGCCATTCGCGGTGAATTCGCATGGCCGCCGATCCTGCTGAGTGCGGCTGTAATGTTCTGGGTGGCTGGATTCGATCTGATCTACGCGCTACAAGACATCGAATTCGATCGAAAGGCGAGGCTCTTTTCATTGCCATCAAAGCTTGGTGTAGCTCGCGCACTGCGAATTTCGACCGTTTTCCATGGGGTAACGGTCATTTTATTGACCGCAACAGCGATGATTGCCGGCCTGGGATGGATCGCATACGGGGGCATCGCGATTGTGGCAGGGATTCTCTATTGGGAACACCGGCTGGTAACACCGAACGATTTGAGCCGGATCAACGTCGCATTTTTTAACCTGAATGGCTATGTCAGCATTCTTTTGCTGCTGACATTTGCAGGGGACATTTTAATAAGGTGAAGGATTTCGCTTTAGCGATGGCTATGATTCTCCCGCCGGAGAAGACACATTTTTATCAGCTTCATGCGATCGATCGTTGGAACGAGCTCTACAAGCTTACCGCCTTCGATATTTTTATTCTGATTCCGTATCTCGCGATCCTGACGATTCTCGCTATCTATGGTATTCACCGATACCACCTCGTTTATCTCTATCTGAAACACAAAGACAAAGTCGCGCAGCCCAAGGCGAAACTCGAAACGAAGCCGCGCGTGACGATACAGCTTCCCATCTACAACGAAATGTATGTCGTGGAACGGCTGGTGGAAGCCGCCTGCAACGTTCGATATCCGCGCGAGCTTCTGGAGATCCAGGTTCTCGACGATTCGACGGACGGCACGGTCGATATCACGGCTGCTTGTGTGGCGAAGCATCGCGAGCTTGGTTTCAACATTCATCACGTTCATCGCAGGAACCGCCATGGCTTCAAAGCCGGAGCTCTCGAGAACGGATTGAAGGTTGCGACCGGCGAACTGATCGCGATTTTTGATGCCGATTTCATTCCCGCGCCCAATTTCCTCGAAGATGTTGTGGACTATTTCAGCGACTTCGAAGTCGGAATGGTCCAGGCGCGATGGGGCCACATCAATCGTGAGTATTCATTATTGACGCAGGTCGAGTCAGTGATCCTCGACGGGCACTTCATCATCGAACATGGCGGACGTCATCTTTCCGGCCGATTCTTCAATTTCAATGGAACTGCAGGCATCTGGCGACGCGATGCCATCGTGAGCGCCGGTGGATGGCAACACGATACGCTGACGGAAGACACCGATCTCAGCTACCGCGCTCAGATGGTGGGATGGAAGTTTTTGTATTTGCCGCACATCGTTTGTCCCGCCGAACTTCCTGTGGAAATGAATTCGTTCAAGAGCCAGCAGGCGCGATGGGCGAAAGGATTGATCCAGACCGCCATCAAACTGCTTCCGCGAATCCTCAGAAGCAACCTGTCCTGGAAGATAAAGACCGAAGCATTCTTCCATCTCACGGCGAACATTTCCTATCCGCTGATGATCGCGCTGTCCTTCCTGCTGATGCCTGCGATGATCGTGAGATACAATCAGGGCTGGTTCCAGATGCTGTACATCGACCTGCCTCTATTCGTGGCGTCGACATTTTCGGTATCAAGTTTTTATCTGGTCTCGCAAAAGGAACTGTTCCCGGGCAAGTGGTACCGGACGTTTCTCTACCTGCCATTCCTGATGGCGCTGGGGATCGGGCTGACAGTCACCAATACACGAGCTGTGCTGGAAGCGTTAGTCGGCAAGAAGTCCGCTTTCGTACGCACGCCGAAGTACCGCGTGGAGTCGAAACTGGACAAGGTCAGTTCGGCGAAGTACCGGAAACGCTTGGGTTGGGTGCCGTGGATCGAACTGATTATCGGCACGTATTTTGCGACCACGATCTGGTATGCCATCGAGAACGACAACTTCTTTACTGTGCCTTTTCTATTGTTATTCGTGGTCGGCTACTGGTGCACCGGGTTGATGTCGATCCTGCAAGGGCGCTTCTCTGGAGTATCGGCGCAAGCTGGCGAAGGCCATGCTAAACCCTATGCTGTGGGTGTGTAGCGCGAGTTGGCACCGGATGGGGTAGAATCCCTCTCCATGCGCAAACTTCTGATTTTTCTCTTGATCTCTTCCCTGTCTGCGTTGGCGATGGAGCGCCAGCCCAACGCCGATTACCGTGCCCGCCGCGAAGCTTTGGCTAAGAAAACCCCCGCGGGCGTCACCGTGATCTTCGCGGACACGGAAGCTGAGGCTGCCGTCTACGGGTTTCGCCAAAACAACAATTTTTACTATTTGACCGGCTGGGCCGAACCAGGCGCTGCCGTGTTGGTCGCACCCGCCCGCGATGCCAAGGACGGACAACCTGGCCACCCCTATACCGAGATTCTGTTCCTGCCTCCGCGCGATTTGGTGGAGGAGCGCTGGACCGGCGTGAAGCTGGGTCCGGACAGTACTGAGGCAGTCGCAACAACCGGCTTTGATCGCGTGGAATCCCTGACCAAGCTGGACGAAGAGCTGCCGCGGTTGATAATGAAAGACGACCACGTTTACCTCGAGCTAACCGGATCGGAATCCACATCTCCTGTTTCCCCGGGGTTGCTGGAATGGCTCAAGCGCACGCGCGCGATTCCCGGACGGGTTCAAACCGCGGACGCGAGGCCCCTGCTCGCTTCTCTTCGCACCGTCAAAGACGCGGGTGAGCTAGCGCTGATGAAGAAGGCTGCGGAAGCCTCCATGGCGGGGCATCGTGCCGCCATGCGCGCTATGAAGCCGGGCATGACCGAACGCGAGATCGCCGCCGTCTTGCAATTCGAATGGGAAAAGCGTGGCTGCGAGCGCCCTTCCTACTCATCGATTGTGGGGTCGGGTTTCAATGGAACCGTACTGCACTATTCGGACGACTCCGGGCCCATCAATGCCGGAGACTTGGTGGTAATCGACGCGGCGGGCGAGTACTCCATGTACGCCGACGACATCACGCGGACGCTGCCCGCGTCGGGCAAGTTCACAGCACGGCAGCGTGAGATTTACGACATCGTCCTCGGCGCCCAGCAAGCGGCCATGGCGGCATTTCAATCGGGCAAATCAACCTTGGGCAGGACCAGCGAGAACTCCCTGTACAAAGTGGCCAATGAATACATCAAGACACACGGCAAGGATCTGCACGGCGAGCCATTGGATAAATATTTCATTCACGGCCTCGGGCACTATGTTGGCCTCTACGTCCACGATGACAATGACTACACCGTACCGCTGGGACCGGGAATGGTGTTCACGATTGAGCCCGGAATCTATATTCCCGAGGAAAAGTTCGGCGTGCGCATTGAAGACATGTTCTACGTGGCCAGCGATGGCAAGCTCGTGCACATGACCGCCGGTCTGCCGCGCACGGCGGACGAGGTTGAGCGGGCGATAGCAGGAAAGTAAACAGCAGAGCGTGAGGTTTGTTTGGTATCCTAGCTAGCTATGCGGATGATGTGGTGGTTCATCATCCTCGGGCTCAGTGGAGCGGTCGCGGTCAGCGCCGCCGTGGCGATTTATGCCCGAGTGCGACGCCATCTGCGAGCCTCCGGGACCGTCGTGCAGGAGGAAGCTGAGAGTACACCTGAAGTTTAGACGTGTGCCTAAATAACAGCTGGAGAGAATCCAGCGAGTCTGTAGAGAAGTGAGCGAACTAACAACCATGGCGAAGACGGCAAATGTAAGTTTCGAGGGCGCCACAAGCAGACCCTGGAACTTGGCGATCCAAGTAGCGCTGGTTGTGAGCGCTAGCCTGTACGTGGCGGTGTGCGCCCGAGTTTCGGTGCCTCTTCCTTTTACTCCTGTGCCTTTGACGCTGCAAAATTTTGGCGTACTGCTGGTGGGTCTGTCTCTGGGCAGCCGCCGCGGCTTTGCCGCACTGGCACTCTATTTGGCGGAAGGCGCATCCGGTCTGCCGGTATTCAGCCCCATGGGCCCTGGTGGAATCGCCCAATTACTCGGCCCGACGGGCGGATTTCTGTTGGCCTATCCGCTGGTAGCATTTGTGGCGGGATGGATCGCTGAACGCGGCGAGAGAACGTTCGCGCGTGCGGCCTTTGCGGGCACGGCAGCGGAAATTCTGCTTTTTGCCGCCGGATTGAGCTGGCTTGCCGTCCTAACCCATTCGGTCGCACAAGCCGTATTGTTCGGTCTTTATTGGTTTTTGTTCGCGGAAATCATCAAGGTATTAGTTGCGGCAGCCCTAAGCACACAGCTTGGGCGCAGTTTCCGCAAACTGTAATTTCATCGCGGTCCTTAACAGCACGGCGATTCAGACTACCGGCCCAAATCTGGCCCTCGAAAAGGAAGTCATGTCTACCAGTACGCCCGTCGAAGTACGCGAAATTACCGTGGCGCATAGTCCAGATTCGGACGACGCTTTCATGTTCTATGGCCTCGCGACCAACAAGGTCCGCATGCCTGGCCTACGCTTCACACACACGCTTTGCGACATCGAGACGTTGAACCGAGCTGCCATGGAAGGCGTCTACGATGTTTCTGCGATTTCTTTCCACGCCTATCCCTATGTTCAGGACAAGTACGCGCTCTTGCCGAGCGGCGGGAGCGTGGGTGACGGCTATGGGCCCATGATTGTCTCGCCGCGTCCCTTTACCCCGGATGAAGTGAAGTCGAAGCGTATCGCCATACCCGGCATGCTGACGACCGCATACCTGGCATTGCAACTTTTCGCTCCGGGGGTCGAGACCGAGGTCGTTCCGTTTGACCAGATCATTCCCGAAGTGGTCGCAGGAAAGTACGAAGCGGGGTTGATTATTCACGAAGGCCAGTTGACATATTCGAAGTCCGGCTTACAGCGCGTGGTAGACCTGGGTAAGTGGTGGCAGCAAATGACCGGGCTCCCACTGCCACTCGGCGGAAATGCGATCCGCCGCGCGCTAGGCCACGAATTGATGCTCAGTGTGAGCCAGGCGCTCCGCGATAGCATTCAGTACGCGCTCGACAATCGCGAGGAAGCACTCGCCTACGCCATGCAGTTCGCGCGTGATCTCGACACCCAGGCCGCCGACAAATTCGTTGGCATGTACGTGAACGAGCGCACCCTCGACTACGGCCGGGAGGGACGCGAGGCTGTGCGGCGTTTGCTCGATATGGGATACGCGGCGGGAATTATTCCGCGCAAAGCGGATGTTGAGTTTGTAGAGTAGGCTTGTCGGCTCTAAGCTATCGGCCGTCCCAAAGCGTTAGCAAGGCCTAAATGCTCCGCCGTCAACGCAAAATTACCGGAGTTACGAAAGATACTGGCACGTCCCCGATGATGCTTGGCGTTGAGCCCAGCGAACATTAAATTTTGTACATGGGATCCGCAAACACAAGGTTTCTGTGCCAGCAGTGCGACAGCACCGAAGACAAATGCACGTGCACGAAATTCTGCTGCCTGTGCCAGTCGCTGGAAAGCGTGCGGTTGTGTGGAGACGGTCTTCTTTATTGCGCGCCCTGCCGCGAAGCTTGCGATTATTCGCCGGAAATCCGTTTGGGCGATGAGCGCTAAAAGCCAGCGCTCGGAATGACAACTTGCGAACGGCGCCACAAGAATCTTGGAGTTTGCGCTAAACTACCACCGCTTCTTCGTATTCCCCGAACACACGGCGCAAGGTATCGGAGATCTCGCCCACCGTAGCCAAAGACTCCACCGCTGCTAGAATGCGCGGCATCAGATTCTCTCCTGAGCGCGCCGCATCTTCCACTTGTTGGAGCGCATCCTGCCACGGCTTCTTGTCGCGCCGTGCCCGCAAGGCGCGCAGTCGCTCCACTTGCTTCGGTTCGAGCGCTTCATCGATGTGCTGGATCGGCACGGCTTTCTCTTCTTCGATCGTGAAACGATTGATACCCACGACGACCGCTTGCCCGTCATCCACGGACTTCTGATACTCGTACGCAGCGTTCTGGATTTCCTGCTGCACGTAACCGCGCTCAATCGCCTTCAACATTCCGCCTAGAGCTTCAATTTTTTCGAGATACTCCAGCGCACGCTTCTCCATTTCGTTGGTCAGCGACTCGATGTAATAGGAGCCAGCCAGGGGATCGATGGTGTTGGGCACGCCCGTCTCATAGCCCACGATTTGCTGCGTGCGCAGCGCAATGCGCGCCGCTTCTTCGGTGGGCAGCGCCAGCGCTTCATCGAACGAATTCGTATGCAGAGATTGCGTCCCCCCAAGCACTGCCGCCATAGCTTGCAAAGCGGTGCGCACAATGTTGTTTTCCGGCTGTTGCGCCGTGAGCGTGGAGCCTGCCGTCTGGGTGTGGAAACGCAGCATCCACGCCTTCGGATTCCTGGCTTTGAATTTTTCCCGCATGATGCGTGCCCACATACGGCGGGCGCAGCGGAATTTGGCCACTTCTTCCAGGAAGTTGCTGTGAGCGTTGAAGAAAAACGAG
>CAZUCC010000087.1:0-7187 GCA_964619065.1 uncultured Acidobacteriaceae bacterium | reverse complement strand
AATGGGAAGAAGGTCCACAAGAGTCTCGTTTGTAGGGTATTCATCGCCGGCCGTTGTCTCGATATTGCCGAGACTGGTTTCCTCGACGGCGTCATTGTCATCCCACAATTCGTATTGCGGGAACTGCAGATGGTCGCCGATTCCGCCGATTCCATGAAGCGCAATCGCGGTCGCCGCGGTCTGGATATCCTGCAGCGTCTGCAAAAAGTCGCGTCGCTGAATATTCAAATCGTCGAAGATGATTTTCCCGCTGTTCGCGAAGTCGATCTCAAGCTCATCGAGCTGGCGAAAGTCTACGAGGGCAAGATCATCACTAATGATTTCAACCTGAATAAGGTCGCGCAACTGCAGGGCGTGGAAGTGCTCAACATCAACGAGCTCGCCAATGCACTCAAGCCCATCGTGCTGCCCGGCGAGACCATGCACGTCTTCATCCTTAAGGAAGGCAAGGAATACAACCAGGGCGTCGCCTATCTCGACGACGGAACCATGGTCGTTGTCGACAACGCGCGCAAGGCCATCGGAAAGACGATCGATATCTCTGTTACTTCGGTCCTGCAAACCACAGCCGGCAAAATGATTTTCGGAAAATGGGACGAGCGCATGATGCAGCGCGACCAGACCGCCAGGCCAGAGCCGCGTCCTCCACAACCCGCAACGGAGATCAAGAAGCCGCAACCCATCGTTATGGAGCAGCCGGGCGAGTAGGTTCTGCTGGTCCCAAGGAACCTGAGCAAGTTCTGCTGGGGTTAATGCGGTGCCCTATGGGCAGTGCGGCGCTTTAGCGCCGCTCCTACCCCCGAAGCCTATTGCGAAGGTGTTGCCGGGGCAGGAGTCTCAGGCGCTGGAGGAGCCGCCACTACCGGCACAAGGTAGTCCAGCAGTTGCTGCGCCGCTTCGCGTTGCTCTCCCGAGACGCTGTTCGGAATCAAGAGGTAGCATGGAATTTGCTCCGTGCATCCTTTCCGCGCATGCACAAATTCCGCTGCCAGGTTCGGGTCAACGGCGGCCTCTTTCTCTGAATTGAAAACAATCATTTGGGCGCGCGAGCGGTAAGCCGGATCCGCTAAACGGTTGTTAAAATCCGCTTCCATGACTGCGGAGACAAGAATTTTGTGGCCCGTCGGCAAGTTGGAGCGTTCGTGGCTGAAGACGCGGAAGCGCGACGCGAGGATGGGATAGTAGCGCGAATCCATCTGGCCGTAGACGTCCACATGAATGTAGTCGTCCTTCTTGTTTTTGTGGCACCCCGTCACGAAAAGCACCAACACGGCGGTACACATCGCCGAAGCCATCACTCGTCGAACCGATTTTAGGATCATGGGTTTATAGAATTGTTAACTGCCCAAAATTCTAAAACAATCCGGCCCGTTTGGACTAGATTACCCTTCGGCTCGTATACTGGCTTTCCCATGAAGGTGTTTGTCATCACGCCTGCGGCGGGCTTGGGTACAAGGATGGCCACGCGTATGGCGCCGCCGGGGAAGAAGTCCGCGCCCTCCAAGCAGTTCACTGACCTGGGCGGCACCCCCATCCTCATCCACACGTTGCGGAAGTTCATCGCGGTGCCGAAAGTATCCGAAATCTGGGTTGCGCTTCGCCAGTCCGAGATCGCGGGATTCCGCGCGCGCCTCGAAAAAGAGGCCCCCGATGTTCTACAGAAGCGGCTGGAGCTGGTGGAAGGCGGCGAGCATCGGCAGCAGTCGGTTGCCAACGCCCTGAATGCCATTACGGCGTCCGCAGAGGACATTGTGCTGGTACATGACGCGGTACGTCCGCTGGTGACGGCAGAGATTATTGAGGATGTGCTGCAGGCCGCCGAGAAACATGGCGCGGCCATTGCCGGTCTACCTGCCGTCGATACCATCAAGCAGGTCGAGCGAACTTCCGATGGCGCGCTGATTCACGCCACCATTCCGCGCGAGCGCGTGGTTCTCGCGCAAACGCCACAGGGATTCCGATACGGCCTCCTGAAAAAGGCGTTCGACGATGCTGCTGCGGATGGATTTCTGGGCACCGACGAGGCATCTCTTCTAGAGCGTGCAGGACATCCTGTGGCTGTGGTGATGGGATCGCCACGGAATATCAAGATCACGGCGCCTGCGGATATGGATCTGGCTGAATTTTATCTCCGGAAATAAGATTAAAAAATAGGCGAGGCGATGGCTAAAACAAAGATGGCTAAAGCAAAGACGACAAGTTCCGCATTAGGAATAAGAATCGGATTCGGCTGGGACTCGCACGCTTTTAAGCCTGGCATCCCGCTGCTCATTGGGGGCGTCAAGCTTGCCTACGACAAAGGCTTGGGCGGACACTCTGACGGCGACGTTCTGCTGCACGCCATCACCGATGCGCTGCTCGGCGGCATCGCGGGGCCTGACATTGGAACGCTGTTTCCTCCGTCCGATCCGCAATGGAAGGGCGCGGACTCAGTCATCTTCCTGCAAAAAGCGTTGCAACGGGTAGCTGACGCCGGGTACGCTGTCGCCAATCTCGATTCGACGCTAATTCTGAATGCTCCTAAGATCGGCCCCCACGCAACGGCCATTCGTGCTCGCGTCGCAGAGTTACTTGGAATCTCCGAGGACTGTGTCGGCCTGAAGGCAAAAACTCCAGAGGGCCTGAATACCGACAACGCCGCCGTGGCGCACGTGGTAGTGCTGCTGCAGAAGAGCCGGAAGAAAGCTTCACGCTAGCCGCGAGCCGTGTAGGGCGGGCTTCTGGCCCGCTCCTCTAAACTTGTCCGATAAACTTCTCAAACCGTTCCAGTATCAAGACCGCGAGCGCTTGGTACGAATCTGTCTCCAGCTTTTTTCCCGACTTCAAGTCATGCCCTGCGCCTTGGATCCAGAGCAGCTCCGTGCTCGATGGAATGAGTTTGAGGGCCTCCGCTAGTTCCTGCTCCGAACCGAATGGGTCCCGTTCGCCATGCACAAAGAGCGCTGGCGTGCGTAGCCCCGGGAAGTGCTGGACGCGCAACTGCTGCGGCTTGCGTGGAGGATGCAACGGATACGAAAGCAAAAGCAGACCGGCAACGAGCTCGGGCACGGATGCCGCCAACATGCTGGCCTGGCGTCCCCCATAGGAATGGCCTCCTAGGGATACACGGCCGGGCACGAGCTTCCTGACGGCAGCCACGGCGGCACGAAGTCCTTCACGGTCCCGCTCAGCGTTGCCGGGGCGCGGCGGCCCATGGGGGGTACTCTGGCGGAAGGGCAGGTCGCAACGCAGAACCAGGAAACCTGCGTTGGCAAAGGCCTCGGCCAGCGCTCGCAGAAGCGGCGTCTGGCAATTCGCGCCTGCTCCGTGGGTGAGCACGAGGGCATCGCGCAACGGGCCAGTGGGGCGGTGCAAGAAGCCCGCAACGGGCGGATCGAGCATGGAATCGAACACGCGTTCTACGGAATTTGCGTCCACGCAATCCTCGAAAACAGCAGATTCCTCAGGACTGAAGTCCTTTGGAATGACCAATCATGCAGCCTTTGCGGCACGACTCGAACCGAGCGTTAGGGTACTTCTTCCTCCAGAACTTCGTAGATCGTGACGATTCGAATTAAATGGCCGAGGCGGGCCCAGAATTTCTGGACTTCCGGATCTTCATGAGCAGTGCGGCGGGCTTCCTCGGAACGCCAGTGCCGCAGCAGCACGTAGTGGCGCGGTTCTTTGGCGTTGCGATGCAGGGAATCGCGACTGTACTGTTTCGCCGCGAGAGATGAGAGGAGTTCGTGCAGGGTGGCCAGAGCCTCCGCTTCCTGGTCTTCCAGGGTTTCGAAAATCGCGATGGAAAAAATTTCCGCCATACACCTTGTCCTACCCGGAGAGGTGTTTACGACGGGAGCAATTCCCCTCAGGGCTAAAGCCCAGATTTTATGCACCTTGGACGTCGCGGCTGAAGCCGCAGCCTACCCAAAACCAGTGTCGTGATCAACCACCGAGTGTCTTAACCTACGAAAACAAAATGTCGTGACCTACGAAAAACCAGTGATGCAAGAAATTATAAAACTAAATCTTAGTGACCAAATTCCTGTTTCGGCGGCGCCTGCACGATGTGTAACCGCATGAAATCTGTGGAGCCCGAGGCCATTTGCGTACCGGCGACGACGCCAATCACTTCGCCGATGCGCACCCGGCCGCCATGAAGCAGAACGCTTTCCGCTTCGCTCACCATGCTCTCGCCGGAATTCGACGAGCCAGCCATCATAGGATAGACGCCCCACAGCAGATTCATCCAATTGCACACCGGCGCCGAACGCGCGAAAGCAAAGATCGGGCACTTGGGGCGATATTTGGAGACGAGCTTTGCAGTGTGGCCCGATTGCGTGAAGACGGCAATGGCACCCATATCAAGATCTTCGGCGGCCAGCGCGATGGATTCGCAGATGGTCTCGGAGATTGTGCTCTTACTCTTGCCTGGTCCGCGCCGACGCCGCGTCAGGCGCTGTTGCGCCATGCTGGTCTCGGCTTCCAGGATAATGCGCGACATCATATTCACAGCCTCGCGCGGATACTTTCCCGTGGCTGTCTCGCCGGAAAGCATGACGGCGTCGGTGCCATCGAAGACGGCGTTGGCCACATCGCTGGCTTCCGCGCGGGTGGGGCGTGGATTTTCGATCATTGATTCCAGCATCTGCGTGGCAATGATGACTGGCTTGCGCCACTCGGCAGCGCGCAGGATGATGTGCTTTTGAATCACAGGTACGCGTTCGGCAGGAAGTTCAACGCCCAAATCACCGCGTGCCACCATGGCGCCACTCGCTGCTTCGAGAATTTCTTCAAGATTTTCGATAGCCTGCGGCTTTTCCAACTTGGCAATCACGGGAGTGCGCTTGCCTTCCTGCTGAATTAAATCTTTCACCAGGCGGATGTCCGCGGCGGTCCGCACGAAGGAAACGGCAATCATGTCGACGTCGTTCTTGAGGCCGAAGGCGAGGTCTTCGTGGTCCTTTTCGGTGAGCGCGGGCACGCTAAGAGCCGCACCGGGAATATTGATGCCTTGACTCTCCGCAAGCATGCCGCCGTTGATAATGTCGCAGGTAACATCGGCTCCCTGGATGGAGGCGACCTTTAGCTCGATGCGTCCATCGGAAAACAGAATGCGCGCGCCGGGCTCGACGTCCTTGGCCAGAGTCTTAAAAGTTGTGCCGATCAGCTGCGGCGTTCCCGCAACATCACAGGGCGTGATCGTGAGCTGCTTGCCAGCCTCGAGCAGAATTGGTTTGCGGCCTTCCAGCTTGCCAGTGCGAATCTTGGGGCCCTGCAGATCCTGCAGAATGCAAATCGTGCGGCCCTGCTCGGCGGCGACCCGGCGCAGCAGCGCGATCCGTTGGGCGTGATCTTCGTGCGTCCCGTGCGAAAAATTGACGCGCGCCACATCCATGCCACAGCGCAACAGGTCGCGAACCATCTCTTCGTTGCCGCACGCGGGACCGATGGTGCAGATGATCTTGGCGCGCCGCCGATACCGGGTTTCCTCGTAACTTTGACTTACAGGACTTGCCAAACTGCTTCCTCCACTTGGGTGCGTGTATCAGACTACGGGATGAGCCGGGATCTTGCCGTTTACGCCACGTGGAAACAGCATGGCGTTGAACTCTGCGCCCACCAGAATAATCAGCGAGATAATGTACATCCATACTAACAAGGCGATGCCAGCGCCAAGGGAGCCGTAAATCAGGCTATAGTCCGCATATCTCTGTAAGTACCAGCCAAACGCAGCAGTAGCGGCGAACCAAGCCGCAGTCGCCAGCGCGGCCCCCGGCAGTACGCTGTGCCAGGGCTGCGTCCGGGGAACCGCATTGTGGTAGATGAGGGAGATAACAGCGATGCTGGTAAGTATGGCGATCATCCAACGTGTGGCCGTCCATAAAAGCAGGATATAGGGACCGAACTCACGGTCCGTGTAGAAAAGAATGCGGGTTTCAATACGGTTGCCAAAAGCCACCAGCACAGTCGAGAAGGTCATGGGAATTCCCGCCAGAATTACCAGCGAAAACGCAATCAGGCGCTCCTTCACCAGACCCCATCCCCTAGGCAGATCATAAGCCCTGCGAAAAGCTTCCATCCAGGAAACGACGATACCGGAAGCGGTCCAGAGCGTAAGCAGCGAAGTACTGATCAACAAATTCAGCGGACGCTGCGTACTGCCCTTAAGATACGCAAGGGCCGTAGCGGAGCCCGCAGGCAGGGCCTTGCCGATCGCGTAAGAGATTTCCCGGAGATAGACTTCGGTTTTCCGCGACGTTGCAAGAACGGAACCCAACACCAGAAGCGCGGGGAAAAAGGTGAGGATTAATGAATACGCGGAAGCCTTCGCCATGGCAAATGCGTCGTGCTCGAAAGCCCGCCATAAGGCCTTACGCAGAAGATGCACGAGGCGCAGCAGGGAAACATCCAGCCTGCGCCTGGGCGGACGCGGTTCGGGATGGGGCTCGACTTTAGGCTTGGATTCCACTCGCTGAGGTTGGGCTTCCATCGGAAATTAAAGGGCAGAGGAGTAAAGAGATCCTCTGCCCTGATGTCGCCTTACTCGGCGGCGAGCTCTTCGGTTTCGCCTTCGTGCCGCATCATTTCGAGAGCACGCTCGGCTTCCTCGTAGGCAGCCGAGACTTCTTCCTGCACCTTGGCTGCGGCTTCTTCGAGCTCTTGGGAGAGCTTCACATTCCGGTAGTGCTCCATGCCGGTACCAGCCGGAATGAGGCGCCCCACGATCACATTCTCCTTCAGGCCACGCAGGTGGTCGACCGCCCCCTGAATCGCGGCTTCGGTGAGAACGCGCGTCGTTTCCTGGAACGATGCCGCGGAGATGAAGGAATCGGTCGAAAGCGAGGCCTTCGTGATTCCCAGAAGCAGCGGACGGCCCGTCGCAGGCTTGCCGCCCTGCGCAATGGCACGTTCGTTCTCCTCGCGGAAGCGGAACTTGTCCACCTGCTGCTCCAGCAGGAAGGCCGTGTCCCCTACGTCTTCCACTTTCACCCAACGCATCATCTGGCGCACGATCACTTCAATGTGCTTGTCATTGATCGTCACACCCTGAAGCCGGTAGACCTCCTGGATTTCATCCACAAGGTACTTTTGCAGCTGCTTTTCGCCCAGGACGGCCAGAATATCGTGCGGGTTGAGCGGACCATCCATGAGCGGCTCGCCGGCGCGGACATGCTCGCCTTCCTGCACGTTGATGTGAACGCCGC
>CAZUCC010000086.1:0-7281 GCA_964619065.1 uncultured Acidobacteriaceae bacterium | reverse complement strand
TTTTGACTGCTCGTGTTTTGCGTGGAAGTGTCTTTCTGCGGGTCTTTGGTGCTGGTGAAGCGGTAGGAAATGCCGAATCCCCAGCCTACGTGGTATCCCTTGGTGACCGGCAACTCGCCTGTCAGCGACGACGGAATCGTCGAGCCAACTTGCAGGCCACCATCTAACGTCTGCTTTTCTCCGATATAAGCTCCAGTCGTTAGAAAGAATCGCTGCTGCGCGAAGCTACGGGAAAGACCCAGCAGAAACTCTGGGTCTGTGCCTTTGCTGTCGCTTTTGGCTGTTACGCCGAATGCGCCATACCAGGCATCGCTTTGATGCCGTCCGTACCACGGGAGCAGCACGTGTCCGTAGAGCATGGGACTGAGCCGATACTTGGAATCAGTCTTGACCCCTACAATGTTGGCACCGCTGACAGACGTCGAGCGTTGATAGTCCTTCTGCGCTAGAAACGCGAACGTTAGGCCACCGCTCACGACCAGCCGCGCTCGCCCGAACAACCACGGCTGCACGAGCACGGTGTCTTTGTTGTCAGACGCATTATCGGTATTGCTTGCATTCGTGTTTCCTCCGGCATTTCCGTCGCCATTGTCTGTTGGAGGATCCACCGATTTGCTCGTGGGCGTCGGCTTGTTCAGGTTCCGCGTGTAGGTGTTCGGCGTTCCTTCTACTGGCTTGTCAGTAAAAAAGTCGTTGAACGTCGCGTATTTCGCCCCATTCGCCAGCATGTCAGATGTGTCGCTGGAGCACTCGGCTTTCGAAGTAGTATTCGTTGGCGCACTCGAGCCGTCCGACGTGGTGAACGGGTACACTCTCTGGCGTTTCAGCGTCATCGTCACCGCCATAGGATCGCCGAACGGCCCTTCGCGTTTGTACGACGCATCGGGGAACTTGTAGCCGAATGCAAAGCCGTCGGTCAGCACCGCGTCAAGCGGAGCGATCAGATGCGTTCGCACGCTGACGAGGTCTGTGTCGCGTAACGTCTTGTATGCGCATGCGTGGTAGGCCACAGTCTCCCCATCGTCATGTAGTTGCTGCAACAGCTTGTCGATATCGGCGTTGTTACCTGTGGCTCGTTTGCTGATCTCGGAATGTAACGGTGCCGCCAGCCGGGCAAACTGAAGCATCATCTTTTCTAGGGTTACCGTCGAATTCGGGCAGCCATCCCCACAAGGGTCGGGCGGAGCGGGCAATTCCAGAGTCGTTCCCGTCTTTGTGCCCAATGCTTTTTGTGCCCCCAACATCAGAATGCCCGTCAGCTCTTTGCTCGCTCTGTCGCGCAAGTCGGATGCGGTGCTGTAAACCGTCTTCGCCGGCATTTGCGGATCGATCAACAACCGCAGTGTGTGCTGTACGTCGCTGCTGAAATTCAGATATTCGTCCTGCATCTGTTTGACGATGGTTTCAATGTCGCAAGCCTGATTGTGCAGAGACGCCACCGCTGTTTTCCAGTTTTCCATCTGAGCGCTGGTTGGAGGTCCGACCTTAATTTGCGCTTGCAGCTCAGTACCGCTGGCCGCGATTCCTCTCGCCTGCTCTGTCGCACGCTGCATGGCCGACGTCTGCTTCTTCTGTTGGTTCATCTTGGCCACGAAGCGATTAGCCGCGTTCACGGTTTGGTCCAAAGCGCGTATGTCATAGCCGCCAGAAAACTTCTGGATCGACGGTGCCTCCCGCTTGATGGTCTGGACATCAGGGTCGGCATCGAAGTTTCTTACCTCGGGAGAGAAGAAGAAGGTGTTTGTATACGTGTTCAAGTTCTTGGCAGCCGGCTCGGTGGAAGCTTGCGGTGACGCGGTTTGCGCCTTGCTTTGGTCGGTTTTGTTGTTGTCGGTGTTCCCGCCGGCATTGGTTGTACTGGTGACGTTCACTCCAAGGTTCTTCCCAAACGAAGCAAGAGGGTCGTCTTCCTTGATCAGATTCTCGTCGAACGTCAAGTCATACTTGAACAGGAACGGATTGTTCGTGACATGTACACGGATGCAATCCTTGTCGCGCCAGTACATGCGGTGGTCATTGTCGATTAGCGAGACCACATCGAGTTGGTAGTCAAAGCAGGTCGTGCCGTCGTCAAGGCCCTTGTTCAGATCCTTATCATTCTGCTTCCGCTGCGCCTTCGCGGTGGCGCGCTCATCTTTCGTTAGATTTTTCGGAGGTTCATTCTGTGCCGATACAGACACTAAGAACACCAACGTGAGCATCACGTTTATTGCGGCGAACAAAGTGGCTTTCTTCATGGCATTTCTCCTGTATTTCTTGGAATTGATCGGATTGTGCACTGCGAACCCGTGCATCCTCGCCCGGATGCTTCGTCCACGCGGAACGCCCGCTTCCCCTCGCCGGCATCCGCGCCCCGGCTACTTCTGCGGATTCACTTTCTTCACAGCGTCGGACGCCCCAGCGGCGTTCAGCTTGTTGGCCGCATCGGCTTTGCTGATCTCTTTCTTGTAGTTGGCAAACTTCATCAGGCTGTTGAAGCCTTCAGTGCCCGCGCTAACGAAAATTCCGCTGGCCAGATAGTCGATCCATCCAAACCACCAATCCGTCGGGAGCGGACTATTGGCCGCGTCTGGCATGGCCTGATGCAGAATCGTTAGAATTCCGATGTGCGCCGCCACGCACAGCAGCACGCCGATGATGAGCGAAACCGCTCCCATCACTTCTTTTTTCTTGAGTGGATCTTTAATGTGCGCGGTGGTGTAGGGATCGGCAATCTCCAGCAACCGCTGCACCACAAACCCCGTGGCAAACGGAACCGTCAGCGCTTTAATCAGGTCGTCCATCCCGCCCTCCAGTGAGCAGAAGGTGCTCACTCAGTAAGGCGTAGATTGGGAGGGAAAGGGGACAAGAAAGCCCACGGCCGAGTGCCGTGGGCAAGATTGTTTGGAAATGTGAGCAACTGAGTGGCTCAGTTCGCTGCACCCTACCTGTTGAAAGTTGCTCCTCGAGATTTCAGATACTCGTACCACCTCGCAAGCCAGGGACTGTCCGGGTCTAGCTGATGGTCGCATTCGTCACACATTCCCATGGATATCGGCTTCATCGGAGACTGGTTCGGGATATCCCCATTCGCACGCTCCCAACGCGCATAGATCTCATCGATCCAACCATGCAAGCGCCAGAAATGCTCGTTGTATGCGGCCGTTTCGGCCCTTCCCATGTCGGAATCGGCCTGCCTGCCAAAGTTATTTTGTTCGTAGTCGTGGACGATACCGTGGATCTTGGAGTGAACGTCGGGGAGAGTCTCAGCGGTGTTTCCCTTTAGAGTATCTCCCTCGATGTATCGCCCAAGTTCATCGAGGCTCCCGTTGAAGACCAGACTGTCCAGCCTATGGTTAAATTTGCGCAAGTAGAACGGATCCAAAACATCGATTGTGGATTCGACCCAGCATGGCAACTTCTCCCACGGCAGGTACCAATACTTCGGTGGTGGAGCGGAATTCACAATCCACTTGAAGTTTCGAATCATCATGCGATGAAACTTCAAGAATTCCTCCCCGCAACCTTTCTCCCTGAACGAGTGCAAGCCGTCTGGCCACATTTCGCAGGGGGGGAAGCATTTTCTTCGCTGCGCCCGACCCTCCTCCGAATCGTCCATTCGCAGGTAGTGCCAGCAACCGTGGTGCCCGAAGGCCGCCTTCGCAAGATCGAAAATCAGCTGTGGAAGTCTCATAAATTCTCCAGCAATCGCCATTGCTTCTTATGCTATTCAGGAATGAGTGGAGGAGTCGAATTGATTGCGTCGATAATTACACTCACATTCCTTGGGCACGGAGGAGGGGTGTAGTTCCGCGCGTTCTTGGCGAAAGCAAAGGCCACTGCGTCAAATAGCTTCCGATTGACATCGGCCCAAGTCTTCGTTGTGGCAGGATCGGCCAGATCCTTAAGTTTCGCTACAATCAATGGATCCGGAGTTCCATTGTTACCAAAATCGGCGATAAACGTCTTAAGAAATATGCCATCAACGTTCTGATCAGTTAACTGTTTCTTGTTCCCGTTGACAAACAGGTCGTTCGACCAATTCACTTGAGTTGCCAGAAGCATTGTTACACCAAGATATTTTGGGTCCATACTTTCCTCTTTTCTTTGTTTAGTTGACTGCGGAACTTGAGAGCACAGAAATCATTTTCTTTGCAGCAACTACTTCCTTGAATTCGCGATCGGCCCTTTGCCGTATGCGCAGATATTGGATGAGTTTCGAGCTCTGGCCATTGGCCGCACGGTCCAGCCGTCCCTCCTGAAAGAGCGTATCGCTCCATAGACCCGGCGACTGGACGTCGGGTTGCTGCCACACCCGACCTGGGTGCAGTACGATATCTGTGTAGACTTTCAACGCGTCTCCTTTTTTTCCTGCTGTATCAAGTGATCGAGCCAGATACTCTTTTGGTGTGTCAGCGCCCTCAATTTTCGCCGCAGCTTCGAACTCCTTAAGAGCTTCGGTGATATGCCTCTTAGCAAGCATCGACTCTCCCACGATTCTATGATGTGCCACTTGGAATGCTGGCCCACGGGAGGAGCTCTTCAATCGCTGGGCGACACGTAATGCATCCTCCGGGAATCCGCAACGCGCCAGTAGGGATCCGGACATCTTAATGTGCTGTGGGCCATCTTCTTTGTCTATAGGGGCCAGGGCCTCTCGTCGACAGCCTTGTCTGTCCCCGATGCGAAACAGTATGTACGCCACTTCTATCTCTTTGTCGGCCAGGGAGCCGGTACGCCCTCTCTCTGAGTCAAACTTGATTCCGTCAGTCAAAAGTTTTTTCGCAGCCAAGTACTGTCCTTGCTCGCTCAAGAAGCTCGCGAGAAGCGAATAGCTACGACTTTTCCAATAGTCGTCCGAAGAATCGGCGACCGAAGAAAATGCTCGGTAAGAGCCGTCGAAGTCACCGTGGATGAAGTCGAGAGCACCATCAAGCATTGCCGCAGTCTCTTTCTGACCTATTTCTCGCAGGTGTCTGACGTCCGGTGTGACTTTGTCGTATTCGCCCCTAGCTAGGTTGTAACGCGCTCGCTGAGCCTGAATGTACCAAGCGTTTGGCTGTTTCCTTTCCGCTTCATCGAGTTTGTCAATCGCTTCCTGGTAATGCCCTGTGCTGCTCAACGCGCCTGCGAGGTAGAACGATGGTAGGTAGTCCCGCGGATACAAGGACTCCCATTCTTGAAACACACGCTTGGACTTTTCGTAGTCACCGTTGTCGTCAGCGTATAGCCCGCTAATTCGAAGTTCCTCCCGCTTTGTCAGAGGACGTATTTTCATAGCATCAAGAGCCTTTTGCCAGTAACGGAGTGCATCTCCGTCCATCTGCATGGAATTGGACAAATCTCCGAGCCGCATCCAGGCCAAGGCAAAATCAGGGTCGACCGCAACCGCCTTTTTCAGAATTTCAATTGCGCCGAGAGTGTCATCTAGTGCTTTAATATGTTCTGCCTGTGAGTAAAGCAACAGAGCTTCCCAAGAACTGGTGGTTGTATCTTGGGGTGGTTTTTCTTTGGCGAAATTATTGGAAACTTCACCAACCATTGACCTGATCCACTGGCTTGCTTCTTGGATCGCGCGGAAAATGTCTTCCTTGTCATTTGCGGGAAAGCTCTTACTCCAGCTCTTCGGTGTCGCGGATGGTGAACTGCCAAGCTTCTCTAATCTCAAATCGATTGAAAAAGCGGGCCCTAGCTGGGTGATCGAACCGTAAGCCACCAGAGCACCACCAGTCCTGAGTGCGGCCTCGCGCGCAATGGGCGGGTCGAGCTGTTGCTGATACGGCTTTCCCATTTGCCCAAGCACCGACCTTATCTTTGATCGCTCGATCACATTGAAGTGAGCCGACTGCGCCAGCTCATGCAGAAACAGGTCCGTTGCTGCGTTAAGTTCTTGGTCCGACGTTTGGTTCGCCACTTCAGTCACAAGGATTGACGTTCCTTCCGGCACATTTGCTTTCCACTGATAAAGGCGCAATTCCGCTACTGAAAGGGACATGGCCACCGCAACAACCGCTGCGGCGGCAAGAATCTTGCGGCGGCGAGTTCGAGACGCGGGACTAGGCGGAGCAACCGAAGTGGCCGTGGGTCTCGGAACTGCGGCGGGATTCCGCAGCGCCTCGGCTATCTTCTGCACCGTCTCGAAGCGCTCCTTGGGGTCCAGCGTGAGGCAGCGGGAAATCGCCGGATCCCATTCAGATGGAATCTCGGGCGCGAGCGACGACGCCAACGGGGCGGGCTGCTTTAGGCGCTTGGCAGCTTCTGCGAAGGGAAGGTTGTCGGCAAAGGGTCGTTGGCCGGTTAACATCTCGAACATGACGAGACCGAGCGAATATATGTCGCTGGCCATGGAGGCTTCGCCACGCTCGAACTGTTCGGGCGCGATATAAACGAGCGTGCCCATCATGGCTTGGTCGCCGGTGAGAGATGTCGAATGGACCTCCCTGCCGGTTTCTAGTGGCGGCGCATCTGGGGCGACGATGCGGGCGAGTCCGAAGTCGGTGACCACCGCGCGCAATGCAGGGCCGGAACCTAGTCCACCGGACACCGTCCCAGTCAATTTTAAAGAAGACCCTGAGCCCGAAGAGGCTGTCTTCTCCGCTCCTCGCACTAGCAGCACATTCGACGGCTTAAAATCTCGGTGAATTACGCCGACAGCATGGGCGGCGGCGAGGGCGTCGATCATCTGCAGAACAAGCGGGAGGGCTTCGGCTGCGCTTAGGCGTCCCTGCCGGCGAAGAAGCGCGGAGAGCGTTTCGCCCTCCAACAATTCCATGGTAAGAAACGTGAGATCGCCGAGACCGCTCGTTTTTCCATCGAAAGATGATGAATGCCGCTCGATATCGAACGTGCGGCAGACGTTGGGGTGTGTGATCAGCCGCGTGAGTTGCACTTCGCGGCGGAAGCGGGAGATCATGCGCGGATCGGAAGAGATCTCAGGCCGAATGACCTTGAGGGCGATGCGGCATTTCAGTTCGAGATCGAACGCTTCATACACCTGGCCCATACCTCCCTGGCCGATGAAGCGAATGATCTCAAAGCGCCCGGCAACAATGGATCCGGCATGCAGTAACGGTGACGCGGCGAGACGATTTTGTCCCGCCAGCGTGCCCAGCGCGGGACGTTCCAGAAAACTGCCGGCCTTCTCGTCGGCGGCGAGCAGACGGATGACTTCGGATTCGAGTTCGGAGTTTCCCCCGCAGGCATCGCGGACAAAGTTATTGCGCTCTTGCTGGGGCAGATCGAGGGCGGCCTCGAAGATTTGCGAGACAGTTTGCCAGCGAGAGAGGGACATGGCGAAGCGGC
>CAZUCC010000085.1:4335-7400 GCA_964619065.1 uncultured Acidobacteriaceae bacterium | reverse complement strand
GACCGAGAACGAAATGCTGAAGACCAAGAACTTCGGCCGCAAGTCGCTGAACGAAATCAAGGAAATTCTGGGCACGATGGGTCTGGGTCTGGGCATGAAGATCGACGAGCACGGTAATGCCGTGCCGGGCGCGCCGCAGCCGGTCTCGATTGGTCCCTTCGGCGATGAGGATGACGAGGACGACCTGGTTTAACGAATTGCCAGATCGAGTTCGAGTAGCCGAAGACTTAAGAACGGGGAATCGATATGCGTCATAAAGTTGCAGGATGGAAATTGGGTCGGAACACGAGCCACCGGCGGGCGCTGTTGCGCAATCTGGTGACCTCGATCATCGTGGAAGAGCGCGTTGAGACGACGCTGACCAAGGCGAAGGCGGTGCGTCCCCACGTGGAAAAGATGATCACGCTGGCAAAGCGCGGCGACTTAGCCGCGCGCCGCCTGGCTGGTTCCTATCTGATGACGCGGGATGCCGTGAACAAGTTGTTCGACACGCTCGGTCCCCGCTTCGGCGACCGCCAGGGTGGCTATCTGCGCATCATCCGTGGCGGTTTTCGTAAGGGTGATGGCGGAGAAATAGCGTTCCTCGAATTGTTGGGCAGCGAGAAGGTCATCGAGGCCAAGCGGAAAAAGAGCGCGGAGACGCGCTCCAAGCGTGTCGAAGCTGCCAAGAAGGCGATGGAAGAAAACCAGGCGCAAGCCGAGGCGGAAACCGCAGCCGAAGCTAAGGCAGAAGCCAAAGCCGAGAAGAAGGCTGAGAAGAAAGCCAAAGACAAGAAGTAGATTCTTGTCTTGACTCTGAAACCAGAAACGCATCCCTCGCGGGGTGCGTTTTTTGTTGCTCGCCTGATCTTGCCTAATCCCTTTTGGCCTGTGCTGTTGACCACCTGCATCCCTGGCAGGTTCCAAGACGGTAGTTTCGGCCTACAATCGGCTTACGAATCCCATGGCTCTCTCACGCACAGGACTTGCCGTTGCCGCAGGCGCTGCCGTCATGTTGCTGTTAGTTTCCCTTGGTACGCTGATATGGCTGAACAACCAAGGCCCGGTGCTCTACCGGTCGGACGAGAAGGACCCACTCTCGGGCACGCCGAAGTCGGTGATCTTCAATCCGCTACGCGACCGTTCGGCTGAGAAGGCGGCGCTGCCCATGATCCGTGCCATGCGTGACGGCCATTGCCGCGAGGTGCTTGCGCAGTGGGAGCATGACTACCGCAAGAAATATGCGGAATCAATTTGTAATTCCGAGACGGAGCACCCACTGGTCTCGTGGAATCTCGTGGACTGGGAAGAGCATCCGCCGCTCGTCATTCTGCACTACCGTGGCACACGCCGTAACGGGCCCACCGAGAACACCTATTATCGAGAGCACCTCTGGGTGACGGTAGAAAACCGCGGCGAATGGCGCGCCACGAAGTATGACGCCATGTACTGAGCGTTGTTTCGCGTAGCGCTCAGCTCCGCGTCGCCTGTGGTAAAACTGCTGTCATGTCTGCCGCCCCGGAAATTCCCATCACTCCTTCCGAGGAAACACACCCCAGCAATGTTTACGTCTTCGGCGCCACCTCGTTCCTCAACGACACAGCCAGCGAAATGGCTTATTGGGTCTTGCCTGCATTTCTCGCATCGCTGGGTGTGGGCCCGGAAAAACTTGGTGTGATCGAAGGCATAGCGGAGAGCGTGGCTTCCTTTGCGAAACTCTTTTCAGGCTACCTGGCGGACCGCGTTCCGCGCCGAAAACCACTGGTTGTAATTGGATACTTGGTCGCGAATGCGGTCAAGCCCATGTTGTCGTTGGTGACGGCGTGGTGGCAGGTACTGCTGATTCGCTTCTCCGACCGGCTGGCTAAGGGGGTCCGTGGCGCACCCCGCGACGTGATGCTCGTCGAGTCTGTGCCCTCGGAAAAAGTCGGCTCGGCATTTGGGCTGCTGCAAGCGATGGACTCAGCCGGCGCGATTGTTGGTCCGTTGCTTGCGCTGTGGATTTTGCGCGGGCACGGTGTGCGGACCGTATTCTGGTTTGCTGCGATTCCTGGTGGTTTGACCGTGCTGATCGCGTTGCTGGGAATTCACGAGAAACGGAAGGCGCGCAGCATGGCTGGGACACTGGGGAACAAGGCAGTGGCGGCATCGTGGCGAGAGCTGCCTGCTGGCTTTTATTACGTCCTGGTCATCGTGACATTATTTTCGCTGGGGAACTCGAGCGACATGTTTCTGGTTCTGCGCGCCCAAAATGTAGGCATCGGTGTAGCGTACGCGCCTTTGTTGGGGTTGGTGTTCAATATCACTTACACAGCGATTTCGTGGCCGGCAGGATCGCTCAGCGACCGCTTTTCGCGACGCACGATTGCCGCAGCGGGATATCTGGTGTTCGCTGGCGTATACCTGGCGTTCGCGTGGGCTCCCTCGAAGATTGTGATTTGGGTCGCGATGGCCGTTTATGGATTGTTCTATGCGATGACAGCGCCGGTACTGAAGGCTCTTGTTTCAGAAACAGTACAATCTTCCGTGCGTGGGCGCGCGTTTGGGATTTTTGATTTCACCACCAGCGTTACCACGCTGCTCGCAAGCGTGATCATGGGAGAACTCTGGAAGCATTATGGAGCGCCGCTGCCGTTTGCGCTGTCGGCGGGTTTGGCGTTGGTCTGTGCGGTGATGCTGCTGGTTTCAGCTCAGCCCCGCGCCTCCATTGAAACCCAGGTCTAATCCTGGGCGTAGTTCGGCGCTTCGCGCGTGATGACGACGTCATGCACGTGGCTCTCGCGCAACCCCGCGCTGCTAATGCGCACGAATCGAGCGCGCTGGTGTAGCTCCAGAATTGTGCCGCAGCCGCAGTAGCCCATGCCGGAGCGGAGGCCGCCGACCATCTGGTGCACCATCATCTGCACCGAACCGCGGAACGGAACACGCCCTTCAATGCCCTCCGGCACGAGTTTGCCCAAGCGGTTCTGGTCGCCTTCTTCCAGCGCAAAGTTTGTCGGTGCTGGACCCGTCGTACTTTGGAAATAACGTTCGCTGGAACCGGCAGCCATCGCGCCGAGTGACCCCATGCCGCGATACGACTTGAA
>CAZUCC010000085.1:0-4325 GCA_964619065.1 uncultured Acidobacteriaceae bacterium | reverse complement strand
AGGAGCCAGGCACGCATCGCTCCGAGTAACGCGCTCCCCTGATACGACTTGAACGGACGTCCCTGTTACAAGATGGTTTACCGGCGGCTTTCATCGGAGCCGGGGAACAGCCACCCAATCATGACGACACTCGCACCCCCAGCCAGCGCTTTGTTTACATCGCCGGAGTACTTGCTGCCGCCATCCGCGATGATGGGAACTCCCGTGTCCCGCGTGGCGCGATAACAATCCGCGATCGCCGTGATCTGCGGCACACCCGCTCCCGTCACAATGCGCGTGGTGCAAATCGACCCAGGTCCAATGCCGACTTTGATGGCGTTTGCTCCCGCCTTTACGAGTTCGCAGGCGCCTTCGAAGGTGGCCACGTTACCGGCCATCAAATTAATCTCCGGCAGCCGGGCTTTCACTTTCTTGATCGCTTCAATCACACGGCTGGAATGCCCATGGGCACTATCAATTGCCAGCACGTCCACCTTGGCGCGAACCAGTTCCTGTGCGCGTTCCAGAAAGTCGCCCGTCGCGCCGATGGCCGCGCCTACGCGCAAGCGGCCATGGGAATCCTTCGCGGCATTGGGATACTTCAATTTCTTTTGGATATCTTTGACCGTGATCAATCCGCGCAGATTGTACTGGTCATCCACGACGAGGAGTTTTTCCACGCGGTGCTCATGCAAAATTTCTTCCGCCTGCTCCAGCGTAGTGCCCACGGGAACCGTAATCAGGTTCTCCTTGGTCATGACCTGGCTAATGGGAACATCGAGGCGGGTTTCAAAGCGGAGATCGCGGTTGGTCAGAATGCCAACGAGTTTCTTGTTTTTCGTGATCGGAACGCCGGAGATTTTGTACTTCCGCATCATCTCCACGGCGTCGGAGACCCTGTCATCGGGCGACATGGTGACTGGGTCGACAATCATACCGCTTTCCGAACGCTTTACCTTGTCGACTTCCTCGGCCTGTTGTTCGATGGTCAGGTTGCGATGGACGATCCCGAGTCCGCCCTGCTGCGCAAGCGCAATCGCCATCCGGGATTCCGTGACCGTATCCATGGCTGCGCTGATGACGGGAACGTTCAGCCCAATGTCGTGTGTGAGCTGCGTCTGCGTGCTGACTTCGGAGGGGATAACATCCGACCGGCCAGGAATCAGCAGAACGTCGTCGAATGTAAGAGCCTCAGGGACGGGGAAGTGAATCATGAAATGCTACTCTCGCGCATAATCTATTCTAGAGGCGGTTTGCAGGAGAGGCAAATGAGGGCGGCGCTGGCGGAGGATTCAGCAACGTGGAACCGGCTGAATTGTGGTTCTTGCGGCCCCGTTTTCGTGTGCATAGAAAATCGATTCAATACTAATAATTTCCCCATTTTTTGATCCATTGGTATAGACTGGTGCCCCTGCTTCTGAGGTGCGCTCGTGTCTCCTTCTCTCCGCAAGACTGCTTTTGCCATTTTCTGCGCTCTTCTCGCTTTTGCCCCTTCCGCCTGGGGGCAACATGCAACTGTCGATATCACGCCGGGTCATGCTACCAACAGTTTCAGTCCCACTCGCGCATTGGGTGCGGGCGTGGATCGCGATCCGCTGGATTCTGTACAGACGCTCTTCGATCCAGCCCACGTCGGCCAAATGTTATCGGCAGGGTTTGGTCCAATCAGCTACCGGCTCAACACGGAGTTATCCGTGCAGGCATGGCATTGGAATCCCAAGGGAACGTGGAGCGATCCAGCGGGGCAGGGCTACTTCGTGGGGAGCGCGAAAAGCGGAGGTTCGATTCAGCAGTCGTTGGGTTACGATCTGCCGCATCGCGCCGACAATCTCGACGATGGCAGTCTTTCGACCTATTGGAAGAGCGATCCGTATTTAAGTCAAGATTTCACGGGAGAGAGCGACGCTCTCCATGCGCAGTGGATCGTGGTGGATCTCGGCAGCCCGATGGCTGTGAATGCGATCAAGATTGCGTGGGCGAATCCGTATGCAGTTTCCTATCGCGTGCAATATTGGACGGGCGATGATGCGATCTTTGATCCCGCCAACGGCAACTGGGTGACCTTCCCAGGCGGTAAGATCACCAGTGGAAAGGGTGGAACGACTCCGCTCAAACTGGCAAATACTACACGGGACGTCGAGTTCGTCCGTGTTTCAATGATCGCCTCTTCGAATACCTGCGATACGCATGGTTCGTCCGACACTCGCAATTGCCGGGGCTTTGCCATCAACGAAGTTTACCTAGGGAAGATCGATTCGGCGGGCAAGTTCACCGACTACGTGCAGCATGGTGGCGGGAACCAGACGCCGATCTACTGGTCCTCGGTCGATCCCTGGCACACGCGCCACAATCCGGCCACGCAGGATGGAGAACAGCCCGGCTTCGATCTTCTCTTCCATAGCGGCCTGACGCGCGGGCTTCCGGTGACGATTCCGGTGGCGATGCTCTACGACAATCCGGACAACGCCGCGGCGGAAATTGCTTACCTCGAAGCCCGCGGATTTCCCATTGCGTATGTGGAACTCGGCGAGGAGCCGGACGGCCAGTTCGTTCTGCCGGAAGACGACGCAGCGCTGTACGTGCAATGGGCAGACGCAATTCACAAAGTCGACCCCAAGATTCAGCTCGCGGGCCCCGTGTTTCAAGGGGTTTCGTCGGATATTCCCATTTGGCCGGATGCCAACGGAAATACCTCCTGGTTTTCGCGCTTCCTGAAATACCTTAAGAATCACAACCATCTCCACGACTTAAACGTAATGACGTTTGAACACTACCCCTTCGATCCGGACAATATTCCGTGGACGAGTTTGTACCATGAACCACAGTTGGTGACGGGAATCATGCAGGTGTGGCGGGACGATGGCTTGCCAACGACCGTCCCTATGGAAGTCACCGAGTTTAATGTTTCTTTTGATCAGAGCGTGCGCTACATGCAGCCTTACGCAGCGCTGTGGCATGCCGATTTCACGGGAACATTTCTCACAGCGGGAGGCCGCGCGGCCTACTTCTATCAATACGAGCCGTTGCCCATGTATCGAGGTCCTGGTGGATGGGGCACGTTCGGCATGTTCAACGTGGACGACACCTACAACATCCGCCAGCCATCGGCGGAGTTTTTCTCCGCGCAACTTGTCACGCAGGAATGGGCGCAACCCGTGGACCTAACGCACCTGACATATCCGGCGAGCTCGGATATCAAGGATTCGTCAGGAAATCTACTGGTAACGGCATATGCGCTCTCGCGTCCCGATGGCCAGTGGGCGGTGATGCTGGTGAATAAAGATCAGAATAATGCGCATTCTGTGGCGGTGAATTTTCATGATTCGGGTACGAATGCAGACCATTTCTTTCAGGGGCCGGTCACGGCAGTGAGTTTCGGAAGTCCGAATTACACCTGGACTGCAAATGGCGCGAACGGGTATGCGAATCCGGACGGGCCTGCGGTGACGACTTCGTTGGACGGCGGCGCAGGAGCGACTTACACATTGCCGCAGGCGTCAATTGTGGTGCTGCGGGGCGATGTAAAGTAATTGCAAGCCTATGAGTTAGAAAGCCTTCGTGTAGGGTGAAATCCCGCCAAAAATGGATCGTTTCATGGTCTGTGCGGGGTCGGTACGCCGGTTTGTCTTTTCCCCAGCCGCAGCGTATATTTGTAACTGGAACTGTTGTGTAGTACTGGCATTTGGCGAAACACACCAGTGGGCGCAAGCCCACATTTTTGTTTCTCCATACGAATTTTGTAGTAACCCTATTATTTTTCATGGCTTTAGATTTAGAGACTGTGCGCGGAATCGCCGAGCGCGTGGCAGCAGGTTACGGGCTCGAGGTTCTGGAGGTGGAGTATCGTGGCGGCGGCAAAAGCCGTGTGCTGCGCATATTTCTGGACAATCCGGCGGACAAAGTCACTCACGAACACTGTGCCAATGTGAGCCGCGAAGTGAGCACGATTCTGGATGTTGAGGATGTGGTGCCGGGCAATACGTACATGCTCGAAGTTTCCTCGCCCGGGCTGGACCGGAAGCTTTACAAGGCTGCCGATTACGAACGCTTTACGGGCCGGCTGGTGAAGGTGATGACATTTGAGCCGGTGAACGGTAATCGTCACTTTGAGGGGCGACTGATGAGTTTTACCGACGGACGCTTCACAGTGAATACCGCCGACCGCGGGCGGGAGAAGAGAAAGAAGGCAGCGGATGCCGGGGGAAGCGCGCCTGCGGTGGAAATAGCGCTGGCCAATGTAGAAAAGGCCAATCTGGTTCCAGAGATTTAGTTTTGTAGCAATCATTTCGATTTCGGAAATTAGTTATGGCCAGCGAGCTCTACAACACGATCGACGCAATCAGCCG
>CAZUCC010000084.1:0-7556 GCA_964619065.1 uncultured Acidobacteriaceae bacterium | reverse complement strand
CCAATCGGCCTGAGACGCTGACGAATGATTTCTTCGTCAACCTGCTCGACATGAATACGAAGTGGCAGGTCTCCTCTACATCCGAAGGCGTGTTTGAGGGGCACGATCGGGCGACGGACAAGATCAAATGGACTGGCACGCGCGTCGATCTCCTCTTTGGTTCGCACTCCCAGCTCCGAGCAATCGCAGAAGTCTATGCGTGTACCGACTCGAAGGAGGCGTTTGTGAAGGACTTTGCGGCTGCGTGGAACAAGGTGATGAACCTTGATCGCTACGACCTTGCCTGAGCTCGGGCCTAACCGCGGACTAGATGCAGCACCGTCTCCAAGTGATACGTTTGCGGGAAAAGATCCACCAAGTGGGCTGCTTCCACGCGGTAACCACCTTCCGCCAGGATTGCGAGATCGCGTGCTAACGTCGCGGGATCGCAGGATACATACGTAACACGAGGCGCCCGGCACTGTGCCAGGCTGCGCGCCACCTTTGCGCCGAGACCCGTGCGGGGCGGATCCACCACGATCCAATCTGGACGCAATTTCCGGCCAGCGTCTTGTAAGAAAGCCTCGGCCGTTGCTCGCACGGCCTTGGCGTGCGGCGGCAAGTTGCGGCGCAAGTCCCGGAACGAAAGCGGCGAAGACTCCACGGCAACGACTCGCTGAAACTGTGTGGCCAGCGGCAACGAGAACAATCCTCCGCCTGCATACAGATCCAGAGCTGTGGCGCCAATGCACCCTTCCGTGACAATGCGAACCAAATCGGAAACGAGATGACGGTTGTTCTGGAAGAAGGCCCCGGTGCTCACCTGGTAAGCATGGCCGGAAACGTTATACGTGAGCGACTCTGTACCGGCAAGAATTTGAGGCTTTTCGTCCTCTGCTTCCTGGCCTTTGTGACTGCGGGTACGCTCGCGGAAAAGCGCAACCGTTTCCAGCCCCGGCAGTTCGGTCTGCAGCAGAGAGACGACCGCCGCTAGAGAGGTAGTGTCGCGAGCGGTAGCATCGCGCGCACTTTCGGAGGCTTGGTAAAAACTCATTAGGAGCTTGGTATCTTCCGCGTTGGCGAAGAATTCCACTTCGCGCAACACAGCCGGAACCTTTCCAGCGCGGCCCAGCTTCCACAGCGCGTTGATTCCTTGTTGGAGTAGCGGCGAACTGATGGGGCACTCCTCCACAGACAGCACTTCTTCCGAAGCGAAACGTCGATAGCCCAGTTGGAATCCACTCTCATAGCGCAATGCCAGTCGTGTGCGGTTGCGATAGTTCCAGGGCGGAGAGGCGTGAACCTTGATTTCCATTCCCAGTTCCAGTTTGGCCAGACGGCGCAGGTTCTCGCGCAGGACTTCGGTTTTGATCTTCAACTGCTCTTCATAACGCGCGTGCTGGTAGTGGCATCCTCCGCAGGAGGCGAAGTACCGGCATGGTGGTTGTACGCGCTCCGCGGCTGGATGCACCACGGACTCCAGCCGCCCCCGCGCGAAGCCGGGCCGCTGTTCGGTGAGGATGGCCGTGATTTCCTCCCCAGCCAACACAAACGGAACGAAGACGGCCTTACCCTTTCCGGCGTCGTCGCCGGGGAGGCGCGCTAAACCGTCGCCCCCATATACGAGTTTTTCAATGGTTAAATTCAAGAGTGGCTTAAGGTCTGGCAGCAGATTCTTCCAGCATACGCTGGGCGTTACAAAACGCTGCTCAATGCGCTGAGTCTATCTCAGAGGATAGCCAGACGCCGCTCGGATAGGGCCATGGAGTGTATTTGGCATGAATTTCCGAATTGATACTCCCTGAAATATTTCCAATAACTCCAATCCCGTCAACTATTTATCTCAAGAACAAACCCTCGACAATAAAGCATTTGCGAGTTGGCATTCGCCTTGCTTTTACTCAACCGAACGATGAGCAATCATCGCCGCTTCGAGGGTGCCAGGATACGAAGGGGACTCCCTCGAAGCATTTAAGAGGCTGATATGAAAAGACCAAACCTGGCTTTTGTGATTGGATCACTGGCTTTGTTGCTTACGGCGGTCGCAAGTTCGCAAGTGAGTGGCGCCAAGCTCTTGAAAGCAGACATTCCGTTCGACTTTACTCTGGGGGATACAACGTTCCCGTCCGGGCATTATGAAGTCTCCGTGGCCTGGCAGGGTGTGATTTGGGTCAAAGGCTCCGGCGATCACGTGAAAGCGATCAATTCGCAAACCGTGAATTCCGGCGAGTACGCGGAGCACACCAAGCTGGTCTTTCGCCGTTTTGGGGACCACTACTTCCTGGCACAAGTTTGGATGCAAGGAGCCAATGCGGGACGGGAAATTCCGCCGGCGCGGGAAGAGCTGGAAATCATGAGCCGAAACCGGCCGGAGACGGTCGATGTCATGGCCCGCAAATAGAGTTTTGAACTTACCGAGCAGAAGCTAATTTCGGGGGGAAGCGGCTTTTGCCAGGTAATCCCCGCCAGAGACCGTTATGGTTCTCTGGCGGGTTATTTTTGACTCACCCTGTAGAAGTTCACATGTAGAAAAGACTGAGCCGCGGCAACGCGTGTTGTTCCAGCAGGCGCTTGTTCATGAACTGTTTGTGAAGCTGTTCGATCTGCGAGGACGGCATCTTCCTGCGGTAGGGGGCCAGTTCACGATCCGCCGCGGCACGAACCTGCACCAGCATTTCGTCGGGCGCGGCCGCGAGCAGAACGGCAAAGAGCTTCTCCTCCATTACGGTGAGACGCTGCTCTATGTACTCCAGATTGGAAGTGGGGGCAGCTTCCACTTTATCCGCCAGTTCCCGTAAGGTTCGGGCTGTTTCCGCAGCGGCAGCACGCGGCGATGCGGTTGTGTGCTCCGGTAGCTTCGCGGATTCGAGAGATTCTGCGTTCCTCCGAAAGAACGCAACGATCTCACCCGCATCAATGCCCTTGGCTTCGGAAGACGGCTTCGCCGTGCCCACGACAGCTTCCTTCATGTCCTCGGCGGCAGAAAGCACCTCCTGCGAACAATAAGCTAAGCCATTGATCTTGCGCGAGCGCGCTGGGCGTTGAGCGTAGCGCTCGAATGTCGAATCAATTCCGCGCAGCACGGCTTCCAGCGGAATGCCCGCGTCCTTCCAGGCTTCGATGAGTGCCCAGTCGAGCGTGGAGAGCAGCAGCGTAGAGCTGCGGTGCCGCTGAAAGTGCTCTTCGATTTCGGTGAAGTAATTGAAGTAATTGTCCACGGATTTCCCGCGCTATCGTTCCCTTTGTCTCGCGCTTTGTTTAAGTTAAAGACCGCGGAGACCTCAGTGAACCGGCGCAGGCTTGCGCGGCGGCGCGGGCTTTCCAGGTGCGGCCGTGCGCGGCGCTGTGTTCCGCTCCCAAATAATGCGCAACCCTTCCAAGGTGAGCAAGTCGTCGACTTGTTGAATGTGTTTGGACGCCGGTCCGATCAGCGGCGCGAGCCCACCTGTTGCCACAACCTTGGTCTCCGCGCCCATCTCCTTGAGCAGATTCTCCAGAATGCCATCCACCAAGCCCAGGTAACCGTAGTAAAGCCCGGACTGAAGACTGCCGACCGTGTTCGAACCAATCACGCGCGTCGGTTTGCGGATATCCACGCGCGGCAGCCGCGCCGTTCTTTCGAAAAGCGCATCGGCGGAGATGCCAATTCCCGGGCAAATCACTCCACCCATGTACTGGCCCTTGGGGGAGACGCAATCGAACGTGGTGGCCGTGCCGAAATCCACCACAATGCAGGGTGCGCCGTACTTTTCCACGGCGGCGACCGCGTTGACAATACGGTCCGCTCCAACTTCCGCCGGATTGTCATATTGCACAGGCATTCCTGTTTTCACGCCGGGTTCAATGAACAGCGGCTTCAGGCTGAAGTATCGCTCGCATACCGCGCGCAGCACCGAATCGAGCGGAGGCACGACAGATGAAATGACGATTCCGTGAACCTCGCTCACATCCAATTGCGCCATGGAAAAAAGGTTACGGAACAGCACCCCGTATTCGTCGACAGTCTGCGTCTTGCTCGTGGTCACGCGCCAGTTCGCGAGAAGGCGTTCGTAATGCGCAGATTCCGCCGCGCCCGCTTCGGCTCGCTCGAAGACGCCGAGAACCGTATTGGTATTGCCTACGTCGAGGACTAGCAGCATGAACGGAATCCCTTATTTCTGGCGGCGCACGGTTCCCGAAATAACGGTTCGCCGACCCTGCGGCGTGCGAACCAGTAGAAATCCCTGGGCATCCAAGCCTTCTGTGATGCCGATGTAGTCGTCCACATCCTCTTCGATGCGTACCGCGCAGCCGTTTGTCCAGGAAGAATGCTCCTGAAAACGCTGCAGGATCGAGTCGTGCGCATCGCCTTCCGAGGCACCGTCATCTGACACCAACGCCCGATATTCCCGGTCCAGCGATTTTAGCAAAGCCCCCACAATCTCCACGCGCGAGCAGATGGTACGTGACTCGAGATAGAGAGACGTGGCTTCTTCCCGAATCTCTTCGGGAAACGACGCCTGATTCACATTGAGTCCGATTCCGGCCACCACGTGGCGCACGCGCGTAGCCTCGGAGTGCATTTCGGTGAGAATCCCGCAGAATTTTTTATTCCCGAGCAGGAGATCGTTCGGCCACTTCAAGTCAGCTTCAAGCCCCGTAACTTCGAGCACTGCGGATCGTACCGCCAACCCCGCCGCCAACGCTAACAGGAGAACCTTTGTAGGTGGAAGCTGCGGGCGCAGGAGCACTGAGCAATAGACTCCGTCCGCCCGTGCGGAGTGCCAGGAGTGGCCTCCGCGTCCTCGTCCCGCCGTTTGCTCTTCGGCGAGGAAGACGCTGCCTTCCGGGGCTCCCGCCACGCCCGCATCCAGCGCCAAACTGCTCGTTGAGCTAGCGCGGAAGTAGTGATGCACCTGTCCCGCAAACAATGTTCCCGAAATCAGCGGTGCCAGGATATCCGGCAACAGCAAATCCGGCATAGCTTGGAGTTGATAGCCGATGGAAGGATGCCCTGTGATGGCTACCCCGTTCGCGCGCAATTGCCGGACCAGCCGCCAAACCTCCGACCGGCTGGCGCCCAACTCTGCGGCAATCTTCGTCCCGCTCACCACGACGGTGGCATTGTCCATCAACAGGCGGACGATGCGGCCCAGACGAAAGTCTGGTTTCTCCAGCGTGGCAGCAGCGTCCTTCGTGGCCCGGGTTGAGGTAGGGGGCGTGATCTTGGAATTATGCGTGAATCAGACGACAAGCACCAAGTCGGAGGGAACTGGAGTGGGCTGGGAACTACACCGGGACCATGCGCAGGCTCATATCTACGGCTGGCGCGGAATGCGTTAGAGCTCCGACCGAAATAAAATTTACTCCCGTTTCCGCATAGGCGCGCACGTTTTCCAGGCGAATTCCGCCCGAGCACTCCACGGGAAGGGGGTGCTCGAGTTTACGAACCCGCTCGACGGCCGCGCGCACGGTTTCCACGGCCATGTTATCCAGCAGAATCGCTTCCGCGCCGTGCTGCAGCGCCAGTTCGAGTTCGTCCAGGTTGCGGACTTCCACCTCGATCGTCTGCGTGCCGCGCCGGTTGTGATGCGTACGCTCCAGTGCCTCGACGACGCTGCCCGCCAGCGCAATGTGATTGTTCTTGATGAGCACGCCGTCAGAGAGATCCAGGCGATGGTTGGTGCCGCCGCCGCAGCGAACAGCATATTTGTCTAACGTGCGCCAGCCCGGAGCCGTCTTCCGTGTATCGAGAATTTTGGTGCCTGTGCCCGCGACGGCGTCCACAAACTTCCGCGTCAGAGTGGCGATGCCGCTCATCCGTTGCAGGAAATTCAAAATAACGCGCTCGCAAGAAAGCAGCACACGCGCGTTGTGCTGAATCACGGCAACAGGCTCGCCCTTGTGCAAACGCACGCCATCAAAGATCGACGGGTGGCTGGAGATGCCATAATGCGAAACTACTGCGCCATCCAGCGCGGCGTAGATGTCGAGAATGCGGGCAATGCAGCCGATGCCCGCCAGGATACATTCCTGTTTGGCCAGCACTGTACCTGAGGCTCGCTGTTGAGGGTCAATGCAGGAGTAACTTGTGGCATCGCGTGTCGCACGATCTTCCAGCAGCGCGTTTTCGATGATGGCGGTAAGTCGGCGGCTATTCCAGTCCATGGTTTGCCATTCGAGAGTTCGCTATCCGCGGTCTTGAATCCGAGATCTCTATTCGAGTTCGCTCGACGCGGTGCGTGTTTTTTCCCGCAACACAATCAGCTCCTGAGCACGTTGGCGCTTCTTTTCCACCAATTGGGCTGGCGCGTTCGAGAGGAATTGCACATTGCTCAATTCGCCTTCGATGTTCCCCAACTCCTTCTCGATGCGCTCCAGCTCCTTCTTCAGGCGCAGACGTTCCGCTTCGACGTCAATCTTCTTTTCGTAGACCACGCGCACTTCAAACCGCGCCGTGGTTCGCGCGCCCGGCAGCTTCGCGAGCGATGCTTCCACAAAGGTCACTTTCGCCACGCCAGCCATCCGCTCGACCGCGTTGCGGTTTTGATCCACCAACGTCCGGATCTCGCCGCTGGCATACACCTGCACGGGAACCTTTTCCTTAGGCTCGATCTTCAAGTCGGCGCGCAATGTGCGAATGCTGACGATCAAATCTTGCAGAATCGCCATGTTCGTTTCCGCTGCAACATCGGCCTGTGCCGGGTCGGCTTGGGGATACGCTGACAGCGCAATCGATTTAAGCGGCGGCTTGCCATCATAAATTGCGTGCCAGATCTCTTCCGTGATAAAGGGCATGATCGGATGCAGCATTCGTAAAGAAGCCTCAAACAAGGCCACGAGATTCTGAGAAGCCGTCCGCACCGTCCCCGCGGTCGTATCACCCAGCGCCACCCGTGGCTTTATAAGCTCGATATACCAATCGCAGAACTCGCCCCAGAAGAAGTCGTAAATGCGATTGGCAGCCTCATGAAACCGGAACTCATCGAGGGCCTGATGAACTTCCGCCGCCACCGTGTTGAAACGCGAAAAGATCCAGCGATCCTCGAGCGTCAGCACTTGGCAGCCGCGGATGCTGGCCCCCGGCTCACCGTCCTTCAGCGATTTCCGGAAGTCGTCTAACGACCAAATCCCCGCCTGCTGCGCCTTGTCCACGTTCATGAACATGAACCGGGCGGCGTTCCAGATCTTGTTGGCGAAGGCGCGATAGCCCTGGGTGCGGTCGGGATTGAACGCAATGTCCGTCCCCGGCGCTGCCATGGCCGCGAGCGTGAAACGCGTGGCGTCCGTACCGTATTCCTCGATCACTTGGATCGGATCGAGTACGTTGCCTTTGGTCTTTGACATTTTCTTGCGCTCGGAATCCCGCACGAGCGCGTGAATGTAAACTTGCCGAAATGGCACGCTGCCATTGGGATGATCTGTCATGAAATGGCAGCCCAGCATGATCATGCGGGCCACCCAGAAAAATAAAATGTCCGAGCCGGTGATCAGCAATGACGTGGGATAGAACACTCCCAAATCGCGTGTCTTTTCAGTCCTGCCCAGAGCGCTGAACGGAAGCCGGCCCGAGGAGAACCACTGATCTATCACATCGG
>CAZUCC010000083.1:0-8525 GCA_964619065.1 uncultured Acidobacteriaceae bacterium | reverse complement strand
CCGTGCCCGCCCGGGGGCGCATAATGAAGGGGCGCCGGCCGTTCTTGTAGGCCTCCGCGATTCCGCTGCGGCCGTGGAGTATGCCATAGGTCGGGAAATCCGGGCCCTTCACGATCTGCAGAATTTCCGGTAGCGTGGTCGCGGGATTGTTCACTAACGTAATCGCCGCGTCCACGATCTCAGTGAGATTGTGTGGCGGAATTTTCGTTGCCATGCCGACAGCAATTCCGTCGGAACCGTTGACCAAAAGATTCGGAATGCGCGTAGGCAAAACATCCGGCTCGACTTCGTTGCCGTCATAGTTCGGCCGGAAGTCGACGGTTTCTTTGTCGAGATCCTCGAGCAAAGCCGAGGCCACGCGCGTCAGGCGGGCTTCCGTGTAACGGTCGGCCGCCGGCGGATCTCCATCCACCGAGCCAAAGTTGCCTTGCCCGTCGACGAGCGGATACCGCATGGCAAACGGCTGTGCCAGTCGCACCAGCGCGTCATAGACGGCGAGGTTGCCATGGGGATGGTACTTCCCCATGACGTCGCCGACGATCCTGGCGCACTTGCGCGTGGACTTATTCGGCGCCAGGCCCATCTGTTGCATGGTGTAGAGAATGCGGCGATGCACCGGCTTCAGGCCGTCGCGCACATCGGGCAGGGCGCGGCCAATGATCACGGACATCGAATAGTCGAGATACGAACGCCGCATCTCCTCTTCAATGTTGATCGGAACAATGTTCGCAGCGCCGGGAACACCCGAGTCGCCCGGGGGGGTTAAAGGTAGTTGCGGATTCTCGTCGTCAGCCATGTTTGAACTCGTGTGTTGGAGCTATGAGATTGGAAGTGCGGATCGTGCCCCGAAAATTTGGGTAAATAGCTGCATTTACAGGAAGTTAGTGCGCTTACAGAGACACTGAAATTATACCACGCGGAAGGGGTTGAAAAAGGGAACGGACACACCCCGAGAAAGAAGCGTGTCCGCTTGATGGATCAGGTTGGCTGTTGTTGGTGCGTCCGCTTTTATTGGTCTCCATTCGCGCCGATAGAACTCGCTTGTGCCAGAGCTGCTGAGTTGCCCCACACGACACTCGATCCCGCAGTTCCGCCGTTCCCTGTAGAATTCCCCCAGACGACACTGAACCCGGCCAGGGTGTTGTTGCCCCAGACCACAGAGTTACCCCAAACAACCGAGTTACCCCAAACGACGGAATTCCCCCACACCACAGAGTTTCCCCAGACCACGGAATTCCCCCATACAACGGAGCTTCCTGAAACCGCCGAGTTCCCATCAACGAGCGAGACTGTGCCGCTATTGGCGTCGTACACCGCGGCGGGCGACAGAGCCGCTCCCACGTTCGCGTATGCCAGGTCGCTGTTCTGCAGGGCCGTATTCACATCGAGATAACCCGCTCCCACTGTAAACATATCGTAATACGATGTATAAGTCTGGCCCGTGCCTGGATCGGTTGCCACGCTCGACGTGGGGAACGTTTTGTATGCCGTCTTCATCAAGCGCGCCTTGACTTGATCGGGCGTCAGGCTGGCATTCTCTTGCAACAACAGAACTGCCGCGCCGCTGACTACCGGCGTAGCCATGCTCGTGCCGCTCAGAGTGAAGTAGTCCAGGTTGTTGTCGAAAGTTCCAACCACGCGGTTTGCGGGGTACTCCGCAGCCAGGGTACTGCCAGGGTCAAGGACCGATGTCACCAGGTTGCCGGGAGCCAGGATGTCCGGTTTCACCACGTGGTCATACGTTGTCGGACCCTTGGAACTGTAGCTGGCAATCCAGTCGTCGGTCCGCGTGAAGGTTCCCATACTCTTCATCGCGCCCACCGTGAGCACGAACGGATCGTTGCCGGGCGAGGTAATGGTGCCATAGCCGCTGCTTCCGCTGACGCTCAGACGGCCGTAGTTGCCTCCCGCCGTCACCACCACAATTCCCGCCTGCCACGCCGCCTCTACTGCCTGGCACAGGAGATCCGATGCGTAGTAGTCCCACACCGGCCTTCCCAAGGACAAATTGATCACCCGGATGTTGTAGGTGTTCTTGAGAGCGATGGCCTGCTGAATGGCCGCGATGACGCTACTGTCGCTGCCGGCTCCATTCTGATCGAGCACACGTAGATCCACCAGATTTACATTGGGTGCCACGCCCCGATACTGTCCGTAGGAGAGTTTTCCGTTCCCCCCGAGAATGCCCGCCACATGGGTTCCGTGACCGTACGTGTCGTAGACGATGTTGCCATTTGCATCCCGAATGCTCGTTCCAGTGAAGTCCTGGTGGTAAAGCACCCGCGAGCCGCTTCCCGTGCTGGTGGAGAAGTCGGCATGCGTATCGTTAATGCCGCTGTCGATGACGGCGACGCCAACTCCTGTCCCGTCGTACCCGGCTTGGAACGCGACATCCGCGCCAACCGCGGCGTTCGTGAGGTCGTCCGCCGCCTTGAGATCAAAATCGGATCGGACCGATCGGACTCCTAGAAGGCTCGCCACCTGTGGCAGCCCGTTCGTGGGCAGGCTGAAAACAGCGGCCTTCACCAGATCCAAGCGTTTAAGGAGTGTGCCGCCCAGGAGTTGCACGCGCGAAACGTCCGGGTTGGTTGGCACGTGCTGAAACTGAACGATGACTCGTACGGGGTGTGTCTGAGCAAGACTGGCCACAGGCAGCGCGATCACTATTGCGCATACCACAATTAAAACGCCGCCATACACAGCGGCCCTGCCGACGTTCCATGTTCCACTTTTGTTTTGTTTGCTTTGCACAGGGGTTCCTCCAAGTGGTCGCCCTTGAGCACGCGACGGCGTGCCGTCTGACGCGCAAGGCGTTCCACCCCGGAAACTCTACTAAGTTCTCGATTAAGGAACAAGGGGTGCGCGCGGGTCTTGCGAGGAACATCCGGCGAAAGTGCCGAAATGCCGGCGTTTTTGCCGGATTCTTGGCTCAGACTAAGTAGTTATTCTGATTGGGTAACAAGATGACTCGAATCCGGCCAGAAGCGGAACCGGTCAAATGCGGAGGAAGGTGTTGCTTAGTTGCCGGAGCGAGCGACTGGAAGCTGGAAGTCCAGCCCACGCTCGTCATTGGCTTTGGCGGTTGCCGTTACGTCGAGGGCCGCAATGGCAATCTTGCGTCGCCCTGCGGTGAAGTCGAAAAGTTCGTCGCCCACAATCGCGTAGTTCGTAACTTCTTCTTTGTGCCCATCGCGGAAGACCAGCACTGTCTTGGGCTCGATGGCAGTGTGGGCCTGCTCTACGGTCTTGGTGGCGGTGTCCCGTGTTTCCTGGGCTGGTTCGGATGCTTTCCGAGCGGCTCGTTCCTCCCGCGCAACACGAGCCTCTTCCTCCGCAGCGCGGCCTCGTTCATAGCCACGGTCGTAGGCTTCTTCCGCGGCATGCCGTCGCGGACCGCGGTGGTCGAAGACTGTGGGCCCAGCACCGTATTCGTCGTCCTCGCCGTCGTCCTGGTCTGCCCGATCTTCCGGCGCCACGATCACAGGTTGATCGTAGCTGGACGTATAAAGCGGTACGTACACAGGAAATGCGCCGGAATGATGATGGCGGAACCGCAAATTCCCCATCGGCGGATTGGGATTCCGGGGAAACAGCGGATTGATGCAGCACCGGAATCCAAGCGACCCCGAAGAAGTTACGCTGGCAGGAACACCCGGTGTGGCGCTGCGATTACCGCCGAAACCCAAGGAAGTGACTGAGGCAGGAACACCCCGCGACTGGGCAGCGCACACGCTCGCCGCGATCGCCGCAAACAACAGAACCGAGGCTGCAACTCTAAGCCTCATACAGGCTCCATCTTACTCCTGTTCGTGCCCGGGAGAAACAGAAGAATCGCCATGGTTCACCTTGAAAAGGCCCATCCGACGGGAGATCCGGACTCAACCAGTCTAATCAATAAGATGCAACCCGCCCTGCCAGGTTGCTCTGACTGTCCGAAATCACGCATGCTCAAATTCGCGCCAGCGAGACCACATTCCACAAAGCGTACCCCGAGAGGAGCGCAGACAAAGTGATTCGTAGCATCGATTGGTAGCGGGTTTCGAGTAGATCCGCCAGCACCCCCGCTACGAAAGTAAACAGGAACGGCATGGCCACCAGCAAGAACCCCTGTCCTGGATAGTCCGGCGCAGCCAGTGCCAGCCCGATGCAAAGCACAGCAATCAACAGTGGAGCGGTGTTGCCGAAATACCGTGCCCGCTGCCACGTCCCGTAGGCTATCAGCGCCGTGGGCAACAATACGGCCAGCAAAGGGCTCGCTTTCAGAATGTGCGCGGCGGTATTCTGATAGTTCCCACCCATCATCAGAGCTGTGAACGTTCCATCCACCAGCTTCGCCGCGCGCAATCCCTGCCAAAGTACACCTAGGTGAAAAAAGTAGGCTCCTGCCAAAAGCAGCCCCGCAAAGACACAAGCCGCCGCCCAAATTGCTCCTGCCGCGCGCCGCCTTTCCGGAGCCAGGTACAAGAGAAACCCGAGCGTCACCGGCACCAGAACGGCCAGGGAAAACTGCGATCCGAGAGCTAGCGCCAGGGAAATTCCCAGCAGAGCGATACGACGCCAGTTCCACAGCACGACTTCGCGCGGAGCATAGAGTGTGTGTGCCAATGCGATCGCGGTGAAGATCGCGCCAAACGCTCCCCAAGCAGCGCCCATTTCCGAATCGCGGCAGAGCTCGCTGCTACTCTGGACAGTTCCCGGCGAAAAGCAATACAGGACGAGCGCGATCAATCCGCCCGAGTTCCCATACAGCCGCCGGGTCACAAACCAGAGCGAGGCTCCCAGCAGTAATCCGAATGCCAGGTAAGGTATCCGCGTAAGCCACAGCCACAGCTTCGCGTGCGCCGGATCGACCGTCCCGGGCCAAAGCGCAACAGGTAGAGACGCCACCAGATACCAGAGAGGAGAATGGTACGGATCATATCCCCGGGCACTCAATCCTGGGATCAGCACCCTCCAGTCATTTGCACCTGCCATCCCTGATCCCGAAATCCCCATCGCTTGCTGGCGGCGTCCCGGCGTCCCGGCGATGCGCTCGCCTCGCCATTGTGCGAGCCCTTCGGCTACGCGCCCCTGCCGCTCCATCGTGCCGGAGGGATAGCATCCAAATTCAGAACGCAGCTCGGCGTGAACCAGCCATAGGCACTGCGCCAGAAAAACCAGGAGCAGGAGTCCCGCAAAATGCTTGGTGCGCAATACATCCATAAGGATTGACTTCATCCATTAGAACTCTGTTTTGTATCACGTTTCGCAGGTGGCTCCCGCTGAAATGCTGCAGCAGCGCGGTTGCGCGAATGTTGCGCCAGATTCCACCTCCGCGCAAATTATTCCGTCGCCGCTCGTGTATTGCACCATTCCCGCTGCATTAACGACTCCGCTACTTGACAGAACTTTCTTCGTGGGTTTCTTTTTTAAGCGCAAGATTTTTCATCATGAAGATTTCTCGCCCCAAAAAAAATTTCGTGCTAGTATCTCGCTCTGTTACTTCGTCATTTGCACCAGCAAATTATTTGGGTTGACGGAGCGGTTTCCCGCTCCTCAGGTCTCCGGAAAAAGATGGCAAGGGTCCAAAGAATTTAGCAGGTGTTTTAGACCATTTATGGCTTCCATTTCTCCTACGATTACGAGCGCCCCCACGAACCCCTGGGTACGGATTCTCGAGGCTCTCGAGAAAAAGATCAATCGCCATTCCTACGAGACTTGGCTTAAGCCCACGCGTTACAGCCACACCAACGGCGGTATTATTTTTGTTCGCGTTCCCACCAACGAGTTTTGCCACGTCGGCGACAAGTATGCCGACCTCATTCAGGAAGCCATGGACGATCTACAGCTCGGCCTCACCGATGTGAAATTTGTTGCGCCCGATGACGACCCGGCCGCCACGCCAGTCCGGCATGATGGCGGACTTTCCCGCCACTCAGCCGCCCCCGTCTCGCAGTCGCGCTTTGATTGGGATGGTATTGCGCAGCTCAACCCGCGCTACACCTTCGATGCCTTCGTCATTGGCAATGGTAATCAGTTCGCCTGTGCGGCCGCCCAAGCCGTCGCGGAAAATCCGTCCAAGTCCTACAACCCGCTCTTCCTCTACGGCGGCGTCGGCATGGGGAAGACCCATCTTATGCAGGCCATCGGGCATGAGGTCAAGCGCCGCCAGCCACAAGCTTCCATCTGCTACCTCTCCAGCGAAAAATTCACTAACGAGATGATCAACTCGCTGCGCTATGACAAGATGTCGAGCTTCCGCGACAAGTTTCGCAATGTCGATGTGCTCATCATCGACGACATCCAGTTCCTCGCCCAAAAAGAACGCACACAGGAAGAGTTCTTCCACACCTTCAACGCGCTCTACGAGTCGATCAAACAAATCGTCATCGCCAGCGACCGCCCGCCCAAGGAACTCGCCGAAGTGGAAGACCGCCTACGCAGCCGCTTTGAGTGGGGCCTGATTGCTGACATCCAGCCACCCGACCTCGAGACCAAGGTTGCCATTCTGCAGAAGAAAGCCGAGCAGGAGCGCGTTGCTCTCCCCACGGATGTTGCCCTGTTCATTGCTTCCAATATTCGCTCGAACGTCCGCGAGCTCGAAGGCGCACTCATTCGCCTCATGGCACACTCTTCGCTTATCGGCTCGGAAATCACCCTGCCTTATGCGCAACAAGTGCTGAAGAACTTTATTGATTCCCAAGCGCGCAAGATCAGCATTGAGTCCATCCAGAAGTTGGTCGCTGAGCAGTTTGGCCTTCGCCTGATTGAAATTAAGGCCAAAAGCAACTCGCGCGCTATCGTCTACCCGCGTCAGATCGCCATGTATCTCGCCAAGAATCTTACAGAAGCGTCGCTGCCGGAAATTGGCCGCCAGTTCGGCGGCAAGCACCATACGACAGTCCTGCACTCGGTGGAGAAGATTGTGAAATATCGCGAGAAGGACAAAGATTTGAACAGGTTGCTGACAAAGTTCACCGAGCAGTTGGGCAGCTAACAACGCTGCTTTCCTGCTACGGGGCTAGGGGAAATCTCAGCTTGCACCGCCCCCTCTGTGCAAGTGCTGTGGAAACAGTGGAGAAGTAGGACCGGCTTTTCGAACTGGCAGTTTTTAGGGCGACGGGCTTCAGTAGCCATGCTGGGTTCTTAACAAGCGGTTCGCTCGCAAACGTATGACCCAGGGAGTTTAAGCAAGTTTTCCACTTTTCCTAAGCCCCTACTGCTACTACTGGTTTTTATAGGTTTTATTTTGATAGAGGAAGTCTTAAGTAGCAGGCCTGTGGCACTGGGAACACCAGTGTGGTTTACTAGGAAATACAAAGTTTTAGCACCATCTGTGGGATCGCTTCAGCGGCGAGTTGGACCGGGACTGAGATTCCCGAGAGCTGGAAATCGGCGGAGGCAACTCGATCATGCCCGTGGAAACTTTGGCGGCAACAGGGACGGCAACAATGGAAATCACGGTCAGCAAGTCTGAGCTCCTCAAGGAACTGACGGCGACCCAGGGTGTGGTCGAGCGCAAAACCACGATTCCCATTCTTTCCAATTATCTTTTTGAAGCGGCCGGTGACCGGCTCACGCTCACAGCCACCGATCTCGATCTCAGCCTGCGTACGTCGTGCAGCATCAAAGTCAAAAAAGAGGGCTCGTGCACGATTCCCGCGCGCAAACTCTACGACTACGTGAAGCTGCTGCCTGACGGCGATATCTCCATCAAGCTGCTGGAAAATCACTGGGTCAACATCCGCTGCGGACGTTCCAATACCAAAATGGTCGGCATGGCCCGGGCGAATTTCCCCACACTACCGGTATTTCCTACAGCGGGAGCCGTAAACATCCCAGCGAAAGTCTTGCGCGCCATGATTGGCAAAACGATCTTTGCCATCGCCAACGAGGAATCGCGCTATACGCTGAACGGCGCGCTTATGGTGTTGAAGCCTGAATCGATCACTATGGTGGCCACCGACGGCCACCGCTTGGCCCACGTCGAACGCCCCGGCGAGAAGTTCGAAGGCATCTCTGGCGAAATGAAAACACTCGTTCCCAAGAAGGCCATGAACGAGTTGCGTATTCTGCTCGATGCCACCGACGCCGACCACGTCGAGTTCGCCAAAGATGAATCGACGCTGTTCTTCCGCATCGGCCAACGCCTGCTCACCTCGCGCCAACTCACCGGACAGTTCCCCAACTACGAAGCCGTGCTGCCCAAGGACAACAACAAGTCCATCATCGTGCGCAGTGCGGATTTCTCCGCCGCCATCCAGCGCGTTGCCCAGTTCGCCGACGAACGCTCCGGCGCCATCCGCATGCGCCTGGACAAGAACGAGGTCCGCATCACCTCGTCCTCCACCGAGACCGGCGAGTCGGAAGACTCGATCGAGACCACCTACGCCGGCGAGTCCCTCACCGTCGGCTTCAACGCCAACTACCTGCTCGATTTTGTGAAGGCCGCCGGCAGCAAGTCGGTGCGCCTGGAGTTCAAGGACGCCCCGTCCGCCGGCCAGATCCGACCCGAAGGCGGCGGCCACGAGTACAAGTGCCCCTCC
>CAZUCC010000082.1:0-9370 GCA_964619065.1 uncultured Acidobacteriaceae bacterium | reverse complement strand
GAAAGAACTCGACTATCGCGAGAAAGATTATTCCTTCATCGGTAAATAACGCGAATGCGCCTTTGCTGACAGCTACGGCGGCTACATGTTCAACTGGATTCTTGGTCACACCGACCGTTTCAAATGCCTGGTCTCGAACGATGGCATGTTCAACGCCGAATCCGCCTGGGGCACGACCGAAGAACAGTGGTTCAACGACTGGGAATTTAAAGGTACGCCCTACACCAACCGCGAGATGTACACGAAATGGTCGCCGCATCTTTTCGCGAAGAATTTCAAGACGCCGACGCTCGTCATCCACAGCCAGCGCGATTACCGCCTCGACGTCTCCGAAGGGCTCCAGCTTTTTACCACATTGCAGCGGATGAACGTGCCCTCGAAGATGCTCTATTTTCCGGACGAAGGCCACTGGGTGCTCAAACCGCAGAACAGCCAGCTCTGGTACAAGACAGTGAACGACTGGGTGGACCAGTGGATCGGAAATCCGGGGACAAAGGATTCAGGGACGAAGAAATAGCGCGCATTATTCCAGGTCACGTAGGCCCAGGCGCCTCGCCTGGGCGAGCGAGCGCTAGCTCGCTCAGGGGTTAAGTTGTTGACCTGGAATTCTCCAACAGGAGCCGGGGCTTCGCCCGCCTCGGGCAGGCGAGAGCGCCTGCCCCAACACGTGCAAGAGCTATCGCACCGGGAGTTCCGAGCACACTACCCCGGCACATCGGCCGCAGCTTCTCGGTTCCCGCCTCTCCGGAGGTGCTGGCATTGCAACCGGGGACGTGTTCTCCGGCGGAACCCTCAGGATCAGATGTTTCTTGGGCGGAGTTTCTTTCGGCTCCAGCGCGCTGATGGGCTCCGCCACTTTTTCAGATGTTCCTTTTTCCGCAGCCGTTCGACCTTGCCCTGGGCTTCCATCCACATCCGCTGCCGTATCTCCGGCCACTGAATCCAGGCTGACCAAGCTTCGGTAGCCAGTCCCGCCGGGCATTGCGTTTCCAGGAAGACGATTGCGCGCAGTCTGGGTTCTGATGAATCCACCGCCTGCCCCACCGCCCGTGATTGCGGGAAGCATTTGCAGGAAATACCCTACCTGCGCGCCGGAATCGACCGTGGCAAAGCCCGCGACTTCATCTCCTGCGGGAATCGGCGAGGCCCACAGCGCAACCTGCGCGAGGCCGTTGCTATCGGAGAGAACAATCGTTGTAGCCGATCCCAGCAACACCAGCTCCGGATCGGGATTAATGACCACGTCGTCCACCACAATCGGAGGACCGTCCCTTCCGGACCGCGAAAGAACATTCAGGAATGTGACTGGCGCGCCAAAGACTGGGTTAGGAGGCGAGGCGCTGTCGGTCACGCGCACCGTAACCATCCGCACGGGCTGTCCCACGGTGACCACCTGCTGTGTGCTGTCAAACGGTTCGACTTGCAACTCTGCCACCGGCACAGCGCCAGCAGTGGCTGCATTGCAGGGATTGTTGTTCGGCGCAACGCAGGCTGTGACCTGTACGTCCGCCGCCACCCGCGTGAGGTGCAGCATGTTGGGGGCGTTGCCGCTTGTGTCCGTGACCACGGTTGGCGCGCTCAGAAATCCATGACCCACCGCAATCCGGAAGTTGACCCTCTGCCCGGTCTGCGGAGTGCCGGTGTCAAGCACGCGCGCCGTCAAAGGCACATCGATGGTTGTACCCTGTTCCACTTTCACAAGTTGGCGGAATAATGTGATGTCGAGGGGGGAAGCTATTCCGTTGAGAGTGGTAGTCGCAGTTGAGGGGTTGGGATAGGTGGCAGGAGCCAGCTGCGCTGTCACTTGCCCTACCCCGACGGCGGTGACACCTGCATAGGCCACAACCCGTCCGCTCCCATCACTGAGCACGGAGCAGTTGGTGGCGCCGCCACACGTGTCCAGTGTGAGTCCGTTCGTCGTGCTCAATTGAACGGTGGCACCCGTAACAGGAGTTCCGTCCGTGGCCACGACCAGAAACTGGAGCGGATTCGGCGTCTTTCCGCCCACTGGGATCGAGGGGTTGGCGACCGGCAGAAGCAGCACCCTGTCGGATGGACCCGCGCCCATGGTTACAGCATCGGTCATCGTGGAAAAGCCGCCTGTGAAGGGATCATTCACCACAACGGTTTGCAAGCCATCGGACAAAGCGGGAGTCTGCATTACGAGCTGGTTTGCGGAAAAGTCAACAACGGGCGCGGCGACGCCTCCCATCTGTGCCGCGAGTCCAAGCCGGAATCCCAGGCCCTGGATGATCATCGCGTCGCCACCCGCCACGCTCGCCCGCACCGGGCTGATGGAGTCGGCATAGAGCACGCGAACGTGATGGGCATAATCGGGGCGGCCGTCCCCGCGCCAGTCGGTGACGCCGATGCGAAAGTCCGTTGCGGCCAACAACTGCGCATCAAGCCTGGTGAGCCCGGGGTTCGCGGTATTGAAAGGACTGGGGGTTGCCGCTGGTGGGGGCGTTCCAGGCGGATCGATAAGTGACCACATGCCAATCACCGGCTGGGCCTTGCTTTGTGTAGCGTTCCCCTGCTCGTCGACCGTTTGCACTTCCACGGACAAGGTACGGTTGGCCTGTGCGGTGAGCCAGTAGTAATTCGTGCCGCCGGTGGGATTGAACCAGCTCAACCATTCTCCGCCAGGCGGGACCGCGGTTGGATTCAAGTAGTCCTGTGAATCCAAAGTGTCGTTGGGTGCCAATGCGCCTCCGGTCATCACAATGTCCTGCACTGTGTCACTGCCGCGAACCACGGTCACAACCATGATCGTGCTCGAACCCGAAGGCCCAACCTGCAATGGGGCATACGAACCGACGGCCTCAGAAAAGAGGGGGTCAACTGGTTCCACAGAAATCTCATACGTGGTCGTGTTGCTTCCGTCCGGAAATTCCAATCCTGCGAGGTCGAAGAATCCCTCCACAGCAGGATCGTCCGATCCCCACTGGTCGTAGCGCTGTCCGGATGCGTCCGTAAATCCCGTGACTGGATTTCCGGCGTTGCCGCGATACAGGCATCCGGAAACCGACGTTGCTACATAAGTGCGCGATGCCAGCAACGTGACCGGATCGATCCATCGTGCCACGACATTCACGCCCTGCATTCCCTGACCGGGGAGACTGCCGCTGGGGAAGCTCACGATGCCATGAATGCGCGCAGTCGTGCTGGCAAGGAGAGGCTGGTTGGGATAAAGCCGCCCCAGCGCAGCCCGGTCGTCCATCTTCGGCTGGTCGGCGTTCTGGAGGCAGTTTGTAATGGGCAGGCAGGGCGCTGGATCGAACGCATGCATGACAGGGAATCCCGCTCTGTCCGCGGTCGTGGGAGGGGGACTGCCCGTCCACACATTTATGTTTGCCTGCGACGCACCTAGCCCGATCACATGGCCGAGCACCCGCACTAAACGGTATTCGAAATCCACGAGTTGAGTGGGGTCTTGCGCACAGATTCCGTTCAGGATCACCAGCGCATGAGCGAAGTTTCCGGTGACTGCAAAATTGTCCAGCCCACCGTAGACGGCATTGCCCAGACAATCGGTGGAACTGCCGATGCCGAGCAGAGTTTCCGTGACTTGGCCGTCAAAGTCGTAGACGATGCCAACGGGCGTGGCCACGGCGCCGGGCTGGATGTCCGCTGGCAGGCTCAACACGCCGCCGCCGAGAGTGACATTGGTCCCATCGACATCTTCGGCGAGCTGTCCGCCTTGCGTGGCAGTGAGAGCGACCGTGGGAATGTTGGTCCAGCGGCTGAAGGCATCCGCGACCAAAGCGTCGGCACTGGCGTGTGGCAGGATCGGACTCAGATCTCCCGGGTCGGTGTAATAGAGCACCGACCCCAGTGCCCAGGTGAGTGGAGTGCCCTTTACGGTTGGGTCGAAGTAGCTCGCTCCAGACACGTAGAGGGGGTCGCCGGCATGTGCGGTCCGGATCAGAACGAAAATCCACACTGCCGCCAGCGCCGGGAAGGCGAGAAACCTCGCGGTACGCCGCACGGCTAGTCCTCCCCCGCCCGCTGAACGCGTTGGACGAGCTGCCACAGCGGAACCTTGTTGCCCTGCGCGGGGATTGTCCCTTTAGCCCGATCATCAACCCAACTGCCGTTCCAATCCGCGGGAAGAATCGCCTCCTCGGCAAGGGTCACGGCGAGCTTACCCTTCATGCCGCCCACAGGACTCGTCAGCCCGGTGCGGCTTGCTGGATAGAGAAACAGGACCGCGCGTTCTCCCAGGCGGTAGCGCGGCCTGTGGGTCGGCCCACCTGCCCCCGGTTCGCTCACCCATAGCCCAGCCCATTCGCGGATCGTCAGGGTGGCGCCGGTGCGAACGCCTCGCAAACCCTGGTTCACCCGAAAGGAAATCCGGTAAGTCTGGGGGATATTTCCAGTTCCGGTGTCCCGCTCAATCGCAGTTACGGTTCCGTCGAAGACTAGCCCTGACTTTCGCACGGTTTGACGGAAATCATCGCTGAACGACTTTGTAGTCGAACGATCCGCCTGCGCGTCGGCGGGAGGGAGACAAGGAAATAAAGCGGAGAGCACGCACAAGAACCGAACAGCAGGAAATATCCAGTAAATGCCGCGGGCGGACACACATCACCTCTTCTACCCAGGGCCAGCCGTCCAACTGCGGAGGGAGACAGCTTTTCTGCGGTTTCAGCCTAACATTCCTGGCCTGTTCTGGAAGAAGAAGTTTTGTGGAAAACTAGGAATGCCTACCTACGAAAGTGACCCTCTGCCGAAATATAGGCGCCAGCCAGCAGCAGCATCCCGCTCAGGAATGTCCAGAACATAAGACTGACGGAGATCGCGAAGGGCCCGTACACTTCCTGAAAATTCAACCAGGGCAACGCCAGCAGATATATGTATTTCAGCACTTCGGAACACAGTCCAATGATGATCGCGGCAGGAAGAACTGCGCGAGGAGGCACTTTGCCGTTGGGTAGCGCCCAATAAATGAGAAAAAACACGGCAATGCTGGCCGCAATGGCGAATCCCTTCATGACGCCAAAACCGAACCAATGCACAAAGAATGCCGCGTGGCCATGCAGTAGAAACTCCAACGCGCGAATGTTGCCGGCGGTCAGCGCAATCGAAAGTAGGGCCAGCGCGCCGCAGGCAAACGCCAGCACCAGGGACAGAGCCTGGTTCCGCCAGTACGGCCGGTTCCGGCCGAATCCCCAAACTTGATTCAGCGCCACTTCCAGTGGAACAAACACACCCGTCGAGGTAAACAGCAGGATGACCAGGGAAACTGCCTGCACGCGGTGCCGCGCTCCCGCCATCGCATCCAGATTGCGAACGACAAAATCCTGTCCGGCAGGAACGGTGTCGCGCAATAAACCGAGCACAACGTCATACATAGCCGGTGAGTGGAAGACATGCCGCGTCAAGGTGAGCAGCAGCAAGACAAAAGGGAAGAACGAGAGAATAGCATTCGCCGCCACGGAGAATGCAAAAGTGTGCACTTCTGTCCGCATCAGGTACTTTGCAGTGTGCCATGCCAGGGCGAAACCGCCCCCAGAATAGCCCTGTCCAGCCCCTACATCGACGGCGGGCCGGGGCGTAAGTCCTTCGGAAGGGGAGATTTGCGGTTCCACGGTCTCATCCTAACAAAGCCCGTACCGTAACATGCCCAAGTTCCCACCGGCTCCGAAAGGCAACTTAGCTCCTGATTTTTCGTTTTGCAAACATTCGCTTTCTTGTTATTATTCGCCGCTGCTTCTTTTTGAGGCAGCCAAACGATTGGACTGGTTGAACTTGGCTGTGCCCGTACAAATCCCCCTGCTAGCGATGACAAAGGCCCCGGAGCTTGACGCCGAGACTGTGTGCGGCGCCAAACTCGGGGGCCTTTCCCTTTCTGGCGCAGGCCTGCCGGTTTACTTCATTCGTATGCCTTTCCGCCCGGCCGTCTCACTCTCCCGGATGCCGACCGGCGGGACAACTCAGCAATTGATTTCGAAACGACTGCGGTAGAAAGGAGCTCACAGTGAGTGATCGTGAGAAGGGGACTGTGAAATGGTTCAATGGCGCGAAAGGATACGGGTTTATCCAACGCACCAGCGGGGAAGATGTGTTCGTGCACTTTTCCGCGATTCAGGAGAACGGCTATCGCACCTTAAACGAGGGCGAGACCGTGGAGTATGACCTGATGACGGGACCCAAAGGCTTGCAAGCCTCCAATGTCGTTCGGGCCTAGTGCCGTTTTCGTGGACCCGAGCTGAAAGTCGAGACCCCTCCCGCTGCAACCGGGAGGGGTTTTCTCTTGCCTGTGAACCTGAAGGATAGCTGTTGACGTCATTAGAATCCAAAGCGGGATTCTTAGGAGAAGGTAATCACTCAACATTTTAGAGACGGCTCTGTGCCAACCTATGCGGAGCGACTTGTTGTCTCGACGCGGAAAATTGTGACAATCCGTAGGCAAGATGCAGGAAAGGGAGAGGCTATTATGAAATTAGTACGAGTCCTCCAGTTTGGAACAGCTGTATTTTTGCTCGGTTCGCTGCCTGAAAGCATGATCGGCCAGCAGACTGAGGTGGCTTCTTCGCAACTCTCCTCCCCGCACGCTCAGTTCAGTTCTGGCGCTCTTTTGGAGGTAGCGCATAGATATTGGGATAAAAACTATCTCATTAACTTCGGAGCTGCTGGGAATGATGACGCTAGCCCCACGCATCCTGTGGCGACGCTGTACGACCGAGATGGACGTTTTCAACGAGAAGCGGTGGTTTGGTTCAAAAACGCAACCAGGGTAAGCATCAGCGACGTGGCTGTGGGCAAGAAGGGGGAATTGGTTGTTGCTGGCGGGGCCATAGATCAAGCGGGAGTGATTGCCAATTTCATCACACTCATCGGCGACGACGGTCGTGTGAGTAAGACCGTTCGAACGACACCATTCTTGCCACACCGGGTCTGCGTTGCCGGGAATGGAAACGTATGGGCCTACGGATCTGATCGGAATGAGCAAGGCGAGCGTGTGGAGACATCCTTAATGTTGCGTGAATATGACTTTGAAAAAGGGCAGGTGAAGGCGCTACTCGCAAAATCAGAATTGAACCCATGGGGTTGGACACTGAGTGAAGGGCGCTACCCGGAAGAATTTTATTTGCGGTGCGCGGGAAGCAAAGTTGGGCTCTATAACGGGGCAAGCAGTGAGTGGATTGAGTACGACGAGCCGACCGAAAAACTCAAGATTGCAAAGGTCGCCGCTTTACCGCCCCCGAGCGAAGTTCGAATCCGTGGATTTGCTCTCACGGAATCCGGGCAAATATTTGCCAGCATGCATTACCGGACGCGAAACCCGGTAATGTCCGGATTGTTTAAGCTGGAGTTCGGCAGTGATGGGGTTGGCCGCTGGATGGTCGTAAAAGGGACGTTTCAACCGTTTCGCGATGGTACCGGAGTAGGACAGCTTTTGGGAACGGATGGAACAGAGTTGATCTACACCCGCGGTCCCGAAGCGACCACGGCGTACTGGTCGAGGATTGCGAAATGACGAACCTTCGGGAACGGCTACACCTAGGAGTGTGACAACTGCAACTCGGCACCTGTTCCGCAACGTAGGTGACTGAAGTATGCAGTATGGGCAGTTCACGTGAGAGCAAAACCTCAGCCGCGTGGTAGCCTTTTCCGGCATGCTGATTATCGGAACAAAAGTGTTCTTCTGGGGTTCGGAGCTCACGGCCGAACTCATGCGCTGTGGCACATGTGGGAACGTTGCACAGTTTATTCAAAAGACGGGAATGCGATTCATTGTGCTGTTCTTCATCATTCCGACAATCCCAATCAGCGGGAAAATGCACGTTGCCGAGTGTCCGCAGTGCAAGACGCGTTACAAACGGGCCTAATGCTGCTTTCGCGGGTCCCGAGCTGAAATTGGAAACCCCTCCCGTGCAAATGGGGAGGGGTTTGTATTTGGTGAAAGCTTAACAGTATTCGACTATTGCAGCTCGAACACTGTTCCGCAACCTCCCGTGCAACTGCCAGTACCTCCGGTTGCGGTAGTGCCAAACACGCTGCCCGTAGGACTGATGAGTGGCCGGCCAAACGGAGCACTGCCCTCGCTTCCCCCGAGAAAAATGTGGAGCACGGAATACGTCCAAGTCCCGCCAGAAACGGGCGGGGGAGTCAGCTTGTAAGCCGTCTGATCGACGTAGTCGGTGCCATAGATGTTGCCATTTGCATCGATTGCCAAATTGAATCCGCTTAGATCGTTTCCACCGTGAGGAAGATTGGACGGTAACAGTGCTACGGTCCAAGCTCCCCCCGCTACCGCGGGAGGAGTCAGCTCAAAAACACCATGAGTGTTAAAGTCCACTTGGCTCACACCGTACACTTTTGCGGATGAGGCCACGGTCAACTGGCTAATTTTCCCATTGGCAGTGCCGCCCAGGGACCTGGAGATCACGTTGGCGGTCCAGGAGCCGCTGGGCAGGTTGGGAGGCACGAGCTGATAGACCACGCCGAACCCTAGGCCGCCTTTGGGAGTGGTCGTGAAGCTGGTTGCACCATATAAAGCACCATGCTGGTCGATTGCGACACCCACCGCAGGATGAGAAAAGCCACCCGGCGCCGCACTAAACTTGTAGAGAATGGATTCGGTCCAAGCCCCACCGGATTTAGCCGGTGGACTGAGCTTAAATACAGTTCCGGACAACGTCATGTCGGTCAGACCGCCCGTGGTGGTAGCGCCGTAGAGATTGCCCTTCGCGTCCATGGCAAGCTTTCCGTGGGCCGGGATGCGCCCGTCGCCGGTTACCGCGCCTTGGAAGAGATGGATCACATTCATGGTCCAAGGGCTGCCAGAAACCGCGGGAGGAGCAAGTTGGAACACGCAGCCAAAGGAACTGCTCATGCAATTGTCGGAGGTGCCGTACAACGAGCCGTCCTGACCGAAGATCACGGGCTGAATGTGGCCCGAGACCGGACTCGATTGCGGGTGACCGACGTACAAAAGGGTCTCGGTCCACGAGCCTCCGACGATCGCGGGTGGCGTTAGCTGGTAAATTTTGCTTGGACCCGGAGTAATGTTGCGGGATACGCCATAGAGTACTCCTTGGCTGTCCATAACGAGATCGCCATTCGGGTTTCTATCACTCTTGACTCCAGTGAAGTCGTAGAGAGTAGTAAGGCTGGTTTGCGCCAACGCCGTGCCAGCGAGGAACAACCCAAGGAACGATGTTAGGAGTGTTTCAATGATAGAGCGCTTTATTGCATTCCGGCCGGAGCGAAGCGCTACGTAGAGTTGCTGCGTGGGAAGATACTGCTTTACAGAACGCATAGGGTCCTCCTGGAAGTGGCGCATGCGGGGGAGAATCAACTTCGGGATACGGGAAACTTAACTCTGATGTTCTTGCGCGGTCAAATCAAAGTTTGATGAAAG
>CAZUCC010000081.1:0-9832 GCA_964619065.1 uncultured Acidobacteriaceae bacterium | reverse complement strand
GACAAGAACGAATACATCGTCAACATGGGCCGTCCCGATGTGGCCCGCATCAAGCGCGACGCTGACGTCGCTACGGCCGAGGCCGAGCGCGACACGGCTATCCGGCGGGCTGTAGCGACGCGCGAAGCGGCCGTTGCCAAAGCGCAAGCTGACCAAGAACGGGTTCTGGCAGAAACACTTTCCATGGCCAAACAAGCCGAGGCGCAGCGCGATTTGGAAGTAAAAAAAGCGCAGTATCTCGAAGTCACGAAGAAGCAGCAAGCGCAAGCCGACAAAGCCTATGACATTCAGGCCAACGTCATGCAACAGCAGGTTGTTGCCGAACAGGTCAAGGTTCAACAAGTAGAAAAAGAAGGGCAGGTCAAAGTCCAGGAAGCCGAAATCAACCGGCGCGAGAAAGAACTCATCGCCACCGTGCTGAAAGGTGCGGAGGTCGAGCGGCAACGCATCGAGACGCTGGCGGCTGCGGAAAAGCAGCGGCTCACCGCCGAAGCTGAAGGTCAAGCCTCCGCCATTCGCGCCAACGGCCAGGCAGAAGCTGAAATCATATTCAAGAAAGGTGAGGCGGAAGCGAAAGCCATGAACGTCAAGGCGGAAGCCTTCCAGGAATACAACCAGGCCGCGATCATCGATAAGCTATTTGCCAGCATGCCCGATATTGTCCGGGCGTTGGCAGCGCCGTTGTCCAGCGTAGACAAAATCACCGTTATCTCGACTGGAAACGACAATGCCGCCGGAGTCAATAAGATCACCGGCGATATCACCAAAATGGCTGCGCAGGTTCCCGCGCTGTTCGAAACCCTATCGGGCATGAGCATGACCGATCTGCTCGGCAAAGTACGGCAACTCGGCGACAAAGCCGAGAAGCCGGACAGTGGGAAGAAAGACGACGGGAAGAAATAGATTAGGAGTTGCGGGGCGGCGTTGCCGCCCTGCTGGTTTTGGAACCAAGAAGGAGAAGGCGATGAATGCGAGCAAACAAACTAGAACTTCCTCAGGCGTTGCTATTGCGCTGGGCGTCGGCATTGGAACTGCCCTCGGTGTGGCTACCGGCAACTTGGGCATGTGGCTTGGCCTGGGAGCGGGAATCGGGTTAGCCCTTGCCTTCGGGTTTCGAGGCGCCTCAGTCAACAACAACAAATCGGCCAGTGGCCAGAAGGAGTAGGCATCATGGCACTTTTAGAGCGAGTTTCCACGTTAGTCCGGGCAAATCTCAACGACCTGATCGATAAGGCCGAAGATCCGGAGAAGATGTTGAAGCAGGTCATCATCGACATGCAGAACCAGCTTCTGCAGGTCAAAACCCAGGTAGCGCTGGCGTTGGCCGACCAGCACCTCCTGGAGAAGAAGCAAAAAGAGAATGAAGAGAAAGCTGCCGACTGGATGCGCCGCGCCGAATTTGCGGTCGACAAGCAGGAAGAAGACCTAGCGCGCGCAGCGATAGAGCGCTCCATGGGCTACAGCGAAATGAGCGAGAAGTTCGGAGAGCAGCTCACCGACCAGAAAATGCAGGTCGAAAGCCTGAAGAATGCTCTTCGCAAACTGGAGCACAAACAAGCTGAAGCCCAGGCCAAGTGCGATCTACTTCTGGCTCAGCATCGTCGTGCGCGGGCTATCAGCCGCGCCAGTGATGTCCAGGGCGCGGCAGGAGACGGATCGAAAGCTGCTGCCTTCGACCGCGTGAAGCACAAAGTCTCGCGCTCGGAAGCCGTCAGCCAGGCGAAAGCGGAACTCGCGGGCGGAGACAACATGGAAGACCGTCTGGAAAAACTGGAGAAGCAAGAGAAAATCGGCATCCTCCTGGCGGAGATCAAAGCGCGGAAGGCCTTGCCGAACTAGGAAAGCTTCTTGTCATTCTGAGCGTAGCGAAGAACCCCTAGCAGGGCTAATACTGCGATGCCATCGAAAGGCATTCTCCTTGAGCAGTCCGGAATAACGAATGTGCCTTCAGTGGAGTAGGGATTCTTCGTTACGCTCAGAATGACAAGATATATCGAGAGGTTCGCGCAACTACTCACGGTTCGTTTGAACCCTATCCGAAGCAATTTCCTCGTCGGGGGCTTCCTCTCCCCAATCCAGTTGTAACGTCCGCGCCGTGGTGTCGATGGGTTCAAGTTCGACGATGTCATCGGTGACCGGTGCGCCCAGTTCGCTAAACCTGCGGGCGCTCACCATGACGCGGCCCTCCAGCGATCCCACGGCCTTGTTGTAGGCTTCGACTGCGCGGTCGAGACCTTTGCCGACGGCCTCGAAGTGGCTGGCCAGCGTGCGCAACCGATCGTGCAGGTCTTTCCCCAAAACGCTAATTTGCTGAGCGTTGCGGGCAATCGTTTCCTGCCGCCAACCGTAGGCCACGGCTTTGAGGAGCGCAATTAAGGTGGTAGGGGACGCAACAATAACCTGCTTGTTAACTCCTTCCTCAATCAATCCGGGATCGTGTTCCAAAGCTGCGCCAAAAAACGACTCGCCTGGAAGGAACATCACAACAAATTCCGGCGTGTTTTCGAACTGCTCCCAGTAAGACTTCGAGCTGAGCTGCCGCATGTGCTCGCGCACCTGCGCGGCGTGAGCTTCGAGCTTGGCGCGCCGAATTTCCTCGCTCGGGCTTTCGAGCGCGTCCAGATAAGCCTGGAGCGGCGTCTTGGCGTCGACCACGACATTTTTTCCGCCAGGGAGCTTCACGACCACGTCAGGCCGCAGGCGCCTGTCATCGACGGTGACCGTTTGCTGGTCGACGAAGTCGCAGTAGGAGAGCATCCCCGCCATCTCTACTACGCGGAGTAACTGAATTTCTCCCCAGCGTCCTCGAACTGCAGGTGCACGCAACGCCTTCACCAGATTTCCGGTCTCGCTGCGCAAACGCTCCTGCGTATCTACAAGTGCGGCAACCTGTTGCTTCAGCTCGCCGTAGGCCTGATTCCGCGCTTCCTCCAGCAAACGAACCTGCTGGTCAACTTTTCCGAGCGATTCGCTGATCGGAGCGACGAGTTGCTTCACGGCCTGCTCCCGCAGATCGAGGTCTCCTTTGGCGTCGGATTGAAATTTCCCTAAAGTAGATTTCGCCTGCTCCAGAAACGACGAGTTGTTGTTGCGCAATGCGTCCGCAGCCAGCGCTCCGAAAGCTTCCCGGAATTCCTGCTTAGCCTGGGCGACGACCGCCAGATTCTTCTGTTGTGCGGCGCGTTCCAGGCTCAACTCCGTTTCCAGAGAGGCGGTCTTGGCCTTCGCCTCCGATTTCTCCTCGTGGGCAGTCCTCAATTCCAGCCGGGCAGCCGCCAGATCACGCTCGCGGGACTGCACCAGATTCTCAAAGATTCGCGCTCGCGAGCGGTACGCCACGAAGGCCACCAGAAACCCGAGCAGGCAGCCAATCGCGAGCGGCAGAAGACCTTGCATCATGGGGAATTGACCAGGAGATCGACCTGATTTTAGCAGGCGAATGTAGGGCGGAAGGGGTGATCTACGGTATTTCTAGGCCTTGGGCAGGCGGAGGGCCAATTATTTCCTTCGACAGTCACTCTTCTTCCTGTAAACTGCCGTTCTTTGTTTAACCCCATTGTTTTCATTTGATTAAAAGTAACCTGCGGTGGTGTGTCGGTCGTAACGTGAGGAACGGGGTAACCCCACTTATCCTGCATGTACTAACGGAATCTGTTGATAGCCCTGGGCTGTGCCGTAGAGAACAAGAGGCGTGCGTATGCGAGTTCTCGTATGGATCGGTGTGCTGCTGCTGAGTGGCGTTTCCGCTTTGGCCTGTGACCGCACAGACGAACTTGCCAGCGCACCCGCACAAATTCTGCAGCCCACCCACACCGTTTTTACCTCCCCCGACACCGGTTTTGACGTCCATGCCGCCCAGGAAATCTTGCGTTTGGTAAATGCGGCGCGCACCCAAGCCGGGGAATCGCCACTCGCTTGGGATGAGACCTTGAGTCTCGCGGCGCAGGCGCATGGCCGCGAGATGTTGCAACACGGCATGCTTTCGCATCAATTTCCAGGCGAACCTGCGCTGCAGGATCGCCTGGGACTCACGGGACTGCATTTCAATCAGGCGGGCGAGAATGTTGCTTACGATTTCTCGGCCCTGCACGCGCACCAGTCGCTGATGGCATCCGAAGAGCACCGCCAGAATGTTCTCAATCCGTCCTATAACGCGGTGGGAATTGCGGTGGCATGGGTGGCCTGTCAGATGTATGTGGTCCAGGATTTTGCACGACGCCTGCCGTCCTACGAAGCCGGTCAGGCGGAAGATCTGATCGCAGCCAAAGTTATGGACTTGCGGAATCAGACACGGCTCCCACATCTGAACCGCGTGAAGAGCAACAACCCCCGCGGCGCAGCCTGTTCGGGTAATTCAGCATTGGCACAGCCAACGCCCTCTCTCTCCAATGCCCGCTATGTTCTCAGTTATTCAAATCCTGAACCCGAAGTTCTTCCATCCAGCGCTAGCCAGATCATCGGCAACGGTCAAACCAAAGACTTTTCAGTCGCCACCTGTTACGCCCGAACGGATAAGCACCCTAATGGCGCTTACTTCGTCACGATGATGTTCTACTAGCCCACTATTTTCTCGCTCGGATTCACGCGATAGGTCCACAATCCCTGCACGGATTGCTCAAACCCTCGAAACGAATCTGCCTCCGCGGGTTGTGCAATCAAGGGCTGCGCTTGCGTTGCGCGCAGGGCCTCTTCCATCACGTGATGATCGGGAGAGAGGTGGCAGGCTGGGTCGGTGGCGGCGGCATTTCCCAGAAGCAGAAAGGCTTGGCAACGGCAGCCGCCAAAATCTTCTGTGCGACGGTCGCAACTGCGGCAGGGTTCAGGCATCCACTCTTCGCCGCGGAATTTCTGGAACGCCGGGGATTCCTTCCATATCCATTCCAGGGCGTAGTCTTTCACATTGTCGAAAGTCAGTCCGGGAATCACCCCGGCGGCGTGGCAGGGAAGGACACGGCCTGCGGGATCGATCAGCAACAGTTGGCGTCCCCAGCCACCCATGCAAGCCTTGGGATAGCGCGCATAATAATCCGGCACGACTGAGTCGATGCGAATTTTCCCGGCAGTGCGCTTCTGGGCCTCTGCCACAATCAGCAGCGCTTTGTCGACTTGCTCGCGCGTGGGCATGAGCGCGGCGCGGTTCTCGAGAGCCCAGCCGTAATATTGCACGTGCGCAATCTCGATGCGGTCGGGATGCAAAGTCTCGATGAAGCGAATGGTCTCGTCGAGGTGTTCGAGATTTTGCCTGTGCACCACCAGGTTGACGGTGAACGCGATCCGCTGCTGGCGAATATTCTGCTGGTGAATGATTTGCGACAATTCCACCTTGCGGGCGTGTGCCTTGGTGCCAGCGATCCAGTCAGCGCTGTCGGCACGCGAGTCCTGAAAACTCAACTGAAGATGATCGAGGCCGGCTGCGGCCAGTTCCTGCAGACGTGCCTCCGTCATTCCCAGGCCGGAAGTAATCAGGTTCGTGTACAGACCCGCTTTGTGGGCTGCGGCGATGAGCTGAGTGAGATCCTGCCGTGCCAGCGGTTCACCGCCAGTCAGGTGCAGATGCAGCACGCCGAGTTTTGCAGCTTGCTGGAAAACTCGCACCCAATCTTCTGTGGGCAGCTCGGAATTGGCAGCCGTCATCTGCAGCGGATTCGAGCAATACACGCAATGCAACGGGCAGCGATGCGTGACTTCAGCGATGAGGGCTAGAGGGCCGGGCATTCATAGTCCATTTCTCAGTAATCCACGATTCGCTTCTCTTGCAGACGCTCTAGGAATTGCTCGGCTTCGTCCCGAATGCGCCCGGGACTTACGAGTATGTACTGCTTTTTCAATTCTTCGACAATCTGCAGCAAAGTCCGTTGGCCGTCGCATAGTTCCAGAATCGACCTGCCAGTCCCTTGCACGCGAACCGCTCCTTCCGGGAAAAGAACAGTTGCTTCGACGGTCGGATCGAATTCGGCTTCTGGATTCTCGAGAGGCGCCCAGCGGCAGCCCACTGCCAAGTGGGGAAGACTCGTGTCTTGCGGTTTGGCCATACCTAGGCTCCCTCGATCTGAAATGCGCCCGGCGGCGGCCATCCCGGCTGCACATAGGAGAAGTAGAGAGCGTCCAGCTGAGCCCAAAGAATATCGCACTTGTCGCGCAGCGCGCGGATCGCAAGTTCTTGCTCCGCTCGCGTCTTCGCGTTCTCCTGCACGTATTGCAGAGCGAAAGCCGCGTCTTCCGGGGCTTGCGTCAGTCGAGCCTCGAAGTAGTCGAGCCCGCCCGCGAGCCAGGGATAATGTTGCCGCATTTTTCCCATGCGCAGGCTGATCAAGTCGCGGGAAAACAACTCTGTAAGCGAAGAAGCCACGGCTTCGAGGAACGTCCGGCTGCGCACAAGGTTCAGATACTCGTTCACCGCATACCGCGTGGCGGGAAGAATTCCGTCTCCACGTTCCACGCGCGTTGGATCCAGTCCCGCGGCTTCCGCCAATTTGATCCATCGTTGAATGCCGCCTGCGCTGGCGGCGTCTCCGTCATGGTCCACAATGCGTTTGCGCCATGCTTTCCGGAATTCCTTGTCCTCGCTGCGCGAAAGAATAATCGCGTCCTTGATGGGAATTCGGCTCTGGTAGTAGTAACGGTTCAGCGCCCACGCTTGCAGTTGTCCACGCGTGAGCTGGCCCTCATGCATCCGGGTGTGGAAGGGATGCTGATGGTGGTAGCGCTCAGGACCGATTTGCAGCAACCGCGCTTTCAACTCATCATGACTCAGCAGCTGTGTCTCCGCATCTAGAGCGTGAACTCCCATCCGTCCTCCGCAACTTCCCAGCCCGCTTCACGCACCGCACGGTACTCCAGGCCCGATTCGTCCAGCATGGGATTTGTGTTGTTCATGTGTATGAAAATCTTTCTTGCCTTACGAAGCCGCGCCAACTCCTGCAGCGAGCCGTCCGCTCCGCCGACAGGAATGTGTCCCATTTGCCGGGCCGTGGACCCGCTGCTGTCCACGCGGACCAGTTCGTCATTGCTCCAGAATGTCCCATCGAAAAGCAAAAGATCAACACTGTCCAAAATTTCCAGCAACTTCTCGTCCACATGGCCTACGGCGGACATGTAGGCGAAGCGCTTGCCTGTGGCGGATTCAACAATCAGTCCGGCCACGGCGTCCACGGGTCGTAGCTCCTGGGCTCGCGCCGGGGTCACATAAGCAGGATATCGTGTTCCCAAGCTGATCGGAGTACATAAGAGACCAGATCGATCACCGCCCGCCGAGATCAATTCAGATTTCGTTCCGGGGACGATTGTGCTCCACTCGACCTGCCGCGGAATGCGGTTCAACATACCGAAGAAAGAATTGTCCTTGCGCAAGACATCTAGAACTGAGCTCGTTGCGAACACTTGCAGCGGCTGTAATTCCCGCAGCAGGAGCAGGCCGAGAACGTGATCAAGATCCGCACTCGCCAGAACGACTCCGGAAATGGGCGATTGCCGCACTCCCGCTCTCGGGTGTAGTTCAGGAGTATTTTCGATTTGTGTGTGGAGATCAGGAGAGGCTCCCAACAGAAACCAGAATTCTCCGTCGCTGCTTACGGCCACTTGGGCTTGTGTGCGCGGCTTTCCGGGGAAAGTTCCGGCGCGGAGAGCACGGCAATTGGCACACCCGCAATTCCATTGCGGAAATCCTCCCCCAGCCGCTGAGCCCAAAATCTTGAGGTGCATGATATTTTCTTTCGCCGCGCGTGCCGGGGCAAACGCAGTTCAGGAACTACCAGTGAACAACATCCGTGCGATTCGCACAACTGCGCTGGGGGGATAGCAGAGGAATCAGCATCACCAATACGAAACTCTTTAGGACTTGCCTGGCGGAAATCCTGCAAAAGCCGAGAGGGGACAGAACAGGCCAAGCGCCCAGTTCTTTCCCCTCTCGAATGCTTGTCTGGAGTCCTCTAGAATTGAAATCCTCTAGAACAGGGATCCCCAGAATTTTTGGAAGTGACCAACTTCAGGTTTCTCCAAGCCTGGAGTCAGCCGATCCTATTTCTTTCCTGCGTGGAGCGCTCCCGATAGCTTCAGCCCGTACAGGCTAAACAGCTCTTTTACGCTGATTCCGTAAATAGTGGACAGCGAATAGAGCCGGAAAACATTCGGAACATGGAGTCCGCGTTCCAGCATGTGAAGGCGGCTGGGGACCATTTCAAATCCCCGGCGACCGTGCTTTTGTGCGATGGATCGGCTTTCCCCATGCACATCGCGCATGGTCAGCCCCCGTCCTTCTCTTATTTCTCGCAGTCGGGACCCGGCTTCAGCAACAACCTTTGTCCCTGCACTGCCCTTGCTACGTTTGTGTTTCACAGATTCCCCTCCGTAGATTCACAACGGCAAAGCAGCAAAAAGTTACTAGAAGATTGTAACGTTACTATTATTCCCACAAAAAGGCGTACCAAGTCTAGAAATTTTACATATTTATCCGAATGCGAAAAATGTCGACCAGTTTCCGATGAGGCCCAAAACCACTTCCCGCGAGTCTTTGGCACGGCTGAGGGAAGGGTTCCACGTCCGTGCTATTTCAGATTTTGGATGCAACCACTACTCTGGGATTGAGCAGTTCTGGGGGAGGGCTGCCCGGGCGCTGGAGTCTCGCAAGAGATTTCGGCGCTCGTTTTTTGCAGGATGCAGCTCTGGGAAACATTTCCCACAGGACCGGCACGATCTGCTGATCATCCTAGGTTGTGGAAATCGTGAAGTTTACCGTGATGCGGGCTTCCGTCTCAACTGCCTCGCCTTCCTGGTAGTACGGTTTGAAACGCCACTGGCGTACCGCTTCCATGGCAGCGTTGGCTAGGATGGTAGGACCACTCACGATCTTGAGAGTTTGTATGGCCCCATCGCGACCAATCACCGCATCCAGAACAACTGAGCCCTGAACCTTCATTTCTCGGGCCAGGAGCGGATAGTTGGGATCAACTGGGTGCGACAGAACCTGCAGCGCTTCGGGGGAGATCCGTACCCGGTCCGATGCGGACATGGCTAAGCCCGAATCGTCTGTCTGGGCTGAAGAAGATGCCCGGCCCTCCGTGCCGTTGCTGGTGTCTACATGGATGGCATTGGCGGGCTTCGCTTTAAGCGGAACGGGACGCCCCCCGGCAAATACCTCCACCTCCAGCGGAGGAAGCGCTTTACGGCTTACGGTTGGCGTGTAACTTTCGGCGCGCACAATTGCCGAGCCGGCCTTCTCAGGCTTGTGTTTTGATTTATGCTTTTCGTGCTGTGCCTCTTCTGCTGCCTTGGTCTGGGGTGGCTCAATATCGGAGGAAGCCTCGTTGGCTGGCGGAGACGCAAGTGGTGGAGACTGGACAGTCACCACTTCCGATGTTGTCGGGGCTGTGCGGTTCTTGTAGATGACAATGCCAATCGCGCTTAGGAAAAGGAACAAGGCCAGGATCAGACGCCGCCGTTGACGTCGCTCTGGGTCGGATGCTTTTCCGTTGGGCCGCAGTTCGTGTCCAGGACTCGTGGAAAGGTGCACACATCCTCCGCGAAGGTTTCGAAACACTGCATTCGAACCTGTTCCTGTAGTATGCCCCCAAATTGGTTTCCCGCCAATGATTTAGGCCTTGTCGTTTCCGTCACTTCCCACCGCTTAGCCCATGCCCTTTGGTTTCACACGCCTCTTTTCGCGGGAATCTCCCCGGTACTTGTGTAACCATCCAACCCCTTGACCTCCAAGGACTTGGTGCGTATTCTTGACGGACGGACTGTTTCGCCTCGAGGCTTCATATTTTCATGCACAAACAACGCAACAGGGGAAAGAAGTGGCAGTTGGGGGTGAGCTGGCTGCTGCTGTGCGTGT
>CAZUCC010000080.1:0-10901 GCA_964619065.1 uncultured Acidobacteriaceae bacterium | reverse complement strand
TCACGACCACGACCCACACGAGGCCGATGATGGGCGAGACGAACCGCGAATAGGCGCCGTCCGGTGCCCAGAATCCGCCGCTCAGCCAGGTGGTGCCGCCGAGCAAGACGAGCACGACGGCAGCGACCCCGGCCGCGAAGAGCGCGTTCGAGATCAGCCGGGCCCGCCAGAACCCAAACGCCGCGGACATGATCAGCATCGCGCGCGGGAAAGAAGTCAACACGAAGCCTGCCCACACGAAGTCGTTCAGGCCCGATGTGAGCATGTGATTTCCCGAGCCGGAGATGGAGTATGCAAGGCCTGCGACCACCGCGGTGAGCAACAGGAAAAGCGCTCCGAGGGCGGCACTGGAAGCGGTCGCCGCCGCGCCCCATCCGTCTTGTCCCGCATCCGCCAGGGTGGTTCTGAGCGCCGCCGCGAACCACATGAGATTGAGGACAGCCAAGCCGTAAAACACGGCAGCGATCAGAATCCGCACGCGGTTGCCGTCGTAGAACGCTGCCAGTGCGCCGGCCGATGCGCCGACCTGCGGTTGATGACCGTAGACGATGTACGCGACTATGAAACAGAGAAGGGACTGGATGCCGGCTGTCCGCCACAAGCGTTCCCAGAACGCGGGGGTGGTGTAGACGCTGGCGGAGGAGGTCGTGCTTGTGGATGCACTCATGAGGATCTCCTTTCGAACTGAATCGGGTACGACGCGAGGCATTACAGCAGGACACAATATACGCGGTTTTCGTCCAAGGAGTGCTGCGATGTCGGCTTGTCGGAATTGGAAGCACGTCCGTGCTTGCTGGCCATTGCAAAGCAGTTAACAGTGATTGACGCGGTGTCCTAATCGTCAGGACACCACCATTGACGCCTTTTTACCGTGCATTAACGTGGGCCATATACACTGACTTCAATTTCCAGAATTGGAGGGCACGGTGCGTCTTTCTCTTCTCCTTCCGCTTGTATTCGTGTGTTCTGGGTTGTACGCCGCGCCGCACAGGATTCTCTTCAACAGTCTTGCGCCCTCGGAATCGCGACTCTACGTGGCAAACTACGACGGCAGCGGAGAACATCCTTTACTGAATTCGACCAGTCTGGACTACGATCCCGCGTGGTCGCCCGATGGCCAGTGGATTGTTTTCACTTCGGAGCGCGATGGTTCCGCAGATCTGTATCGCATCAAGCCGGACAGCACAGGTCTTGAGCGACTGACGGACCATCCGGCGTTCGACGATCAAGCCGCGTTTTCCCCTGACAGCAAACAGTTGGTGTTTGTGAGCACGCGGGCTGAAGGCCGGGCGAATCTTTGGATACTGGACCTCAAAACCCATGCAGCAAAACCGCTAACCTCTGGCACCGGTGGAGATTTTCGCCCAGCCTGGTCGCCGGATGGGAAGTGGATTGCCTTCTCCTCCGATCGTGGAAGTGCGATGCCAATTAGAAAGGAAGGATTTGAAACCCTGCAAATCGCTGACATCTACCTTATTCATCCCGACGGTTCTGGATTGAAACGTGTGACGCAACACGGAGATTTCTGCGGCAGCCCAAAGTGGACGGGCGATAGCCGCCGGATCGTCGCGTACTGCATGTCCGCCGAAGAAACGTGGCTTTACCGCCGCACCACGGTACCGGCAGACGGACAGACAAAGCTCGTCGGCATTGATGCAGACACTGGCGAAGTCAAGAATCTACCCGCGGGAGCTGGCATCAAGATCTCGCCAGCGATTCTTTTATCCGGAGAGGTCGCCTATGTCCGCAAGGACGACCAGACGTCCGGGATCTTCTATGGGGATGGCAAGCCGGGGCCGCGTGCGAACATACGGAACGCCTCGTGGTCTCCTTCCGGCAAGGAGGTTGTATACAACAAAGTTGCTCGCCTCGAATTTCCGGATTGGCAGGAGACCTGGAGCCGCAATCCTGCGTACGAGCTCGTTGTCACCCACTTCATGCCGGCGTTTGACCGCTCCGGGCAACACATCGCCCTGACTGGCGGCAGAATAATGCGCCCCGGCCTTAACGGCGATTTGATGTTGATGGACAGTCAGAGCCACCAGCAAAAGACGATTTTGCACGACGCAGAAGGCAGGTCCGCCTTCAGTGCCGTATGGTCACCGGATGGGAACCAACTGGTTTTCGGTTTGGGCCAATTCTTCAATTTGCGTAGTCAGGGCGCGCAACTGGCCGCGATCAAACCGGATGGCTCCGATTTTCACTTGCTAACATCGGGAGCCAATAATAATGGCTTTCCATCTTTTGCGCCCGATGGGAAGCGAATCGTGTACCGGACAATCGGACCGGAGGGGCAAGGACTGCGCATCTTGAACCTGGAGACCAACCAAGTCACGCCGCTGACTAGCGAATATGACGATATTCCGCTCTGGTCCCCGCGTGGCGATCTCATAGCATTTATGCGCAAGGAAAAGGGTGACTTCGAAATTTTCTCCATTCACCCCGATGGGACCAATCTGCAACGGCTCACAACATCGCCAGGTAACGACGCTCACGGAGCGTGGTCTCCCGATGGTGAATGGCTGATGTTCTCCAGCGCACGCATGGGTTTCAAGGATGAAGCGGTATACACGGATGCTCCTCAGCCCTATGGCGAATTCTTCATCATGCGTTACGACGGCACACACGTCGAACAGTTGACGGACAACAAGTGGGAAGAGGGCTTACCTGCGTGGCAGCCTGAGGCACAGAACCGTGCGACGCATTGATGACTAACAGGGAGATTGCAAATGCGCATCTGGTCACTCGTAGTTTTCTTCCTTGTCGCCGCTTCCTACGCGCAAGAGTTCAGCGCTACCGATACCAGCGCAGCAGAAGCGGCGATAAAAGCCATTCATCCGCAGGCGATCGCAGCTCATATGCGATTTTTGTCCGATGGCTTGTTGGAAGGCCGCGAGACCGGTACTCGTGGCTACGACACAGCAGCCCTCTACGTCAGTGCACAAATGGAGTCTCTCGGGCTTGAGCCCGGCGCGGGAAGAGGGTCGTGGTTGCAGGCAATCCATCTGCGTCGAGCGACAAATGATGGAAAAAGCAAAGTTACGCTTTTCCGCGACGGCAAAGAAGTCCCGTTGAAATACGACGATGACTACGCCGTGTATGGAGATTTAGCCCACACCAGTTTCACCATCATGGCTCCGGTCGTCTTCGTCGGATACGGGATCCGCGCACCCGAGCTTGGGTATGACGACTATGCCGGCGTGGATGTTCGCGGAAAGATCATTGCCCGATGGATTGACGCCCCGAAGCAATTCCCACCCGATCAGAGGGCGTACTACTCGGAACCGATCCAGAAGCAGAAGGTTGCCGAAGCATTGGGTGCGGTCGGCACGTTGATTCTTCCTTTGCCCGAAGAGGATGGTAGTTTCAATCGGCACAAGAGCGTCGACGTCGGTTTGCTTGATCCCAGGACGCAAGGATTGCGTGCCTGGCTCGACCCTGCGGGCAACCCCAGCGATTCCTTTCCAACAATGGCTCCACTGGTGTTGCTAACTCCGAGCGGCTCGAAGGTCTTGTTTGCGGGAAGTGGGCATACTCTGGATGAAGCTTATAAGATCGCACGCGCAGGTCACACGCAAAGCTTTCCCCTCTCCCTCACGGCCACGATTCGAGGATCCAGCCGACACGAAAGTCTGCGTAGCGAAAATGTGATCGGCAAACTGACAGGCTCCGATCCGAAACTAAAAAACGAATACGTAGTTTTTAGCGCCCACCTGGATCACACGGGGCACTGCAAGCCTGTCAACGGAGACGATATCTGCCACGGCGCAATGGACAATGCTTCGGGAGTAGCCAGTGTTCTGGAAATCGCGCGCGCCTTCAAAAGTCTTTCGATGCCTCCGCGCCGGTCAGTCTTGTTCGTGTTTTTCACTGGCGAAGAAGGTCGTTGCGAGGGATCGGACTATTTCCTGCACTTTCCACCAGTGCCGCTCGCTTCCATCGTGGCCGATATCAACCTGGATATCGCGCCTGGGTTTTTGTCCGGCGGAAATTTCGTGAAGGCCGTCGGCTCGGACCACTCGACCATGGCTGACAACGTAAAACGTGCCACAGAAAAGTCCGGGTACACATTGTTACCCGATCCCAGCCCAGAGGGATTGGCACTGATTAACAGTGACCAGTACTTGTTTTTCTTAGCAGGCATTCCGGCGGTGTATATGCTCGACACCGCGGGCGGAGACCCGGCGCGGCGGCGGACAATGGATCACTGGTACGACAAGGTCTATCACACCCCACTCGACAACATCGATCAACCGTTTGACTTCGAGCGTGCTGCAAAAGCTACCAGTGTCAGCTTTCTTGCCGGATACGAGATCGCACAACAAGACCGCCGTACGGAATGGAACAAAGACGATTTCTTCGGCACGATGTTTGGGCCTAGACACTCTATTCCCTAGCTCCGGATTTCAGGATGCGCATACGGGCTGGTGCGGACGGCCAAGAGTATTCATGCCCAATCTGCCTTGCTGGGACTACACATTGTCGATCCATTGTGAGGAGGCTCTATGCCACAGCAAACTTTGCCCGATATTGTGCGACACGCCAAGTGGTAAGAGGGCTTACCGGCGTGGCAGCCTGAGGCACAGCATCACGCGGTGCATTGAGACACTGCGTAGCCGGATCCGCACATGGAATCGACAATCCGGCTCATCGGTGGTTGCGCTATGAGCAGGCGGTCGTCGCTTCTTCTTCCGCCTCCAGGTAGAGGTTCGCCTCTTCCGCCACCGGCTCCACGCCTTCCGGGAGAACTCCGCCGTTGTAGGTGGTCAAGCGATTCTTCCACTTCAGAAATTCGGTAATCGTCTGGGGCTCGACACGAAGCTCTACTCGGCGCAGACTGGCCAGCAGCAAGTTCATTTCGTACTTCATGCCTTGCGCGGAGCGCAGGCCCTTGGGCGACGATGCTTGCAGGATGTGCACCCTGCCGCGCTGGCATTCGAGCAGTCCCCATCCCGTGGGAAGTTCCGTCACCTGCACCAACCCCGGCGGCGTCAGATAGAAGCGCTCGCAGCCCACACCCCGCTCCGGCTTCTGGCGAAAGGGCTTGCTTCGGTCCGCAAGAAAGTCGGCACGCGAGATTTTGCACTCCACCACTACGGAGTGCTGCGTACGTTTCCATCCGATGGCATCGGGCATCTCGCCACTGGCGCAGGCCTGTTCGGACAGGACCACACTACAGCGGTAACTCCGTAACCAGGCAATAGCTTTTTGGACTAGTTGAGCGTGTGTCATGGCTTCACCCATATTCTTAACTTGCTGAAGCGCCTTGCGCGAGTGGCAGGATCGCTACTCCCGTCATTACCTCCGTAATTACCTGAGTGGGCACCAACGGCATTAGGCTACTTGAGAAACTATGTCCCTGCCTTCCCAAGAAGCGGGCCGCGCGCGCGGTGCGGCGGCTGTGTCGTTCGTGCACAGCCTGAATATTCTCGTCAAATATTCCAGGATGTACGGCTTCGATCACAAACGTACTGAAGTAGCGTTTGAAACTACTTGGAAGGAACTCCAGGCGGCTCTACCGATTGCGGGTAGCGGGGGCTTATTGCTGGGCGTAAACGGAAGCCGGCTCCTGCTCGATGGGCTGCCCCTCGAAACCGGGCAAGCCGAGCGCAGCTTTGCACAACTGCTTTCCGCCGCGGGCCTGGCCAGCATACATTTCGCAGCTGACGTTACCGATGAAGATCTGGCGCGGCTGGTGCGCGCCTTCGCGCTCGGCGGGTCTAAAGCGCAGGATCTCTCCAAACAGATCAAGGAATCGCTGGGAAGCAACGAGCGCTCGCGCATTCGCGTCAACGAAGTGAAGTTCGTAGCCGCCGACCCCGTGACGGGGGACATCTCGGTGGCCGCGCAGATTGCCGCGCAAACTCTCGGTCCTGAATTCAAAGATTGGCTCAACGATCCACAAAAACTGTTGCAGTTGATCGCTGCCTCCGAAGGCGCGAACCGAGGGGGCACTGGTGGCGGACCCGGCTCGACGCCTGCGGGTCCGGGCGGAGGTGGAGGTACAGGCGGCCCGGGTGGTAGTGGTGGCGGGGGCTTCGCTGGCTTCGGAGGCGGAGCTACTGGAGCTGCAGGCGCGGCCACAGCGATCGCCTACGGCAACACCGTTCCCCTGCAAGAAGAAGAGGTCGTACAGGCCATCCGGTTGCTGACACGTTTCGGAGAATCGGCGCAAGCACCTGACGTCAAGCCTGAACTTCTGCAACAGGAAATCGATGCCACCAGTTCCAACGCTAAGCTGAACCTGCAGGGGCTGCTTTCCAACCTTGCGGCCACCGTTGGCAGCACGGAAACCGACAGCAACATGCTGATGAAGGCCGCCGAGCACATGGCCATCAAGTTCGCCCTGGAGAAATACCAGAAAGGCGACATGCGCGTGAATGCCGTGCACCAGATGCTGGAGCACATGAGCCGGCAGATGGAACGGCTGCGCCAGATTCTCCGCTTACAAGAAGACAAGATGGGAAAAGCGGGCATTCTGGTCGAGTCGCACGCCGACATCATGGACCGCATGTTCTGGGCCGAAGTCCCGGAATCTGGCAAGCGCAGCGTGCTGCTCTCGAATGAAGCAGCCTGTGTCCCGCCGCGCAACGTGCGGCAATTTCTGGATACCTTGATAGAGCGAGGGGATACCGAAACCACTGACCAGATTCTGCGCAACTATCTGGGCTGCCTGAGCAGCAAAGACGCTGAAATTCGCAGGAAGACCGCGATCGGCCTCAGCCAGCTTTCCGAGCTCTACGCCTCTGTGGGAAAAGGTCTGCTGCTCGACACGATTCGGCGTACCGGTGAGCAAGTCCGCACTGAGCAGGAAGGCGAACTCCAAAGCTTGATGAGTGCGGCCTTTGTGCGCCTCAGCCAGGAGGCCAGCACGCGGCGCCAGTACGGAGCCTTGGAAGAAGTGCTCGAATCCCTAGGAAATATCTCTAAAGAGCGTCCGTTGTGCGCAAAAGATATTGCTCCTCGTATCGGCGTGGAAAACCGCCTGCCCGAATTCATCGAGGAAGCTTTACGCCTGGAAGATATTCCCAAGGAGCTACTCGGTGTGTTCCGCCGCACTCCGGATGCTTCGGTTGAACATCTTGCCGATCGCTTCTACCGTTGCATGACGCGTCAGGAATGCGACCGGGTTGTGGATCTGGTTAACGGCCTCGGTGGTTCTGCTTTGGAGCAAATGCGGCAAATATTACGCTTGGGGCAGCCCAGTAAGGCCGCTTCTGTAGTCGGCTTGCTGAGCCGGCTGGACGTCCCTACGTTGCTGGAACTTCTCCCCGCGCGCATGCCGGACATGAACCGCTTCTTCCAGGACATGATTGTGCGGCAAATCGCCTATGGCGCAGCCGTGGATCGCGGGCGCACACTTCTCGAATTCCTTGAATTGCTCGATCCAGCAGTGCTGCCGATGGCGGTGGATGAAATCGGCATGAGTGGAGACCGGACCACGGCCGGGGCCTGTATGGCCATGGCGCAAGCCGGAGAGGCGCAGGGACGCTCCCCGTTTTTGCAGATCAAAGCGCTGGAAACTCTTGGGCGCCTGCGCGAAACCGATTCCACGCCCATTCTGCGCGGCCTGCTCGAAGCCCGCAAAATGTTCAAGTGGACTTACCACCGTGAAATTCGCATTGCCGCTGCACAAGCATTAGCGAAGATCGATCCGCGCTATGGCAGTCAGATCATGGCGGAGACAGGGCTGGAGTCTGGCGAGTTGGCCCTGGCACCGCTCGAACCCGCCCCGGCCTGCCCTTGGGTGCGGCAGCGCCGCTACGAACGGCTGGTGCTGGCCAAAGCGGTCTCCGGTACGCTGAGCAGCTCGTGGGGCAAGTGCTCCGTCTTGATCCGCGAAATGAGCATGGGCGGGGGGCTGGCCACGAAAGAAGACAGCGTGCGCATCAGCTCCGAAGGCACGCTCGAGTTCTCGAGTGGCATGCGCAACGTCAAAGCGCAAGTCATCTTGCGTCGCGCCAAGCAGCAGGAATTCGGATATGAAATTGTGAACATCGATCTGGAAGGCAGGTTGCGCCTGCGCCGTCTACTGGTCGAATCTGCGGCGAAAGCCCCGGAAACGCGGAACAAGGATTGGGACGGCAACCGCAAGGCATAAGGTCCTCTCTCACTGAAAACAAAAGCCTCTGCCAGATGGCAGGGGCTTTTTGTTGTCGTACAAAACCTTACTTAACCTTGGCGAAGATAATGGCTAGAGTGTAAAGGGCCAACGATTCGATCAGCACAAGACCGAGAATCAGAGCGAAGCGGATACCGGCGCCAGCCGCAGGATTGCGAGCAAGAGCTTCAGCAGCCGAAGCAGTCGCTTTTCCTTGACCTAGTCCGCACAGGCCAGAGGCAATCGCCATGGCAATGCAAGCCGCCGCTACCGTCCAGTTGGCCTCAATCGTGCCCGTAACGCTGCCTTGAGCCATGGCAGGCATGGCAAAGCAGCAAATCGACATCAGCAAGAACAACACCGTCATGTTACGCATCGTTTGTTTCTCCTTGATCGTTCTTCTAGAAATTGCCGCCAGTGGGTGGTTGACGTTCACCGTGCTGACGCCCTCACGCTCGCGACGAAAAAATCCGTACAGCCTATGAAATTTAGTGCTCTTCCGAAACCGCTCCTGCCAAATAAATCGTTGTCATCAGCACAAAAATGTAAGCCTGCAAAAAAGATACTCCGATATGGAGTGACAAGAAGACAACCGGCAAGCCAATCGGAACCAGCGAGAAAAAGACCAATGTCACCAAATCTCCAGCGAACATGTTGGCATAGAGACGAATCGTGAGCGACATCATGCGGGCAAGGTGGCTCACAATTTCAATGGGAAGCATGAGCCAGGACAGCCACCAGATGGGTCCGAGGAACTGCTTCAAATAAGAAATGCCATGATGGCGGAAGCCATGGGCATGGTAGTACAGCCACACCAGCACGGCACATCCGAGGGTGACCGCGGGGGAGGCAGTGGGCGATTCGAAAGTTGGAACCAATCCGATCAGGTTCATCAGCAGAATAAACAAGCCCAGCGCCATCAGGAACGGGGTAAACCCATCGCTATCGTGGCCGATAATCTCGTGCGACTGTTCATTGATAAACCCCTCGGCACCTTCGACAATATGCTGCAACGCACCGGGGCGATCGACGGAAAGAGAGGCACGTACCCTGACAAAAAATACGATCAGCAAGGCGAAAACCAGGAGCTCCATGGAAAATGCATTGCTGATAGGGGCAGTGGAGTACTTCGCGTGAATACCAAAAATTCCAAGAACGGAATTCGCCACACCGGCAAACCAGTGGTTGAGTAGCGCAGTAATCCAGAGCTGTTCAGGCATGATGAAATTATGAAATGCAGGCGTTCCCAGTACACGGCTTAGGCTTCAAACCCATGCCGAACAGCCGTATAAACCAGATACATGGCTTCCGCCATAATGGCGAGAACAGGCGTAAACAAACCGCCCAGAAACCCATGAAAAGCCACGGGATAACTAATAAATATACCATAGGCTGCGAGGACGATCAAAACGAAACGGGTGAGAAAACGCAGCACAACGCTGGGTTTGGATGCGTGAACGTTGCTGCCCGTGACAGCGTCGGACAAGGCTACAACCGTACTCTTGAGCCAGCGGAAATTCACATAGGCCACCGTAGCGCCAACCAGAAAACCCAGAGCAACAGGCCAACCCGCCTTCAGACTCAGCGCTACCGACACGAAAGCGGCAATGGCCAGAATGAATTGTTCTAACCGCCGCAGCGAGGAGGCAAACAATGCATCGGTGGCGGGGTTTAAGTTTCGATTTTCCGCTGGGACGCTCTCGGCGCTCAATTTTCGTCACCGTCGCTTTCCGGCTTGCTGGCGATGCGAATCAACCCAATGAACCCAGCCAAACTTCCGACGATCAGACCCGCCATGTACAGCCATGACGTATGGAGGCTGCGATCCAGCAAGCTACCCGCAAACCAGCCGAGCAGCGTCGCGGCTGGAAGAGCGAATCCAATTTGGAGATAGCGTCCGAATTGGAGCATCCAGCTTTTCTTGCTGTTGGCGCTGGACTGACCGTCGTCTGAATTCTTGCCTTGATCGTTCATGGATTCCGTCTGGTTCAGTGTTCCAGCAAGCTCCTCACTCCTGGTTCGCTATAATCGTGAGTTTATACCTACAAGGATGGCAGCAATGAACAATCGCGGGCGAGGCGGTTCTCTTGGCACTGGATGAACAGATTTATCAACTGCGGCGCGAGAAGCTGAAACAACTGGAAGCGCTCGGCCAGGAATCCTATCCACGCCGTTACGATTTCACGCACTCGGTTGCGCAGATTTTGGTGAACTACTCTCCAAAATCGGCGGAAGAACTGGATGCGACTCGCGTCAACGTTCGCGTCGCCGGGCGTATTCTCGCTATCCGGCTCATGGGCAAGGCTGGATTCGTCCAATTGCAGCAGGATGGCCAACGGTTGCAGGCCTACATCAAGAAAGATGCTGTCGGCGAGAAGAACTTCGAGATCTACAAACTGCTTGATCTCGGCGACTACATCGGCGTCAGCGGATATTTGTTTCGCACCCGCACCGGCGAACTCAGCGTGCACGTGGAAGACCTGACGTTCCTAGCCAAAGATCTCCTTCCCCTCCCCGAAAAATGGCACGGGCTCACCGACGTGGAACTGCGCTACCGCCAGCGGTATGTGGATCTCGTTATGAATCCCGAAGTACGCGAAGTCTTCGTCAAGCGCAGCAAGCTCGTGCAATCGCTGCGGCGGTCGCTGGATGCACGCGGCTTCATCGAAGTCGAAACACCCATGATGCACGCCATTGCGGGGGGCGCGGTCGCCAAGCCATTCGTTACTCACCACAACACGCTCGATATCGACCTTTTCCTGCGCATCGCGCCCGAGCTTTATCTCAAGCGGCTTACTGT
>CAZUCC010000079.1:0-11259 GCA_964619065.1 uncultured Acidobacteriaceae bacterium | reverse complement strand
AGAGAAAGTCTCCGTACCGGTCATCACCTGGCTCGGGTCTTTTAACGACGCGCAGCGCCAGGCTACCAAAGATGCGGGAAAAATTGCTGTCCTCGAGGGAAAGCGCATCATCAATGAACCTACGGCGGCGGCACTTGCCTATGGCCTCGACAAAGGTAAAGACGAAATGATCGCTGTCTACGACTTTGGCGGCGGCACCTTCGATGTTTCGATTCTGGAAGTCGGAGAAGGCGTCATCGAGGTCAAGGCCACGAACGGCGACACGCACCTCGGCGGCGACAACATCGACCAGCGCATCGTCGAGTGGCTGATTGACGAGTTTCGCAAGGACGAGGGTCTCGACTTACGCGGCAAAGGCAACGAGATGGCGCTTCAGCGTCTGCGTGACGCAGCCGAGCGCGCCAAGATTGAGCTCTCCACCACCATGGAAACCGAAATCAATCTGCCTTTCGTCACGGCAGATGCTAGCGGCCCGAAGCATTTGGTGAAGAAACTCACCCGCGCGAAGCTGGAGTCCATGATCGAAGATCTGCTCCAACGTTCCGTAGCTCCCTGCAAGCAGTGCATGAAAGACGCAGGCGTCACGGCGGACAAGATTCAGGAAGTCGTGCTCGTCGGCGGCCAGACCCGCATGCCGCGCATCCAGGCCTTGGTCAAGGAACTCTTCGGCCGGGAGCCGCACAAGGGCGTAAACCCGGACGAAGTCGTGGCCATCGGTGCGGCGATTCAAGGCGGTGTGCTGCAAGGTGATGTCAAGGATTTGCTCCTGCTCGACGTAACTCCGCTCACGCTTTCGATTGAAACGTTGGGCGGCGTTTCCACGCCGATGATCCCGCGCAATACGACGATCCCAACGCGGAAAACGGAAACGTTCTCGACCGCCGCGGATAGCCAGACGTCGGTCGAAGTTCACGTTCTGCAAGGAGAACGGTCCCTGGCGGCGCAAAACCGCACGCTGGGCAAGTTCCACTTGACCGGATTGCCTCCGGCTCCGCGCGGCGTGCCGCAGATTGAGGTCACGTTCGATATCGACGCGAACGGTATCCTCAATGTCACGGCGAAGGACAACGCGACGGGCAAGGACCAGAAAATCACCATCACGTCTTCCTCCGGCCTGAGCAAGGAAGAAGTCGAGCGCATGGCTAAGGACGCCGAATCGCACGCAGCCGAGGACAAGGCAAAGCGCGAGGAAATCGAGTCCAAGAACCAGCTCGACACCATGACCTACAACGTGGAAAAGATGCTGCGCGAACACGGCGACAAGATTTCCGGCTCCGAACGCGGTGACGTCGAAAGCGCAATCGCGGACGCCAAGAAGGCCCTCGAAAGCAGCGACAAAGCCACCATGGATAAGGCCCGCGAAACGCTGACCACCGCTTCGCACAAACTGGCCGAGCAAATGTACAAGGCCAGCCAACCCGGCGCGGGAGCGGCTCCGGGCGGAGCAACCGCATCCAGCAACGGCTCCGGCGAACCCGAAAAGAAGAAAGACGAAGGCGTAATCGACGCCGAGTACATCGACGTGGAGGATAAGAAGCAGAGGCGAGAAAGAGGAGATGAAATGAACCTGGCGGTACCAAGTCCTCGGAAGGTTGCCTTCCGAAACAACTACCAGAGTTCTCAAGACTTGTGCTACTCGGGGCGATGCTACGCTCTGGCACCTACACTACAGAGACGGAGGATACCTGGAGGTGTCCATGAGAGAAGGTGTTAGAAGCGGTAGATCCACCCGAAGCATGCGACGGCGATAACTTTTTGGGAGCACTTTACTACTCAAAATTGTCATCCTGAGCGGAGTATTCCCGTTCGCTCGCGAACGGGAATGTGGAGTCGAAGGACCCCTGCTCCGGCCGTACTCTGTGGGTCATCAGTGGGCAAGGGATCTTTCGACTTCGCATTCCCGCGCATAGCGCGGGAATGCTCCGCTCAAGATGACAATCTGTTTAAGTTGTTGAGGCAACACATGCCAAGAGACCACAAGTATTGGACGTACATCGTAGCCAGTCTCACCGGCACCCTCTACATTGGCATGACGAACAGCCTCGACCGCCGCATGATCGAGCACAAAGAGGGAACCTTCGAAGGCTTCGCCAGCCAGTACGCCTGCAACCGTCTGGTCTACTGGGAAAGTTTCGACGACGTCCGCAAGGCCATCGACCGCGAGAAGCAGTTAAAAGGCTGGCGTCGCGAGAAGAAGATTGCCCTGATCAAAACGCTGAACCCAAGCTGGAAAGACCTGGCGAAAGACTTGAGCCAGCCGATTCAGCTTTTGAGACCAAGCCATCAGAATGAAGGAAAGCTTCACCAAACAGAGACTGCCGTCGTCAAAGTTTAGATTGTCATCAACAATTTAGATTGTCATCCTGAGCGTAGCATTTTCATCCGCTTCGCGGATGGAAATGCGAGTCGAAGGACCCCTGCAATGGAGAAAGGCGTTGGGCATAGCAGAGGCTGATGTAATTGAGCAGGAGTCTTCGACTCCGCATTCCCGCGCTAACGCGCGGGAATGCTACGCTCAAGATGACAAGAGAACTTCGTAACCCATGCCCGCAGCCAACAAAGATTATTACGCCACTCTCGGCGTCAAAAAAACCGCCTCCGCGGAGGACATCCGCAAGGCGTTCAAGAAGCTCGCGCGCAAGTACCATCCCGACGTCAATCCCGACAAAGCCGCCGAAGAGAAATTCAAGAATCTCTCCGAAGCCAACGAAGTCCTGAGCGACCCGAAGAAGCGCAAGATTTACGATCAGCTCGGCTTCTATTCCGACAACATCGATCCCGCAACGGTGGATGCCTATGCGCGCGGCGGAGGCAGCCCCGGCAGCGGGGGAGGATTTTCCGGAGGCTTTCCTGGTGGCCAACCCGGCGGAGGCGCTGGAGGATTCGACTTTAGCGGCTTCGACTTCTCCGACCTCGTTGGTGGTACCGGCAAGAAATCCTCTCGCGGCGCAAGCACCTCCAGCGGCGGTTTTCGCGACATCTTTTCCAACATCTTCAGCGGAGGACACAGCGGAGCGCAGGAAGAAGGTCCGGAACCCGGAACCGACCTCGAATACCAGGTCCGCGTTCCCTTCTGGGAGACCATCAAAGGCGGCGTAATTCGCCTCAACATCACGCGCCAGGACACCTGCGGGAATTGCCACGGACGCGGCGTGATTGAATCGCCCGGCACATGCAGCCAGTGTGGAGGCAGTGGCCAGGTTACCCAAACCGGCGGCCGCATGAAGTTCAATACTATCTGCCCGAAATGCCACGGCACCGGCAAGAACGTTTCCACATGCCACATTTGCGGAGGCGAGGGCGCCGTAAGCCGCACCGAGCCGCTCGAAGTCCGCATCAAAGCGGGCACGCGCGATGGCCAGCGCATCCGTCTCGCGGGCAAAGGCAACGCCGGTTTGCGCGGCGGTCCTGCAGGAGACCTGTTCGTCATCATCCGCGCCGGCGACCACCCCGTCTTCCGCCGCGACGGCGACGACATCTACCTCAGCGTTCCGGTCAACGCCACGGAAGCCGCTCTGGGTGCCAAGATTGAAGTGCCCACCATCGATGGCCGAGCTCTGCTCAAGATTCCTCCCGGCACACCGTCCGGCCAAAAGCTGCGCCTCCGCGAAAAAGGCGCGCCGTCAGCATCCAAAGAAGGCGTACGTGGAGATGAAATCGTAGAGATCCAGATCACCGTCCCCATGCCCCGCGACGAGCGCACCAAGGAAATCCTCCGCGAGCTCGCGGAACTCAACCCCGAAGACCCGCGAGCGGAGTTGTGGAACAAGGTGTAGCTCGGATCGTTTGCTGTATGGGGCGTCAGCTTATGATCTTCGGTCTTTCTTGGCTACGCTGCCTAGGCTGTATTCCAGTCGGCTGTCTCTTGGTTACCTCCGCCCTTGTCCCTCCGCAAAAATTTCTCGAAAATTCTTTTTGCACAGCATCCAAATAACTGTATTCTCGAATTCGCGAACCAACTTCCCGAATCCCTGGAATCCGCGGTAACCGGAAGTAGTAGAAACCAGGAACCTCGGCGGCAACGGCCGGGGTGGTGAGAGTCGGTCGCTTGAGGAGGAACACATCGAAATTGGCAACTGCTAGCACCACGGCCTGGAAACCGCAGAGCGTCGCACCGCTCACCCCGCCCCCCGCGAAATCCCAGAAACAAAATTTTGTACGCCTCACCTTGTGGCCCTTGGTCGCCGCGACCTTTTTCATGGTCTCGGGAGGAACCTTTGGCACCGAGGACATTGTGCATGGCGCGGGCTACGGGCGCGGCATCCTCATTCTGCTGATCACGCCTATGCTGTGGGCCTTGCCGGTGGCGTTCATGATTGGCGAGCTTTCGAGCGCGCTGCCCAAAGAAGGCGGCTTTTACGCCTGGGTGCGCCGTGGGCTGGGGGACTTTTGGGGATTCCAGGAAGCTTGGCTGTCGCTGGTGGCTTCCATTTTCGACATGGCGATTTATCCGACCCTGTTTGTCACCTACCTGAACCGCTTGTTCCCGTGGTTCGCCGAGGGACCGCATCACTTGGCAGTTGGGGATCGCGATCTGATGGTGGCAGCGGGCGTGGTCTTGTTCTGCGCCCTGCTGAATGTTGCCGGCGTGCGCGTGGTTGCGACCACGTCGCTCTGGCTCTTCTTCCTTCTCTCCGCGCCGTTTGTGCTGATCGTCATACTGGCTCCGCTGAAGTTCGGCGCGTTGACGCACGCGACCTCGCATTCGAGCGGCGGGGTCTCGGCGGACATCCTCGCCGGGCTGCTGGTTTGCATGTGGAACTACATGGGTTGGGACAACGCTTCGACCATCGCCGCGGAAGTCGAGCGTCCGCAGCGGACCTATCCGCGCGCCATGCTGTTCGCGGTGCTCATCGTGGCCATCAGCTACGTATTGCCGATCGGAGCTATGTGGCTCACTGGGCTGCCTCCAGCACAATTCGAGACTGGCTCGTGGGCGGATGTGGCGGGACTGCTGGGCGGGCCGCTGCTCCGCGGCGCTCTGGTGCTGGCAGCCATGGCTAGCGCCTTTGGCATGTTCAACTCCCTGGTGATGAGCTACTCGCGGCTGCCGCTTGCCATGGCGCTGGACGGCATGTTGCCCGGCGTCTTCGGCAAGCTGCATTCGAAAACGCGCGCGCCGTGGGTTGCCATCACCGTGTTGGCGCTGGGATGGACCATGTGCCTCGGGCTCGGCTTCGAGCGCCTGGTAACCATCGACATCCTGCTCTATGGCGCAAGCTTGGCGCTGGAATTTGCGGCTCTGATTGCGCTGCGCTTCCGTGAACCGGGGCTGGCGCGTCCGTTCCGCGTCCCGGGTGGCCTCTTCGGCGCGCTCTTCATCGGAGTGCCGCCCATGCTGCTGCTCGGCTTCTCCGCGGTGCGCGGCCAGAGCGAACACATCCTTGGCATGAGCTCGTTCGCCTTTGGTGTGCTCCCGATCGTCGCCGGGTTCGTGGCCTATGCAGGGAATCTGCTGCTCAAGCCGGGAGGCTGGAGCGTCGCCGTCGACGAAACCGCGCAACCCGCCGCTTAAACTTCGCTCAACCTTGGGGATTGGAAAATTGTTCCCCGTGGAACAATTTGTAAATTTCCCCGGAAGTGGCTCATTCGGCGCCAGTTAACGCCATTACTGAACTTGTTCAAAAGTGTACACCGCCAACTTCGCAGAGTTTATTTTCGCGGGATTCCCATTATGGGAATGCAAAGTGCCGGTATTTGGGCAGCTCGCAAGAGCCATTTCAAGCAAGTGTCCGTGGCGGAAGAGAAGAAGATTGCTGCGCTCGCGCCGGACGATCTGCTGATCGTTTGATTCTCTAACGGTCGCGATTCACTACGTAAAAGATCATCTCTAGGATGAAGCGCTTATCTTCCGAGTCGGGGACGTGGCGGAACGCGGCCAACGCTTCCAGCAAACTGGCCCCTGCAAGCTGACGCGCCGCCCGCCGGGCATAGTCAATGCTGCCGTAGCGCCGCATCAAGCTGTAGAGCCAGACGGCTTCCGCGCGGGTGTGCTCACTCCGCGGCTGGGCCAGGAAGTGCTCGAGGCGGCGGCGCTCCGGGGCGGAACAGTGCTTGAGCACATGAATCAGCATCAGCGTCCGCTTTCCTTCCCATAAATCGCCGCCGATCTCTTTGCCGTACTTCCGGTAGTCGCCGGTAAGGTTCAGGATGTCGTCTTGAATCTGGAATGCGGCGCCGAAGTACCAGCCGAAACGAGTGAACCGATCCGGCTCCAGATGCCCAGACTGCGCAATCAAAGCACCGACCCGCATGGGATAGATGAAGGAGTACCAGGACGTTTTCTTGAGACACATGTGGAGGTAGTCTTTGACGCCGAGCATGGACACGTTATCGCGAATCCAGGCGAGCTCCATGGCTTGGCCTTCCAAAGAATGCCGCATCATGCGTTCGGTCTCTTCGAACACTTGCCAACTCACGTGCGGTCCGAGAAGGTCGCGGTTCTGCATGAGCCGGCGCAGCGCCAGAAGGTTGGTGGCGTTCCCCACATTGACCGCGATCGGAATGCCGTGTTCCCGGTAGAGGGTGGGGGCGCCGCGGCGGCGTTCGCTGCCGTCCTGCACGTCATCGTGAATTAGAAATGCATTGTGGAGCAGTTCAATAGCGACGGCAGAGTTGAGCGCTTGCCGGGAATTGCCCCGCAACGCGGCGCACGTGGCAAAGCACAACGCTGCGCGCAAACCTTTCGCGGAACGCCGGGGATAGACCTGAACCAGGTCGTACAGGTAAGGTGGACCGCCTTGGGGGATCAGATCGAGGAGAGCCTGCGTGGTGAGATCGCGATAACGCGCAAGGGTGCTCTCAAAGAACCCAGTCGCTCCACGTGCGCGAGAGATTCGCCGGCCGCGGCGCTTAGCGGTTGCGGCTGGCATTGCGGCCCGCAGTCTTTTTCACTGGGCCAGATTTCAACGGGCCAGACTTCACTGGACTCGACTTGGCCAGTTGGTCGGCAATTTCAGCGCCTGTGTTGACCAGTTCGACGGCCAGATCAACCACGCTATGGGTATTGCTGACCAGGCGCTGCATCAGTACAACGTTCTGTTCCGAACGAGCATCGGCAAGACGGTCATTCATAAGATTCACGACCTCATGCGCGTCACTCTGGAATTTGTCCAGAGCATCCTTGAAGTCGCGCGTATCAATGCGCCGCTCTTTGCGAAAACGCTGTTGCATCTGCTTAGCGGCGACGATACCGGCGGCAAACTCCTCGTCGAGCAAGGCGGCAGCATGTTGGACGATCTGTGCACTGCTTTTGCTGATCTCAGTAAGGCGCCCCGACGCGGAGGCTGTTGCTTTCGATCGTGGCCGAGTGCTCTGAGTCTTCCGCGGTGCCATGGCGGCCCTCCTGTAACACGGATTTCCATTTTTGATTTCCCGGGAGACCAACAATGTACGCCGGACAGTTCCGGAGTGCAATGCTCTCGTTTTCCGGGGCGAGATTGTTAGCTGCAGAGAGAGGTGAGAATCACTGGGGAAGGGGCTTGGCGGATTCAGGTTAGGATTCCAATCCCTTCTCCAAGATGCCGAGAGCGGTGAAATCGAGCATTTTCATCGCATTCACGTGCCACAATCACCTTCACACCATGGCTCAGAGCTGCACGTAGTTCTTCTGCGCATTCTGCTTGTTGTAGAGTATTGGGGACGTCGAACCCCCATGACGAAACGCAAATCCAAAGGCGCGTACATGATCTCCGCGGTGGCGGAGATGTATGGGATTCATCCGCAGACGCTGCGGCTTTATGAGCGCGAGGAACTGCTGAAGCCGTCGCGGACCGAGGGCAACACGCGCCTCTATACCGAGGAAGATCTGCAGCGGCTGGAATTCATTCTGTCGCTGGCGCGCGAACTGGGCGTCAACATTGCGGGCATTGGCATCATTCTCCAGATGCGCGAGCGCATGGAGGAAATGCAGCTCCAGATTCAAGATTTCGTGCAGTACGTGCAGCGCGAGGTGCTGCCCCGGGCGGCCGCGGTGGACCCGGCAAAAGGCGCGCTGGTGCCGCTGCGACGCGTGGTGGTTCCAATGGCGTCGAAGAAGAAATAGGTAGTTCTTCCCCCATGGCCGTTTCGATGCGCTTTGAACTCTTTATTGCGACTCGCTACCTTCGCGCCAAAAGGCGGCAGGCGCTCGTCGGCTTGGTCACGGTGATTTCGATTTTGGGGGTGGCGGCGGGTGTGGCTTCGCTCATCATTGCGCTCGCCATCAACAATGGATTCCGGCAGGATCTGCAGGAGCGTCTTCTGGGTTCGACTTCGCACGTCAATCTGCTGCGTGTGCAAAGCGACGGCATTCACGACTGGCGCGACCTTCTGCAGCATCTTAGCCAGCAACCCCATGTGGTGGCGGCGGCGCCAGCAATTTATGAGCAGGTTTTAGTTTCGCGCGGTTCGCGGGCTCGAGGAGCCGTGCTGAAGGGTATGATTCCCTCCGAGGAACGCCGGGTCAGCGACCTTTTGAATTCGGTGAAAATCGGGTCGGCGGAGGCTCTGGAAGATTCGGCGGCAAAGACAGATCCCACAAAGGCAGATCAAGAACAAGACCTCGCGGACAAGAGTGTCCGCGCCACACAAGCGAATACCCCACAATCTGCTCCTTCCGATTCCCTTGCGGCTGTGCGGGAGCGTGTCGCCTCGATGCCGCCAATTGTGCTGGGCAAGGACATGGCTGCCGACCTCGGGGCCAAGGTAAACGACGTGGTCCTGGTTACCAGCCCGCAAGGTGAACTTACACCGTTCGGTATGGTGCCGAAATATATTCGTTTCCGTGTGGCCGGAATCTTCGACTCCGGTTTTTACGACTATGACAGTTCCTGGGGATTCGTTCGTCTTTCGGATGCGCAGCAACTGTTTGGGCTGGGGGATGTGATCTCCGTGCTGGAGTTCAAGATCGACGACATCTATCACGCGGCCGATGTGGCCAAACAGATTGAATCGTCCGCCGGCAAGGGCTTCATGGCGACACACTGGATGGAGCAGAACAAAGCGCTCTTCCGCGCACTGCGCCTGGAGCGGCTGGTGACGTTCATCACCATCGGACTGATTGTGTTCGTGGCGGCGCTGAACATCTTAATTTCGCTCACCATGATGGTGATGGAAAAGACAAAAGACATTGCCGTCCTGATGTCGATGGGTACGAAGAAGTCGCAGGTGCGGCGCATCTTCATTCTGCAAGGCATGTTGGTGGGTGTCGTAGGAACTGCGTTGGGGTTGATTCTCGGTTTCGCGCTCTCGTGGGCGGGAGCGCACTACCGCCTGATTTCACTGTCCGCCGAGGTCTATTCGATCGATTATGTGCCTTTCGCACCACACCTGACGGACGGAGTGATTGTGGCATTGATCGCGGTGGCGGTTTCGTTTCTGGCGACGTTATATCCGTCGTCTTCGGCAGCCCGAATCCTGCCCGCTGAGGCCCTGCGCTACGAATAGGCGGCTTAAGAACGTTATAGAGGCGTGGGCGTCCATTTTTCGTCTCCGGTGACTGTCGTTATGTTGCGCCGTCCCCAAACGGGTTTACAGTGGCCTCAGATGCCGATTCCTGAACTTAGGGATGGAACTTCGGTAGCGCCTTCGTGATCTAATGAAGCATGGAGGCTCACCAAAAGTGAAGGCTTCGACGGCAGTTTGGATAGGAAGATGTGACGGCGGAGACGCAAGTTGCATCTAACAAAGCAGGCCTTCATCCTTGAAATCGAGGGCTTGAGCAAGACCTTCCGCTCTGGAGCGGGGGAGATTGTGCTCTTTGACAACCTGTCTTTTCGCGTTCAGCAAGGAGAAATGCTTGCGCTGGTGGGAGAAAGCGGAGCCGGCAAGAGCACTCTGTTGCACATTCTGGGGGCGCTTGACCGTCCTTCCCGTGGCACTGTGAAGTACTCGGGCCTGAATTATTCCGGCATGGACGTAGGGACGCTAGGAGAAGAGGCTGCCGCTGAATTTCGTAACCGCGAAATCGGCTATGCTTGGCAGTTCCACTATCTGCTCCCGGAGTTTACTGCGCTGGAAAATGCGGCCATGCCACTGTTGGTACGAGGAATGCGGCACGCGCAAGCCGAAGAGCAAGCTGCCCAATGGCTGCGGGAAGTGCGCCTAGATCAGCGTGCATATCATCGCGCAGGTGAACTTTCCGGCGGCGAACAACAGCGGGTAGCACTCGCGAGGGCGTTGATTACGAAACCGAAGATTCTGTTGGCAGATGAGCCTACAGGCGATCTCGACAATCGCACAGCCGACGCGGTATTTGAGCTGATTGCGCAGTTGCATCGCGAGCACGAGTTGACATCGCTGATTGCGACGCACAATTTGGGGTTTGCCCGGCGCTGCCATCGCGTGTTGCGTTTACACGAAGGTCACGTAGAAGAAGTAACGCCGGAGTCGCTTCCGGCTTGAGCGTTCAGCATACTGGCTTCAGGAGCTATTGATTTACGGAGCTTACGGATTTACGGAGAAGACAGGGGGATTTTGGCGGAACCCTAAGAGCTATGTCTTGGCACGATCGGGGACTTGGGATTCTTGGCAGCTTGATTGCATAATATGAAGAGTGAGTCCAGGAACTTCCGAAGGGCGGCGTAGGGCCGCCCGGGATGGAGTTTCAGGAGAGGGCGAAATGTTCGAACGTTATACGGAGAAAGCTCGACGAGTTATTTTCTTCGCACGTTACGAAGCCAGCCAGTTTGGGTCTCCCTACATTGAGACCGAACACTTGCTGCTCGGTCTGTTGCGCGAAGACAAGGCCCTCACCAACCGGTTTTTGCGTTCACCCTCGAATATCGAATCGATCCGCAAGCAGATCGAGGGACACACCACGATTCGCGAGAAAGTCTCGACTTCGGTCGACCTCCCGCTCAGCAATGAATGCAAGCGCGTGCTCGCCTACGCCGCCGAGGAAGCGGAGCGGCTTTCGCACAAGCACATTGGCACGGAGCACCTGCTGTTGGGCCTGCTGCGTGAGGAAAAATGTTTTGCGGCGGAGATTTTGCATGAGCGCGGCCTGCGCCTTTCCACTGTACGTGAGGAGTTAGCACGCACGACCCAGGAAAAAGCTCAACCACAACGCCAGCGCGAATCCTCGTTATTGGCGGAATTCTCCGCGACCTCACCCAAGCTGCGCAGGATACGCAACTCGATCCCCTGGTCGGACGGGATGGGGAAGTCGATCGTGTGATCCAGATTCTCTGCCGACGCACCAAGAACAATCCGGGGCTCATTGGCGAACCAGGCGTGGGCAAGACGGCGATTGTTGAAGTTCGGGCCGAACGCATTGCC
>CAZUCC010000078.1:1045-11406 GCA_964619065.1 uncultured Acidobacteriaceae bacterium | reverse complement strand
ATCTCGGCTCGGCTGGCCTTTTCCGGATGGGGTAAGGAAATTCCAGGAGGCGGGCGTTCGCGTTTTCGGGAAATGTTTCCAGCTTGATGCGTTCCTGGGGATAGAGAGGCGTCAGGTTGTCGAACAAAATCTTGTTACGGGCTTCGTCAGGCGATTCAAAGTTGACGGCTTCGATCTTGACCAACGCGAAATATTTCTCGCCTTCATGCGGAGGCCGCACTTGGCCGCTGACCGTGTCGCCGGTCTTCAGGTCGAATTTGCGAATCTGGGAGGGCGAGACGTAGATATCATCGGGGCCGGGCAGGTAGTTGTAATCCGGGGAGCGGAGGAAACCATAGCCATCGGGCAGGATTTCGAGCACACCTTCAGCAAAGATGTGGCCTTCTTTTTCGCTCTGGGCCTGGAGGATCTTAAAAATCAGATCCTGCTTGCGGAGGCCGCTGGTACCGGGCAGATCCAAGGTCCGGGCGATCTTGGTTAGTTCGGTAATGTTTTTTTCTTTTAATTCGGAAATGGTCATTCAGTCACCTGGTTGGGGATTGTTTCGGAGGGGTTGCAGGAAAAAATTCAGGGTCGAAATTTGTCAGCCGAGCGGAGGCGGAAGAGGCAGGGCGGGCTTATGCCGCCCGCTGGCGCTCTTCAATATTATTCTTGTCTTCCGATTCCTTCAAGATCGGTAGCTGCTCCGAGGCAATCAACTCCAGTACCTCATTCATGGTTTCCTGGATACGGGTGTTGGGCCGATGAAACTTGCGCGTGGCCTTGGAGGCGAGCTGACATAGGATATAACGATTCTTCATCGTATGTAAAGCACCGAAAACTTTGCGTGAACGCATGGAAAACCTTCTTTCCGTTAAAATTGCCGCGGATGGCACGCCACCCTGCTTTAGAACGCCCGGATCAAGCCGGCTTGCACAAGTTTCCGGGGGTCTCAACTTTAGGTTTCCGCGGAGAAGCAGGAACTAGGTAACTAGATGCTCTGACCCACTCTGAAGTTGCTTAATTTCAAGGATTTGTCCCGTTACGGACCCAGAGACTTCAGATGCAACCTTAGAAAACACTGGATTCTAGAGGGCGTGAAGTCAAACGTCAAGGGTTCTTTTCGGAAGGATCCTTTTGCGTACCCTATCCGATACGGGCGGAAGGATGGCGGAGCTAAACTGTTGGGCGCAGAACTGCTATGTCCTTTATTTTAAGATAGATGGATCACATTGGATCTTTTTACCTTTAGCGGCAAACACAATTTCAATCCCGGGAAAGACTGCGGTGATGGAAAGACCAAGCCGCGAGCAGGAAGCACACTAAGGCATAGTCCAGACCATAGGCAAGCGTAGTCAAATGTTGGGTCCAGCCAATCGGCTTCAGCGCCGCTTTGGTAATGGCGAAAAAGCGGCTCTCCGAAAGCAAATTGATGGACGGCAGCACTATCCAGAGCGGCATCTGCAACCATGAGGGCATGGAATCCGCACCGGGAGACGCCATCTCCGCCAGTGCGGCCATAACTAACACAATCCCCATGGTCACCAGCGGATGCAGGAAGGAAGCCAGTAGCATAGCGATTGCGCTATAGATCGAATACCGCACCAGCGGATAGACGATCAGCACCCAAGGCGACGACAGAATGCGCTCACCGCCCATCCAAGCCAGCAGATAACTCATCCCGAACATCGAAAAAACATAGGTCACAAGCAGAAGCTGAACCCCGAGGTATTTCCCGGCGAGAAACTGCCACCGCCATACGGGCCTCGCCATCACGGCGAGAACGGTCCCGGATTTCATCTCGCTGACCAATGCGTCCGCCGTTGCCCACGCTGCCAGGAGAGTGCCGAAACCGCTCAGCATTCCCATAATTACGCCTACCTCCCCGAGCACAAAGGCTTGCATCTGCGCCGCATTTTCCGCCGTGGTCACGGCCTTGTAACCTAGGAGTGGTGTCATCATAAGCAGCACGACGCAGGCAAACAACGCGAGAAACACCATGATCAGCCGGTTGCGTAGGAAGCCGCCAAAGGTCTGCCACGCTATTGCTCGAATCTTCACGCCTGCCCTCCGGACGCCGGATTGTCCGATGTTGGAGGATCCGACGTCTGCACACCAGATGCCTGCCCGTTCGATGATTGCCCCAAAGATGTCTGACCTGGAGAAACTTGCGTTCCCTGCCCACCCTCGCCCACAAGCTGCAGAAACAGGTCTTCGAGAGAATTTCTCACGGGATTGATGCTGACCACGTCACATCCCGCCGCCCACAGCCGTTCAGCCATCTCTCGTTTCTGTACGGCTTTGAGCAAGATTTTCGTCCGTTGGGCACTACGCTCGATTACCCCTTCCCGTTCTACCACAGCCGGTTCCAGGTCTTCTGGGAGACGGTCCACAACGATCTCCACCCCATCGCCATGGCCAAGCATCCCGGCGATCGGTCCCTCACGGACCATCTGGCCGCGGTTGATAATGATGACCCGGTCGCAAATCTGTTCCACTTCCGAGAGAATGTGCGAGCTGAGAAATATCGTCTTTCCCTCGGATTTGAGCGCCAAAATGAGATCGCGTACTTCCTTACGGCCCGCCGGATCGAGGCCTGATGTCGGTTCGTCGAGGATCAGCAACTGCGGATCGTCCAGTAGTGCCTGCGCCAGCCCCAGACGCTGGACCATGCCACGGGAATATTTTCCGATCTTCAAGTCTCTGTACGTATCCAACTTTACCTTGCTCAGCAGACTGGAAATCAGCGCATCGGACCCTTTCACTCCGCGTCCCGCCAGCTTCAGGTGAAACCGCAGCAGTTTTTCCGCAGTCATGTACTTGTGGAAGGCGAAATTCTCCGGCAGGAATCCAATCTTTTGTTTTGCGCGAATGTCCCCAGGAGCGCAGCCCAGAACCTGAGCTTCTCCAAAGTCGGGGTAGAGGAACCCCATCAAGATACTGATGCTTGTGGTCTTGCCCGCTCCGTTGGGGCCAAGGAATGCACACACCTCGCCCTGCGCCACCTCGAACGTAACATCGGAGAGTGCCGGAACGCGCGCGCCCCTGAGGCGCCGCCGGTAAGCCTTGCTGACTCCGCGGAAGTCAATCGCGTTATTGGCCATCCGGCTTTCCTCCCGCAGCGGCATTATCTTGTTTTGCGTCTCCCTTTACGTCTTCGGCTCCATTTTTCTTGTCCTGGAGGCCTAGCTCGCGCATGAGCTTAAACTCCATCGCCGCGTCGAAACCAACGTAACCGTCGACCACTTTCCCGGTCTTGTCGATCACAAACATTACGGGAATGGATTCCACGTCATACGCATCGGCTGCCTGGTGAGAGGAATCCACCATCACGGGAAAGGGCAGCTTGGCCTGAGTGGCGAAGACATTTGCGGCTGCAGGGTCATCATCAATGCTGATTGCCAGGATTTCAAAATCTTCGGAATCTTTGTGATGGCGCTGATAGAAGGATCGGAGCGCAGGCAGTTCCAGGCGACAGGGTCCACACCAACTGGCCCAGAAGCTGACGACTAGATTCTTCTTGCCGCGATAGTCGGCGAGGGCTACCTTGCGTCCGTCGAGCGATGTAAGCTGAAACTCCGGCGCAGGCTTGTCGACAAGCGACACCGTACCGTGCCCGAAGAGGGACCGTTCGAGCACTTTCGCGCGCCATGTTATGAACACCGTGAACGCCACCAGCACCACGATGCAGATTCGGGTCTTCATGAAATAATTCTTCGACCTACGAAGAGTCTTGCGAGTATTCCACGAAAGCGCGGGAAATGGAAATCTCGGGGAGCTCCGTGGGTATCATTTGCTATCGAAGGCACCTAAGCGGGGAAACGGTTTTCGACTGAATGAGTATTCGATCTCAGCATACATTCTCTGAAATAATGATGACTTGACATGAGCAAAACATGTTCGTCGATTCTTAGCAGGTCGCGCCCTATGAGGTTAGGGATCAATGTCTTTTTCTGATTTCCATGGAAACGCCGACGTCGTTCGTAGGCTGCGGGAAGCGATCGAGAGAGAGCGCTTTCCCCATGGCGTGATTTTGACCGGGCCGGCTGGTGCGGGAAAGTACACGCTGGCGTTAATGCTGGCGCAAACTATGAACTGCCTGGCTCCGAGTACCGAGGATGGACTGCCCGATTTCTGTGGAGCCTGCGCGAACTGCCAGCGAATCGGGCTGGCGGCGGGCTTGGACGCGCGTTTCGCCGAGGCTGTGGAGGCTCGGGAGGCGCTTCGGGAAGCAGACAAGAAAGAGACGCGAATCCTGGTGCAGACCCACCCCGACGTGCTGGTGATCCCGCCGGATCCGCCGCAGATGATGGTGAAGGTCGATCAGGTCCGGCGTGTGATTCAGAACATCTACTACCGGCCAGCCGAAGGGCGTGAGCGGGTCTATATCTTTACGAGCTCCGCTTTCATGAAGGAAGCAGCCAATTCCCTGCTGAAAGTGTTAGAGGAACCCCCGGATTTCGCGACGTTGTTTTTGCTGGCGGAGAATCCTGGCGCACTGTTGCCGACGATCCGCTCGCGGTGCGTGACGTTTACTCTGGCCCCGCTGGAGACTTCCGCCATTGAGGAAGACTTGGCTAAGCTGCGTCCTGACTGGACTGCGCCGCAACGAGCACTGGTAGCACGCCTTTCAGGCGGAGCCGTAGGACGAGCTCGTACCTTCGACCTTGCGGCCTACACAGCCGCTCGCAGCCACGCGCTGGCAGTGCTCACCTCGGCGCTCGAAGGCAACGACCATACCGCGCTGTTTAAGGTCACCGAGACCTACCGCGCTGGCGCAGACGGCCGCGACAAGACCGAGCACCTTCTGCGGACGCTCTACAGCCTGCTGGAAGACCTTCTCTGGATCCTCGAAGGGACACCCGAGCTGCTACGCAACACCGATATTGCGTCGGATTTGCGCAAGCTGGCCCAAACGGCGAGCTTTGCCTGGGTGCAGGAAGCGGCCGAGCGCTGGGCGGAAGTGGAGCGTGGGATGCGCCGTAACCTATTGCGCTCTTTGTCGTTAGATGCATTTGCCACCGCGCTGGAGAAGGCTTAGATCCTCCGTCCGTGGCTCCGGGCCAAGCCTTGGCAGCATCGCCAAACGTAACCTTCTCTTGATCCCAAAGGGAGGTCCTATGATCAATACGAGGGATTGCCTCCCTCCCAACCCTGTGATAGCTTTACTGCAAGTTTTGACTCCCGAATTCGCAATCCTTATAGGTCTGCGCTGAATCTCCCTACGAGTTTTGCGTTTCAAGCGGTGGATTATGAAAGAAGCAATCGAGTCTGAAGTCATGGAACGTTCCGCCGAGCCTGAGGGTTTCGCCAACCGCAAGCTGATTCGTCCGGTTCTGAACCGGGTCGAACACGGGCACGCTCCGAACCACTCCTCTGGCCACGGTCCAAATCACGCTCCCAGCCATGCTCCGAACCATTCGCACGCCCCAAGTCATGTTTCGAATCATGTGTCGAGTCACATGTCCAGTCATGGACACGGCGCTCCCGGCGGCGACCGTCGGCCTGGCTCCGGCGGCGGAAAGAAAACACCTCCGGCCGAGACGACCCACGCGGAGAATTTCTACTACCAGAAACAGATGCAAGGCAAGACACAGATGGTGGTTGTGTTGCGTGACGGCGAGGAAGTCCACGGCGTCATCGAGTGGTACGACCGAACCTGCTTGAAGCTCAACCGGCTGGACGGTCCGAATCTGATGATCTACAAGCCCTCGATCAAGTACATGTATAAAGAGGGTGAGGACGCAAAGTAGGGCATTGCAGAAGTAAGGTTTCAGATCTACTTCTGCAATCTGAAATCTAAGATCTGCAATTCCTTCCACGCAGTAACTTCCGTCGCCTCACTTTAGTAACCTGCCTGTTTTGCCCCATTCGCAACTAATCTTTGGCATGGGAGTTTCTACTTACATGAACAACATATTCAGCAAGTCGCTCTTAGTCCTGGCAGTGGGCGGACTGATGGTCGCTGGTTCCGCCGCTGCTCAAACTACAACCTCGGGCGCAGGCCCTGGCGTGAAAGATCCCGGCCATCCGCGGGTCAACCAAGTGAACCGCCGCGAAGGCCGGCAACAGAAGCGCATTGCCAATGGCGTCAAGAACGGCAGTCTGACTCCGAAAGAGACGGCTCATCTGGAGACGCGCGAAGCCAAGCTGGAAAACACGGAACAGAAAGATATGGCCAAGCATAACGGCCACCTGACCAAGGCCGAGCAGAGAAATCTGAATCGTCGCGAAAACCGCATCAGCCGTAGCATTCACCGGGACAAGCACAACTAGTTCGTCGTCTGCACGGAGTTGCGTTCAAGAGTGGTGGAGGACAGCCGCAGGTTCCCTGCGGCTTTTCCTTTTTGGAGCACTCCCTGCGCTCGCTTGACACAAGCTGCACGACGCCCGGGAGATCGATGGAGTGCGGATCGTAAATCCGTTCCAGTAGCCAGGGGATACTCTGCCCTTGGACGCTTGGAGGAATTTCGCGCTTGTAGCAGACAGAAAAATTACATCTTATTCATCGTGCGTAGACAAATCGCCCCGCGTCGAATGGTATTTTTTCTTCACTCGCTAACGGTCTACCGCTGACGATCTGCGGTCGCCTGCCAGACTTCTCCAGCGGGATGGAGGAATTCATGCGGTTCTTTCGACAGTCATCTTTGCCTCGCACACGCGTTGCAGTTGCGACCGTTGCTTTGGCGACAGTCTTGGTTTCGCTCGTGGTTTCGCTTGCGTCTGCACAGGAATCCGGTGCCCAAGCCGCCCAGCCTCGCGCCCAAGTTATGGGCTGGCCGGGTCATGGCCGCGACGCTCAGCACTCGGGTTTATCCTCGGTGGCGGCCCAGCCGCTGAGTAAGATTCACTGGCACACGCCCGTAGACCTGCATCCACCGGCGGGGGAAATCCTCGTCCACTATGGGTCTCCACTCGTGACTCCCCTGGGCACGGTAATCGTGCCAATCAGGACCAGCTCCACCGCCTTCCGCACGGACGCCCGCAACCAGAAGACCGGGGTTCGCTTGTGGCACATGACAACGGGATATCAGGCGCCGTTCGCAAGTTTCGCTCTTGGCTTCGGTCCCGTACTCTCCCATGGCAAGCTGTATCTCCCGTCCGTTGGAGGAACGGTGCTGGTTCGCAATACTCCCGACCAGGCCACGGGCGGAGTCTCACGCCTGGTGTTCTACGGCGCCAATAACTTTAATGCCAATCCGCACCACTACAATCCCGTCAAAACCAAAACTCCCATAACGGCAGATGCGAATGGGAACCTCTATTTCGGCTTTGTGGTGGAGGGGGCGACTCCGATTGGGCTGCAAAGCGGCTTGGCGAGAATCTCCAATACCGGGGTGGGTTCGTTCGTGACCGCCAGCGGCGCCGCTAATGACCCCGGAATTTCCAAAGTGGATATGAGTTGCGCTCCGGCATTGTCTCCAGACGGCAAGATTGTTTACGTGGGCGTGAATAGCTTGGATTTTGGCTTTGGATACCTGCTGGCGCTGGACAGCAAAACTCTGCGAACCATCACAGCGGCGAGGCTCACCGATCCGTCCACGGGATTCGACGCCGACATTCCCGATGAGGGCAGCGCCGCGCCCACCGTTGGACCCGATGGAGACGTGTATTTCGGTGTGCTGGAAAATCCCTTTCCTCAACACAATGACCGCGGCTGGCTGCTGCATTTCAACAGCGATCTGACGCAGCAAAAAACTCCAGGCGGCTTCGGTTGGGACGATACGGCATCCATTGTGCCAGCGTCGGCGGTGCCTTCGTATCACGGGACTTCCACCTACCTGTTGATGACGAAATACAACAACTACGCCGGCATCAGCACGGGAGATGGATTGAACAAGATCGCGATCCTCGATCCCAACGCGACCAAAGCAGACCCCGTTTTTCCGGCAGTGCGGGTCATGAACGAAGTGCTGACCATCAAGGGCGTTACGCCCGACCCCGGCGCCCCGACCTTCCCTGGGGCTGTGCGCGAATGGTGCATCAATGCCGCCGCGGTTGATCCGGTTACAAAGTCTGTGCTCGCCAATAGTGAGGACGGAAAGCTCTACCGCTGGGACTTAACTACTAACAGCTTCACACAAATTATTACCCTGAGCGGCGGAATCGGAGAAGCCTACACACCCACGGTGATTGGGAGTGACGGGACGGCGTTCGCCATCAACGATGCTGTGCTCTTTGCGATTGGGCGCTGAATCGGAGTATTGCGCCCGGAGGGCTGGCGCCTGGGGTCAGCCCTCATTTTGTCATTCTGCCCTCATTTCATTTTGGGCAGCACGATTCCCTGCTGCGACTGGTATTTGCCTTTGCGGTCGGCATAGCTGACTTCGCAAACTTCATCCGACTGGAAGAACAGGATCTGGCAGAGCCCTTCGTTAGCATAAATCTTGGCCGGAAGCGGCGTTGTATTGGAGATTTCCAGCGTGACGAAGCCTTCCCACTCCGGCTCGAAGGGTGTGACATTGACGATGATGCCGCAACGGGCGTAGGTGGACTTGCCGACGCAGATTGTCAGCACGTCGCGGGGAATCTTGAAGTACTCCACCGACCGCGCCAGCGCGAAAGAATTCGGCGGCACGATGCAGACGTCGGACTGGATAGTGACGAACGAGCGCTCGTCAAAATGCTTGGGATCGACCACCGTGCAATTCACGTTGGTGAAGACCTTGAACTCGTCGGCGACGCGGAGGTCGTAGCCGTAGGAGGAAACACCGTAGGAGATCACTCCCTGGCTCACTTGCTTCTCCGAAAACGGGTTGATCATGTCGTGCTCGAGAGCCGTTTTGCGGATCCAGCGGTCACTCTTAATCATGAAGCTCCTTCTTATATGGACGACAGGGCGTCGAATTTGGGAATTTGGCACTGCTTTTCGTACTTCTGGCTGGCGGATCGAGGGTGTTTAGCTATAGTACGGGACCGCGGGGGACATTGACAATCGCCGCTATCTTCCTTAGCATCAGGGACTTGATGGACCTTCGCATTGAGCCTCGATGCGTTGCCGAAACCGTCCGGCTGGAGCCCAACCCGTGATTAAACTCGATATTATTAACGAAGTAGTAACCAAGACTGGGATCACCAAAACCAAGGCCGAAGCGGCGGTCGAGACCGTCTTCGAGGGCATGAAGAAGGCGCTGACGCAGGGTGATCGCATTGAGCTGCGGGGGTTTGGCGTGTTTACCGTGCGTCCGCGCAAGACAGGGATTGGACGCAATCCTCGGACCGGGGCTGAGGTGTCGATTCCTCCGGGGAAGGCAGTGCGGTTTAAGCCGGGGAAAGAATTGCAGTCCATCGATTAGTGGAAGCTTCGCTTCCTGGACCCCCCGGGCGGCCGTCCCCACGTTGAACCACTTATTCTTTTTCTGCTGGTGTCGAGCTTCCTGGGCCGAGTTCTCGTTGCATCAGCACACTGTCCACCCACCTGTTGAACTTAAAGCCCACCGAACTTAGCGTTCCCACGCTGCGGAATCCGAAGCGCTCGTGCAAACGGATGGAGGCTGTGTTTGCGGTATCACCGATGACCGCAATCATCTGGCGCCACGGACCTTGCTCGCAGATCTCGATCAGGGCGGTCAGTAACGCCTTTCCACAACCATGGCCTGCGTGTTGCGGATCGATGTAGATGGAATCTTCGATCGTGAACTGATATCCGGGACGTGGGCGGTAGCGACCGGCATAGGAGTAACCGAGGATCGCACCCTCTCGCTCAGCGACGAGATACGGCAGGCCGAGTGCCAGGATATTCGAGCGACGCTGGGCCATTTCCTCGCGACTTGGCGGCTCCAACTCGTAGGTTGCGGTGCTGTGGTGGACGTAGTGGGCATAGATCCGCGCGATCTCTGCCACGTCATCTTCTGTGGATGGCCGTACCCGGAGTTGCTCCATCGCACAATCCTAAATCAAGCCCAGTAGGTGCGATCCAGCGTGCGGTATTGGATGGCTTCGGCGATGTGTTTGGTTTCGAGGTGCTCCGCGGCTTCGAGGTCGGCGATGGTGCGGGCTACTTTGAGAATGCGGTCATGAGCGCGGGCGCTGAGTCCTTGTTGCAGCATGGCGCGTTCGAGAAGCTTCTCGCAGTCGGCGGAGAGTTCACAGAAGGTGCGCATCTGGCGCGGAGCCATTTGCGCGTTGCAGAAAATTCTTTCCTTGGCGAAGCGCTGTAGCTGGATGTGGCGGGCGCAGATCACACGGTCACGCATTTGAGCGGAGCCCTCGGGCTCGGCGCCGTTCCGCATTTCTTTGTAATTCACGGCTGGAACGTCGATTTGAATGTCGATGCGGGCGAGGCGCGGGCCGGGAAACTTGGGGGTAATGCGGCGAATGGAGGGGGGGGGGGGAGGGGTATTGGCGGTTGGGGCGGTGGTGATAACCGAGGGGGCAGGGAG
>CAZUCC010000078.1:0-1035 GCA_964619065.1 uncultured Acidobacteriaceae bacterium | reverse complement strand
GGGCCGTTCCGGATTTTGTTTTATTTCCCGGTTGGAACGTGTATGGGAATGTCGATGCGGTCGGGGAGGGGGCGGGAAATCTTGGAGATATAGCGCTGAATGAGCGGGGGGGGGCAGCGGCATTCGCGGGTGCGGTCGTTGTGATAACCGCAGGGGCACGGATTCATAGCGGCGGCGAGCATGAAGCGCGCCGGAAACGTGAGCGACCCGGCGGCGCGGGCGATGCAGACCGTGCCGTCTTCGAGCGGCTGGCGCATGACTTCGAGAACGCTGCGAGGAAATTCGGGAAGCTCGTCGAGAAATAGCATCCCGTTGTGCGCAAGAGAAACTTCGCCGGGACGCGGGACTGCGCCTCCACCGATGAGGCCTGCATCCGAGATGGTGTGATGAGGGGCACGGAACGGGCGCAGGCCGACCAGCCCAGCGTTGGAATCGAGTACGCCCGCGACGCTGTGAATCTTGGTGGTCTCCAGCGCTTCTTCAAACGTGAGCGGCGGGAGGATGGTGGGCATGCGTTTGGCGAGCATGGTTTTGCCGGATCCGGGTGGGCCGATCATCAGGATGTTGTGGCCGCCGGCGCAGGCGACCTCGAGAGCGCGCTTGGCGGTATGCTGGCCGCGAACATCCTTGAAGTCAACATGAAACTGCTGTGACTCGCGGAGAAGGCTGTCGCGCTCGACGGTGAGCGGCGGCCGGTCGGAATTCTTGTTCAGGAAATTGATGACGTCGAGCAGCGAGTTGACGGGATAGACGTCAACGCCTCCGACCATGGCGGCTTCGCGGGCGTTGATGTTGGGCACGACCAAGCGGCGAATCTTGCGGCCGCGGGCTTCGATGGCGATGGGCAAGGTGCCGCGAATGCCGCGAATGCCGCCGTCGAGCGAGAGTTCGCCGACGAAGAGGCAGTCGTCGATCTCTTTCGGCCTGAGGCCGCCGTAGGCGCCGAGGATGCCGAGCGCCATGGGCAGATCGAAACCGGAGCCTTCCTTCTTAATGTCGGCGGGGGCGAGGTTGATGGTGATTCTCCGCCGTTCG
>CAZUCC010000077.1:0-12109 GCA_964619065.1 uncultured Acidobacteriaceae bacterium | reverse complement strand
GGAGTGTGCAGTAGGTTGGCAGGACTGCCGACAGGGGTGGCGGAACAGAAGTGTACGAAGATTTATGCGTCCTGTTCCCCGCACCGCGACCGCTACAATCCCGACGCGTTTGCTGCCGCGCTCAAGCAATTCATCACCACGAAGCAGCCCAAGCTCGTGCTCCTCCCGCACACCTACCAGGTCCGCGATTTTGCCCCGAAGCTCGCGACGCAACTCGGCCGCTGCGTCATCAGCGATTGCACCGGCTACAAGCACGATGGCGGCAGGCTGCTTTTCATCCGCCAGATGTTCCAGGGAAAGTTTTCGGCCGACGTCAGCTTTGGCTCAGACTCGCCCTGGATCGCTACGTTCCAAAACGGGGCTTTTCGTGGAGATAAAGCCGAGGCGGGCCCAGCCGCCGCTCCCGTCGAATCGTTTGCAGTGAGTCTCGATGCCGCCCGCAATCAGCCCGAAGAATGGTTCAAGGAAGCCAAGCAAGCCGTCGACCTCACCCAAGCTGAAATCATCGTCTCGGTGGGCCGCGGTATCAAGGAACAGAAAAACATCGAGCTCGCCCAACAGCTTGCTGCAGCACTCGGCGGAGAAATTGCCGCATCCCGCCCCATCTGTGATAACGGCTGGCTCCCCATGGACCGCCAAATTGGCTCGTCGGGTCAGACTGTCTCGCCCAAACTCTATCTCGCCTTGGGAATCAGCGGCGCCATTCAACACATCGTTGGCATGAAAGGTGCCCGCGCGGTGATTGCCATCAACAAAGACTCCGAAGCGCCGATTTTTGAAATTGCGGATGTTGCGGTAGTCGGCAACCTGTTCGATATCGTGCCGCCGTTGATTGAAGAGATCAAGAAAGCGAGATCTGGGGCTTAGATCGCAACTGACGGGACTCCTTGCCATCGGGAGTAGAATGAGAACATGGATCTAACATTGACAGCCGTTTTCGAGGAAGTTTCGGCCCAGGAAGGCGGCGGCTACACCGCGTATGTCGAAGAGCTTCCCGGTGCGATCAGCGAGGGCGATACATTGGAAGAAGCCCGCGACAACCTTCGTGATGCTGTCGAATTACTGCTGGAAACGAACCGTACACTGAACGGACAGCTGCGGCCTGGGGCGCGGGTTACACGGGAAAAGATCAGGGTTTCCGTAGCCTAATCCGTTGAAACGCTCCGATCTGATCCGCCACTTGGAAGCGCACGGGTGTCGCCTCGCGCGTGAGGGTGCGAAGCATAGCGTTTACCTCAATCCTTCGTCTCGGCAAACCAGCACTGTCCCGCGTCACCGTGAAATCAAGAACCCAACTGCGATACATATTTGCAAACAGCTTTCGGTGCCGGACCCGCTTCGTTAAGATCTAAATTCCGTTATCATCGTGTGTTCGCTTCGAGACTGAGAAATTGAATGCTCACTTTCCGCAAATCGCTCGAAGTTCCCGACCGTCCCAAGATGGAAGCCGACGTCGTTATCGTCGGCGGCGGTCCTGCCGGCATGGCCTGTGCGCTCCGCCTCTCGCAGCTCATCGACGAGCACAACGCGATTCATCCCTACGCGCCGCTCAGCAAGGAAAACATCTATGTCCTCGAGAAAGCCCGGGAAATCGGCCAGCACTGCCTCTCCGGCGCGATCCTGGACCCACGCGCCATGCGCGAGCTCCTTCCCGGATTTGAAACAGAAGCCCCCATCGAGGCCCAGGTCCGCAAAGAAGCCGTCCACTATCTCACCAAGACCAGGCATTTCAAGTTCCCCATCACGCCGCCGCCGCTCCAGGATCACGGCAACTACGTCATTTCCATCAACCGCTTCGTCAAGTGGATGGCGGAAAAGGTAGAAGCCGCGGGCATTACCGTCTTCACCGGCTTTGCCGGATCCGAACTTCTGTACGAAGGCAACCGCGTCGCCGGCGTTCGCACCGATGACAAAGGCGTCGACAAACAAAACGAAAAGAAATCGAACTTCGAGCCCGGCTACGACATCCAGGCCAAAGTCGTAGTTCTGGCCGAGGGCACACGCGGATCTCTCACCAAGGAGTTAATCGCAAAATTCGATCTAGCCCGCGATGCCAATCCCCAAACCTACGGCGTCGGCGTGAAAGAGCTTTGGGAACTCCCTCCCGGCCGCGTGGCGCCCGGCGAGGTCATCCTCACCTTGGGCTACCCGCTCACCACTAAGGAGTACGGCGGCGCCGGCATTTACGGCGGAAGAGATAACATCGTCTCGCTGGCCTTCGTCACCGGACTCGACTATCAAGACCCTCGCCTCGACCCTCAGCGCGTGCTGCAGGAATTCAAACGCCACCCGTTCATCGCCAAGCTGCTGGAAGGCGGCAGCATGATCCGCTATGGCGCCAAGTCGCTGCCCTATGGCGGATGGGGGGCCCCCCCCGCGCTCGCGGGAGACGGCTTTATGATGATTGGCGACTCCGCCGGCTTCGTCAACTCGGCTCGTCTGAAGGGCATTCACTTGGCAATGAAAAGCGGCATGATCGCCGCCCAAACCGCCTATGAAGCTCTGGCCAAGAACGATCCGTCCACGGCAACGCTTGGCCTATATCCGAAACGCATCGACCAAAGCTGGCTCAAGGAAGAACTCTGGAAGGTCCGCAATTTTCATCAAGGATTCGAAAAAGGTTTCTACGCCGGACTCGTTCACACCGCTCTGCAACAAGTCACCTTTGGTCGCGGCCTGCACGCTCGTTACCCGTCGCATGCCGGACACGAAAACATGCAGCATCTCTCTTCGCTGCCCGCCGAGGGCGGCCCCGAAGCTCACATGATCGGTGACGCCAAAGGCGACGGTAAGCTCACCTTCGACAAGCTCACCGATCTCTACCATTCCGGTACCAAGCACGAGGAAGATCAACCGGCACACCTGGTCATTCACGATACCAACATCTGCAACACCCGCTGCGTCAAAGAATTTGGCAACCCGTGCACGCACTTCTGCCCGGCAAATGTCTACGAGATGGTGGAAGACACGGCAGCTCCAGCCGGAACAACGAACGCGAAGCGCATCAGCCTGAACGCCGCCAACTGCGTCCATTGCAAGACCTGCGACATCATGGACCCTTACCAGATCATCACCTGGGTCCCTCCGGAAGGTGGCGGCGGTCCCAACTACGACGGCATGTAGAGGTTTATGTGGCGCGGGTGCCTCGCCCGCGGGTCTCGCTTGCTATTGATCGTCGGAGTCGCGCGCCTTGGCCGGCTTCATGTTATGTTCAAGCTTTTCTCGCATCTCGCCGATAGCCCGGACGCGCTCTGCAATCACTTTATCGCGAGCTTGCTTCTGTTCCGCATCCTGTTCAAGCTTCACCTGCTCCGCTGAGCACCCGTTCGTATCCACGACCTTCGTGCCCGAGTAAGCGTAAACTTCCTTCACCTTGCGGCAGGAATGCGCGGAGTCATTGCCCGTCCGCTGCCGCTCAACAGCGTCGAGCCTATCCTGTTCTTTCTGCACAAGCCCCCGTTCTTCTTCCGACATCGGCGGTTCCTGCAAAGTCTGGCCTTCCTGCGTACCACCCGACTTGCACCCAGTCAGCCCAGCCGCGAAGAGCACCAATACCATCAAGATTGTCGTTTTCTTGCACTTCATAATGATCTCCCGGCTAGTGTTTGTTGCGGTCCTTCGTCGCGTCTTCGAATGCCTTGTCGAACATCTGCCGTTTCTCCGCTTCCTGCTCCAGCTTGAGTTGCTCTGCTGAACACTGGCTCGTGTCTAAATTGGTAGCGTTCAGCGCATAGCTCGCCAAGGTCACCTTGCGGCAGGAATGTGCGTACACGTTATTCGTGCGCTTCTGCTCCACCGCGTCCAGCTTTTCCTGTGCCTGAAGCATGATCGCGCGATCGGCTTGCTCGGAAACTTCTTTGTCTTGCAGGTTCTGGTCTTCTTCCGCGACCTTGCGCGCTGCCTCTCTTTGCTGCTGCCGTTCACGCGTTGCCTCGGATGTGCAGCCTGTCAGCCCAATGGCCAGGAGCGCCAACAAAATCCAGATGCCCACTTGCTTGAGTTTCATAAGGATCTCCCCAACGCATTGTCCCCGAACGCCCGCGAAACTTCGAAGTCACGGAAGTAACCGCGCCCCTCTCGCTTGCAACTCCCCCAGCCAACCCGGATAATCGAACTACGGTTTTTCGACTGCCCCAGCCTACGGAAATACCCTGGCGCGGCAGCGGTGAGTGTGTGGTGCGGACACCCCGCGAAACTCTGGGGGATGGACCGGGTCTGAACTTCCGCCCTGCCTCCTTTCCCACTTTCGCGAATTTGAAGACCTGAATGCCACAAACTATGCCCCTGACCGACAAACACGGGCGCGTCATTGCCGACCTTCGGATCTCTATCACCGACCGATGCAACTACAAGTGTGTTTATTGCCGCACGGGGACCAGCGGAGCCGTCTATTCCGAGCTGCACTTTGACGAATATCTGCGCATGGCGCGTCTGTTCGTGGGTTTGGGAATTACCAAGATTCGCCTCACCGGCGGTGAGCCACTACTGCGGAACGGCCTCACCGGTTTCGTACGGGATTTGGCGAAGCTGCGAACCATCTACGGGGACGCGCCGGATATCGCGCTCACCACCAATGGGCATCTCCTCGCCGATTTGGCGCAGCCTCTCAAAAATGCCGGACTGCGCCGCGTAACCGTGAGCCTTGATGCCGTCGATCCCGAGCGCTTTGCCCGCATCACTCGCGTGCCCAATGGATACGAGAGTGTGGTCGCGGGGATTCGCGCGGCCCGCCGCGCTGGCCTCGATCCCGTCAAAGTTAACTGCGTTCTACTGCGCGGCTTTAACGAAGATCAAATCGTACCTCTAGGGAAGTTCGCGCGTGAAGAAGGGGTTGTCGTCCGCTTCATCGAGTTCATGCCGCTGGAGGAAGACCGCGCCTGGTCGCCCGGGGCCGTAGTCCCGCTGAAAGAGATCGTCGACCGGCTCAGCGGATTTCGCCCCCTCGTCGAAATTCCTCACGAGCGCAGTGAAACTGCCAGAAAGTATCGCTTTGCTGATGGGCTCGGCGAAATTGGAATCATTGCCCCGGTGTCCATGCCGTTCTGCGGCCAGTGCAGCCGCGTCCGCATCACTTCCGACGGAAAAATCCGCACCTGCCTTTTCTCGGTGTGGGATCACGACCTGTACGGCGTGATGCGCCGCGGCGTCTCCGACGAAGAGTGCACCGCATTCATCCGCGCAGTAATTTCAAAAAAAGAAGCCCGCCATCACATCGGCGAACCAGATTTCGTCCCCGCCTCAAGAACCATGGTCCACATCGGCGGCTAGTGTGGCGCGGGCGCCTCGCCCGCGTAGGAAAGCTAGAGCCGCATCTCACCTTTAGAATTGTCATCCTGGTTTCTGTAAAAACAAAAAGCCACCGATCCTTGAACCGGTGGCCTCCAATTTCTAAAAAAGAAACTACGCCGCAAGCGCGCTCATCCGGCGGCTCTCCATCCCATCCAAAGCCCCCCACAGCCTCGCAGCCGCAGCCTCGCCCGCTGCTAAAGCCTTCTCCGCAGCCTCAGGATTCTCCGCAACTTGCTTCTCCAACAATTTCCGCCAAACCTGCGAGTGATACACATCCGCCGTCCGGTGCAAGGCAAAGTAGCTGCAAGTGCGATCATCCGCGCCATACCACGCCCGCAGGCCGCGTTCCTTTTCCGTAGCAATCCGTGGCACCTGCGACTCGTAGGCATAGAAAGCCGCTAGCGCCTCTTCCACGGAACCCAAGCTAGCCGCGTCGTTGAAGTGTGCAATCAACTCAGTGATCTCCCGCAACACAGGCCGCACATACTCCTGCCGTGCTCCCATGCCCTCCGCGAAATCCATCCACAACTCCGCGTGCGAAGGTCCGGAAGTCTTGCCCTTCTCATGGCCTAGCTCCTCGCTCATGTTCGCCAGCACCGCGCGGCGCGTGTGACCCTCGTCGAGGCGCACGGCCAGTTCGGCAAGGTAGCTGGGAAACGCTCGCACGTGCTCGTAATAGTCCAAAGCGTATTCCCGCAGATCGTCGCGTGTCAGCTGGCCTTCCGACCACGCCTTGTAAAACGGATGGCAAAGCAAATCAAACTTGGCAATTCTCGCGTCCAACTCAGTAGCAAATTCAGCGGTCGTCATATGCGCTCCTTATAAGTGCTTCGGAACTCCCAGGGAGCCCGACAGACCACTATACAAACCCCAGCCACCTCCAGCAAGTGATCAGGATCACAGGTTATGGTTCAGTCCGGCGACCCATAGAAATTGTCATTCCGAGCGCAGCGAGGAATCTGCTCTTTGCACTGCTAAAATAACCAAAGGCAACTGCCGCCATGCCCATCTTCACAGAACATTTCGACGTTGTCGTAGTCGGCGCCGGTCACGCCGGATGCGAGGCCGCTATGGCCTGCGCTCGCATGGGCCTCCAGACCGCCCTCTTCACTCTCAACGTCGACCTCATCGCGCAGATGCCCTGCAACCCCGCCATCGGCGGGATCGCCAAAGGACACCTCGTCCGCGAAGTCGATGCCCTCGGCGGCATCATGGGCGAAGTCACCGACGCGGTTGGAATTCAGTTCCGCTTGCTGAACACCTCGAGAGGTCCCGCCGTCTGGTCGCCGCGCGCCCAGTGTGACAAGCAAGCCTACCGCCTGAAGATGCGCGAGGTACTCGAAGCGCAACCCAACCTCAAAATCAAGCAAGCCGAAGTCACAGGCCTGATCCTCGAAGAAAACGAGGACACCAACCCTAAACCTGGCGCACTCGAAACTGGCAACTCGAAACTGGCAACTGGTCGCTGTGCTCGAGGCATTTCTCTCCGCGATGGCCGTAACGTCTCTGCTCGCGCCGTGATCATCACCACCGGCACATTTCTCAACGGTCTCATTCACTGCGGCGAGCAGCAGTACCCCGCCGGACGCTCCGGCGAACCTGCTGCTGTCCTCCTAGGAGAAGCGCTCAAGAATCTCGGGCTTCGCGGCTGTCGTCTCAAGACTGGAACACCGCCACGCCTCGATGGCCGCTCCATCGATTGGTCACGCTTCGAAGCCCAGCCCGGCGATGCCGAGCCCACGCCCTTCAGCTTTCGCACGAAGCTGGTCGCCCATCACGACAGGCAGGTCCCGTGCTACATCGCCTTCACCACGGAAGAGACGCACCGCATCATCCGCGAGAATGTGCACCGTTCGCCCATGTATAGCGGCCAGATTCAATCTATCGGCCCGCGCTACTGCCCGTCGATCGAAGACAAGATCGTCAAGTTCCCAGAGAAGCTCCAGCATCAGATCTTCCTCGAGCCCGAAGGCTTGAACACGCACGAAATCTACGTCAACGGCATGAGCACGTCTTTACCCATCGAGGTCCAGCTCGCCGCCATCCACTCCATTCCCGGCCTCGAGACCGCCGAGATGATGCGCCCCGGCTACGCCATCGAATACGATTCCATCGATCCGACGGAGCTCGAGCGCACTCTCGAAACTAAGAAGATCTCAGGCCTTTTCCTCGCCGGCCAAATCAACGGCACCAGCGGCTACGAAGAGGCTGCGTGCCAAGGCCTGATGGCCGGCGTCAACGCCGCGCTCAAGGTGAAGAGCGAAGAGCCGCTCATCCTCAACCGTTCTGATGGCTACACCGCTATTTTGATCGACGACTTGATTTCCAAAGGTACGAACGAGCCTTACCGCATGTTCACGTCGCGTGCTGAGTTCCGTTTGCACCTGCGCATCGACAACGCCGACCAGCGCCTCACACCTCACGGCCGCCGTGTCGGCTTGATTGACGATGCAGCTTGGTCCAACTATCTCGCCAAGCAGGAACGGCTCAAGGCTCTAAAAGAATTTCTGGAGAAGACGCGGCCCTCGCGGGAAATACTTGACGCGCTTTCGACAACGATCGCGACCGACGCACAAGCCGCTATCAATCTCCAACCCGCCATCGGCCAGACGCTGGCACAGCTCCTTAAGCGTCCGGAAATCAAAATAGAGTTCCTGCTTCCGATCCTCGACGATCTCGCACCGACGTTGCTAAAACAGAACGATTCGGCCGCCTGGCTTCGCAATGATCTCAAATCCGTGGAAACCGAGATCAAGTACGCGGGCTATCTCGATCAGCAGCACAAAGCCATCGAGCGCCTGAAGAAAGCCGAGCAGCGCGCCATCCCCACATGGTTCGACTACGCCACGGTCAGTGGCCTTTCCCGCGAAATGCAGGAGAAGCTGGCCCGCGTCCGTCCTCGCACCCTGGCCCAAGCCAGCGGCATCCCCGGCGTCACTCCCGCCGCCGTAGCCCTAGTCAACGTCTTCATCGAAATCCAAGCTCGCAACCACGCTCCCCAACCGGCCTAAGCACATGTGGGGGCAGGCGCCTCGCCTGCCCAAGCGGAGCAAAGCTCCGCAGCCTTCCCTCGCAACTTATATGATTTTGAGTCATCATAAAATCATGCGTTCTTCACTGCCCTGGATTCTATTACTCGCAGCCGCCGCCCATGCCGGCATCATCGACGATGTCCGCGAGTCGCTCTTTTCCCACGCTTTTACACAAGCGGATTCTCAGCTGGCTTCCTACCGCGCGCAGCATGGCGTCACGCCGGAATATCTCGAGGCCTATTCGTGGATGGGCCGTGAGTATTTGAAAAACAACAATCTCGACCAGGCCGACGCCTACGCTCGCAAGACCGAGCAGCTCGCGCTTCAGCAGCTTAAAACACGCAAGCTCGATGCCGAAGAACATCTTCCCATTGCTCTCGGCGCCGCGATCGAGGTCGAAGCCCAGGTTCTCGCCGAGAAGGGTGCTCCAGCGCAGGCGGTCGCGCTTCTTCAGAAAAATCTGCAGACCTATCGCAACACATCCCTCCGCAACCGTCTGCAGAAAAACCTGAATCTGCTCGCGCTGGTCGGAAAGCCCGCACCTGCGCTGCAGATCGCCGAACATCTCGGGCCGAAGCCCGTTGCGTTAGCACAGCTCAGAGGCTCGCCCGTACTTCTATTCTTCTGGGCGCACTGGTGCGGAGATTGCAAAGGAGAAGCACCCATCCTCGCGCGCCTGCGCTCCGAGTACGCCTCCAAGGGGCTTGCCATGGTCGCACCCACGCAGCGTTACGGATACGCCGCTGGCGGCGAAAACGCCACGCCCGTTGCCGAGCTGGCCTACATCAAACAGGTCCGCGACCGCTACTACTCCGCGCTCGCTGATGTTCCCACTCCGGTCAGCCAGGAAAACTTCAGCGTCTACGGCGCCAGCACCACCCCCACGCTCGTGCTCCTCAACCGCGCGGGCAAAGTGGCGTTCTACCATCCCGGAGCACTGCCTTATCAAGAACTTAAGGCCGCCATCGACCGGGCTTTTGTCGACCATCCTGCCACCCGAACTCCGTAGTCGCCTTGGCACACCTGCTTCGGTTACCATGGAATTGGATTTTGCGGGAGGCATCGTAGACTTTTCCCGCATCCAATTGTCTGTAAGTTTCTAAGGATTCATGGCTTATGAAAACGCTATTCTTAACGCTCTTCGCTGCTCTGTTTGTTGCTACCGCTACCTCTCAAGATATTTCCGTCCTCAAGGCGCCCAAAGGCGCGAAGGCCGCCATCGTTGTGTTTGAAGACTTGCAGTGTCCACAGTGCAGTCGCGCCGCGCCGCAAGTTGAGAAAGCCAGCGCCACCTACAAGATACCGGTGGTCCGCCACGACTTTCCGCTGCCCAAGCACGACTGGTCGTTGCAAGCCGCCATCATCGCGCGCTACTTCGACCAGACCTCCAAGGATCTTGGCAACCAGTTTCGCGACTACATGTTCGCCAACCAGCCCCAGATCAATCCGGACAACTTGCGCCGTTACGCCGATACGTTTGCAGCCGCGCACAAGACGGCCCTACCGTTTGTCATTGATCCACAAGGCAAGCTGGCCGGCCTGGTCGACCAGGACAAGAACCTTGGCACGCAGATTCACCTGGACCACACGCCCACCATCTACATCGTGAGCGCGAAGCCCGGCGTCAAACCGGTGGAGGTTCCCTCGGACCTGAACCAGCTTTACGCGCTTATCGACTCGACGCTCAAGCAGTAGCTATTGTTTTGAATGAGGTTGCAGAAATCGGCCCAGAAATGGGCCGATTTTTTCTAGAGAATCTACTCTGTATTCAGGATATCAAATCGCTACGGTTTTTCCGCCAACTTCCCCGGCTATATTTCTCTTTTGGAATTAGCGGGTTGCGGGAAATTCGGTCTTGGAGAGGGCTGGACAAGGAAAAGGCAAGAAAATCCCCCCATCAGGAACGACCTTCCAGCTTTCGCAACTCCGTCAGCAGCTCTTGCTTGTCCGGCACTTGATCCAGCGGATAGACCTTGGCAAACGCAATTTTGCCGCTCTTATCCACGATAAAAGCGGCGCGCTCGCTGATGCCCGGCACCGGAGGCGCATCGCGCAAAATGCCGTACTTCGCGCTCACCTCAGCGTGCGGATAAAAATCCGAGCACAAGGGAAACTGCATCATGCCAATTTCTTTCTTCTGCCACGCGATGTGGCTCACCACCGAATCCACGCTGATGTCCAGAACCTGGGCATTCAAGCCAGCGAAGGTCTCCAAGTCGGAGTTCAGCGCCGGCAGCTGCGTAGCTCAAGTCGGAGTCCAGTCCAGCGGATGAAACACGATCACCACATTCCGCAGGCCGCGAAACTCGCTCAACTTTACCCGGTGTGTGCGTTCGCCCGTCGCCGCTTCCAAATCGAAATCGGGGGCGTCGTCGCCGACTTTCAGGGACATACTGATTCCTCGTTCAACAGAATACATTTTTTGTTCACAAAAATATTGCTGTCATCCTGAGCCCAACGAAGGACCCAGGATGCTAACGCGGATGGGCGCTGTCCAACATTCTCACTGGGCATTGCACGGTGAGAAGCTGGCGAGCGAGTTGTATGAATCGAGGGTGTAGGGGTCCTTCGCTGCGCTCAGGATGACAGTTTGAAAGAATGAAGATCGCAGGTATCTAAATTCTGTCCAGGTGTTCGACCGTACGCTCGCCGCGAACGTTCCCTGTATTCAGCGTGGACTTGGGTTCGAGCAGCATGATGTGCGTCTCTTCATCAGCGCGAGGCTTGTGTTCAACGCCTTTGGGAATGATGATGAACTCTCCCGAATGGATGGCGACTTCGCGTGGCGCGCCCTCCGAGTCGTGCAACCCCATGAACAAACATCCCTTCACGACCAGAAACATCTCGTCTTCGTCATCGTGATGATGCCAAACGAATTCTCCCTGGAGTTTGACCAGCTTGACGTAGGAATCGTTCAGCTCACCCACAATCTTCGGTGAGAAGTGGTCCTGGAAGAGAGAAAACTTTTCGGCGAGAGAGACCTTGCTCAACATCGTTTCGGTTTGACTCCTGAGGGGCTTCAACATAGACATTGCCCTTATTGCAACAGCGGCACGTCCCCATTTCCATTGCCGTTCGGCTCTTCCGGAGCAATCAGCGACGTCGCTGCGACCTTGTCTCCCGCTTCGAGATTCAGCAGCCGCACGCCTTGCGTCGAGCGTCCAGCTTCGCGGATTTGCTTGGTCTCGGTGCGGATGATCTTGCCGTACTGGCTGATGATCATCACATCCGAATCCTCCGACACCTGCGAGATGCTGACGACCTTGCCGTTGCGTTCCGTCGTCTTCACGTTGATCACGCCCTTGCCGCCGCGCGATTGCAGTCGGTACTCTTCGGCCGGAGTGCGCTTGCCGTAACCGTTCTCCGTGACGGAGAGAATCAGTGTGCCCTTCTCAGCAACGATCACGCCGTTCTCGTCTTCGTGCTTCTTATTTTTTTCCTTGCCCATCTGCGCCGCGCCGGGTTTCGGCGTGATGGCCATGCCCACGATGTAATCGCCCTTGTCGAGGTCCATGCCGCGCACGCCGTAGGCCGGACGGCCCATGGAGCGGACATCTTCCTCGGCGAAGCGGATCGCTTGCCCGTCGTGTGAGGCCAGGAAGATGATCTGGTCGCCATCCGTCAGCGAAGCCGCGACCAACTCGTCGTCGGAGTCGATGCCGATAGCAATAATCCCGCGCTGCATGACATGCGAGAAATCGATCAGCTCGGTCTTTTTCACCGTGCCCTTGCCCGTGGCAAAGAAGACCTACTTTCCAGCTTCTTCCAAATTCCGGACAGGAAGCAGA
>CAZUCC010000076.1:0-12916 GCA_964619065.1 uncultured Acidobacteriaceae bacterium | reverse complement strand
TCTGGAGGCCTTACGGCCTGCACCGGCGGTAATGACCAAGCCCGATGGCAGGCTTGGTTTGGACTACGAACGCAAGACGTCAGTAGGCCGTGTGCGCGCCTTCTACGCAAACGTCGGCACGTTTGTGCGGGCACTCGCTTAGATCATGGCGAACGGCCCGGATGGTTTGCGTCAGACCACGGAAGATGCCGTGCTCAACGCCAACTACGTGCGCAAGAAGCTCGAAGGTACGTTTGATTTGCCGTACTCCACTCCGTCCATGCATGAAGTGGTTTTCAGCGACAAACTGCAAGGTAAAAATGGCATCAAGACAATGGACTTGGCCAAGCGGCTGATCGACTACGGCTTTCATCCCTATACAACGGCATTTCCGCTGATCGTGCCCGGAGCGCTGATGATTGAGCCGACAGAGAGCGAGTCGAAGGAAGAACTGGATTTGTTCGTGGAGGCGATGAAGAACATCGCTCAGGAAGCGGAGCAGGAACCGCAGACAATTCTGGATGCTCCGCACAACACGCGCATCTCGCGCCTGGATGAAACAGCCGCTGCCCGAAAGCCCGTGCTGCGCTGGAAGCGTCCGAGCTAGAGCATTCTCTATTCCCGCCATTCAGTTTTTAAAATGTCTGTCATCCTGAGCGGGGCATGGACCTTCGCTTGCGAAGGTCCATGCGTAGTCGAAGGACCCCTACACTCTGACCTGACTTACTTCTCCGAGATCTCCACCGAGGCGCGGGTCTTCTCCCAATCCAGGTAAATGTGGCACCCTTTACCCATCTCATGGAAGCTAATCGTAAAATTCTCCAATGCCGCGGGCAACGCACCGCCTTGCATATCAGCACGCAGAAGATCTTGTTTGGAGTCGTACTCTGTGCCCCATTGTCCTGTTTGCTTATTGATGATGAGCTTCCAGCCTTTTTCTCCCGGGATCGTATAGAGCGTGTAGCTGCCAGCGGGAACGGCGGTTCCGCCGATGGTCAGGTCGGCCGTGGTCACGAATGTAGTAGCTTCATTGGCTCCGGTGCGCCACTCCTTGCCGAAGGGCACTAATCCGCCGTAAATCTTGCGGCCCTTGGCGCGCGGGCTGGAGTAGTCGACGGTCACGGTCTTGCCGTCGGCAAACTTGCACTGTGCCGAGGCTGGAGGGCTGGGACGCTTGCTTTTGTCGTCGCTGCCTTGGGCGAACGACAGGCTGCTAGCCGCCAGCGCGAGTGCGAGCGTGAGGGGGGTGAGGATAAAACGTTTCATGAAAAATATCTCCTTGAAGGTCTTACAGTTTGGGAATTTCGACAGCACGTCGTAACTCTAGACGAAACATCCGGGAGAAGGTTATCACGGCGAGGCACCCATTCTCCGGGTAGAAGGTGCAATCGCTACCATTCGTCCGTTTACAATCCATGCATGTCCGTCTACGACGAAAAACGGGAAGAGTTGGAGCGTTACGAGTTCATGATGGGTGTACCCCGCGGTCGCCTGGCCGTAACCCTCGACGCGATCACGGATGCCATGTCTCTCGTGGGCCAGCACGGTGTCTACTGCCAAAGCCAGCGCCAGTTAGGCAAGCCAGCCATGGATATTCAAGCGGTGATGAAGAGTTTGACGGATGCCAAGGAACTGATCCAGGGCGTGATGGAGGAGCTTAAAAATGCTTCAGCATAGCTATCCGCCGGTGATTTACCGATTCCCCAAAGCCGGTGCGATTCTACTCCCGAAAATATGTCCATTTCCGGGCTTCCCGTTCGACTAACTTTCAGGAGGCAACACAAATGCAATATCTACTGCTTATCTATCACGGGGAAGCCGACTGGGCTAAGTTGAGCGCTACGGAAACGGAGTCCACCTACAAGGAATACCGTCAGCTCATTCAGCAGCTTACAGAAACAGGGAAGTATTTGGGAGGCAATCAGTTGAAGCCTACAGCCACCGCGACAACTGTACGCGTTCGAGGTGGAAAGCGCGTGCTGACCGACGGCCCGTTTGCCGAAACCAAAGAACAATTGGGCGGCTATTTCCTGGTTGACGCGAACGATCTGGACGAAGCCATGGCCATTGCCGCCCGCATTCCTTCTGCCCGCGACGGTTCGATTGAAGTCCGGCCTGTGTTCGTCCGGGAGCAGCCCAAACCGGCGTAAATGGACTTCGAAAAGTTCCATCGGGAAGAATCGGGCCGGATTCTGTCGACACTGATCCGTTTAGTAGGGGATTTTGACCTGGCCGAAGAAATGTTGCAGGAGGCCTACGTCGCTGCGCTGCAGAAGTGGCCCTCAAGCGGCATCCCAACGAATCCTAGCGCTTGGCTGATCAGTACGGCCCGGCACAAAGCCATCGACCGGTTAAGACGCGATCACAGCTTCGAGCAGAAATCAGAGGAAATATCTCGTTTTGCTGTGATCGCTGTGCCGCCCGAGGGAAATCCAGAAGATGCCATGCTCCCAGATGATCAGCTGCGCTTGATCTTCACTTGCTGCCACCCGGCGCTACCCATCGAAGCGCGGGTAGCCCTCACCCTGCGGACGGTCTGCGGCATCAGCACGGAGGAAGTTTCCAAAGCCTTTCTCGTTCCGGGGCCCACCATGGCGAAGCGCCTGGTTCGGGCGCAACGCAAGATTCGCGATGCGGGCATTCCCTATCGGGTGCCTTTGCCGGGAGAACTGGCTGATCGCCTAGAGGCTGTGCTGTTGGTGGTCTACCTCATTTTCAATGAAGGTTATCTGGCCAGCAGCGGAGATACCCTGATCCGGCGCGAGCTTTGCGGCGATGCCATTCGCGTGGGACGTATTCTGTGTGAACTCCTTCCGCAACAGGCCGAGGCTCGGGCCTTGCTGGGTTTAATGCTGCTCCACGATTCACGGCGAGATGCCCGTGTGAGCGGGGAAGGAGAACTTGTTCTCCTGGAAGAACAGGACCGAAGTCTGTGGAACACGGGACAGATTCAGGAAGGCACGAGTCTTACGGAATCCGCGCTGCGACACGGCGCCTCAGGTATCTATGCCCTGCAAGCTTCAATCGCCGCGCTTCATGCCAACGCAAAGACAGCCAAGGACACAGACTGGCAGCAGATTGCTGGTTTATACGGTCTGTTGGTGCAGGCCAATCCATCACCCGTCATCGAAGTCAATAGGGCTGTTGCGGTGGCAATGGCCCGCGCGCCGGAAGATGGACTTGCACTTTTAGACGACCTCGGGCAACGAGAGGAACTGGTGGAATTTCATCTCCTTCCCGCGGCTCGCGCAGATCTGTTGCGCCGGCTGGGGAGAATCGGCGAAGCGACGGACGCTTATCGCAAAGCCCTGTTGCTTGCGAACAATGACATTGAACGCCGCTTCTTGCGCCGCCGATTGGCCGAGATGGAAGCTCTTCTCAACCGTGATTGACTCTTCCCTACGCTCCCGCGTACCCTGATAGCAATGGTTGTAGCCTCCATTGTGGTGGCGGACGCCCCGGTTTATTCCATCTCACGAGATCATTTGTTTGCTCATAGAGGTTGGTTCCCACGCGAGAAGTGCGTGTGCGTGTTTTTGCACCTAAATCACGAAAAACCAGAGAATGCTGGAATTGCATGAAGCGAAGCATTGAAATTGACTCGAATATCGAAACCCTGTTTGGCACGCGGGACGAGAATCTCCACGTGCTCGAAGACGGCCTGAACGTCACCATCAACCTGCGGGCCAGCGGCATAGAGATTGATGGAGCGGCGCGTGACGTCGCGCGCGTGGAGCAGGTATTCGCTGATTTCTCGTATCTGCAGAAGTCCGGCTTCCAATTTACGAATGGAGATCTGGGTAGCATGCTGCGTGTCCTGGTCTCCGATCCGGCCTCCACGCTGCGCGGGTTGGCCGAAGCGGGTAAGCAGCGGGCTCAGGGGCGGCGTATGGTGCAGCCGAAGACGGTGAACCAGCGCCGGTATCTGGATGCCATCGAAAAGCACGACATGGTGTTTGGTATCGGACCCGCCGGCACGGGCAAGACGTATCTTGCCGTGGCCATGGCGATCTCCGCTTTGCAGGCGAAGCGGGTGAACCGCATCATTCTCGCGCGTCCAGCAGTGGAAGCGGGGGAGCGGTTGGGCTTCCTGCCGGGCACATTGCAGGACAAGATTGATCCTTACTTGCGTCCTCTTTATGACGCGCTTTACGACTTGCTCGACCCGGAGAAAGTGGAGCGGTATCTGGAGAAGAACGTCATCGAGATCGCTCCGATCGCTTTTATGCGCGGACGCACACTGAACGATTCGTTCGTCATCATGGATGAAGCGCAGAACACGACGACTGAGCAGATGAAAATGTTTGTCACGAGGCTGGGATTCAACTCGAAGGCGGTGATTACGGGCGACATTACGCAAATCGACTTGCCCAACGCGCGCCGCAGTGGATTGCTGGAGGCGCAGGAAGCGCTGAGGAGCGTGGAAGGCATTAACTTCGTTCATTTTGATGAGACCGACGTGGTGCGCCATCAACTGGTGCAGCGCATTGTACGGGCCTATGACGAGTACAAATCCCAGCAGATGGTGACGCAACTGTCGCTTAGCCTTGAGCCAAAACCGGAGCCAAAGTCAGGCCCGGGGACGAAGGCGAACGCAGAAGTTGCGTCCGCGGGCAAGGCGGCCGAAACGCGCGTCCAGGAGTAAAAACGAGTAAGCTTGACGGGAGGCTCGAGCCCTCCCGTTTTTTGTTCATGGCATCAGACGACAATGGTTCTTTTGAAGAAGCGCATTCCGGGTGCGACCGAGGCTTTGTTCGAGCGCTTTGTACGGCGGGCGAGCCGTGCCGTGAAATTGACCGGCTCGGTGAACGTGCTGATTACGAATGACCGCGAGATGCGCAGCCTGAATCGCCGATTTTGCGGGAAGGATGCAGCGACCGACGTCCTCTCGTTCCCAGCCGCTTCGGGCTTGCCGGGAAAACTGGCGGGAGATTTAGCGATCTCCGCGGATATTGCCTCCGGCAATGCGAAGCAGTTCGGCCACTCAACAGGGGAAGAGATCAAAATTCTTATTTTGCATGGAGTGTTGCACCTGGCTGGGTACGACCATGAGCGAGATGGCGGGCGGATGGCGAAGAAGGAAGAACGCCTGCGCGCCGCGTTGAAGTTGCCGGTCACTCTTATCGCCAGGGTGACGACAGCCGGAACAACGGCTGCGAAGACTTCGGCTACACGGGGACGGAAAGCATGAACATTGTCCTCATTCTTATCTTTGTGATGTTGCTTTGCGTTCTGACGCTTGTCTCCTATGTTGACCGCTTATATGCGGAAATCGGCAAGTTTCTCTCCCGCGAATTTCTGAACAACATCGATTCTTTTGAGAAATTGGTCGAACCCAGGCTGGGGATCAGCCGCGACCGGGCGCGTCTCGCGGTGGCGATTTGGGTGCAAATGACGACAGCGGCAATCACGCTGATCGTTGGCTACACGCTTTTCGGCATGAACTCCTGGAGCCCGCACGAGATTGCGGAAGCGGCGGCACTCATCATTCTAATTATTGTAATTTTCAACCGGCTGTTGCCTTTCGTGCTGTTCGCCCGCACCGAGGGCCGCTGGCTGCAAAAGTGCGGCCTGCTGCTGCGCTTTCTCATTTATTTGAGTTTGCCGGTGACGCTGGTGCTCGGGTTTGCCCAGTCGGTAACGGCGTTGACTAAAGCCCACACGGACGAGCAACCGGAGACGCAAGCGGAAGCCGTCGACGCGCTCATAGAGGCAGGCCAGGAAGAGGGAATTCTACAGGAGGAAGATCGCGACCTGATTCAGTCGGTTGTGGAATTCGGCGAGAAAACAGTGCGGGAGATCATGAAGCCCCGACCGGAAATGGTGGCGGTTCCAGTGACCACCACAGTCGAGCAGTTTGTAGATTTGTTGAAAGCCAAACCCTTTTCGCGCGTTCCCGTCTACGAAAATTCGATCCACAACATCAAGGGAATCTTGAGCGCGCAGGATGTGCTGCAAGTGCCGGACAGCGAAGCTTCCACACGCGCCGTCGATACCATTATGCGAACAGATGTGCATTTTGTTCCGGAAACGCGCCGCAGCAACGAACTCTTGCGGGAAATGCAAAAGAACAATATCCGCATGGCTATTGTAGTCGACGAATATGGGAGCGTGGCCGGTCTGGTCACGATCGAGGATCTGGTGGAAGAAATCGTTGGCGAGATTCACGACGATCATGATGTCCACACCGATGTTGAGCGCGAAAGCGATTCTTCTTATGTCGTGATGGGGAACACAGACGTGGACCGCCTTACGGAGTTATTTGGCGAACGGCCCGAGGGCAAGGAGGCCGCCACGGTCGCCGGTTTGGTGAGCGAACTGGCGGGCCGCATTCCGCAGCGCGGAGAAGCCATCGAAGAGGGTGGCCTACGTTTTGAAATTTTGGACGCAACCGACCGCCGGGTGGAGAGAGTTCGTATCACGTCGATCCAGCCGCCTCAGCTCCACCTGAGCGCGGAACAAGCCGGCGGGGAGTAGCGGCGTCACACCCACGCTCCGCAGCATAATCCATATGTCAATTCGATCTGGTTTTGTTTGTATTCTCGGAAAGCCGAATGCTGGAAAGTCCACGCTACTGAATGCGCTGGCTGGCCAAAAGCTTGCGATTGTCAGTCCCAAGCCGCAGACGACGCGCAATCGTGTACAGGGAATTCTGAACATTCCTAAAAAGAAAGGCCAGCCGGCAGCGCAGGTGATCCTGATTGATACTCCAGGCGTGCATAAAGCCGATTCTTCACTCGGCAAAAAGATGATGCAGGAGGTTCACGGTGCTCTTGAGGGTTGCGATCTCGTCTATTTGATCATCGATGCGACGAAAAAACTTGAGATCGGCGATCAATACCTCCTGGAGATGTTAAAGAAGTCAGCTACTCCGGCTTTCCTGTTACTGAATAAGATCGATTTGCTGGACAAGCAAAAACTGCTCCCCGTCATCGCGCAATTCAGCGAACGGCATAGTTTTCGGGAGGTCGTTCCGATTTCTGCGCTGCGCAAGGACGGTATCGAAGTCCTGCTCAAGGCAACCGTTGCCGCGCTCCCCGAGGGTCCGCGTTATTTCCCTGAAGACCAAGTCACAGATCTGCCGATGCGTTTTATGGCAGCCGAAGCCATTCGCGAGCAAGTCCTCCACGCTACGAAAGAAGAAGTCCCGCACTCCACGGCAGTGGTCATCGAGCAATTTGAGGAAGATCAGCGGCTTACGCGAATTGCAGCAGCGATTTTCTGCGAGCGGGAAGGGCAAAAAGCCATTCTTGTGGGCAAGGGCGGACAGATGCTCAAGCTCATCGGAACCAAGGCGCGGCTGGATATCGAAAAACTTGTGGGAACGAAGGTATTTTTGGAGCTGTTTGTGAAGGTACAGCCGAAGTGGCGGGACTCGGAGAGGTTTGTCGATGGGCTAGACTGGCAGCGGCAGCTGGAAGACTTGGCAGCTCGGAAGTAATGCGCGAGTAACCTGCAGACCCTCCGGCCGTAATTTGCCGTTGGGTGGGGTATCCCGATAGCATCCAAATACTGAGTTTCGCATCCAAGTATCTGAAGTTTCGGGCTGAACCCGGGAATCCATGGCTATGCAGACATCGGGAAGAACTGATACGAAAAGGTTTCTCCTGCAAATCGACGTAAGTCTTCCTGCCCAACGGGAAGCGGTCGATCCCGTGGTCCAGCAAATTATGGGGGAATTGCGCACGACGCATTGCGTGGCGGGCAAGGAAGACGATATCGAACTTGCCCTTTCGGAAGCCCTCGCGAATGCCGTGGTGCACGGATGCCGGTGCGACCCCACCAAGACGGTTGAGTGCTGCGTGATCTGCGACGAGAAGCGCGGGCTGCTGATTGTGGTGCGCGATCCTGGAACGGGCTTTGACCCGTCTGCGGTCCCCGCTCCCACGGAGGCGGAAAATGTCTACTCCCATCACGGGCGAGGCATCTATCTCATCAATCAGTTGATGGATGAAGTGAAGTTCCACAAGAATGGAACTGAAATTCACATGATCAAACGGTAAGCAGTGCAGTTCTTATCGTTCCGATCCTATTCCTTCACGGCGATTCCCAAACCTTTCATCTTCCGGTAGAGGTGGCTGCGCTCGAGCCCGAGCAGTTCCGCGGTCCGGCTCACGTTACCGTGATTTTCATCCAGCTTTTTCAGGATGAAATCCTTTTCGTAGGCTGCGCGGGCGTCATGCAGAGTGGTAAACTCCGCGCCGGCGGCGCGGCGGACATTCTCGCGATAAACGAGGGGTGGGAGATGTTTGCGCTCGAAGCGGGTTACCGCCGGATTCATGATGACGATGCGTTCAATGACGTTGCGAAGTTCGCGAACATTGCCGGGCCAGGAATAGCGCAAGAGCACGTCAATGGCATCGTCGGTGATCTCGCGAGGGCGGCGGCTGTAGGCCGAGGAAAACTCCTTCAGGAAGTGCCGGACCAACAGCGGAATATCTTCGTGGTGTTCCCGCAGTGGCGGTACGAAGAACGGAATTACGTTCAACCGGTAGAAGAGATCCTCACGAAAATTGCCACGGGTGATTTCCTCCTCCAGATCCTTGTTCGTGGCGGCAATTACGCGGACGTCCACCACAATAGAAGCTTCGCCGCCGACAGGAGCGAAGCGTCCTTCGTCCAGTGCCCGCAAAACCTTGGACTGAGTGGTGAGGCTCATGTCGCCGACTTCATCGAGAAAAAGCGTTCCACCATCGGCTTTCTGGAATTTCCCGTCCTTGTCGAACGCTGCTCCGGAAAACGATCCCTTGCGATGGCCGAAGAGTTCGCTTTCGATGAGTTCTTCGGGGATGGCGGCACAGTTCAACTCGACGAAAGGGCCTTCTTTGCGCAGGCTCTGAGCATGGATCGCATGGGCAACCAGCTCCTTGCCAGTTCCTGATTCGCCGTAAATCAATACACGGCCATTGGTGGGGGCCATGATGGCAATCTGCTGGCGCAAGGCTTTCATGGGCACACTGTCGCCAACAATCAGGCTGCGGGAAACAACCTGCTTCCGAAGGTCCCGGTTCTCGCCGCGCAAGCGGCGTGCCTCGAGAGCGTTCTTGATAACAATCAAGGTCTTGTCGAGCGAGAGCGGTTTTTCCAGAAAATCAAATGCGCCGAGCTTGGTGGCGCGGACTGCGGTCTCGATGGTGCCGTGACCCGAGATCATCACAATCTCGGGTGGAGTTTCGAACTCGCGAATTTTCTGCAGCGTTTCGAGCCCGTCCGCCCCCGGCAACCAAATATCCAGGAGAACCGCGTCGAAGGGTTGCTTTCGCAAAGCTTCCAGGCAAGCTTCGCCGGAATCCACCGCAGTGGCGGAGTAGCTCTCCTCACCCAGAACTTCGAGGAGAATCTTCCGTATGCTGGCTTCGTCATCAACGACCAGAATGTTCGGCATGTTGTGGCAGTTCGGGGACCTCTACGGTTTCCGGAGCGACCGGAAGCTCGATGATAAACCGTGCGCCAACGGGCGTGTTTTCTTCCACGCGGATGGAGCCGTGATGATCCTCGATGATGCGGCTGACAATGGAAAGGCCAAGGCCGGTTCCGCGCTGTTTTGTCGAGAAGTAAGGAAGAAATAACTTTTCCTTGGCCTCCCGTGAAACGCCGTGGCCTGTATCCGCAACCGTGATTTCAATCGCGTCATGGCTCGGGAGCAGACTGGTGGAGAGGTGAATCTCCCGCACAAATGAGTCCTGCATGGCTTCCGCGGCATTGTCGATCAGATTTGCCAGAGCTCGCTTCAAAGCCTCGGGATCGGCGAGAACCTTGGGCAGGCCGGTGGGCAAGGTCGACTGAATTCGGATGCCTTGCAAGCGGCCATCAAACAGGGCCAGGGCGCTGGCAACGATCTGGTTCGTGTCAGCAGGCTGTGGGTGCGCTGTGGGGAAACGGGCGAGAGTGGCGAACTCGTCGACCAAGGTGCGCACCGTTTCCACCGAACTGGAGATGGTTTCAGAACCATTGCGGATAGCGGTGACCGAGACTTCATCCAAAGGAATACCGCGTTCCAGGTAGCGCCGGATGCGCTCCGCGGAAAGCGCGATAGGTGTGAGGGGATTTTTGATTTCATGAGCGACGCGACGCGCAACCTCTCGCCAAGCGGCCTGCTTCTGTGCTCGCAACAGGTCAGACAAGTCTTCAAAAACAAGCACATAGCCAAGCCGGTGACTCTGGTGGTCCAGGGTGGCGACCGTGACGGCTACGGTCAAGGTTTTGCGGTTCACCCCAAACTCCATTTGCGCGGTTGAGGTGCCCATGCGCTCCGCGCGGCGGGTCAAAAGTTCGATTTCTTCCATTGCCTCCTCGGGAAGGATCTTGCCGAGTCTGGAGCCGTGCAAAGAAGATGGAGACAAAGAGCTTCCCCTCTCGGGATGCAACATCCGCACGAACGCGTTATTTGCGTGGCGAATGGTGCCTTGAGCATCGAGAGAAACAACCCCAGTGGGAATACTCTCGACTAGCGTCTCAATATAGTGGCGGCGGCGTTCCAGGGCGGAATTGGCGTCGGCCAGTTCGCGGCCGGCGGTCTCGATCTGGAAGCGGCTATTCTCCAGCTCAGTGGCCATGCGATTGAAGGAGCGTACCAGGTCGCCCAGTTCGTCGGCGGCGGTGACCTCCACGCGGTAGTTCAGTTCGCCGCGTGAAACAGCCTGCATGGCCTCGCCCAGTGCCTCGACCGGACGAGTCACCAGCTTGGCAAGGAACATGGCCAGCCACATGGCGGCGAACAGCACCAGCATAGTGATGAGCAGAAGTTGCGTCATGTACGTGCGGCTAAGGAGCTTACGCTGACGGCTGAGTTCGATGTAGCGTTGTTCGCTCTCCTCGAGCTGGTGCACCGTACTGGAAAATTCCGGCGGGAGCGGCATGCCGACGAGAATCCGTCCGTGCTCTCCAACGGCAGCGGGAGCCAGAACATAGTCGGCGTTTCCAATCATGAAATGGGCAGGAGTCTGTCCGGGATCCCCGGATGACGGAACCTTGAGATTTTGGAACGGCCAAGGCTCCGGAGTATTCAAACTTGCCTTGAGTTCGTCATCGCTCAGCGCGACTACAAAACCGCCTTGCAGAGTTGCTTCATGGCGGCGGAACTCGCCTTGGGCTGCCGAGAAGTCGCCCGAAGTAAAAGCGTAGCGAACCTCAGGTGACGCTGCGATCGCAAGGGCCTCGGTGCGCGCGTTCTGGCCCGCATAGCCAATCAGGAGCGAGGCGACCGCCTGCGTGTCCTTCCGGACTTCTTCAACCGGGCGAGAGAACCACTTGTCGATGGAGCGGTTGAGGAGCAACCGGGCGAAACTAAACTGCGCGATCACCGGCAATAGCGAGAGCAAAAGCACCATCAGCACCATGCGCGTGCGAAATTTCGAGCCTACCACACCGAGCCGGCGGTCGCCGTAGAGCTTGAGCAGATTGCGTAGGAGTACGAACGTGATGGCTAGCAGCAGCAGAAAGATGAGCCCGGAAAGCGCTGCATACCCAAGTTCGTTGCTTTCCGGCTGGATAAATTTCAGGTTGAAGGCGGTCTGGGAAATCGAAATGGCAAACAGAAGAAGGGTGCCGATGGCCAGCCAAAGCACAGCCCCGCGTCGACGGGGAGGCTCGGGACGACTTGGAGTTTGTGTGGGCAAAGCGCTGGGTCCGAAATGTCACTCGGAGCGCAACCCGATTATAACGGGGTCCTCTTGGGCACGCGAGACGACGTGTTTTTAGCGTTCCGGCAGGGTGAAATCAACCGCGCAGCCCTGGGCCGCTGTTACCAAGGTGGTTGCACCCCCGGCGTCAAACGGTCGAACGGAACGTCAAAAGCCATGAAAAACCCCAGATTCAATCACTTGCAGGGTCTGTTAGGCGGCTCCCCGACAGAGTACAAGTACCAAAGTTACAGGCGCAGTAATCGATCTTCGGTGACAATTTGTGTCAACGGAACCCAAAGCGTATCTGCATCCTCCTCCGCAGAGTCGTTGTTCCGTTGGAAGTCCAGTTTCCGTCAACAATAACTGCCGGTTAGAGGAGTCTGCGATATGTCACAAAGGCTGGGCGATCTTCTTGTCAAGGAGAAGATCATTTCCCAGGAGCAGTTGCAGCAGGCAACGAAGGCGCAGAAGGAGAATAACTCCCGCCTTGGAGCTGCTCTCGTCAAACTCGGATTCCTGACGGAGGAAGACTTCACCAACTTCCTGTCGCGGCAGTATGGCGTTCCGGCCATCAATCTTGCATATTTTGAAATTGACGCGTCCGTCGTCAAGCTTATCCCTTTTGAAACAGCCAAGCGTTACCAGATTCTTCCTTTGAGCCGCGTCGGCGCCTCGCTGACGATCGCCATGGTGGATCCGACCAACGTCTTCGCCATGGACGATATCAAGTTCATGACGGGGTTCAACATCGAGCCGGTGGTGGCGTCGGAAAGCTCGATTCTAGAGGGAATCGACAAGGCTTACGGAACCAAGCAGGGCGAAGACCTGGAATCGGTCATGCAGACCATGAACGACATGGGCGACGCGGATGTCGAACTGCAAACCGAAGAGGCGGAAGCGGCGCTCGCTGACCTTGAGCGAGCCGCGGATGAAGCGCCGATTGTCAAACTGGTGAACCTGATTCTGACGGATGCTGTGAAGCGCGGGGCCAGTGACATTCACATGGAGCCCTACGAAAAAGAGTTTCGCGTGCGCTTCCGCATTGACGGTGTCTTGCAGAGCATTATGTCACCGCCGCTGAAGTTAAAGGATGCCATCACTTCGCGTTTGAAGATCATGGCGAAGCTCGACATCAGCGAAAAGCGGCTCCCGCAAGACGGCCGCATCATGCTGAAAATGAATCTGAACGGCAAGAAGAAACAGCTTGATTTCCGGGTCAGCACGCTGCCTACGCTATGGGGCGAAAAGATTGTGATGCGTCTCCTCGACAAGGAGAACCTGCGTCTCGACATGACCAAGCTGGGCTTCGAGCA
>CAZUCC010000075.1:0-13475 GCA_964619065.1 uncultured Acidobacteriaceae bacterium | reverse complement strand
TGCGACTTGAACGCAGTCATTTCCACAGGTAGCTCGGCGGGGCACTCCACGTCTTGCAAATACAGAAATTTCCATCCCGCGAGTTGCACGCGATAGGAGAGATCAGTGTCTTCGGTTAGCGTGTCATGCTGCCAGCCGCCACCGTCAGCAATAGCCTGCCGCCGCCACATTCCCGCCGTGCCGTTGAAGTTAAAGAAGACGCCGCTGCGCGCCCGGCCCGAGTGCTCGAGCACGAAATGGCCGTCGAGGAGAATGGCTTCGACCTGCGTTAGAAACGAGTAGCTGCGATTGATGTGCGTCCAACGCGTCTGCACCATCCCAACTTTCGGATCGGTGAAGTGGTGAATCACGCGTATCAGGAAGTCTTCCGGCGGCGTGAAGTCGGCGTCGAAGATGGCAACAAACTCGCCCTTCGCTGTGGTTAAACCATTTGCCAACGCCCCCGCTTTGAATCCTTCGCGGTTCGTGCGATGGATATACGTCACCGGATGTCCCAGGGCAGCGTAGCGCTCGACCAAATTTCGCGCCACGGCGACGGTTTCGTCGGTCGAATCGTCGAGCACTTGAATGTCGAGCTTGTCTTTCGGGTAGTCGAGTTTGCAAATCGATTCCAGCAGACGCTCGATTACGAACTGCTCGTTGAAGATGGGCAGCTGCACGGTGACGCGAGGCAACTCCGCGAACTTCTCCGCCGCTTCGGTCGTGCGGTTCTTCTTGTTTTTGTAATAGAGATAGACGAGCCAGTAGCGGTGTGCACCATAGGCGGCGAGCAAAATAAGAACAATAAAATACGGCGCTAATAGAGCAGCGTCAAAGGCGTTGAGCGAGTACAGGCCCTGAAACCTCGTGCTATTGTCCCGAAGCTGGCGGAAGTAATGTCCAATGCCGCGAGGAGCGAAGAACATCAGGCCCAGAATATAGGTACGAAGAATCAGAAGGGAACCCTCAAATCTTGCAGCTTAAGATTGTCATTCCGAACCGGCTTGAGCCGTGAGGAATCTGCTATTGGGCATCAGCGATGCTCTCTCCATCGCCGTGAGCTAATTCAAGAAATACGTCCGGTAGAGTGTATCCCGCTGCGCTGGCCGGAAGCCCGCATCGCGTATGATCCGCCGCAGTTCCTCTTCCGTCGTCGTATTTGAAACGCCAGCCGCCTTCACCACGTTCTCTTCCAGCATGACCGATCCCACATCGTTGCCGCCGAAGCGCAGTCCCATTTGGCATACTTTCAAACCCTGTGTGACCCAGCTCGACTGCACGTTCTTGATGTTCGACAAATACAGCCGCGAAATGGCCAGCACTTTCAAATATTCGACCGCCGTAGCCTCATCCCACTTGCGCCCGCCCAGAGCGGTGTTGTGGGGTTGGAAACTCCACGGGATAAACGCCGTGAATCCACCCGTCTCTTCCTGCAAGTCGTAAAGTGCTTGAAAATGGTTGATGCGGTGCTCGTAAGTCTCCCCTACGCCAAACATCATGGTGGCCGTAGTTCGCATTCCGAGCTGATGCGCGGTGCGATGCACGGAAATCCAGTCTTCGGTCAGGCACTTCAGGCGCGCAATGCGGTGCCGCACCTCGTCGTCGAGAATCTCAGCGCCGCCTCCGGGAATGGAATCGAGGCCCGCCTCGCGCAGCCGCGAAATGGTATCGCGCAGGCTCAGCCCGCTGTATTCTGCAATCGCTAAAATCTCCGACGCCGAATAGCAGTGCAGATGAATCTTCGGATAGCGTTGCTTGATCCCGCGCAGCAGCCGCTCATGCCAGTCAATCTTCAAATCCGGATGCAGCCCGCCCTGCATGAGCACGCCCGTCCCACCCATCTCGATAGTTTCGCCAATCTTCTCGTAGATGGTCTCGAAATCAAGAATGTACCCCTCCTTCGCCGCTGGCCCCTTCAACGGCCGGTAGAACGCGCAGAACGTGCAGTATTCCGTGCAGAAATTCGTGTAGTTGATATTCCGGTCGATGACGTAGGTCGCCACCCCCTCTGGATGCAGCTTGCGCCGCAAAGCATTGGCCTCCATGCCAATCCCAATCAGATCGTCGGAGCGGAACAGGTCGAGCGCTTGTTGCCTCGTCAAAGACATACCATGGTCTCCCGAACACACACACCAGCGGAGCGTTCATCCGTGAACCCTAGATTTTACAGGGAGCGGGGTGGAAGACCAAATCGGGATGAACGGGGTTACTAACGGAAAAGTTCACGCCCGTGCCAGCGTATGAGGTAATCGCATGAGGTGCGACCGCTGCCGGACCACCCGCTTAGAACACTTCCGGCCATCGCTGTGCGCCGTGGTATACGGCGAGGATCACGATGCGGCCACCATCGATGCCGTAGGCTGCGACAAAAGGCGTATTCGAAATGACCAGTTCCCGAGTGCCCGGAACCCGGCCCGGTCGGCCCAGCATGGGGAAGGAGGCAAGCTGCTCAATGCTGACGACAATCTGCATTGTGATCCGGGCAGCAACCTCTTCGCTGTTTGCGAGTGTGATGAAATCATGAGCCTGGTCCAACTGCCGAAGCGCTTGCTCGGTCCATTCGATCACGCGCGCGCACGCCTCGCCCTCTTGAGGCGCTGAATGACCTCCTCATGTCGAATAACGCGGCCTTTCCGCACTTCTTCCAGCCCCTTGAGAACCAGCGCGTCCTGGTAGGCATGGAGCTCGATATAATTGGCGATGGCCTCATTGATGAGATAGCTGCGCGAACGGTCCTGCGCGGCGGCCAGCGAATCCAGCGCATCAATAACATCGGTGACGGCGCGAAAGCTGATAGTCTTCTCTGTCTTGCTCATAATGCATCAACGATAACATGTATTACAAAGTATTACAAATGAAGAGTGGTTATATGTGTCCGTCCCAGGTCTAAGTTCCCTTCGGTATGGCGGCCACTCCTTCAGCTGTTCCCTGGTACACACTTAACCAAACTGCGCGCAAGTTGCGCCATGAATGGAATTCAGTTTGTTGGCGCGCCTTCTCCGCCATCGATCTTGCTACGTCAGGGTGGCGCAGGAGGTGGATTACATCTTGCGCAAGGGCTTCCCAGTCTCCGGGAGCAGAGAGAAGCCCGGTACATTCGTGCTCGATCATGTAAGGGATGCCGCCGGCAGCGGTGGTCACAACCGGCAGGCCGGAACAAAATGCTTCCAGGATTGAAACGGGGGCACAATCGACATAGGAGCCGTTCACGAAGATGTCCGATTGGTTGTAGATTGCGGGCATGGCATCGGGGTGAACCGCCCCCATAAATTGCACGTTGCTTAATGCGAGTTCCCCGGTCAATCTCCGTATGTCCGGCTCCTGTTGGCCGCTCCCAACCACGCAGAGTGAAGCCTCCGGGAACTCCCTCTGCACTCTGGCGAAGGCGCGGACTACGATGTCGATGCCATAATGCGCTTCCAGATTGCGCGTACAGAGCAACTTCGGCCGCAGCGGATCGCGCGCGCGATAGGAAAACCTGCCGGTATCGACAACATTCGCCACAACTACTGGAGAAATGCCATGCGTGCGAAAAGGGGCTGCCAAATATTCGGAGGGGATAACTACAGCGTCACAGGAGCGAAGAATGTACCGGGCGAGAGTGGAGCGTTCGAGATGTTTGTTGCCACGACCACTGTGATAGTGAATAAGGACTTTTTTGCCGCGCAAGCGGGCCACTAGGAAAGCTGGAGCAGTGGCTACGAGAAACGTGCCGAACGACCCGGCAAAAACATGAACGAGATCCACCTTGCCGAGGGCGCGAAACAGGTTGACGACGTACAGCGGGAGGCGGGCTAGAGTGCGGAGATAGGGGACACGATTAAGAGTCGCAAGCGCCCTGGGAAAGGCGGGACGGCTGGCGACAAAAGTGGCTGTGACTTCGGGGTCTTGCTTCCAATGAGTGACCAGAGCATCGGCCTGGACTTCTTGTCCGCCAAAGAGAACAGAGAGGGGCGGACCGACAATTGCCACTTTTAGAGACATACTTTGTATGTAAAGAGACTTGACCTTATGCCAGAGAGTTTACGCGAGCGAGATTGTCCGGGCAGCTCACTGGGCCAAGTGAAGCCTCTCCACGCTGGTCAGCCGGCCGAGAATGGTATGCAATTTCAACCACTCTTTGACATCGAAATATTGCGGATAGAGAATTTGTGCCAGGCTTTGGCGCAAACTGCGGTGAGCGATTTCCCCATTCGTGAGTGTGTAGCCGAGGCGTTGCAGGAGCGAGCCAATACTGGACTCCAAGATCTTGAGTTCCGCGGCTGACAATGTGTGACGCCATCGTTCGACAGGCTGAAAGTTATCGGCTCGGACTTCTTCCTGAAAGGTCGAGTTGGGCGCTGCAAGGGTACCGACAGAGCGCTGACGAATCTGGCTTGCATCCAGATCTTGTGCAATGAAGCCGCTGATCTGCGCCAAAGTATCTTGTGGATTAGCGACTAAGTCTTCGAAACGCACTTCGAGGTAGTCCATGCCGAGATCGCGTCCGCTCTGGATGCCACGCTCGACCTTCCATTTCCAGTGCAAAGCCGCGGCGAGCAGGCCCTGATTTCGATCCCAGGGAAAGGGTGTAATCCAGCCCTCCCGATACATGGAAACGGCCACATCACGGCCATCGCGGATAACGTGGAGGAAAAGGGCATCCGGGATTTCCGTCTTGATGGAATTCATGCAGAGAAGATTATCGGGCCCCCATACAGCCCAACGATTTACACCTTGCGACCGCGCGATCTCGCCCATGAAGATGCGCAAGAAATCCCCCCGGCTCTGACACTCGTTGAGAAGCTTGTCGCGAATGGAGTTTTGTTCCAGTCCGGAAACTTTGTACATCTTGCTCTGCAGCCAAGTCGCCAAAAGGCGTTCCCGATTGCGGCGGGAGGCGAGGCTGCCAAACTTGGGAGCGAAGAGATCAAAAACCGCAGGCTCACCACGATAATTCGCGAAACTACCTGAGGACAGGAGTGTGTGATAGAGGAGGGTATTTCCGGAGCGTGCCGAGCCTACGATGAAGACCGGCGCCTGGGCGCGAGCCTGGGTGCTGGGCTGGATGGCGAGGCTGTTCAATGGAGGCGATCCATGTGCGAATTGATGGCGGCAGTATCCAATGAGGGAAATAGGAGCAGATTGAAGTACTCGAGCGCGCGGGAGATGCCTTCCTGGGTTGGAACGGCTTGCCGCCAGCCAGTAGATTTCAGTTTGCGATTCGAGTAGGTATGGCCTCTCCAGGTGGAGCGCACGCGATACGGCGTCAAGACCAGGGGAATTTGGGCCTTGGAATATGCATGATAGCGCTCAATTCCTCGGGAAAGAAAATCCGCGAGTACCAAAGGCACACGAACTGAGGGCAGCTTGCCGATATGAAAACGGTACTGCCGAAGATATTCGGTGGAAGTTGGCAGATCGTCATCAACTACGTTGTAAATACCCTCCGGAAATGTATTCGCCTGGGCGGCAAGCACCACCGCAGAGGCACAATTTTCGACATACGTGAGGGGAAGCTGGTTGCCACCGGCGATTTGGAGAAGAAGAGGTCCAACAGAGAATCCAATTCTGGAAGGCAGGAGATTTCCACCTTCGCCATAGATGACGCCAGAACGCAAGATGACAAGCTCGAAACCATGGTCACGTCGGTAGCGCTGGAAGAGCAATTCCTGATGAACTTTGGCAAAACAGTAGGGATCGCGTTTTTCGGGATTGGCTTCCAGATTGATTTCTTCGGTAATGGCAGTGGCGGGGGGCAGATGGGCCACGCCGTAAGCAGCGACGGAGCCGACGAGAACGACTCTGGGGACACGGTGTTGCACGATGCCTTCCAGCAAGTTTCTAGAGGCTACAACTGTGTTGGCGAAAAGCGTGGTGGCGACCCCGCGCATCTCCGCAGCCAAGTGGTAGACGGTGTCGACGCCGCGGGTGGCGCGGAGAGCATCGGGAAAGTAAAGCAAATTTCCGGCCACATACTCGATGCTGGTCGAAGGGTATTGGTCGCGCAGCCGCTCAAGGGTGGAGATGTCGCTGTTGGGCCGGATGAAACAACGGATGCGCGACAAGCCAGAAACGCACAGTTGCTGGACAACTCGCGAACCGAGGAATCCGCTGGCGCCGGTGACCAGGACCGTCATGCAGCCATCACCGAGATTTCCTGAAGTTGTTGCACGACCTGGTCCATCATGGACGACACGCGGAGAATGTGTTCATACGAAATTGGAACATCGCCGTCAGTTTCAATACACTTATAGAATTCGGCAGTCAGGAAGCCGAGGCCGGGCAAGGGCTGGAAGTCGGATCGGACAAAACGCGCCAGATTGTAAAGCGTTTGACGCCCAAGCTGACGAGTTTGATCCAGCGCACATGCCAAACGGCCCAGGGGGCCGGGCAAGCGCGAGGCCGAGGCTTGGGTAACGATTTGGTTGACGAGATCGACGCGAAGCGTGCTTTCACTACCGACTAGAGTCAGAGAGTGGCCTGCCGGTCTGGCGCGGCAAGAAAAGGCGAGGTGCGCGGAAGTACTTGCGCCCGCCATGGTGACGCGAAGCTCGTCGAGCAGATCGGGGTACGGCGAATCTGTGGCGCGCCAGGCTTGAACATCGAGCGCGGAATTCTCCAAGTCCACGAATTCCGCGAGAAAGCAAAGAGGGTGATCGAGATTGTTCTGGAACAACTTTCCGGGTAGGCCATGGACCCAGTGTGTGCGGTCTTGGAGGATAGCCGCTCCGAAGCTCCCCCGAAGATCGTAGGCGGCGAAGGCATCGACGTGAACCAGATCACCAATGACGCCTTGCGCGATACGCGTGCGAGCGGCCCGGACGGCAGGATGAAAATAGTAAGTCCAGCCTACTGTGAGTTTGCAGCCATTCGCCTGGGCTAAGCGAATCAACTCCGCAGCTTGTTGGGCATTTTCGGCGAGAGGTTTTTCCACGAACACATGGCACTCCGCGGCAATGGCCAGACGAGCAATTTCCAGGTGAGACTGGGGCGGAGTAGCGATGTGAACGACATCGGGATTTTGTTCGCGCAACAATTGGCGAACGTCGGAATACCAGGCGCCCACGCCGTGGCGAATAGAGAACTGTTCCGCCATGAGAGGCTCGCAGTCGCACACGCCAACGAGCCGCGCGCCAACTAGTTTCTTGATCTCAGCTGCATGGTTCTCGGCGGACTGACCACAGCCCACAATGGCAACACGCAGTGTCATAAAATGCTCAGGGCCAGACGTTCGGAGAAGGCGAGTGGAGCCCGGAACCTGGGAATACAGGGTAAATTGCTGCCTTACTGAAAGCAAGTAATCTGGCTTAGGTTACGAGGAAGTGTGCAATCTTGTGCGTTGTTCCCGAAAACCCGCAAAAGGGGCGAGTGGCGTGCCTTTCGCGAGTCTATCGAATCTGCCCTGGAGCTAACGGTGCGGCCGGATCGCATAGGAATTCCAAGGCAGGGCCAGAACGATCTGGGGATCAATGCGGGGTGAACGAGACGGGTTGGGGATCTCCGCTGCCAGCGGTGCCGATGGCGTCGCCGGAAAGGACGAGTTCTACGCGGCGGTTTTGCTGGCGGCCTTCCGCAGTATCGTTCGCGGCGATGGGTGCGGTTTTGCCGAAGCCGTGGGCTTCAATAGCCTGTTGGGAAATTCCCTGCTGGATTAGATAGTCGCGAACCGACTGCGCACGGTGTTCCGAGAGCTGCTGGTTGTAATCTTCGCTGCCGATGCTGTCCGTGTGACCTTCGACTTGGAGACGAAGGCTGGGATAAGCGAGGACGATGCCAGAGACTTTGGCCAGGCGCTCGCGAGCTCCAGGGAGAAGTTCGAAGCTGCCACTGCGGAATAGCACGTCGGACATGTTGGCGACCAGGCCGCGGGCGGAATCTCGCGTGGCCAGAATTGTATTGAGCTGCTGCAGGAGCCGGGCGCGGAGTTCCTGCTTCTCTGTTTCTGCCTGCTGGCGCAGGCTATCGGATTGTGCGGCGGCCTGACGAGCTTTGTTGGCCTCGGCGGCTAGGACCTGCTGCTGCGCTACGGCTTCGGCTTTTGCTTTTTCCGCTTCCGCTCGTTGGCTGGCGGCTTCCCGGGCTTCCGCTTCGGCTTCCTGCTTCATATGTTCGGCTTCCGCCATGGCCTTTTCGGCTTGGGCACGCGCGGCCTCAGCTTGGGCTCGGGCAGCCTCGGCATCCGCGCGGCGCTGGGCTTCGGCGTCGGCATCGGCGCGAGCTTTGGCTTCACGGGCTGCTGCGGCCGCTTGCGCTTCTTCCTCTGCCTTTTGCTTGACGGCCATCATGCGCGCTTCCTCAGCGGTCTCGGTAGCCTCCGCGGCGGCGGCTTCGATCGCGGCTTTGTTCTGCTTTTGGCGATAGGCTTCTTCCGCGTGTCTTAACTGCAGCTCGGCTTTCGCGATGATGGAGGTTGCATACTTGTCGGCGGCGGCAATGTGCGCGATGCGGAGAGCGTTCCGAGCTTCGAAGAGTTCCAGTGGAGTTTTGGAGTCGATACCGAAAATGGCGTCCTGAATGTGAGTGTTGGTCGACGAGTACGTACCGCGGCTGACAAGGTCATATTTGGCTTCGATATTTTCGGTTCCGGCGCCGCTTGCCGGCGAGCTTTCCATCACCACCATGTTGCCGGGTTGCGTGACCGCAAAGTAAGGCTCGGCGGTGACGATCATGCCAAAGGTTTGCAGGTCCGTGAAGGCCTTCACATGCGCGTTCCCGTGATCGAGTTTAACCTCGCCCAGATTCACCGGCCGGCCTTGGGGGGAGACAGCCCAGAGGACGTAGGTCAGGTATTCAAGTCCGAACTTGGTGGCGTCCTCGAGGTTCTGGAATTTGACCTCGACCTCAAAATTAATCTTCTTGCCTTCCACCTTGGCTTCACCCGAGGCGCGCTGGAGGAGCTCGGTTCCCTGGAAATCGATCTTCGTGGTGCCGCCTTGCAGGCGATAGTGCACTGCTTTGGCGGTGCGGGAAACCGGGGCCGCGGGCAGTTGGTTTTGCGCGCACGTAGTGGCAGCGCAGAAGAGGATGGTTAAGGCTAAGTTTTTCACGAGGTCTCAGTCTGGGGGAGGCTTGGAAATGGTGAGTCTTACGGACGATTTTCGTTCATAGGCAGCCGGATGACAAGGCAAGGAAGGACTAGGTAGAGGGTGGTACTTTAGTTATCGCCGCTCTCTAGGGAGAAGGTTACGGTGATTCGATGAGAGCAAACTTTACAGCTGGCAAAACCCTACACTCCTCCGCGTAGAGATAAAACAGCCGCAACCCTTCGCGGCACGTTTTATCCAGTGAGTAATGAATATTCTCCGTGAGATAACTGGTCACATCGCCGACACTCATCCCCAACTGCGGAGCCCACTCGTTGGCGATGTTTTGCAGATTTTCCAGCTCGAGCCCACGGTCGCGGGAGCGCTGGAAGATTTCCGCCAGGGTTGCAACTTCCTCAGCGCCTGCAACAGCGTCCTCCCGCACAGCCCAGAACGCGAAGACGAATGGCTTGCCGGTGTGCTTCCGCCACTCTTCGGCGAGATCGATTACCGTGGCATATTGCGCACGGTCCACCGCCAGCGCCGGATCGCCAATGAGCAGCGCCGCGTCACAAGCGGCGAGCATCCCCTCCAAATCTGGAGCCATGGGCAGGTACTCGCGCCGCCCACCCATCCACTTTTCCAGCAACACTTTACAGAGCGCCACCGAGGTCATCGACGAGCTATCCAGGGCCACGCTCCTCACTTGGTTCAGCGGTTTGTGGCCCACCAGCAGGATCGACCGCACGGCTTTTTGCGATGCAATCGCCACGCCCGGCAGCACAATCAGACCGGGAATCGTGGCGAAGGCGGCTACCGGAATGATGCCGATATCTGCCGTGCCCGAACGCAGAGCCTCCGCACAAGCTGAAGGGATTGTGTAGGTTACATCGAATTGCTCAGCGAGTCGGGTGCGCAGAGGTTCGTGCTCAAAGTCCCACATGAGCGGCGCAGTATTGAGGTAGGAGATGGCGGAAATGCGAAGGCGGCGCATGAACCAACGAAATTCCATTCTACCAAAGTAGGTAATGCGCATCCTTGACGCAGCGTGTTGCGCCCCGTAGAGTCCGCGCTATCAGGCTGTCAGCTTTTGGCTAGATCTTATGAGCCGACAGCCGATGGCTGATAGCCGACAGCGCAGTTCAGGAGGTGGCATGGCTGCTTTGCCGATGCTTCCAGCGCCGGTAGTTCCCCCCAACACATTGCAATGGCTAGCCTTAACTCTCACGGAGGGGCTCGGCCCTACGCGCTCGCGCCGCTTGGTGGAGCACTTCGGCGGTGTGGAAGAGATTTTTCGCGCTTCGCTCACCGAGCTCGAAGCGGCAGGACTGCGGGCAGCGTCGGCGCAATCGATCTTTGTCGGAACGTCCCTCGACCTCGCACAGCAGGAGATGGTGAAAGTTTCCGAAGCCAAGGTGGACATCGTTGCACTGGACGATCCGCGATATCCGCCGACGCTCAAGCAGATTTACGATCCCCCGCTTGTGTTGTACGTGCGCGGGGCAGTGGATCTGCTTGCTCACCCGGGGATTGCCATGGTGGGCACGCGCCATCCCACGCCCTACGGTGTTGGCATGGCTGAGCGGTTGGCCTGCGATCTGTCGAATCAGGGGTTGATCATTTTCAGCGGTCTAGCGCGAGGCGTCGACACAGCCGCACATCGCGGTGTGGTCAATGCGAAGGGAAGGACTGTTGCCGTGATGGGAACCGGGGTGGATGAGATTTATCCGCGCGAGAACAAGCGCCTTGCCGAGCAGATCCTTTCTTTTGGCGGCGCGCTGATTTCCGAGTTTGCAATAGCCACGCCGCCCACGCCGCAGAATTTTCCCATTCGCAACCGCATCATCAGCGGGCTCTCGGTAGGCGTGCTCGTGGTGGAAGCTGCGGAGTACAGTGGGACCCGCATCACGGCGCGCTGCGCGCTCGAACAAAGCAGGGAAGTCTTCGCCGTTCCCGGCAATGTGACGAACAAAAATTCGTGGGGTCCGAACACTTTGATCAAGCAGGGCGCGAAACTTGTTGCGACATGGGAAGACGTTTGGGAAGAACTACCTACAGCGATTCGGCAGCAGCTCACGCCGGCGGCGGTTGAATCTTCTGCCGCACAGACCGCATCTCTGTTCAAGGACGCGGAACTTCCGCCGCATGAGAAAAAGCTCATGGCGGTCCTCAAGGCGGATGAGTCGATGCAGATCGACGAAATCGTCGAGCGACTGGAGAACGAAGTGTCGCCGTCAGAGATATTTGCTGCGCTGTTCGAGCTGGAACTATCGGGCAAGGTGAAGCAGTTGCCTGGGAAGAATTTTGTTAAAACCTTCTAGCTGCCACCTCCAGCCGAATCCAGGGTGGTAACTACGCCAGAAGGGCTGGAAGTAGCAGCTTGAACCTGATTCGTGCTAGCTTCATATCGCAATCACATTAATAAAAGAGGGAATTCTTGGCCAAAGGTTTAGTTATCGTCGAATCGCCCGCGAAGGCGAAAACCATTCAGAAGTATTTGGGGAAGGGCTACGAAGTCGAAGCCTCGCTGGGGCACGTGAAAGATCTCCCTAAAAGCACGCTCGGGGTCGATGTCGAGAACGAATTCGACACCGACTACGTGGTGATTCCGGGTAAAGAGAAAGTTCTCGCCAAGCTGAAGAAGCTGGCGTTGGGCATGGACAACATCTACCTGGCGCCTGACCCGGACCGCGAAGGCGAGGCCATTGCTGCGCACCTGGCCGAGGAGCTTGGTGGGGACAGCTTCAGCGGCAAGAAGAAAAAGAAGAAAGGCGGGCTGGCGATTCACCGCGTGACCTTCAATGAGATCACGCAGCGGGCGGTGAAGGAAGCGTTCGAGCATCCCCGCGAAATCGACCGCAACCTGGTGGACGCGCAGCAGGCGCGGAGGGTTTTGGATCGGCTGGTCGGGTATCAGGTTTCACCGCTGTTGTGGGATAAGGTCCGGCGGGGACTTTCTGCGGGACGCGTGCAAACCGTGGCGCTGCGGCTGGTGGTCGAGCGTGAGCGCGAGATTCGCGCGTTCGAGAAAAAAGAATATTGGACGATCGATGCCAATTTGGCTGCGTCCAAGCCGCCAGCCTTCGACGCCCGTTTTCTCGGCAAGGGCGAAGAGAAGATCGAAGTCACGAACGGCGAAGATGCCGAAAAAATAAAGACCGCTGTGGAAAAAGCCGACTGGAGTGTTCGCTCGGTCGAGAAGAAAGAGCGCCGCCGCAATGCCGCCGCTCCGTTTACCACCAGCAAATTGCAACAGGATTCCGCCCGTAAGCTGCGTTTCAGCGTGAAGCGCACCATGATGATCGCGCAGCGCCTCTATGAAGGCGTGGAACTGGGCGAAGAAGGTCTGGTCGGTCTCATCACCTACATGCGTACGGATTCCACGCGTGTTTCCAACGACGCGTTGACGGAAGTGCGGGAGATGATTGGGAACGAGTACGGCGCGCCCTACCTGCCTGCGGCGCCGAACGTTTACAAATCCAAGAAAGACGCGCAGGAAGCTCACGAAGCCGTGCGCCCGACCTCAGTGTTGCGGCATCCCGACGCTATCAAGAAGTACCTCCAGGAAGACGAATTTAAGGTCTACAAGCTTATCTGGCAGCGCTTTCTGGCGTCGCAAATGACGCCCGCCGTTTTTGACCAGACGACCGTGGATATCGATGCCAAATCCGGAGTGGATACGTTCTGGTTTCGGGTCACAGGTTCGGTTATGAAATTCGACGGATTCCTGAAAGTTTACGAGGAATCGAAGGAAGGCAAGGACGAGGACGACGAAGAGCTGAAGCACAAGCTGCCAGCGCTCGAAGTCGGACAGAAGCTCACATTCAAGAGCGTAACGCCGGAACAGCATTTTACCGAGCCGCCGCCGCGCTACAACGAAGCCTCGCTGGTGAAGGAACTCGAAGAGCGCGGGATTGGACGCCCGTCTACATACGCCGCGATTCTGACTACGATTCAGGAGCGCCAGTATGCGCAGAAGATCGGCGGCAAGTTCACCCCCACGGAAATTGGGTTCGTGGTTACCGATCTGCTGGTGGAAAACTTTCCCGACGTCTTTGACGTGCAGTACACAGCGCGTCTCGAGGAAGAACTGGACGGGATTGAAGAAGGTGCCGAGAAATGGACTGACGCGCTGGCAGAATTCTACAAACTCTTTGAAAAAGATCTCCGATACGCCGAAAAGCATATGGAGAACATCAAGCGTATGGAGAAGCCCACCGACGAAAAATGTGAGCGCTGTGGTTCACCGCTTGTCATCAAGTGGGGTAAGCACGGCTCGTTCTACGCCTGTAGCTCGTACGACAAGAAAAATCCTGAGAGCTGCACCTTCACCAAGGAGAATCCAATTGCGCTACCGGACCTCGACTCCGCTGATATCCAGGAGCCGACCCAGGAGGAGTACTGCGAAAACTGTGGCCGGGTGATGGTGCTGAAACGCGGACGATTTGGAAAGTTCATGGCCTGCCGCGGCTATCCGGACTTCAAAACCAC
>CAZUCC010000074.1:0-14330 GCA_964619065.1 uncultured Acidobacteriaceae bacterium | reverse complement strand
CTGCGTCAGATCGCTGGCAATGCCGGCGAAGAAGGCGCTGTGGTTCTGGGCAAGGTCGAAGACGCGAAGGATGCGAACTTCGGCTTCAACGCTCTGACCGGCGAGTACGAAGACCTGGTCAAGGCGGGCGTGCTCGATCCGACGAAGGTTGTGCGCACCGCGCTCACCAACGCCGGCTCAATTGCCGCGCTGATGCTCACCACCGAAGCCCTGGTTGCCGAAATTCCGGAAGAGAAGAAAGCTCCGATGGGCGGCGGCGGACACGGCGGCGGTATGGAAGGCATGTACTAGGACTGGCCGTCCAGGCGGACCGCCTGCGGCGCAAAAGCAAAAGCCCCGCTTCAAAAGAGCGGGGCTTTTTTCTTGCCCATTCTCGCATCCGGCTACCTCTTGAGTGTTTCCGTGTGTCCCCTATCTACGAGGATTACGCAGCGTTGACGGCCGCGGACTGAGCAAGCCAGGTTTCGAAACGCGTCTCGCCCAGTAGTGCGTTGTTGCCAGGAACCAGTGTTTTTTCGCTGATTTTCGCGCCAGAGTAAAGCGCCTTTGGGTCAGCGATAACTTCGCGTGAATCGTTGAGTGATGCCAAACGCCGCCGGACCAGTTCATCGAGGCGAAACTGTTCTGGACCTCCAATTTCGATGATGCCATTTACCGGCGGGCTTACTGCAATTCTTGCCACGGCGGTGGCGACATCGTCTGCAGCCATTGGCCGGAAAAGCACGGGTGGCAAATGCACCTTGACGTCGACGACGGAAACGTCGGCAAGGCCCTTGAGGAACTCAAAGAACTGCGTCGCCCGCACGATCGTGTAGGGGATTGAGGATTCATTGATCAATTTTTCCTGAGCAATCTTTGCCCGGAAGTAACCACTTTCAGACAGCAACTGCGTTCCGACAACCGAGAGCGCAACATGATGTCCCACCCCTGAGGCCGCTTCATGGGTGAGGAGATTACGAGTGGACGTCTCGAAGAATTTCAGCACTGCTGCGTCATCCCACGAGGGAGAGTTTGATACGTCAACGACTACCGAGGCGCCTTTCAGCGCCGCGTCCAGTCCCTCGCCCGTAAGGGTATTGACGCCTGTATTGGGGGCTGCGGCTACGGCTTCGTGCCCGTGCTCGCGCAGCTTGTTGACGAGCCTTGATCCAATGAGCCCTGTACCACCGATCACTACGATTTTCATAATTTGTCTCCCATGAATAGTTGTCTATTCATTTTCGGTTGAGGCCCGTTTTCATTGGGCCAGTACGAAGTTGGGGAAGTCTTCGAACACCCAGTCATTTTTTACAGTGTGATAGATGACTCCCAGGAACTGCCGAGTGCTGACAGCGGAAGAGAGCAGCGCCTGACGGTGATAACCGGAAAACGTAATGAAGTGAGTCTGGCCGGATTGGTGGAACCGTCTCAATCCCCGGGGCATGGAGGGTAGCTTACGCTGGTGGAACTACCCACTCAAGCCAAAAGAGGGCTTGAGTGGGGCACCCGCCCCGCTCGCAAGAGAGCGGGGCTTTTTAGTTATCTTGCCCAGGTAAGACAATTTTCAAGTTGCACTTCCTTACGGATCCGCACTACACTTGTGCCATCTTCCCCTCCCAAAAAACATTTTTGTGTGGAGGGAAATATGAAGAAGCCGCTCGCCCACTTTCTTTCGTTTCTTTGCGTTTGTATAGCGGGAACGACCGTAGTTGCCCACGCTCAAACCTACTCCGTGCTTTACAACTTCGGCAGTTCTCCTGGCGACCCTCATGTGCAAAACATTTCAGGGGCGATCGCTCAGGGAAGGAACGGCTTTTTGTACAGTGGAGCTGGCGGAGGTGCGCACGCTCTGGGCGCTATTTACGATGGCGCTCCAAGCGGCGGCGTTGGGACTCTGTACAGCTTTAACCGATCGGACGGCGCTGATCCGGAAGGCGGCGTGACACTTGGCATCGACGGCAACTTTTACGGAACTACGAACTTCGGAGGAGCTAACGGCTTCGGTACGATATTCCGGATCACACCCAGCCACAATTTCGTCACCCTCCATGACTTCACATCGACCGAAGGATCTTTCTCTTATGCGCCGCCAGTGCAGGGCGCTGATGGAAACTTCTATGGAACAACGCGGACCGGCGGAACTCGTGGCTACGGATGTATTTACAAAATCTCCCCATTGGGCCAATTCACGGTACTTTACCAATTCGATGGCACCACTCTAACTGGCACGTTCGCTCCGCTTCTGCTAGGCACCGATGGCGCTTTGTACGGAACAAGTCCGGGAGGAGGACCTCAAAATTACGGAGCGATTTTCAGGATCACGACTTCCGGCCAGGTAACTGTGCTGCACAATTTCGATAACGTGCACGGAGCACAACCATTTGCCGCGCTGTACCAGGGTACAGATGGGAATTTCTACGGTACGTCTGCCTATGGTGGAGCTGCCGACGTAGGTGTGGTATTTCAAATGACACCGACGGGGAGCTTCACTGTTCTGCATGAAATGAACGGCCTTTCCGACGGAGCGTTCCCTGAGGCAGGCCTGGTACAAGGCACGGACGGTAATTTCTATGGCGCGAACAGCAATAGTGGAGCTGTTTCCGGGGCTTGTCCGTACGGATGTGGAACTCTCTTCAAGATTACGCCGCAAGGGGTTTTTACAGTTCTCTACAACTTCGACCACATCCGCGGAGACACGCCTGTTACCGCTATGATGCAGCACACCAACGGTCTGCTTTACGGCGGCACTCTTGCGGGTGGTTCCGGCACGGACCCGAATTGCGACGCCAACTGCGGCGTGTTCTACTCGCTGAACGCCGGCCTTGCGCCCTTTGTCAGCCTGTCACCATTCTCCGGCAAACATGGGGATCACGTCGTAATTCTCGGGCAAGGCTTCAACTCATCCTCGAGCGTAACCTTCAACAACGTCACAGCGAGCTATACGCTTGTATCGAGCACCTGCCTGATCGCAACCGTCCCGCCGCTGGCGATGACTGGACGTGTTACCGTGACAACATTGAAAGGAAGCGGCAGGCTGGTTAGTAATCGAAACTTTATTGTGCATTGAGCCACGCGGGTGCCCCACTCAAGCCCTCTTTTGGCTTGAGTGGGCAGTAGTGGTCCATCCAAATTTTAATGAACCCTCCGCCCCTCCAAATCGTCTAAATGACGGTCGTCACGGCGTCCCAGCGGGGCATGCTCTGCAGTTTGCCCTGACCGAACCCTACGAACATCACAAGGAGACAACACTATGCGCTTGGTAGACCCGATTCTTGCGGAATTTGATCAGGAAGCTCCCGCCACACGGCGTGTGCTGGAGGCCGTTCCTGGAGACAAGCTCGCCTGGAAACCGCATCCCAAGTCCATGTCGCTCGGGCGGCTGGCTCAGCACGTGGCGGAGATTCAGGGGAGGCTGGCGGAGGCCACGATTGCCGACAGTTTCGACGTTGCCGCCGGGCCCGGGCCGGAGCCCACAACTCACACCGAAATCATGGAAATTTTCGAAACCGGGTTGGCGCGTGCCAAGGAAATCATTGGCCAAACCAGCGATGATCGCTGTCAGGCAGGCTGGACGGTTCTGAGGGAGGGGGATCCCTTGCTCACGCTCCCGCGCATTGCCGTCTACCGTTCGTTCCTGATGAACCACCTTTACCACCACCGGGGACAATTGTCCGTCTACCTTCGCTTGCTGGATGTTCCCGTTCCCCACATCTATGGCCCCAGCGCCGATGACAACCCGTTTATCAAAAAAGCAGCCTAAGCATCCGTCAATAAAAAAGCCCCGCTCGTGAGCGGGGCTTTTTGCGTGGAAATGCGTGATTATTTTTTGTCGGCGGTCTCGGTCCTCTCCTGCCGCAGCGTCATGGATACGACAATATAGTCCCGTTCCTTGTCATCCATGTCTTCCACGCGCAGCTTCATCTTGTCCTTATCCATGCGGAACTGCGCCTTCTCGCCGATCGGCAGCAAGACGGGATGCTTGTCATCCCTGGGACGAATCCTGTAAATGATTCGATCGGTCTGCAGTAAGTACTCCTGGCAGAGAAGCATGTGGGTTTTCTGGTGGGCCGCGTCTGTCCCCAAGATTTCACCCGTCAGGCTCTTGCCGCTCTTCTGGTCCGTGCCACATTCGGCCGAATCCATCTGCAACAGGGTGCCTGAGTCGTGCGCGCGCCGCTCCCTCGCCTGCGCACTTGCAACACCAAGAACCAGAATCAATGCCAACATTGTCGCCTTCATCTTTGTTGTCTCCATTAAGAAAAATCGGGGGAACCAGCGTTTTTAACTGTCCCGACGATGTTAGCGGCCTTGGTCGAGGAGGGAAATCTTACGAAGGTGTCGGTCCTTGGAGGACTATATCTTTTTCATCGGTACCGTGGTACATTGGTAACAATGAAACCAACCAAAGAACTTCTCGATTTTGTCGAAGTCGAACGTGTCCAAACCGGTGTGCGCCTGGAAAGGCGGCTGCTGAAGGTATTGAAGGCCGTAGCGGAATTGAAAGACATGACGCTCGGCGACTTGCTGGAGGGCGTGATCCTGCACGCCTTTGAGGGTAAAACGCCATTTTCACAGGAGACCCTGAAGGAGATTGAACAGTTCCAACAGATTTATGGGATGACGTTGCGGGCGTCCGACAGTCATCGCCTTAAGGAGCGCAGATGAACAAAGCTACGCTTGTGTCGCTGATCATTCTGGCGATTGCGGGTGCCGGGGCACTCTTTTATCACTTCCATCACCGCAGGGGGGCTGCCGGGCCGTTGTACCACGTGCGGAATGAATTCGAGTTCACGGTGCATGCTCCCTACAAACTGGCCGCCCCGCTATTCGGACCCGACGGCGAGCGCGCCTGGACCGATGGTCACTGGGATCCGCATTTTCTCTATCCACAGCCGGCGCGAGATATCGAGGGGGCTGTGTTCCAGGTGAGACATGGACATCACTCCAGCACTTGGCTCAATACGGCTTTCGACCTGGATCAAGGGCATATTCAATATGCTTACTTTATTCCGGACACACTGGTCACGCTGATTGATATTCACTTGTCACAACCCGATGCCGCGAATACGAAGGTGCATGTTGCCTACGAGCGGACGGCGTTGAATGCCGCAGCCAACGAGCATGTTCGCGAATTTGGCGACCGGGACCGGAATAGCGGCTCGGAGTGGGGCGCCGATATCGAGCGCTACCTGGCTAAGCAACGTGGCAAATAGAGGGTCCTGCTCCTGGAAAATAGCGAGAGCCTTAAGGCTGAAAAAGGTTTTTCAACAAGCTTGGAAAATCATGCGCTTTGCTGGCGCCAGTGGGCTACTTCGCGAAGTCCCTTGGCTTCGGTTCGCTCGAAGAGGCGCACCAGATGGCGGACATTTTCGAATTCGTGAATATCGGCCCAGACCTCAGCCTGCCAACTATGATCGTGTACGGCGCTGGCACCGCAGGAGGCGCAGCGCGTATGCCATTGCAAGCGGAGCGGCAAGGGAACGGCACTGGCACCGAGTTCGATGAAGATCGAGCGCACATCCTGAATTTCGTCGCTCTCGCCAATGAAGTGTTCGTAGCGCAGGAGATAGCCGAAGCGCAAACGGCGCGCCGTTGCTTCCGCTTCCGCGCGCGTGACAAACGGACCGTACTCAGCTCGCGTGCTCTCCGTGGAATCGCACGCCATCCAGAAGGTTTCAGTAAAGGCCATGGGTTTAGGGGGTTGCCTCTATTTTTACGCCAATACAACACTCGCAAGGGTAGGAGCAATTGCATGACCTCTAGCCTTCGCCTAACTGGATACATCACAATCACTTACGGGCCGAGTAACCACGCGGTGGAGGGTACCATCTGCAAGGCGTTGCAGACTAGTGCCCAAATCCCATCATGCATGCCCTATCCCTGACGCGTACCAGGAAGCAGCGTGGGTCCAGGGGGCCAACTTTTGAGATGATCTGGGCACTTGGCCTTCCCTGAGCAATGCAGGTAGGATGGTTAAAATCGGCTTTTAAGCTTGGTCGTTGTTGATGAGTTGTCCGTCTCATGGGTAAACGCCGAGAACCGAGAAAACCCGTGCAACTTAGCGTCCGAATTCTGGGCACAGACGCCCAAGGGCATCCCTTTGCGGAAAAAGTGGACGCTCTCGACGCCAGCAGGTGCGGTATGCGTGTGCGAGGCTTTTCTGTTGCTCTCAAACTGGAGGACACGGTATCGGTGAGCTACGGAGACCAAAAGGCCCGGTACCGGGTCAAGTGGGTTGGGGAAGCAGCGGCTTCCGCGGGAAGTCCTGCTCTGCGCGAAGCGGGACTGGAGAATATCTCTCCAGAAAGAAATATCTTCGATTTTTCCCTGCCCATGCCCGTGCTGGATCACTACGCCGGACCGTCGGGGGGGGAGCGCCGGGCGTCCCCGCGGCTACGCTGCGCTGCCTCAGCGGAGTTGCGTCCCGATGGACTTGGAGCGCCGATTATGGTGGCGATCGCGGATTTGAGTATCGGCGGGTGTTTCATTGAGATGCCTATGCCGTTGCGTCAAGGGACACAGTTGAAGGTCACCCTGTGGTTGAACACGGTGAAGGTGCAGACAGACGCCGTTGTCACCAATACGCGACCCGGTTTTGGAATGGGCCTGCAATTCGCTGGTATTGCCAAAGAGGAGCAAGCTAAGCTGCGCGAGTATCTCGCAAAGATTCCGCGTTACCCGTTCCAAGGGCAGAGGTAAGAAGCACTCCCTGAAGCGGGGTTCGCGACGGCCTCTGTTTCATTTTTAGTACGCTTTAGGTACAATTCGGTGCGACCGCACCCGCGCAGGAAGAACCCCTCTCCCAATAACGAGCTTATATATCGCGGAAGATCGCAAGACCAGAGACCGGCTCCGCGAAACTGGCGGCCGTGCGGGCTTTGCATCCGGGATTGGCTTGTATCCGAGAGAGGACCAGCTGCCCGGTTGCGCTCGCGCAGCCAGAGTTTCGCGGAATCCGGTCAGGAGCGGGACTCGGATTCCCCCATTTGGACTCGCTAACCCCGCTCCATCCCGATAACTCCAACCGTGCCTTCCCATCCCGCTCCGCCGTGACTGGCCACATACAGTGCCAGTTCCAGACGGCTCCACACGCCCAGTTTGTCAAAAGCGCTCCGCAGATGGTTCTTCACAACTTGCTCGCTGGTGTTGATGCGTGAGGCAATCTCACGATTCGTATGTCCTTCCCAAACCAGGCTGGCGACTACTTTTTCTTTTGTGGTCAGGCGATCTCTCGGTTGCATATTTGCTCCTTTTCGTAAACAGCGGTGGCTAAGATGACTCGTTTGCGTCCCTGCTTGATACCCGCGCGAAGAAACAGCGTGCGCAGGTGCTGCTTGACAGTGCGGGGACTGATGCTGAGCTGGTGGGCAATTTCCTTGTTACTGCATCCTTGCCCCAGCAAGCGGAGTACGTCTTCGTCCCGCGGCGTAATTTTGATCACGTTCAGGTCGATCATGTTGAGTTCTCCTGGAAGTTATGTCCGTCGCGACCGGCGCCAGAGTGAAATGCAAGGCCGCAACCAAACAGCACAGACAGCTAAGGGGTAAGAAACTCCGATACTTACGAGAGGACATGGAAAACGGGAGAGGGCGGAGGTGGACCGGAAGGGGCGAGCACTCCCGAATTGGGAGGCACGGGGATATGTTGGCGGCAAGCCCGGCGTGCCGGCCCTGATGCATTCTTTTGCAGTCGAGCCTACCTCCCAGGATTCCGATCCCAATTCGGACCAGGCGGTCCAGACTCTATCCCCACAAGATTCATAGCCACATGACGCTGATATGATTACACTTAATCCGCACAATCTGAGTGAGGAAGAATGGGTCTGAGATCCAGCGATCGGGAAGCGCGTCTGAAAATCGAGGAGCTTTTGGATAACCGATTGCATTCTTCACAGGAAACGGTGTGAAATCGTCTGTGGCACGAAAGTAATCCACGCGAATGAAGAGCCGACCCCGCCTGGATGAGCGATCGTTTGAACAATTGCTGGCTGCAGCTTATGTGCTGCAACAGCAACGGGATCCCTTGCTCGCAACAACATCCGCACAATCGACGATGCAAGCGCCCGGCGCACAAATGCCCTTCGTTCGGCCGTCCCTCGACCGGCCATCCCACGCTCAGCCCTCCATCGATCGGCCAGCCTGGGATGAGGCAGCACGGCTCGCCGTGATCGCGGATACCCAAACCGCGATCCACAGTAAGCGGCTGAGTCTGCAGGAGAGCTTACAGCTGGTCATCGAGCGCGCTTCCTGCATCACGCACGGGACGGGAGCGGCGATCTGGTTGCTGCAAGGCAAGAATGCCGTGTGTCAGGTAGCTTTCGGGACCTACAAGGCCAGTGTTGGCCAGAATATCGCCATCGACGGAAACCGGTTGGCGCGGTGCTTCCAGGAGGGCCAGATTCTCCGATGCGAGGACGCGCTGTCCGACCCGCGAGTACGCTATGACGCGCTCCCGGGAAGAGCGGAGGGATCGCTTCTGGCGGTTCCGATTCACCATGAGGGACGAGTAGAAGGAACGCTGGAAGTCACCTTCGCGGAAGCCCATGGCTTTGGGGAAACAGATCTGCGGACCTGCCAGATCTTAAGCGGACTGGTGAGTGAAGCGGTGGCACTCTCAGCGGAACAAGAATGGAAGCATGTTCTACATTCGGAACGAGCGACATTGCTGGAAGCACTGGACCGAATTCAACCTCATCTTTCGAAGCTGCTTAGCGGCGCCGACGAAAAGGCGGAGGGAATCCAGAACTTGCCGGCAGAGCCGGCCGAAGTTTCCTCGCCTCCGGTGGCGCATTCCTACGGCATGGCAAATCTGGGTAAATTTCTATTGGCGCAGCAAGAGCAAGAGAAAGACGCCGGGATGCCTTCTTCGCTGCACCCGGAGGCGGGGAGCGAAAGCGCACGAAATTCCGAAAGAAAAGGTTCAACGCCAATTCCGCGCGAAGTCCAAACCGCTCTCAATCTCTCGGTGGTACCGAAGCGACGAGGCACCCAGGAGAAACCTTTCGGCGGGGACATTGATCCGGTATACATCGATTCGGCAAACAGGGATTCGCTCGAGAATGATTCGATCGAGATGGATTCGGCAGAAATCGATTTGTCCGACCACCCAATCTCTGCGAGTCACCCGAATGGGCTTGAGCCCGAAGAGTTTGGAGGGCAAGCTTTCTCTGAGTTGGATCAGGAGGCGGAGCCTGGGTCCGCCACCTTGGCGCTCCGCGATCTACCCTGGCTGGATGCGGAACCAGAAGCACTCATCTTAGAAGAATCCCCGGCAACCCCAGCACTAAGATTTTGGAAATTGCACTGGGCGGACATTTGTCTGGCGGCTTCTGCCGTTATGCTTGCAGCGACGCTCGTGTGGGCTTTGTGGCCGCCATCAAGCAACACCCGCGATGGCAGTTTGACATCGACAGCCCAACAACCGAAGTTGACTGTCTTTGAAGAACTTCTGGTGGCGGTGGGTCTGGCGGAGGCCCCTCCGCCTGTCGCCAACTTGGGTGCACCTGGAACACGCGTCTGGGTGGATCTCCATAGCGCGCTCTATTATTGCCCAGGCGCCGAACCCTATGGAAAAACACCCAAGGGTAAGTTCCTCACGCAGCACGACGCGCAGTATCAACAGTTCCAGCCAGCTCGTGGTCAACCCTGCGACTAGTCCCAGGTCGCGTTTTCCACAGGGATTTTCCTTTGACAGGTGCCTCCGGAAAGCATCCAATTGTAGCGACTTGGGAGAAATGCTGCCGTGACGGATACGAGGAGAGAGCCAGAAGAACCGAAAGAGCGGTCTTCCCGGGCTCTCCCCAATTCCCGTCTGAATCCTCTGCTCAATCCGCTTTTGGCCCAACAACTCGGCCGTTGGGCACATATCTACTACACGGCGCCCGTGGACAAACGGGAATCGGCTGTGGAGGAGTTGCTCCGCGAACTCGAGGCGGAAGCAGCGAAAATCGCCGCTGCGGGGAATACGCCTGCCGCTGCTGCTCCTGCCGCACTCGAACCGTTTGTCGCAGAGCCGGAAGTCGCTGCCGAGCCAATTCGGAGCACACAGGTCATTCGGGATGATGAAGAGTTGGAATTATCAGCCGAGATGCAAGAACCGCCGACCAGCTTGCCTTTCAGGGAAGCGCCCATCGACGAGAACCCGCCACAGGACTTGCTCAATGCGGACCCCGAATCAGGGAAGCTCCCGTGGCCAACCCTTGGATTGCGGAATATCCAGCGAGCCGAGCCGCACGAGAGCGAAGCTGGAAGTATCGCCTTGGCTCCGATTACGGATCCCATGATTATGGATCCCATGACCGGAGCCAATGCTCCTTCCGCGAGCGAACGATTCGCAGCTCTGATGGCTCGCGGGACTGCACGGGCTTGGCAACTGCGCCCACAGAGTCTCGTAGTTGCTACAAGCCTGGTACTCGTAATCGGAACCGTGCTTTGGATTGCACATCGCTCGATCGCACAGATCGCGGTCGGGCACCAAGGGTCCGTTGCGCAAGGGCCAGTCGCGCAAGGGTCCGTCGCATCGGGTGGAGCAGCCGGTTCCCCTGCGGCACGGCCAGCAACAGCCTCTGGCACTTTGGCCATCCCTCCAGCTTCGCTCCCCAAGCGACCGGGTACTACCGCTGATCTTGCGGCTACAACTGTGAGCCAGCGAGCCTCCGGACCCGAGGCCAGCCGCAGATCGGAAGCTCCGAACGGCGGCACCACAGGGCAGACATCTCAGCGTGCAATCATGGTCTCCGACAAAAAAGGCGATGATGCCGATGACGACCTTGCAACGGGCTTGCGCTACTTACATGGCGACGGAGTCGAGCGCGACAGCGAGGCTGCTGTGCATCACTTGTGGAAGGCTGTAAGCAAACACAATGGGCCCGCACTCGTCGTATTGGCGGGGCTTTACGCGCAAGGGGACGGAGTCGACAAGAACTGCGACCAGGCAAGAATACTGATCTTGGCAGCCGCGCGCCAAAAAACTCAGCACGTGGAAACTGCTCTCGAAACACTCCATAGGTCTGGATGCGAGTAGGATCGAGAGCAATTCCCAAGTGTAGCGATGAACATCAGCGACCTAATTCCGGCGCCAGGGTTTTGGGAAAAAATGCGGGCAAAAAAAATGCCGCTAGTGCGTAACCGGGGAGCGGCGGAGCGAGTGCCCCTCGCCATCCCAGTGAGCAAAATTGTCAGGCTTGAGCGAACTCGGCCCGGCGAGCTTCATACCAGAGCGCGAGTTCAACCCGGTTCCACAATCCGAGCTTGTCGTAGATGACCCGGAGGTAGTTTTTGATGACGTGCTCCGTGGTTCCAACTTGGTAGGCGACGTCGCGATTTTTGAGTCCTTGTGCAACGAGTTCAATGATGCGGTATTCGCGTTCACTGGGAATGCGGTTTCCGTAGCGTTCGACTGTAAGCACAGTTGCCTCCGATAAAGTAAAGTCGCGAGCTGGACTCGCTTGATGCCTTGCGTGATGCCGAAGCGCAAGAAAAGCCGGTTAAAATGCGCTTTGACAGTACGGCGCGCCATGTTGAGCTGACGGGCAATTTCTTCGTTATCGCAGCCCTGCAAAAGCAGTTCGGCGATTTGCCGTTCCCGAGGTCCGAGCTGGACCCTGGTGTCGTCCATGTGGCGTCCCTTTCCCAAACATAACTTCTCCGCCACTGCGGTTTGTATTCGGCAGCTCCCTTCCCCTTGGCGCGGTGGAGTTAGGACACACAACCCAAATTCTCCTCACAAAAAGCGCGAGAAAAAATCATGACTCGTGACGGTACTTGTTGGTTACCAGAGCAGCCAGATTGCCATTTTGAGACAGAGAATTGCACAGGGGGGTTCCAAGAGACGTTTTAGAGTGCTATTTTTACCCATGTAAAATCGAATAAGTTGTTTATTTTATTAATATTACATGCTTATCCCGAGAGGGAAACCAAAGTAACCGGAGGCGCACAACGTGCTCCTAGAATAGCCGGGAGAATCCTCGTCCTACCCCGCTTACTAGGTAAAATAGCTTAGAACAAACTTCCCATTGTACCCAGTGGTTCCGATCATGTCAGGGCAGCTTCCTCTAGCGGAATTGGCTCAACTTTTACCCCCTCTGCCAGGCAGATAGGGTGTGATACTTTCAGCGACAGAACCAAAATTTTTTATTAAGAATTAGCAGAAGTAAGTTCAAGACTCGGGCAGAATTAATAGTGGAGATTGAAACGCCGTGAAGTTGTCTGTGGTAATGCCGGTTTATAACGAGCGTACGACGTTGCGGGAAGTCGTCCAACGTGTGATCGCCGTACCCATCGCCATTGAGTTGATCTGCGTGGATGACGGATCCAGCGACGGATCCCGCGAGATATTGGCGGAACTGGAGCAACAGTTTCCGATGATGCGGGTCCTTCTGCAGCCCCACAACATGGGCAAGGGCGCGGCGTTGCGCCGCGGGATTCAGGAAGCCACGGGCGACTACGTAATTATTCAAGATGCGGACCTGGAATACGATCCTGCGGAGTACCCAGTACTATTAGGACCGCTCGAACAAGGAAAAGCCGACGTGGTGTTCGGTTCGCGCTTCCTGGGGGGTGGCCCGCATCGCGTACTCTACTTCTGGCATTCCGTGGGAAATTGGCTGCTGACCCTGATGTCCAATGTATTTACGGACCTGAACCTGTCCGACATGGAAACCTGCTACAAGGTCTTCCGGCGGGAGATTCTGCAATCGATTCCGATCGAGGAGAACCGGTTCGGCTTCGAGCCCGAGATTACGGTCAAGGTGGCAAAGCGGCGGCTGCGGATCTACGAAGTCGGTATCAGTTACTGGGGACGCACCTACGAAGAGGGCAAGAAAATCGGCTGGAAAGACGGCGTGAGGGCTGTGTATTGCCTAGTGAAATACTCGCTGAAAGAACCCTTGGTGCAGCCGCACGCAACGGGGGTTCCAATGGCCCCGTCAACAGCAGCGGAGCAACGAAACTAGGCGAGCTTGGCTCGCCTGCACAGACGAGGCGTCTGGACCTACGTGGTCAGAGCTTTCCGCTGACGAATCGCATGCACCGTCGCCAGCTCCGAAAGCTTTGCCTCTGGCCGGGTCACCAGTTCCCGCAAGAGCAGTTCGAAGTCGTCCCGCATGCGCTCCACGGTAGATTGTTCAAACAGGTCCGAGCGGTATTCGATGTAACTCCCCTCCCCGTCCGACATGCACAGTTCAAACGACAAATCGAACTTCGAAGTTCCGTTATCGATGTAAAGGGCCTTCGAGGTCTCGAGGCCTTCGATCTGCAACCACCACAACGAGGCTTTGGGTGAGCGAAAGTTCACCTGAACCAAAGGAGTACGGGAAGGATCGCGTGGTGGCTGCACCGCCTCGACCACTTTGTCGAGCGTGAGGTCGGAATGCTGCAAGGAGGCGCGGCAAGAGCGGTCAACGCGAGACATGATCTCGCGGAAGCAGGGATCTCCGGACAAGTCGTTGCGGAAAATAACGGTATTGACGAAGAAACCCATCACGCCCGCCACATTGACGCTGCGCGGAAAAACCGGAGACGCTATCGAGAAATCCTCCTGCCCCGTGCAGGCGTGGAGGAAAATATTAAAGGCGGCGAGAGTGCTGCGGTAAAGGGTAGTTTGACAGTCGCTGGTCACCCTTTGCAGATCGTGCAGCAATGGCATTGGAAACGCAATAGGGTGGCGCTTGCCACGCTGGCTCCAGCGGGCCGGCCGAGGATGGTCGGTGGGCAGTTGAATCGTGGCGGCTCCAGCAAGATGCTCCCGCCAAAATTGTTCCAATTGCGCAAGGCGCTCTCCTTGCAGAAATTGCCGCTGCCAGACAGCGAAATCGCTGTATTGGAAGGGCGGCTCGGGAAGTGCCGCCGGAACGCCCGTCATGTGAGCCCGATACAAGGCGGGAATTTCCTCGAAGGTTAGCGAAAGGGCGCTGCCATCAAAGGCGATGTGATGGGCTATTTGCAAAAACAGGTATTCATCTTCCTCGACCCGAAGGACAAGTCCGCGAATCATCAAATCCCGCGCCAGGTTGAACGGTCGAGCGGCAGCTTCCCGGAACAAGCGGCTGGCCTCCGCCTGACGGTCGCGGGAGGGGAGATGCCGCAGATCAATCTCCGGAATCTGAACTGTCCATTTTTTCAACACAAACGGAAGGGGCTTCCCCGAGGGTGCCAGGAAGACCGTTCGCAACGCCTCGTGGCGGCCGACCAAGCTGTCATAGGCCTGCCGCAGAGCCGCCACATCGAGCGGCCCACGAATGGTTGTGACATGAGTGACGTTGTAGACGCCGGTCCCGGGCGCCAGCTGCTCGAGGTACCACAAGCGCAGTTGCGCGAAGGAAGCCACACGCGGCTCGTCCGGCTTGCGCCGCT
>CAZUCC010000073.1:0-14958 GCA_964619065.1 uncultured Acidobacteriaceae bacterium | reverse complement strand
TCCTGATTTTGCTCCAGGCGCAGGACCAGCACCAGCATCTCGTTGCCCAGGCCCTTCGCTTTCCAGAGGTAGTTCGCGGCGAAAACACAGTACTCTTTCACTGCTAGACCGTCGAAGGCGTTCTCAATGTCCTCGGGATAAATATTTTTTCCGCCTTCGGTCACAATCATGTTTTTCTTGCGTCCGAACAGTTGCAGGTGGCCGGAATCATCGAAGCGACCCAGGTCGCCGGTAAGTAACCATCCGTCCACAATGGTCTCCGCGCTCAATTCCGGATCATCCAGATAGTGAGACATCACCGTCTTGCTGTGCGCCGCTACCTCACCGATGCCGTCTGAATCCGGATTCAACAAACGCAATTCAACCCCGGGCAAAGGCTTGCCTACGGTGTCCGCGCGAAATGGTTTCAGATCATTCACCGTCAGCACAGTCCCAGCTTCCGTAAGACCATACCCGTTGGCCACCGGAATGCCCAGATCATAAAAGAATTGCAGGGTGGAAGACTCCATGAACGCGCCCCCGGTGAATAGCGCTAACAGTTGCCCGCCGAAAGCCTGATGGACTTGCGCCAGCAGCTTGCGGCTTTTCTCAACATTGGGCCGGCGGCGGGTAAACAGCTTGTTGACCTCAATCATCCGATTCAGCATGAAGCGCTTGAAAAAAGTCAGCTCGTCAAACTTCGCTTTCAGGCCGCGCTCCAGATTTTTGAGCACCATCGGCACCAGGGCCATGTAGGTGATGCGATAGCGGACCATGGCATCGCGCACAAACTCCGGGCGCAGCGTGCGCAGATGTACCACGCAGGCTCCGCACACAAAAGGCCCGATGAAGCCAACCATGAAATCAATGGCGTGGTTGGTCGGAAGAATACTGAGATATCGCACGCCCGGCCAGAAGGGATACCAGGAAGTCAGCGACTTGCACTGCTCCAGATAATTTTCGTGGGTGAGCACGCAGCCCTTGGGCCGTCCGCCTGTCCCAGAGGAATACACAACGCAAGCGGCATCGTCGCGTTTACGTGGAACAAACACGGGCCCGCCCTTGCGCTTGAAATCCTCCCAACGAAAGGCGCCGGCCAGGTCCGCGCTGGGCGGGGCTTCGGTGACCAGCACTTTTTCTACCTTGTGATCTTTGAATCCATCGCTCCGCATGATGGCGCGCCAGATGTGGAATTCGACGATCAGGGACCTCGCCTTGCTGTGCGCCAGCAACTGCAAGTGCTCTGCCGCGGTGAGTTTGTAGTCCAAAGGAACCAATACGCCGCCGCAGTAAAAAATTGCATACGCGGAAATCAGCCACTTCGACTGATTGGTCATGATGATCGCCGCGCGGTCCCCCGGACGAAAGCCCGCGTCCTGCAAGGCGCGCGCCAGAGGCAATGCTGTCTCTTTGAAGTCGGAGTAGGTGAGCCGCGTGCGCTCGCGGTCGCGGTCAGACTCAATCAGACAAACTTCATTAGGCCAGCGGTCGAGCGAGTCACGCAGAGCTTCGCCGAGACACTGGTATTTCTTTAAATCAAGCATCCAATATCTATTTCACCATAGAGGAAGGGGGACACGAAGAAAACTGCCGCCTCTTCCCATTACCACTTGGAGACCCGTAATCACAGTCTGGACTGAATCCGGCTGGCGAGCGTGCGGAAATCAGACACACCTTGCATCTCGTAATCGGGCAACTCCACGTGGAAGTGATTCTCCAAGCGTGTTAGCAAATCCAGTGCTTGCAGGCTGTTGATGCCAAGCTTCTGAAAAAAATCGTCGTCGGGACTGAGCTTCTCAAGCGGCACTTTGAATTGCACCGCAGCTAAGCTAAGAACTTCATCGAGGGTTTGATCCATGGTTGGCATGTTCACTCACTCCCCTAGCTCACGGCAAATACGGCAAGGCGTCCGTGCTCTCTACAAATTTTCGCAGCCCAGCCTCCACGGCAGGTTGCGTGAACAAGTCGCAAAAAATATCAATCTCCTGGCGCAACTCTTCGAGTGGAATTGGCTTGATAAATTGCTTGGCGGCTGCTGAAGTGCGACGGTCAAACTTTCCAATCTGTGCCGCTGTGGCACGCGCCGCTCTCAATGCTTCCCCTTCTGCCACCAACTGGCTCACCAGTCCGATTTGCTGGGCTTTTGTAGCGTTAAAACTCCGTCCGGTAAGGAGCAAATCACGCACTACTGCATTGCGCAAATCCCGCTTCAGTCGCGGGATTCCGCCGAACCCTGGAATCAGGCCAAGGCGCAACTCCGGGAAACAAAAGCGCGCCATCTTGTCTGCGATGATTAAATCGCATACCAAGGCCAGCTCAAAACCACCTCCGAATGTAACCCCATGCACCGCGGCAATCGTCGTCAGCGGCGAAGCATCCAGCTTGTTGAGAACAGCATGAACACGTTCCAGAAAGTCACGCACTCCGCTGGCTGCATCCTCTTTCCGCATCTGCTGCGAACGCTCAAAAAGCTCTCGCAGGTCGGCTCCGGCACAAAATCCTGATGGCAAAGTGCTGTACACGATCAATGCGTTAGATACGTCATTGAGTTCATCCAACGCCGTAGCAAATCGCTCCAGATCCTCTAATGTGAGCGAACCGATTTCATTGCACGGCTCCTTATGCAGTGCCAACTCGATAACGCCGTCTTTCCACTCCCACGAGAGCGTCTGTCCGTGAAATTCCTTCATGCTAGCTGGCCACACCCGCTCGTGCTCTATACATATCCTCGATCTCATTCTTCAAGTGAGCTGCAATCGCATCCCGCTTCAGCTTCCCATTCGCAGTCAGCAAGCCGCTCTCGATAGAAAACGCCTCCGACGATATGTGGAACGCACGGACCTGTTTATAGTGCGGCAGGTCTGGATTCACCGCATCCAATGCGGCTTGCACTTCGTGCGGGGTCACCTTGCCGGTGATCACTGCCGAAAGATATCCGCGCCCATTTCCCGTAAGCACCACTTGCTGCGCATTGGGAAGCTGCTGCAGGATTTTATCTTCAATCGGTTCTGGAGCGATGTTGTGCCCCGAGCCCAGGATCACCAGATTCTTCAGCCGCCCCGCTACCTTCCAGTTCCCCGCAGCATTCACTTCCCCCTGGTCGCCCGTGTGGAACCACCCGTCGCGGAGAACGGCAGCTGTGTCCTCCGGGCGATTCCAATATCCCGGGAAAATATTGGGCCCACGCACCAAAATTTCTTGATTCTCTCCCAGTCGCATTTCCACCCCGGGAACGACGGACCCTACACGACCAGGTTCAACACCGCGTGGATCATCCAGAGTGCAAATTGCGGTGGTCTCCGTTAACCCGTAGACCTGCAGCACGGGGATACCGAGCATTTGAAAATATGCTTGCGTCTCGGGGGCAAGTGGCGCTGACCCACAAATCAGCGCTCTCAGATTCGGTCCCAGCATCTTCTTGCGAATTGCCGGAAACACTAGCCAGTTCGCCACCCACAACCAGAAGCCCTCCCGGGCCGTCGAACCATTCACTTGGCGATCAACTGGGGAATGCAGCACGGCCTGTTTCGCACTCGCATACGCCTTCAGAATCAGCCCGCCTTTGCGCTGCATCTGGTCATCGACCGCGCGCCGCATACGCTCCAGCAGCGCGGGAACATTCAGCGCATAATCCGGCTCGCTTGTGCGAAGATCCGTGGCAAGGCGATTCAGGTCCGTATTCAAAATCAACAGGCTGCCGCGCAGCAAACTGGTAAGCAGTAGTATCCATGACCCCGCAAAGCAAAATGGAAGGTAATGAACCACACAATCTCGATCGGCATTGCCTTCCATCAGCAGGTCCAGACGTGAGGAAGTGCAGCTCAAGATGTGGGTGACGTTGCCCACCGTCAGCACAACGCCTTTCGCGACGCCGGACGTGCCCGATGTATAGATGATCGTCAGCGGGTCCGAGTCCGCGAGCGATACCGGCAGTTCGTTCTCCTTAGGCTCCAGCGATGAGACCACGAACACATCATCGAACAGCATAGTTTGGGGCGCTGCCGCCCACGCTTGCCGGATGGTGTCACCCAAAATTTGCGTGCCACACAGCAAAAGTTCTGGCTCGCAGTCGCGCATCATCGCGACAAGTTCGGCTGGCGCCTGCCGGGCGTAGAGTGGAACGCAGATCAGCCCTTCGGAAAGGATGGCTAAATTCACCGCCACCCAGCGGATCCCATTTTCAGCAAGAAGCGCACAACGGTCGCCCCGCTTGACTCCGGCTTTTCGAATACTTTCCCGCGCAGCGCTCACTAGCGCCAGCAGTTCCCCGCCGGCAACGCTAACCGAGCCTGCTTCCCGGCATTCTTCGAGAATCGGAGTCGCAGCGCATTCTTCGAGTCGCGTCAGAATGCTTTCCAAGCAATTGTTACTTGCAGCGGGAAAAGTTGGCGTGGCGCTGGTTGTTGCACTCATCCGTAAGCCTCGACCAGTTGTCGCAGCGTCGGGCTCAACGGAGGCAAGTACTCTTCCCAAGTGTAGCTTCCGCTACGCACAGGAAACTCTGGGTAGCGGCGCTGCACTTCTTCCTCAAAGTACACGCCCATGCGCGCCATCGTCTTCAGGTTTTTTACAACGGTGCGGCCAATGCCATCGGCAATTTTTTCGCCTTCCTGCCGCAACTTATTGAGGATCACCAGCAGTTTCGGCTCAAGATCGGGATCATCCACCGTGAGTAGCATGTCCTGGTGTCCACGTTCGTTCATCAAATTGCGGATGCGCTCGTCCATGGTGATGCCCGCCGACGGAACTAACCCCGGCATGCAGGTCACAATGCCATGGAAGCGCGAGGACACCATCATGTGGCAAGCTCGCAGAATGCTGACGAGCTGATACATGTCGTAGTCGTCCGAGGTCAGTACAGGCACTCCTCCCAGTTGACCGGACATGCGGTGGCACGCATCGGCATCCAGTCGCTCCGTCGCCACAAGAACTACAAATATTTTATTGTTTTTTCGGAACGTGTCGACTGCGCGTCCAATCGAAGTCAGATAGTGCGTATAAGCCGCGTCTACCTTCGGGCCTGAAGTATGGAAGTACACTGATCGGTAGTGACTATCCTTGTAAGCGCCTGTCACGCTCCGCGCCACATACTTTCCAATAGAAGCCTTGACCGGCCACCAGAAGGGATTGATCGGACACACAACCAGCACGGGCGTCGTACCATCCCACCCAGCTTTTTGCAGCTCCTGGTTGCCGTATTCTGGAAGAAGCGGTTCAAACGTCCAAGCTGTATCGGTCCCCAGTTCCGTCGGCACGCCCAACTCCCGCAGGAGCGTCCTCGATTCTTCATTGCGCGTAATAACTAGAGAGTCGCGACAGAAACGTCCACACATCCTGGCTAGTAACGTATCCATGTCGCCTGCTTCCGCTCCGTAGCCGACAGAAAGTTTGTTCTGTGCCGATGCCATGCCCAGCGAGCCGATCATCATGGTCGTCAGTGCATTGGCGAATTTGCTCTTGAACATCGAGCCTTCGCAAGCCACCACGCCGTGGTGCCGGGGAACTTCCCGCTGCAGAAAAGGCGGAAATATCTGTGGCAGAAGCACCTGCCGCGTCCCTTCGAAGTATCCGTGGGTAAAGTCGAACTTCTGCGTCATCACGCTCAGTTCGCAGCGGTCCGCTCTGAGCACGTGCCGCACCTGGCGTAACATTTCCTCGACGCGTACGTCAGACCCTGTGTTGCGCGTGCCGTTGTAGCCCGCGAACAACAGCTTCAGCCTCTCCCCCTTGCGCCAGGAATCGCCACCACCGAGCATCCAACGCAGCCGCGTCATCTCGATAGTGCTGCTCACCCACGCTTCCAGCATAAGGTCGGTCATGCGGCAGAACCTCCCGCGGCCACGGGCCAGGGCCGGTATTGATACTGAAAATGATTCTCCAAACTGAACTTCAGCAGCGGAAGACTGTACTGAGAAAAAGGCACAGGTTTCCGGCCGAGTTCTGTCACCGCGCGAGTATTATCAAACACTGTGTTCCATTTAAGGTATGGAAGAAACACTTTCATCAGCGCGGCTCCGTGCCCGACCTTGCCTTTTCCAGACGCCAGCCGGTCGACGGCAGAGGAAAACAGGCGGTCCAGCCCCGGCATGTAGAACGGCTTGCTCTTTTTGCGCGCAAGGGCCAGCGCATCCGTCAGTTCGCGAAAAGTTTGCGACATCGTCCCAGAGGAGAGATGATAAATCTCATGCTGCGGATTCAGCTTCTGGTGCAGCGTGACAATCGCATCTGCCACAAAATCGACGTTCACAATATCCACACGATCCTTGGGACGCAACGGCAGCACTGGCAGTCCAGCCAGGAACACAAACGCCCGCACCATGTCGAACTGCGTGGTTTCCGGCGCCCGGCTGTCCCCTAAAACAATACTCGGACGAAAGATGGTTCGCGGCACTTCAGGCAACAGCTCGCGAATCATGTGCTCGCAAAATTTTTTGGTGCGGGCGTAAGGATCATAGTCGGAGCGCTGCCAATCGACGGATGTGTCTTCCTGCACAATTTCGTCCTGACGCTTTCCCGCCACTGCCACGGTGCTCACGTGACTGATGCGCCGCAAACCATGATGCTGGTGCGCGCGCTTCGCCAGTTGTACTACTTCCAAAGTCCCGCGCAAATTCGTATTCAGACAGCTTTTTTCCGATTTGCGATTCAACGACGCCGCACAGTGAATCACCGATTCCGTGGTGTCGGCCAGTTTTTGGTAGTCCGACTCGCTGAGACCAAAGTACTTGTTCGTCAAATCCCCACGAAAAATATTGATGCGAGAATGGAGATACCCAGAAAATTTTGGGAAGTCAAAATGCAATTGCAACGATTGCCACAAGCGAGCTTCCGCTTCCGCATGGTCCTTCGCGCGCACCAGCAGATTCAGTGGCTCACGATGATTCTCGAGAAGCCCTGCCACGATGTAGCCACCAATGTAACCGGTCGAACCGGTTAAGAATATTGCCACGTTGGTCCCGTTCCCGTCGACAAAGTTTGTGGGTCGCTCCCTGGCTCACGACTATCTGGTTCGGAACTGCCCTGCTCAGGCTCGAGACGAAAGTTGCGGCTGGGCCGGGTTTCGAGCGGCCTGCCCTCAATTAGGGGATACGTCCACCGCCGCAGCGCCGGAATGTGAATGTTGATCCAATACTCCCACCAGTCCAGTGACCGCGAGTCGTAGCTAAAATCTTCGCGCTCGTCTTCTGGAAGAAGACGATTCAGCTTCTCTACATTTTCTGCCACAAAATCGTGCTCGTTGTACAAAATGAAGGGTTCAAACAGGACGATTAACTTCTCCAGCCGCTCCAAACTGCGCTCGGTGCGCGCTAGCGGAGTCTTCTTCAGCGGCAACGGCGCCATGATCTTTTGAATTGAGCGTACCATCGTGCGCTGCGCGGGCGCGGAAAGCCGCTGGTAGCGCTGCTTCGAAACCGGGATGGTATCGAAGTGTAATCGCAGCCAATGCTCAATGCCCTCTTGCGCGCGGTAATGTTTGCGGTGAGCCAGACCTGTGAGTTCAATTGAACGGCGCATATCGCAGGGATTCGCCACTGAAGTCGCCAGTTGATACATGGCATCGTGGCGCCGCTCCATCACAGCAGCGGCAATAAGCGTCATCCCCTGGCATACCGAATCGACAGGAACTATATCCAGGCGCTTACGTTCGTTGGTGGGAAGCTGCCGGAAATACGTTCCGAGCAGATACGAAAGTGATGCCGAGGTATTGATGCCTTCGTTCCATCCCAGAAATGGTTTTGCAATCGAGGTCTCGACAATCGCTGGACGCACCACTGCGATTGGCAATTCAGCGCCGCGCTTGGCGATCAGTGATTCGGCTAGGCTCTTGGTAAAGGTATAGGTATTGGGCCAGCCCAATTCCCGCGCTCGCGCCATTCCCGCTTCCGTCACGTACGTCTTCAACCAGCGAATGCGATTCTTCCGAATCTGATTCTCCAGCGCCGGACCGTGCAGACCGTGTGCAGCATGTTCCTTGCCCAACGCCTCCCGTTTCAGTTGTTCTGTAATCTCTGGACTTTCCGCTAACTTCTCCGCATCTGCGACCAGGCAGTGCAGAGCGTGCCATTCTTGTTCGGCGTCAAATCCGGGAATCCGCGCAGGGGTATAGTCGCTGCGCAAGGTCTCGCTGATGCGGCCATCGCGTTGCCCAGCCACGTAGCAGGTGGAGAGATGCACCAGGCCAGCGTGGTCGCTGCCGCGAATAAAGTCGAGCATGTGTGCGGTTGCGTCCACATTCACCGCTAACGCATCACGCAAATCTGGATTGAAGTCAGTCAAGCCAGAACTATTGATCACCACATCGAGCGTACGCTGCAGCCGCAACGCTAGCTCAGGATCGAACCCGAGACCAGGCTGCGTAACGTCGCCTTCAACCACTTCAATTTTCTCGGCGATATAGCGCGCAAAATTCGCCCCATAGCGCTCTTCTAGCTTGTCGAACACCGGAGACTCGTCCACGACCTTCTCAAACCGCCGCACCGCCGGGTTTGATTTCTGTCTCCGAATGAGCAGGTAGATCTTGCCAATCTCCGGTAAATCCATCAGTGTGTTCGCCAGCCACACCTTGCCAATGAAGCCGGTAAAACCTACCAGCAGCACGTGCTTTCCGGCGAATGCACGACGCACGGAAAGCGCTTCTGCCTCCGGTTTGCCCTCGAAAAAAACCAGGGGGTGCACAGGCACCGTCTGCATTCGTTTCGCGCACACAACAGCCTGTGCCAGCAATTCCGGAGGCAAATCCAAATCGCGTCCCAGCTGCGCCTCGTCCTTCCGTCCATCCGGGTCGCTACCCGTGATGCGCGCAAACAGGCCCCGTGGACGAAGTACTGGACGCAACAGCCGTCCCGTCGCAATGCTGTCCCGGAAATCCAGCCGGTTCGCCAGCAGCCACTTCACACCCAGGTACTCGGCCAGCGGCCGCATCACATGGTCCAACCCCTGACTGACCAGCACTACTTCAGCGCCTGACTCCAGCAACCGCTGCAATTCGCGCACCCCAGCTTCCTTCAGGCGCGGCTTCAACTCGTACTGGAAGTATTCCTCGCCCAATAGATCGAGGCGGTCGCGGCTCACGCCGCGCAACACCGCATGCACCACGCGGGTTGCCATCACGCGGTCCACGGCGTAGAGGAAGGGGCGCAGTACGGCCATGAGAAGGACCAGCCCGCGCCGCACCGAACGCTCCAGAAAGCTCTGTCCGTTCCAGGTAAAAAATCCGATGGGGTGAACCACGCTCAGATTGAGAAGGCTGCCCTCCACCCGCCAGTAGACGGGATTTGCGGGAGCAGCGGGTTCTTCACGGTGAGGTCGCAGAGTCAACGATTTGGTCCAACGATGTGGTCAAGCGATTTGTCCGGCCCGGACTGTCCCGGAGAACGTGTACGGACGAAATGCTAACTCATGCATTGTAAACAAATTAGGTGCTCAAGCGAAGACGCATTCATTAAGTTGCAGACCAGGTTTCTGAGGGGCTGTCGCCCAGAACTCACCATTTCGACTCACGGGGAACTTTACGCTGCTGTTCCCAGAGCCGGAATCCACCCGCAAACGCGTTTTCGTTGGCGCCAAGGCGCACGCCTTTGGGCAGTTCCTGTAGCAGCTTGGCGTTGCCACCTCCCAGCACCACGTATTCAGCCGCGAGTCCCACCTTGAGGCGTTCCACTACGTCGGCCACATTCTTGCGCCATTTCTTCTTGCCCCAATGCTCCAAGCCGCGCAGGCCGACGTAGTCTTCATAGGTCTTGCCCTTCTTATAGGGCAGATGCGCCAGCTCCAGCGGCTCCAGAACGCCGTCCACGATAAGCGCCGACCCAAGGCCCGTACCCAAACCCAGAAACAGCATCCGTCCACCCTTGTAGCTTCCAAGCGCCTGCATGGCGGCGTCATTGATCATGCGCACAGGATGGCCAAAAGCTTTGCGGAAGTCGAACCCGACCCATCCGCCACCAAGATTTGCCGGCTCGTGCAGGGGGCGCCCGTGAACCACGGGACCGGGATAACCCAGTGCCACCGCATCATAGGACCAACCTTGCGCTAGCTTCTTGACCGCCTGCACCATCAGCCGGGCCGTCATCTTGGGCCCAGAAACCGCCTTGCGCGGCTCTTTTTGGCCCGTAGCCAGGATTTTGACGTGGGTTCCACCGACGTCGATGACGAGGACTTTGTGCGGCTGCTTCGGTTGTGGAGTCGATTTTTTGGGCATGGCTTTACGAGGAGGGAGTGTACCTCAACTGTGGGTGCGAGCACCACCGGGATTCAGCAAAGTTATGAGGGCCGTCGGGCGACGGCCCTAGTTGGAACTCAGACAATAGACTTAAAGTCCATGGCCACCCTTCACTACGACGGTCGGGTCATGTCCGTAGATGTAAAGGTTGTTCATTGCAGGATCGCCTATCGGAGGTGCAAATGACGCGCCCGCGTTGAAGGTATACCTGCCGTCTTTCGTCGAGTCCGTGCTGGGGTGAATCATGCCCAGACACCAGACCCAAGAACCATCGGAGAGCGCCGTGGGCCAACTTGTGGTATCGAGGGGATCGGTATCCACTACCGCCCGGGGCATGATAGGGCTGGTTAACTGTTGCAGCGGGGATTGCCGCAGGTTGGAGTCGGTTACAGGAACCGAACTCCCTCGCCCAAATACAACGGTGCAGCGCAACCTACCCCCCGAAGTGACCGTGGGTGCCGGAAACATGCGAACGACCATATAGTCCGTTGGATCCAGAGGCAACTGTGGGCCGGTGGTCTGAAGAAAGGCAAACTGTGTTGGAACAAGCGCCTGGGTCAAGAACTGCACGTTGTCGACGGCCCAAGAAGGAAGAGGAGGAGTGGCAGGCTGGTATTTTAACCAGACCCGCGAACGCAGGAAGATAGGATTCGCTGGAGTGTCTTCCATAAATCGTCCGGTGCCGGTAGCACTCGAATCCTGCGAAAAACCAAGGTTTAATAGATATACGTTGTTCATTGTGTCCTTCCGCCCATGTTTCCTTAGTTGACTTCGGAAGCAGAGGCCATCGAATTTGCTGGCTGAAGTGGCGCTCCAGTAGCGCAGGGAACATTATGCGCTGTTCTGGAACAAGTCAAGTGGCGTAGAGACCTGTTTTTGAAATACCACGCCCGATTGTTATTCCGAGGAAAGCGAGGAATCTGCTTTTACTGTGCGGTAGAGCAAGAGCGGATTCCTCGCCCCGCTCGGAATGACAATCAAATCAATGGGTGCCTTACGGTTTCGGCGGGTTGGCATTCAAAATCCGCAGGTGGTATCGCGGATCGGTCCGCAGCGACGCCAGCTCGGGTTCGCTCTTGAGCTCGGCAATGCTCTGTCCCGCTTTAAGTGCAGCCTCCAACGAGTCCAGAGCCTTGTCGCGCTGATGGCAGACCTCATAGGCAATCGCCATGGTATAAAGCACAGCCGGGTCTTTTTTCTTTACCTGCTCCAACGAATTCAATTCCTTGAGCGCAACTTCTTTGTCGCCGTTCTTGGCGAGATACATGGCCAGATTGGCACGCAAGTCCGCTTGCTGGGGCGCCTTGGCGCTCTCTTCGCGCACCAACTGGATCGCTTGTTGATAGGCTTGTTTGGCTTTTTCCGCATGCCCGGGAGCCCAGCGGTAAGCATCGCCCAAATTACCCCATCTGTTGTAGAGATTCGCGTGCAAGGCAACAGCTTTCTCGAAGGGGGCAACAGCGTCTTGGTAACGCCCTTGGTAGAAACGAACTGTGCCGAGATTCGTGTAAGTGTCGGAATCTGGCTTGATCTCGAGGGCTCGTTGGAGGACGGTTGCAGCGTCATCGTCGCGGCCCAGCAGATGATAGACCGCCCCAAGGCTCCCTAGCGCGTCCAGGTTGTCAGGTTCGAGTCTTAGCGCATGCTCCCAGTTCGCCGCAGCCTCCTTATACTTGGCCGCCTGATATTCGTTCAAAGCGGATTCCATGTAGGTCCGCCAATCGTCCGGCGCTAGTTGTTGGGCGCGATTCAGTTCCTCGCGTGCCTGCGCGTCGTTTCCATTGCTGTCGTAAAGAATACCGAGCCAGCGGTAAGGCACGTCGCTCTTAGGATCCAAACCGGCAGCAAGGTGAAACTCCTTCTCTGCCTCTTCAAAATGCTTGGTTTGAATTGCCGCTACTCCCGCAGCAATGTGACTGGTTGCCAAATCAGGATTTAACTCTAGAGCACGTCGTGCATTTTGCGCTGTCAACTTCTCCCACTGTGGGTCTGCGTTCTCTTGGTTCCTCCGGTCGTAAGCTTCGGCTAATGCCGCGAAGCTGGCGGCCGACTGCGGATCCAACTGTATTGCCCTTTCCAGATCATGAATGGCGTGATCTACCGCGCCGGGACGGTCAAAGTGATCCAACTCCTGGCGTCCGCGCTTGTAAAGCGCGAACGCATTGTCCTCTTCAGGAGCAGCGGCCACCGCTTCACTGACAATAGCCGTCTTCGCCGCTGATTTCTTCTTAACGAAGTACCCGCCCAACCCTAGCGCTCCAATCAGTGCTACCGCAGCAGCTCCCCATAAAATCCACCGATTGATTCCCTTAACGGGTGCCACCTGCGTCAGAGGCACCGAAGACGGAATCTGATCCATCGTGACAGCCTTTGGATCCCAAGTTACGGATCCCGTGCCCGCAGCTCTGGCACCTCCGCGCAGCACCGCAGCAACCTCCGCCATATTGGAGGGCCGCAGCTGAGGTTGCTTCTCCAACATGCGCAAGATCAAGGCCACCAGCGCCGGAGGAACGTCTGGGCGCAGCTCGTGCAAATCTCGCGGCGGACTGAAGTGGATATTGTGCAGGATGGCAATCGCATTCGGTCCAGCGAATGGAAGTTGCCCACTCAGCATTTCGAACAGGACGATGCCGAAAGAGAAAATATCGGAACGCGCGTCCACCCGATCGCCTCGCGCCTGTTCCGGCGACATATAAGCAATAGTGCCGGTAACGGCTCCAGGCAGGCTTAGAGTGAGGTCCAACTTGTGCTCTCCCGAGCTATCCTGGGTATTGGTCGCCGAGGAATCGAACTTCGCCAATCCAAAATCGAGAACCTTGACCAAGCCATCTTCGGTGATCATGACATTGCCCGGCTTGAGATCCCTGTGAACGATTCCAGCAGCGTGCGCTTTGACCAGTGCGTCGGCGATTTGAGATGCGTACGCCACGGCCTCGTCGATGGAAAGTCCGGAGCGCTTTAGCCGGGACGAAAGCGTGATGCCACGAACGTACTCCATGACGATGAAATCGGTATCGCCTTCAGAGTTAATTTCGTAGATCGTGATGATGTTGGGATGATTCAGAGCAGAGGCGGCCATGGCTTCGCGCTGAAAGCGGTGCCGGGAGGTCTCGTCAAGCGTCCGGTCGGGCGGCAGAACCTTGATAGCCACATCGCGGCCGAGGCGGCTGTCACGAGCGCGATAAACCTCGCCCATGCCCCCAGCTCCAAGCGACTCCACTACTTCGTAATGCGAGAGCTTGCGGCCAATCATTTGCACATGGCGCGTTGTTGCGCGATCCACGGCGAGATTCTACTACGGGGAAGGCCTCCGGCCAGCACCACTTTTGGCGGTAGTTCCTGGAAATTCAAACAAAAAGGCCGCTCGTGAGAGCGGGACGCTTCAGCGCCGCATTGGCGTTTCGAAATGCATCGGGCTTTAGCCCCTGAGGACACTGCCCCACGCTCATCCTTACTTACTGTTTGTCATTCCGAACGGCTCTATCGTGAGGAATCTGCTCCTAGACATCCCCGGAAGGAATCTTCCACCGGGCCTGAAGGCCATCTTCTTCCGTCCCTGAACGCCGACCTGAAGGTCGGCTCTTTCACGCGAAGCTAGGGTTTCCGGTAAGTCCGAAAGAAAGACGACCGCAGAGGCTCCATCGTGAGAAATCCGCTCGTAAATCGTCCCAGATGTCCTGAGTTGTACAACAAAACTCTCAACCCAGCGTGAAAGAGCGGCGCTTCAGCGCCGCGTTAGTGTTTTGAAATACACCGGGCTTTAGCCCCTGAGGACTCTAGGTGGAAAAGGTGGGCCAATCGCCCGGATTACGATCCCCTAGCGGTGATCGTGGTCGCGATCATGGTCGTTCATGTGACAGCGTTCGCGAGCCTCTTCCAACTGGTGGCGGCGCTGCTCCGCCTGCCGGCTCCGTTCCCCATGCTTGCGCACGGCCTTTTCCAGATTATGTTCCGCCTTGCGAACATTGCGCTCGCATCGGCCATCATGATCGTCACGATCCGCGCGAGCAGGAATCGCTCCTCCCGCCATGAACAACGCACCCAACAACGCGGAACCAATCGTCTTTCCGAATATTTTCTTCAGAGACATGACTTTTCCTCCAAATAAGCTGCTGCACCTAAGATGAGCATGCGCACTTCCGGGTTGCGTCGCGTGTCGTGAAGTAAACAGAAGCCGAGTCCGCCTACGTGGACCGCGCACAAAAACAAAAGCCGCCCCGGTAACCTGAGCGGCCTCTTACGTTCTTGAATCAATTCCCAAACCTTAATCGCCCAAAACTTCCTCCGCCACTTCCGGCTTCGGAGCCGCTGGAGCCGAACCCAACGCCGTAAGCGGTATGAAACCACCCTCCGACGTTGGCGCCTTCTCCTTGAGGACAACCTCGCGGTAAAGCTGCGCCATCTTGGCGTCGTGCAGTCCGTCTTCCTTCATCTTCTCGTTGCGGGCGCGAGTCTTTTCCTCGCGCGCCGTCTTGGCAATGCCCTTCGAGTCGAGGTCGTGCTGTACTTTTGTGGTCACGATGTCATCGCGCAGCATGAGCGTGTGCTCGGCGGACTCCATCTTGACCTTCTTGCCGCCTGCGAAGATTTCATGCCGTCCATGTTCTTCATACCACTTGGTGAGCGTAGCCGTCATGTGCATCTTCTCGATAATGTTCCGCCACCCCACGCCAGTGTTGTAGGCGCAGAACGAAATTTCGCCTTCCTGCGTGGCATAAGGAATAATGCACTGCTCGGTGCGGCGGAAGTCGTAGTTA
>CAZUCC010000072.1:0-15519 GCA_964619065.1 uncultured Acidobacteriaceae bacterium | reverse complement strand
CTCCGTGATGGTGCCGACCGTCGAGCGCGGGCTGCGGCTGGTGGTTTTCTGTTCAATGGAAATGGAGGGGCTGAGGCCGTCGATGCCATCCACATCGGGGCGCTCCATCTGGTCCAGAAATTGGCGGGCGTAGGCCGATAACGTCTCCACGTAGCGGCGCTGGCCTTCGGCGTAGATGGTGTCAAACGCGAGCGAGGATTTGCCGGAGCCACTCAAACCAGTAATCACCGTCAGCGTGTTACGGGGAATCACGACGTCGATGTTCTTGAGATTGTGCTCGCGGGCGCCGCGCACGGTAATGCTGGTGATGGCCATGGAGCGAGCGATCAAGTCCTTCCGTAATGTGGACGGGTGCCCCAGAAAGGGCGGAGAGTGTGAGTAGACAACTCTACTAACGTATCTTATTTGCTAACAGCAAAGAGCGTCAACGCAGGTAGAGTAACCTCGCTGGATGTGACCTTTGGGGGAACGCCGGTGAGGCATTTATTTCATTGGGAAGATTTTCATTGGGACGATACGCTTGAACGCTCTGTTAGCTTCGGCTGTGCTGCTTCTCACGGTTCTGTTGAGCCTTTCGGCGGGAGTTTTCGCCAGTTATGCCGCGCTGCACGCGGTCCTCTACGCTTTTAGCTCGCGCACACGCGAGCCTCGCACAGCACTCCTTGCACGGGCCCAAGCCGCCGGCGACTGAGCCCACGCCTCGCTAATATTTCCGTTGGTCTTTCCGCTTATTGATTACTGTTGTCGGGCGGAATCTGCCCAGGCTGGTGGAGTTGCTGTTGTTGCTGAATGACTTGCTGCTGCCGCAGTTCCTGTAGCAGTTGTTCCGGAGTCTTCACGCCTTGCTGCGGGGACTGTTGGACCTGCTGATCGGGCTGAGCGGCATCACTCTCGGCTGCATCGGCCTCCGCATCTGCATTGTCGTCGGTGTCGCCGTTGTCCGCAGACTCGTCGGCAGAAGCATTCTGCTGCTGTACCTGAAGCGCGGGCGAAATCTGTATGGGCTGCTGGAATTGCTGAACCTGCTGAACCTGATTCTCTGGAGGTGCGTAGGGCTGCGTGGCAACGGCGCCTCGAGCCGTTAGCACCACGCGTGACAGCGCACTGGGATCCCCAGCCGGGCTGAGCATGACGTAATTGAAGTGCGACCCGTTTAACAGATCCGCCAGGACATCCCGTGCCGAGCCGGGACCGAGACGTCCGACGACGCGCTCGCTGGTGTCGCCGGAGCCAATGTCAAACGTTGCGCCCGTGTGCTTTTCAACGGCGTGCAGAACGTCGCCTAAGGTAGAGTTCTTGGCATTGATCAGAAGCTGACCATTCTCATAACTCACCTCAGGCGGTACCGCGGCTTCACGTGCAGGAACCGAGGGTAGAGATGGGGCATTACTCACCGAAGCAGGAGGAGGCGCGGTTTTGGATCGCGGTACGTGCCGCTTGTGGTGTTGCATGGCCCAAGCGCTTGAAAATGGCAAAAGCAAACCCACTACTGCCAACGCTGCGAGTGTGCGCCCATTCAACATCGTCAACTCCACCACCAGCGGGCTATCCAGCCGGATCGACGACTCATTTTAACACCGCCGACCAAGGCTGTAGACTGATTTCATATTCGAGAGTGCAGGGGAGAACGGACAGCGCTCTTCCATGGAACGGCATCGTACAATTATCTTGCGGATTATGTTGCGTAACCGACTGAAGTCAAAATGGAGCCGGCCGGGTCTACCCGGTAAATCATTCGCCTGTCTGGTGTTGGCTGCGGCGGGGTTTGCGCAGGCCCAGACCTGCCAAACGGGTGAGGAGATGGACGGCTCTACGCGAGCTGCGATCGAAGCCACGGCCCGTAAGTACTTTGCCCTAGCTGCGAAGGGGGACGTGGCGGCGCTGCGGCAGAATTCCATACCGGCTGTGGCGGACGCTTTTTCTGGGATTGCCGCTGCGGTCCAGGACAATCAAGCCAACTTTGCCAAAGCCCAGCCTGCCGTGCGCGCTGTTTTTGAGTTATCGGCGGACGCGAACGCCCCGCTGGAGCGCGCCGAGTTCTTGTGTGGAGTTTTTGGCAAGTCGGGGCAAACAATATCCAGCGCGGTGTTCGTGCTGAACAATCTATCACCGGGGCGATACGCAGTGGTCATCCTGGATCTAAAGACCGGGGCCGTGACGGGTGGCGATGCGGCAGATGTCCTGCCCTACACTGTGTCTTTCGTGTTGCAGCAGGTCGGATACGATTGGAAACTAGGGGGTTTTTACGCGAAACCAGTTCAGGCCGCCGGTCACAATAGCGTTTGGTTCGCGGAGCAGGCGCGCACCTTTGCGGCCAAGGGCCAAAGGCACAACGCGTGGTTTTATTTTCTTGAGGCGCGCGACTTAGCGACGGCTGTGCCGTTCATGAGCACGCAGGAAACCGACAGGCTATATGACGAATCGCAGAGAACCAGCCCTCCGGATTCGCCGGGAGGCCCTCCGCTTGAGTTGACGAGCACAGGCAAGACCTACAAGATCAGAACGATTTTCGCCTACGGCATCGCTAACGAAGTGAACCTGATCGTAAAGTACGACAGTGCCGATGTTTCTGACACCGTGAAGACCTATGCGGACAATCAAGCGGTCGCGCGGGCGTTGGTGGCGAAGTGGCCGGAACTCCGCGATGGGTTCGGAGCAATCGTTCCGCGTGCAACCGAGGCTTCCGGAAAGGACTACGGAACGCTGGTGGCGATGAAGGATATCAAGTAAACCGCGGGGCGCCGGGGGATCAATTTCGTAAGGCAATCCTGGTCTGGTCTCTCAGATTGATGTGGCTACGAAGGCGGGGAACCTTTCTTAACTAGAGCCGCCTTGATAGCTTTGAGCAGCAGACTTGGGTTTTCCAGCAGTGGGCCTTTCGCCAAGAATGCAGCCGCTCCGTCTTTGAGCAGCTGGCTTTCGTTTTTCTGAGGCAAACTGGAAAGAACGAGCACGGGAATATATGCTGTCAGACCGTTTTTTTTCAGAGCCGAAAGTACCTCCGGTCCGCTCAATTTCGGCAATAGCATATCGAGCACGATGAGATCGGGAAGACTGCTTGCGGCTAGTGACAAAGCTTCGTCACCATCACATGCACAAATCACCCTGTAGCCCGCTTTCGCAAGCGCGCGCTCGGTCGCAATCCTTAGAAATTTACTATCCTCGACCAGCAAAATCGTTTCCATTGGAGCGCCTGCGCACGTAAGGTCTGGTTCTTGAATAGCTTACTAGATCATCATCGGCACGCGCTTCTATCGCCTTTACCGAGAGATTCAATCCGTGAGAGCGACTTTCGGGCTGAGCAACTGGTGACGGGTTCGCTGGTAGAGAGTCATGATACGCCAGGTTCTTGTTCGAAAACGCATTCCAATGCCGATTTGTCAGGCCGCAATCCCAGGAACACGGGAGCGCGGAGCTTGCTGCCGCTCTCGCCGGCGTGGGTCCACTCGCTAAACTTGATCTCCGCGACCAGTTCAGGCTTCACCCAATGCACTTCGCGCAATGCCTCAACTTTTCCGGTAAAGGGGTTCTTCTTGGTCTCGCGGGCTTCAAGTTCTTTCCACACATTCCGCAGTGTGTCTTCGTCGAAACCGCTGCCCGCCTGTCCCACGTGGATGAGCTGGCCGTGACTGTTGTAAAGCCCAAGAACCACCGACCCGAAAAATTGACGGCTGTTTTCTGGTTCGGTGTAGCCGCCAATGACACACTCCATGCTGCGGGTGATCTTGATCTTGAGCCAGTTCTGGCTGCGGCGTTCCTCATAGGCGCTGGCGCGGCGTTTGGCGAGGATGCCTTCAAGTCCCTTTTGCTTGGCGACCTCGAAGAGCGCGAGCCCCTGGCCTTCAAAATGGTCCGAATAACGGAGGATGCCGCCCGGCTCGATGATACTGGCGAGCGTTGCCTTGCGCTGCTCGAGGGGAACCTTGCGGAGATCGAGCCCGTTCAGATAAAGCAGATCAAAAGCGTAATAGAGGACGGGAATTTCGGGTCGGCGAGCGGACCGCTTAGTGGGCGAAGTGAAACCCGCACGCTGCTGCATCAAGCTGAACGATGAGCGTCCTTCGTCGTCGAGTGCGACGATCTCGCCATCGAGCACAGCGGTGGCTGCTTTGAGCTGTCCAGGCAGAGCTGCGAGTTCGGCATACTGCGCAGTGAGATCGTTCTGATTTCGGGACACAAATCGAACTTTGCTATTTTCAACGAACGCGATGGCGCGGTAGCCGTCCCATTTAATTTCAAAGAGCCACGCGTCGTCGTTGAAAGATTTTTCGATGGAGGTGGCTAGCATAGGCCGAATTTTGGCGGGCATGGGGGCGGGGGCGCCTAAAACCTTTTTAACCACAGGGGACACGGAGGGCACAGGGGAAAATAAATCTTGTTGTGTTTCTTGTGGGTGGGCCTGGATGGATCCTGATTGGGAAGTCAGGTTTCTTTTGGTCTTGTCTTTCGTTTTTGCGGTGACCTTCGTTGTGGTCTTGCTTTGCGCTTTTGGCTTTATCTCTGAGACCTCAGTGTCCTCTGTGGTAGAAGCCTTTGGGGTGGAAGCTTTTTTCGCATCGAGTTTGGCCACGGCATTCGCGAGCCACGCGGCTTTCAGCTTGCCGCGGGACGCCGGTCGGCTAACCCATTCGGCGTCGTGTTGAGCCGCGATCTCGCGCATGGTGCGGTTGCTGAGGGCGGAGTTGTCGTATTCCTCCGCATCGTAGCCTTCCACAACATGGTCGTCACGCTTCTTGATCAGCAGCCATTCGTTCCCCTTACTGCCCGGACGTCGAGAACGCATGCGAATGATCGCAAAATCTCCATGCAGTTTTTTGCCATCAAGGCGGAACTTCAGGTCGCCTTTGGCCAGCATTTCGGCTGCTTCTTTATCGGTTCCGGGAAGGAACTTGCCGTTGACGGGCGTGGGGGAGAGCGGCTGCCATTGGCCGACGTCCCACACCATGACCGTGCCCGCGCCGTAGTTGCCATCGGGGATGATGCCTTCAAAACTGAAGTACGAGACGGGGTGATCTTCGACCTGCATGGCCAGGCGTTTGTCTTCGGGGTCGAGCGAGGGGCCTTTGGGGACGGCCCAGGATTTGAGAACGCCGTCCATTTCCAGACGAAAGTCGTAGTGGAGGCGGGTGGCCTCGTGGCGCTGGACCACGTAGCGGTGGCTGTCAGTGGAGTCGATTTCGGGCGGCGGTTCGGGAGTGGCTTCGAAGCGGCGCTTGCGTTTGTATTCGTCGAGGGCCATGGGGAGAGTTTACCGCCCTCGGATATGTCTGGGCAGTGGCGGGACCATGCCTCCATCGGCAATGTTTTAGGCGCGCTGGATTGCGAGGAGAGTCAGGTCGTCTGCGGGTTTGGCACCGGACGTGAATTTTTGCAAATCCAGCAGGCAGGCCGAGATTAGATTGTCGGGAGCTTTCGCGGAACAACCGCTGGCGAATGTTTTCATACGGGCGATGCCGTATTCTTCGCCGTCTGGGTTGCGAGCCTCAGTGATGCCGTCGGTGTAGACGAGCAGCGCATCTCCGGGTGCGAGTTGAAGGCGATGGACGGAGAAGCTGGCGTTGGTAAACATGCCGAGCGGAAGACCCGTGGCATCTGCCACCGTGGGTTCGTCGCAAGAGAGATGCAGGAGCGGGAGATGACCGGCGCTGACGAATTCGACAGCGCCGTCCTGTGAGGCGCGTCCCACGACAAGCGTTGCGTACTGCCCAGCGAGAGTGCTCTCGGCAAAAATCCGGTTAGCGGCCTGCACCATTCGATCCAGCGGGAGATCGACGTTGGCGAGGCTACGGAAAGTGGCATGAAGATGGCTCATGAGCATGGACGCAGCAACACCTTTGCCGGAAACGTCACCCAGCAGGAAGATGAGGCTGCCACTGGATTGGAACAGATCGCAGTAGTCGCCGCTGACCAGGCCAGCGGGGGCATAGTGATAGCGAGCCTGAAATCCCGAGGCGGAGAGGTGTGGTTGAGGTAAAAGCGCCTGCTGGATACGGGCCGCGAGGTTCAGGTCGGTTTGCAAAGCCTGGCGTTCCTCGCGGGAGAGATCGTCGAGGCAGAACTGAACCAGGGGATCGGCGAGCAGGCGGTCGTGTTCAATGGGATCATGGCACGTGCTGCAGAGGCCGTAGGTGCCGTCATCCATGCGGGCGAGAGCGGCGTCGACTTCATCGAGCAACGAGGAGAGAGAACCGGTGGCCGGAGGCGAGGCGAGAGCGGACTGGAGGCGTGTGCGGCGGCGTTCCAGTTCTGAGCGCAAATAGGCTTGTTCGGCGACAGCGATGGTGGCAGTTCGCTGATTTGCGTTGGATGACTGCATTGGTTTCCTCCGCTTCAACTCGCATTCCCGGGCGTGACGCGCCTGGTACCTTAACGTCGTTTTGGATGAATTTGTCTTAGTGACGGTTTCTATTTCTTTGAGTACTTGAACTCTGGTTTTTCCACGTTGCGGGCAGCGGACGGCCGGGGACGGCCGTGCCCACGCGAAGCATTACAATCCTTGGCATGTTGCGTGAATATCCTAGTGGGCCGTTGGTGGGCGTGGGCGCTGTGATTGTGGACGCCTCTACGGATGGACGACGCGTGGTGGTCATCAAGCGCGGGCGGCCGCCGCTGGAGGGCGAGTGGTCCATTCCTGGTGGGTTGCTCGAACTGGGCGAGACGGTGCGCGAGGCGGTTGCGCGCGAAGCGCTGGAAGAGACCGGGCTGGTGGTGGATGTCGGGAACGATATGGAAATGGGTGTTCGTACCATCCGTGGGCAGCCGGGTTCAGGGCCTGGGAGCGTGCTGGGGGTCTTTGACCGCCTGGTTCGGGACGAAACGGGCCGGACACGGTTTCACTATGTGCTGGTTGATGTGCTGTGTCAGGTAGTGTCTGGGGAGTTGCGGGCCGGACACGACGCAGCGGAAGCACGATGGCTGACACACGAAGAGTTGAAAGCGTTTCCGATTGAAGAAGCGGCGCGGCAGGTGTTGTTGTCGGTTTTAAGGTAGAGCCGAAGGCCGATAGTTAAAATAGAACGACCCGCGGAGGCCATCCGCGGGTCGCCGGTAGACTGGTGAGATTCCCTAGGCCGATTGCCCTGCCGTTGTCCTCAAGCGAACTACGGGTTCTCCGGCTGGCTAGGCGGGAGCGGGCGGTTTCCCAAACACACCGGTCATCTAACGAGGGTGGTTCGAGCAACCAGCTAGGTTACAGCTACCTCACTCGGTCGTATGTCGCTGCTTGGCATGGATCCCCTCCTTTCTGAGATGTAAGAGCAAAATAATCTGATTTCTCCGGTTCGTCAACGGCACTGACGGGGTTGCATCCGGGAAGGCACCCCGCCATCGGCTTTTCGCGGGCGCGGCGCCGCGCCACTCGGAACCCTTGGGACATGTCTCCAGGTGACCTACGCGGGCCAGGGCAGCGGGAATTACACTGAAGTCCTCCCCGAAATTTGCTTGCAATCGGCTTCGTTACCCTGTCCAGCGGTAGGCGTTGGGTTGGGGAAGGCCGATGTGGTCAAGGACACGGCAGGCGAATTGCCGAGCCATTTCGTCGAAGCCGCTGGGGTGGTTGTAGAACGTGGGGATCAGCGGGTAGATGGTCGCGCCTGCGTCGGCAGCACGGTACATGTTGCGGATGTGAATTTTGCTGAGAGGAGTTTCGCGTACGCAAAGAACCAGCGGACGCTTTTCCTTAAGGCTTACATCAGCGGCGCGTTCGATCAATTGCGCGGCGATGCCGTTGGCAATGCGCGCAAGTGTTCCGACGCTGCAGGGGATGACGATCATGGCGTCGCTAGGATAGGAACCGCTGGCGATGTTGGCGCCGATGTCGGAATTCGATTGCGGATGAATTTTGCGGGAATCCGCACCGAGGAGTTGGCGGACCAGGTTGCTGCGGCCGGTGAGTTCGAGTTCCTCGGCCATAACGCGCAGCGCGCTGTCCGAGGCGATGAAGTTTACGGTGCCGATGCGGGCATCGTGTTCCACGGCGCGAAGCAGTTCGCGCAGGAAAAGAGCGCCGCTGGCTCCGGTTGTGGCCACGGTCAGGTTGTAAGGAGTTGAGCTGAGTTTTTCAGCCGGCTCTGCAGTGGACAAGAATTCTCCCGGGAGATTCGCGAAACAGCGGGATCTCCTGAAGATTGAGCATAGGAACTACGCCGCCCCGGCGTCAAGCGGACAGCACGGCAAGAGGGCAGCGAGTTCAGGTTCAGCAAACTGAGTCAGGTTCTGCGGCGGGTTGCTCTGCACTCCATGGCAACCACCGCAACAGCTCGGGCACGAACATCGCAGGGGCATTCAGCGCAGAGCCTCGCGTCGCAACGGCAGGCCGTGGCCAGTCTTGAGCGCGCGATCCGCTCTGCCGTGCGCCCGCCGCGCAGCCGGTATCTGCACGAGTTTGCGCAGGCCTTCCGGAGCTACCAAACGCAATTGACGGAAGTAGATGTGCTTGCGCGAGCCTGTGCGTCTGATGTCCTGCTGATTGGGGACTATCACTCCCTGTCGTCTTGCCAGAAATTCACTGCTTCGATGTTGCGGCAATTGGCCGCGCAGGATGGTCGCCCGAATGTGCTCGGATTGGAGGCGGCATACTCCACCAGTCAGTCCGTTTTGGACGAATGGTTTCGCGGCGACATGGACGACAACGAACTGGCGCAGCAGCTGCGCTTTGAGCGCGATTGGGGTTACGACTGGGAACCCTACCGTGAACTCTTCGGAGTGGTCCGGGAGAAATGCCAGGCGGTTTGGGGCCTGGACAGCGAGCCCCGGTACGATTTACGCCGCGTTCGCGTGCGCGACCGGCATATTACCGCAAAAATCAAAGGCATGCGGGAACTCCATCCCGATGCCCGGCTGGTGGTGTTCATTGGGGAATCGCATCTCGCGCCCCAGCACCTGCCTCGGCTCCTGCAAGAAGCGCTGCCGAACGAACGAGTATTGACGGTGCTACAGAACGTGGATGCATTGTATTGGCAGCTTGCCGAGGGTTCCGTGCCACACCCCCAGCCTGTTTTCGTTTCAGAAGACGTTGTATGTGTGTTCAACGCCGCCCCGCTGGAGAAGTACGAAAGCTACCAGCAATATTTGGAGCGGTGGAGCCGGTAGTATTTTCCTAGCGCGTCCTCTTTCGCTTCCGAGGCGCTTTCTTTGCGGTTTTCTCGTTCGCTGTGCTTTTCGCTCGTGCCTTTTTCCCGAACACCCTCGCGAAAATCTTATCCACATTCTTCAGCTGGCGGTCGAGATTGAAGGCTTGTTCCAGTTTCTTAATTGGAACCCGGCTGGTGATAGTCTTGTCGCTGAGGATCTCTTGTCGGAAATTCAAGCCTTCTTTCCAGGAGCGCATGGCGTGGCTTTGAACCATGCGATAGGCGTCCTCGCGGGAGACTCCGCTTTCTACCAGGTCGAGCAGCAGTTGTCCGCTGTAGACGAGGCCTCCGGTGCTTTCGAGGTTGTGCTTCATGCGGTCGGGGTAGACGAACATGGTTTCGATCAGATTCGTCGTTTTCGCTAGGAGGTAATCCATCAGGATCGTCGAGTCAGGGAAGATTACGCGCTCGACCGACGAATGCGAGATGTCGCGCTCGTGCCACAGGGCTACATTTTCGAAGCCCGCTTGTGCATTGCCGCGGATCACCCGAGCGAGGCCACTGATCTGTTCGCAGGTGATGGGATTCCGCTTGTGCGGCATGGCGGACGAACCCTTCTGCTTTTCAGAAAAGAATTCTTCAGCTTCGCGGACTTCGGTGCGCTGCAGGTGGCGGATTTCGGTGGCGATTTTGTCGAGCGTGGATGCGACCACGGCGAGAGTCGCCAGATAAAAAGCGTGGCGGTCGCGCTGAATCACCTGTGAGGAAATAGCAGCCGGTTGGAGGCCCAGCCGCTGGCAAATCTTCTCTTCCAGTTCCGGCGTGAGATGCGCCAGTGTGCCGACTGCTCCCGAGAGCTTACCGACACGCATATCTTCCGCGGCGTGGCGGAAGCGAACGAGGTTGCGCTGGGTCTCAGCGTACCAATTGGCGAGCTTGAGGCCGAACGTAATGGGCTCGGCGTGCACGCCGTGGGTGCGTCCGATTTGTGGCGTGTCCTTAAACTCCCACGCGCGACGCTCCAGGGTTTCGGCCAACCGCACGATTCCGGCATCGATCAGTTGCGAAGCTTGCTTTACGAGCAGAGCTTGGGCGGTGTCGACGACATCGTTCGAGGTGAGGCCGTAGTGGAACCAGCGCGAATCGGGGCCCACAAATTCGGAGACAGCGGTGGTAAACGCGATAACGTCGTGGCGAACTTCGGCTTCGATTTCCTGGATGCGTTCGAGCTTGAAATTGGCGCGTTCGCGAATGGCACGGGCGGCGGTCTTGGGAACCCAGCCGGCTTCGGCGAGAGTTTCCGTGGCAGCGACTTCGACCGCCAGCCAGGTGCGAAAACGGTTTTCTTCACTCCAAATGCGGCCTATGTCAGCACGCGTGTAGCGGGATATCAAGTGGGCTCCTAGGTTTCTCAGGGGCTAAAATCCCCTGGTTCTTATTGAATCCTGGCAGCACGGCTGAGCCGTGACCCTGCAAAACTGACCATGTAACCGGTTCCAGAGAAATTTTAGGGAACTAAGGATTCTAAATGGCTGGCTCGCGCAAAAGCTAGTTGGGAGGATGTCTCGCGGAAACCGCGGGACAGGAATCCGCCCCAAAACCGGAACATATTCGCAGTCGCGGAACCCCCTGATTTATAATCCGCCCATGAAAAACCGTTCTTTCACCCTGGTCGAATATCAGTGCTTGGCTGAGATTCGCCACCAAATTCGCCGATACGTGCATTCCGGGGAAGTCGCCGCACGCATGCTCGGCTTGGAACCCCGACAACATCAGGTGCTTCTTGCCCTCAAAGGTTTGCCAGCAGGAGTGCGTCCCAAAGTGGGAGAGCTTGCTGAGCGATTGCAAATTCAGCATCACAGCGCGGTGGAACTGGTGAACCGCCTTGCAATGGCTGGCTATCTCCGAAGGCAGCGCATGGACGGGGATCGTCGCGAGGTGCTTCTGGCGCTTACACCGAAGGGTCAGCGCGTTCTGGGTCACCTGTCCGAATATCACCGTTGGGAACTCTCGGAGGCGGCTCCTCAATTAGCGCAAATCGTGCGCAAGTCCTTGCGTCCCGTACAGCGCGCGCGAGCGGCATCCGCTTCCTAAAGCGATGCTCCCAGAGTAGACACAATTCTTTTTGGCACGGGGAGCAGCAAGAAAAAGCTGAGGGCAGATTTGTGTCTCCAGTTAATTTGTGAGTGGGAGTGCTTTGCGCGCCACGGCAATCAGGGGCTTGAGCGCCCCCACGGAGATTCCCAGCGTTCCCCCGGAAAAACCGTCCATGTAGGCGGTATTAATGCCGATGACATGGCCATGCGAATCGAAAACTGGGCCTCCGCTGCCGCCGTGGGCGGTCGGGGCATCGTAAACCAGCTTGCTCCCGACAACGTCTCCGAGATGCCCATAGGTGGCGGAAGGGCGTATTAGAGAAAGCGCGGCAAGTTCGCTGGCAGCACCCGCGTCATCGTGACGGTAGGCAAGTCGCTCATATACGACCTGGGGTGATTTCGCGACCATGCCAGCTATGCCCATGGGATAGCCGATCACAGTGACCAGTTCACCGGGCGTACCGGCTTGATCGGCTAGGGGCAGTGGTGGAAAGGTTCTGCCGTCGGGAGCCTTGCCCATATGGACGAGAGCCAAATCGTGGAGAGGGGAAACCACAACGGGATCAATGTCAATGGGCGTTGCCATTTCCGGGAAATACGCTAGCAATTTCTCGAGCTTGGCGTTGGCGCCGCGCTGAATTAAAGCTTCGGCCTCGGGATCTCCATACCAAGGCTCGGCCACGTGCCGGTTGGTGGCAAGAAGCCCGTCAGCGACCACGAACCCCGTCCCCGCTACGCGTGCGCGTAAGGATGACAAAGGGTTGTTTGCGAAGCCCACGCGGTAGACACCAAAGATGTAGCAGATGGATCCCCGGTAACGGTTCAGGACCAGGCTGGGCATTTCTTGCTCTTGCCGCATCTCGTTGACTTCAGCCGTGAGCTTGGCGACTTCGCCATCCAGTGGATTTACGGAATGATGGTAGCGCGGTAACAGCACGGCGCCCGTTGCCACCAGGCCCGCTGCCAGCAGCGCAGCGGCAAACGACCGCCAGTCGAGTGCCGGGACTCCCGATGTGGCCAGCAAAGTCCTCAACGACGCCGAGAGGGCCATCCAGTGCGTTCTCGAGTTTTTTCGCTCGTCGATGTCAGACATGTGGACGGAGACCATTTCCGGCGGGGTCCGGACAGCACTTCATCATCACAAGAGCTGAGGTCGCACCGCTACGGTACGGAAGGCATGGGCCTAGTGCAGGCAAGCTAAGGAGAGGGCAAAAGCCAGCTAAACAGTTGTATCTTCAAGTTTTATGCCCAGACGCTTCGACATTTCTTTGTACAGAAAACCCTGTCCCGGGAGGTAGGGCTGCACCCACTCGCCGTCAATGACAAACTGCGGGATGGCGCGTTTTCCCGTATGGCGGACGACTTCGTCAGCGGCCTCCGGCGTGGCCTCGATGTCGATCTCCGTGAAGGGAATGTTGTGCTTGGTCAGGAAGCGCTTGGCGACGCGGCAGTCGGGGCACCAGGGCGAGGAATAGACAGTTAGCGTCATGCATATTCAGTTTATATGATGAATGGCGGTTTTAGGGTTCGACGGCCGAGTGGAGTGCGGAGGTGCACTGGAGGGTTGTTTTGCCGCTCTCACAGTCCCATATTTCCATTTACAATCCGGTGTCCGGCGCCGTCAAGATCACAATGTTTTTGGTGACGAAAGGATCGTTCTTCCATGCAGCTGCTTTCGAGGTCGCTCGTTTTATTCGCAGCGTTGGTTGCCACTTTGGCCGCAAGTGCAGGGGCTGGGTCGTTACAAGTGCCACTGCAAGTCAAGACTGTGGCGGGCATTGTCGAAGGCAAGGAAAATGGTGCCGTTAGGGCGTTTCTCGGAATTCCTTATGCTGCGCCGCCGGTGGGGGATCTGCGCTGGACACCGCCTGCGCCCGCAGCCCATTGGGCGGGAGTGCGCAAGGCGACGGAGTTTGGGGCCCGTTGCATGCAGGGGCGGGTTTATGACGATATGGTTTTCCGCGACCCGGGAGAGAACGAAGACTGCCTGTCGTTGAATGTGTGGGTGCCGAACGTCTCGGTACAAGCCAACGCCCCGGCCTTGAAGCTGCCTGTCATGGTCTGGATCCACGGAGGAGGGTTTACCGCGGGCGCTAGCTCGGAACCGAGACAGGATGGTTCAATTCTCGCCCAGCAGGGCGTGGTTGTGGTCTCCATGAATTACCGCTTGGGTGTTTTCGGTTTCTTTGTGCATCCGGAACTGGCGAAAGAATCGGGGCGGAACTCGGCGGGTAATTACGGGCTGCTGGATCAAGTGGCGGCGCTGCAATGGGTGCGGGAAAATATTGCGGAATTCGGCGGCGACCCCGGGAACGTCACCATCTTTGGCGAGAGCGCGGGATCGTCTTCGGTGAGCGCGCTCATGGCGTCTCCGCTGGCAAGAGGGCTCTTCCACAAGGCGATTGGCGAAAGCGGCAGCGCATTTTCCAAAAAGAGATATGAACCGCTTGCCGAGCGCGAGGCTAAGGATTTGAAGCTGGCTGGTTCCGCTTTGGGGGTGGAAACTCTGACAGCGTTGCGCGCGGTGCCCGCGCAGAAGCTGCTCGACGCTTTCTTTAAGCCCGGAGGAGACAACAATTTTGCGTTCGATCCGGACGTGGATGGATATTTTCTGCCGCAATCGGTTTCGGCGATTTTTGCGGCGGGAAAACAGAACAACGTTCCCCTGCTGGCGGGATGGAATCGCGACGAGGGCGGCTGGATTGAAAAGCCAACCGTGGACAGCCTGAGAGCGACGGCGCAAAAAGAGTTCGGCGGAAAGGCGGAGGAGTTCCTGCGTCTCTATCCCGCGTCCAACGACGCCCAACTGTGGCGGTCTGCGGAAGATTTTGCCGGGGACCGCTTCATTGCCTGGTCAACCTGGAGGTGGATGGAGGCGCAGTTGTCGACGGGGAAACAGCCGGTGTACCGCTATCGCTTTGACCAGGCGCTTCCTATTGACTGGAAAGGGCCACCACTGGCTTACCACTCGGAGGAGATCGAATATGTGTTCAGCCAGCTGGATTCGAAAGCGAACGTGAACTGGGGGCCAATTGACCGGGAATTGAGCGGGCGGATGCAGAAGTACTGGACCAATTTTGCGCGGAGTGGCGATCCCAATGGCGAGGGTCTGCCGAAGTGGCCGGTTTATGGGGCGGCTGGAGGGTGGCAGGTCATGTATTTGGGGGAGCATCCGGAGGCGCGGAAGGATGAGCTGCGGGAGCGGTATTTGTTTTTGATGGGGGTTTGGGAGAAGTAGGGGTGGCCAATATTCTCTACGGAGTCAACGGCGAAGGCGCGGGCCACTCGACGCGCGCCAAGGAAGTGATTTCTCATCTCCAGCAGCGGGGACATGCGGTGCAGATCGTCTCGTTTGACCGCGGGTTGGCCACCTTCGAAAGCCCGCCCTGTTCGCAAAGAACGCGAACGAGGTTGCAAGCGCAAAGAAGTGCAGATCCCTCGCTACGCTCGGGATGACAAGATCAGGGGACGTACAGGAGGCGGTAAAAGCGAAAGCCGCCAACTTTTGCTGGCGGCTCTTGTGTGGAGCTAGAAGCTAACAGTTAGTCTTTATACAGCAACACACCTTCCGTTTCCGTCGAATCCACCGGACGGTAGAACAACTTCTCGCCGTCGCGGTAGACCTCGATGAAAGCAGGCCGCATGGTGAAGGTCCCCTGGATGAGCGCCTCCGAAAGCGGGTCTTCAATGTACTTCTGCAGCGCACGGCGCAGCGGGCGCGCTCCGTAACTGCGGTCGCCGAGTGTTTGCGCCAGAATCCAGCGCTTGGCTTCGTCGGTCACGGTTACAGTGATCGAGCGCTGCGCCAAGTTTTGGTTCAGTTGCAACACCATGAGTTCCAGAATCTGGATCAGATCCGTTTCGCCCAGGGCGCCGAAGATGATGATTTCATCGAGGCGGTTCAGGAACTCGGGGTTGAAGGTGCGCTTGACCTCGCCCTTAACCAGTTCCTCGATTTTGTCGGACACCATTTCTGCTTGTGCCGACTGGAAGCCGAGGCCCTCGCGCTTTTGCAAATGCCGCGCGCCAATGTTCGACGTCATAATGATCACGGTGTTCTTGAAATCTACCGTGTTTCCCAGCCCGTCGGTAAGGTGGCCGTCTTCGAAGACCTGCAACAGGATATTAAACACATCCGGGTGGGCCTTCTCGATTTCGTCGAGCAAGACGACGGAGTAGGGAGCACGCTTCACGCGCTCGGTGAGCTGTCCACCCTCCTCGTAGCCTACGTATCCTGGAGGTGAGCCGATCAGCTTCGAGACCGAATGCTTCTCCATGAATTCGGACATATCGAAGCGGATCAGCGATTTCTCGCTGCCAAACATGAACTGCGCCAGCGTGCGCGCGACTTC
>CAZUCC010000071.1:0-15566 GCA_964619065.1 uncultured Acidobacteriaceae bacterium | reverse complement strand
CGGAGGCGAGTCCGAGGTCGCTGGCTTTTTTCAGCAGCTCGCGGGTGATGGAGTAGTCCTTGTGCTCCATCTTCTCGGCGTTGGGGACGATTTCGTTGTTACAGAAGTCGTCGGCAGTCTGCGCGATGAGGCGGTGCTGGTCGGAGAAGTCTTCGGGTGTGAAGATTTCGTTCGGCTGGCGGTCCTCGATCAAGAAGCTGCAGCCGGCGATGCGGGGTTTGGAGGGTGCGGCGGTGGACATAGGGAACCTCGTATGAATCCTGTTCTATCACAGAGGCCAAATTCACCCATTTCCGGGGACGTTTCACTCGATCATCACGATCAAAGGAGACTCTATTTTTTCTTAGGCTTGATTTCCTGGAGCTAATGTGCCAGCAAGCGCAAATGCCTTCTTCGGAATCGCGCTCAAACAGGTAATCATTTTCGTCCGATGCTGCCGATCTCGTCCTGAATGCTCTCCCTGGGATTTATAACAGATAGTCAGAATTTCCGAGAGAAACCGGATCAGGCCAGATTCTCGAAAATCCCAGCCGCACCCATTCCTCCACCCACGCACATCGTGACCATGCCGTAACGGGCTTTGCGGCGTTGCAGCTCGCGCAGCAGGGTGGCGGTGAGCTTGGCGCCGGTGCATCCCAAGGGATGGCCGAGGGCGATGGCGCCTCCGTTGGGATTGACGCGCTCGGGATCGAGTCCGGCTTCCTGGATGACGGCGAGGGACTGCGCAGCGAAGGCTTCGTTGAGTTCGAAGACGGCCATGTCTTCGAGTTTGAGTCCGGCGAGTTTTAGGGCTTTGGGAATGGCGAAGACGGGGCCGAGTCCCATTTCTTCGGGTTTGTAGCCGGCGGTGGCGAAGGCAACGTAGCGGGCCAACGGCTGGATGCCTAACTGCTTGGCGCGCTCGGCGGACATCACGAGTGCGGCGGCGGCTCCGTCGGACATTTGCGAAGAGTTCCCGGCAGTGACCGCGCCTTTGACGTGGAACGCTGGGCGCAGGGCAGCCAGGGCTTCGAGCGTGGTATCGGCGCGGGGGCCTTCGTCGGTTTTGAAAACAATTTCAGTGCGCTTGGGCTTAGAGCCGTTGGGCGTGGTGAAGCTGACAGGAACCGGGACTGTTTCATTATCGAAATTTCCCGCCGCGATGGCGGCGAGAGCTTTCTGGTGGCTGCGCAGGGAGAAGGCGTCAGCCTCTTCGCGCGTGATGTGGAAACGCTCAGCCAGACGCTCGGCTGTGAGTCCCATGGAGAGGTAGGCGCCGGGGTGGTTCTCCACCAGCCAGGGGTTGGGGGCGATTTTGTGGCCTCCCATGGGGATCATGGTCATGGATTCGGTGCCGCCCGCGACGATGACGTCGGCGCCGCCCGCTTGAATCCGCTCGGCGGCCATGGCGATCGATTGCAGGCCGGAGGAGCAGAAGCGGTTGATGGTCATAGCGGAGATTTCTTCGGGCAGTCCGGCGCGTAGGGAAGCGATGCGGGCCACATTCATGCCCTGCTCGGCTTCGGGCATGGCGCAGCCCAGGATGACGTCTTCAATTTCGCGGGGGTCGAGCTGCGGCACGCGGTCGAGCGCTCCCTTGATGGCAATGGCGGCTAGCTCATCGGGGCGGGTGGCGCGGAGGGTGCCCTTGTTGGCGCGCCCCACGGGAGTGCGAACGGAAGAAACCAGGACGACTTCACGCATATGCGGCTCCTGAGTGCTTCTCTAAGATTAAACCCCTGCCTCCTATTTCTGCAGGCGCAAAGAAAGGGGGCTGCGCGAAACGCAGCCCCTGCATGGATGGTGTTTCGGTCTTCAGTCCCTACGGGCAAGTCGCCGAGAAGCTGGGGAAGGTATTGAGGAACGTGTACCAGCCGTTCACGGCAATGGATGGAGACTGTCGCGCGAACCACGAGAAAAATACAAGATCCTCGGGGTGGTAAGTGAATCCGCCAAGAGTGGCTGTGAAGGCGGTTCCGGTTACGGGGTCACCGTTCTCGAGATTGTTTTGGCAGCCGCTCACCTGTCCGACATGGCCCCAGGTCGGAACGATGTTGTTGCCAAACGGATCATCCAGCCACTCGCCTATCTCGTGCGACATGGCGTGAATGTCTTCGATGGGCACAGAGAATAATCCCGGGTCGTTGTAGGCTGCGATCAGGTAGGTCTGGCTACCTGCCGTCGAGCTGTGATAGCCGAGAATGCAGCACCCTCCGCCCTGAGTTTCAAATACGTCATAGCTCACGAAAATCGGGAGGCTGGTCTTCGGGATCGCCAGTGTCGTAAGCAACGCTTGCAGCTTAGCGTCCACAAAATTGATGTCCGCACCGCCAACCTTCTGCGTTCCGCAGAACGTGCCCAGGATGCCGCCCGAGGCGGCGGGAACCACGATGGTCTGCGCTGGCTTTTGCGTTACGGGAGAGAGCAACGTGTGGTAGTTCGGGGTCACGCTACCCACAGACTGCCAGAAGTTGGCGCGTTGGTATGCGTCGATGTATTGCGTCGTTCCAACGTTGGTGGTGCCCTCCACGAAGGGAAAGTTCTTGAGCAGCGGCGAGGCCTTGAGGCGTGCCATTGTCGATTTGGTGTCGCCGCAAGTATTGACCGTGGGCGAAATTGTGGTGGTGCCGAATTTGAACTTGACGGGGATGAGGATGACCGGAATCTTCGTGGTCGCGTTGCTGGTCGTGGGGTTCGCTCCGACCATCGTGAAGTTATAGGTGGTTCCGCCGCTGACAAAGCTGCTGCTCCAAAGCGGAATGTTCGATGCTAATGCGGACTCATTGACCGCTGCCGCTACATTCCCACCTGGACGAACTACAAATCGGGGTGTGCCATTGATGTGACGCTGTTGGCCGAACGCGTTGGCCGCGAATGCGACCAGCAGCAGAGCGAACAAGAATTTCGTTTTCGTTGCGTGCATGAGATGCCTCCTGGGCGAGTAGGTGTTGGAACTGATTTTGTGTTTAGAGCCTATTTTCGAAGCGCTGTCTTACACGGAAATCGCAAGGCACGAGGGGAATTGCAAGGATTCTGCGCCCTTTCTGTATTGCTGTCAATGCAAAACCGCATGACCTTTGCGGAGTCGTAAAAGCTGCGCGCGCGTGCAAAACATTTCACATCTCCCACCGCCTTTAGCAGTAAAACTACGTAGATCAGCGGCGCTGATTTTCATGAAAGCGCTTTCCTCAGTCACGACAGACTCGTTCTTCGCCGTTCACTACGTCCACGTTCATGTGAGTGTGAGCAGAAGAAAAACACAAGATTCACTTTCACGCGCGGCTCATCGTCGGCTCGAAATGACAACATTCGCGGTAGGTTTTGTTGTTTGTTCAATTCCTCAACGTCTTCCCCGTCTTGAGCGTGAACTGAATCCGCTCCTGCGTTTTCTTTTCTCCGCACAGAGATTTGAAGGCCTCACGTTCCAAATCCAGGATGTACTGCTCGCTGATCGGGGTTCCCGGGGTTAGGCTCCCGCCACAGAGGACTTCAGCGATTTTCGTCCCGAGTTTCGCCTCGTGCTCAGTGATGAAGTCGCCCTGGCGCATGAGATAGACACCCATCTTCAGCGCGGCGAGAAGGTTTTCGCCGGGGGCAGGGATGTCCGTGCGCGGGACAGGAGCTTTATAGCCGCCGCGGACGAGTTCGAGGGCGCAGGCCTTGGCGTTGGCAAGGACGCGGTCACGGTTCATGGTGATTCCGTCGGAATTCGCAAGGAAGCCGAGGCCTCGCGCCTCAGCGGCGGAGGTCGAGACTTTGGCGGTGGCGATGATTTCAAACGTCTTCTTCATGGCTTCGACGAGTTCGACGGTTTCGCGACTTTCGTTTTTGGAAGAGCCAGGACGGATGGAGGCAGCGCTATCGAGCGCACGCAGGAGCATCTCTTTGCAACCACCCCCACCCGGGAGGAGGCCGACGCCAACTTCGACGAGTCCCATGTAGAGCTCGGCGTGAGGCTGGCGAGCTGCGGCGTGGAGCGAAAGTTCGCAGCCTCCACCGAGCGCAAGACCGAAGGGTGCGGACACCACAGCCTTCGGAGAAAACTTGATAGCTTGCGTCATGCCCTGAAATTGGCGGATAACAAGATCCACCTCATCCCATTCGCCTTCCTGAATGGACAGGAGCAACAGCATGAGGTTGGCGCCGACGGAGAAATTCGGGGCATCATTCGTGATGACGAAGGCGTCGAAATTGTCGCCGGGGCCGCCGGGCTTCAACGTCTGCGTAATCAGACTGAGAATGTCGCCGCCGAGAGAGTTCATCTTGGAATGGAACTCGATGCAAGCTACACCGTCGCCGAGATCGACGAGCGATGCTCCTGCGTTCTTCTTCACAACGCCGCGAGATTTCTTGGCCACGGCCGTGGACCAGACTCCTGTGGGGACTTCAATGGGCTTGTAAGCTGCGGAGTTGATATCGAAGCACACTTGGCCGGAGGCGGCGTGCGCGTCGTCGGCATACCAAGCGGTCTTGCCGGAGGCGAGCAGCTTTTCGACATTGGCAGCGACGGGGAGCCCTTCGGCCTTCATGCGGGCAACGGAGGCTGCCACGCCGGCAGCGTCCCATAATTCGAACGGGCCCAGCTCCCAGTTGAAGCCCAAGCGCATGGCAAGGTCGATTTCGACGATTGTGTCGGAGATTTCGGGAATCCGATTGGCGGAGTAAGTCCAAAGTTCGGAGAGGGCGGACCAAAGGAACTGCCCGGCGCGATCGGGCTTGCTGGCGCTCCCGTCGAGGGCTAATAACATTCGCACCCGCGCACCGGTATTCTCCACGTTCTTGGCCATATCGAGAGCGGGAAATTTCGGTTTGGCTTGCGAATGATACTCGAGAGTTTTCCAGTCTAAGGCTTGGCGTTCGTCTTCTTGGCCCACGCCACCCTTGATCTTCTTGTAAAAACCGGCTTTGGTTTTGTCGCCGAGCCATTTGCGCTCGAGCATCTGCGTAAAGAAGCCAGGCAGGCGCAAGTCGGTGCGCTCGTCATGGACGTTCTGCGCCATGTTGCCGACGACGTGGCCAACGATGTCGAGGCCGACCATGTCGGTCAGGCGGAAGGTAGCGGATTTGGGCCAGCCAACGGCTTGTCCGGTGAGCGCATCGACTTCCTCGATGGTGAGGTCCATGGCCTGCATCAGGCGCATGACGTTAAGCATGGAAAAAATGCCGATACGATTGCCGATGAAATTAGGTGTGTCTTTGGCCCGCACGATGCCCTTGCCCAAACGCGTATCGCAAAAATGGGCGATGGTTGCCATCGCTTTGCCATCTGTTTCCGGTGTTGGAATGAGTTCGAGCAGACGCATGTAGCGTGGCGGATTGAAGAAGTGCGTGCCAAACCAGTTCCGGCGAAAATCGTCGGGGAAGCCTTCCGCGATTTTGGCTACAGGAAGACCGCTAGTGTTGGTGGTGATGATGATTCCGGGACGACGGAGAGCATCCACCTTGCGGAGCAGGGCCCGCTTGAGATCGAGATTTTCGACGACCGCTTCGATGATCCAGTCAGCGTCGGCGACCTTGCCGAGATCGTCCTCGAAGTTGCCGGTGGTGACGAGGCTGGCGAGAGAAGCTTCAAAGAAAGCGGCGGGTTTGGATTTGCGCGCGGCATCGAGTCCGGCGGCGGCGATCTGGCTCCGAGTTCCCAGTTTAGCGTCTGGTGCAACGATATCGAGCAGGACCGTGGCAATGCCTGCGTTTGCAAGATGGGCGGCGATGCGGCTGCCCATGGTTCCGGCGCCGAGGACGGCAATTTTCTGGATCGGCTTCATGCGAGTCTCGTTTCTGTGTTGCTCGAACAGCTTGTTCCCGTAGTTGGGTCTAGGGCAGTTTATCCACCGCCCAGTCGTTCTTGCCAGTGTTGAGGATCACAATCCTGGTGAACCTTCGGCGCGTGCGGCTGGGTTCAAAGGATTCAAGGAGAACAAGCGGAAACAGGTAACGACCGCGGCTCAATTGGCGCCCATGAGCGATTTCGAACGCGCGTATCGCAGGACCGCTGAAAAGCTCGTCGATCCCTGCCTCTGTGCTCTGATGTTTGGCGTGATTCGTGATCAATGGTAGTCCGGCTTCCTGGTCATTGCTTTGCCATGCCGCAAGAAAGCGGTTGGCTGTAGCGAGGGCTGCGATGTAGTTGGCGTCTGTGGGCTGCGTCGAGGCCTTGAGTTTTTTAGCCCGCGTGGGCGGAGAAAAAGCGAGCGCCACTGACATTACGACCAGGAAAACAAACCGAAGTCCGCGTAATCGTAGAGTTGTGTGAGCGGCGCGCAAATCCATCGTTATCTTCATCCCTATCAAATGGCTGGTTATGAGATCAGTTTCGCTAACAAGAATGCTGCGCCGGCCGCGAGGCCGCCGATCACGACCGTCTGCACGGCACTACGCACGGGCGAGGTTCCTGTATAGCGTCCTTTGATGAATCCGAAGATCCCGAGTGCGGCCAAGGTGACCGCCGCCGAGAGAATCAATCCGCGGATGACGCTGCCAGAAAGCATGTAAGGCGAGAGCGGAATGAAGCCGCCGGCAACGTAGGCGAGCGCGATGGTGGCCGCGCTGGTGAGGGCGCGGCGAGGCTCGGGTTCTTCGAGACCAAGCTCGAACTTCATCATAAAGTCAACCCAGGCTTTCGGATTCCGCGCCAAACCTTCCACCACGTGCGAGGCTTCCTGTTCAGTGACGTCATAAGATTGGAAGATGCGGCTGATCTCGGCTTTTTCTTCTTCGGGAATTTCCACGATCTCGCGTTCCTCGCGTAGCCGTTCCTGCTGGTAGTGTTCAGCGTCGCCCCGGGCGGCGAGATATCCTCCCAATCCCATGGCTATCGACCCGGCCGCGATTTCGGCCAGCCCTCCAATCACGATGAGACGGTTGGAGCTTACGGCGCCGGAGAGGCCGGCGGCGAGAGCGAAGGGAACCGTTAGGCCGTCGGACATGCCGATGACGATGTCGCGGACAAAATTCTCCGAGGTGAAGTGTTGCTCGGAATGAACGGCGAGGGGCATGAGGTTGGTCCTCCTGGTTCAGACTTCTGTCGTCATACTTCGGGATGTGATTGCAGATATTTTTGCGCACGGCGGGTGACCTGGCGCTCCCCGCCGTAGGCGAGCTTCTTCGGGGCATCGTCGAGGGGGATCCAAAAAGCCCTGCGGACTTCGTCGCGCATGGCGTCCGAAACATCGTCGATGCGGCCGGATTCGTAGCGCATCAGGTAAAAGCTGACGACTTTGAAGACGCGAGCGCCATCTCCCCAATTGCGCACGTAAGCATACTTGCTGTCTGTGAGTTTTGCGATGAGGCTGGCCGTGATTCCAGTCTCCTCGCGGACCTCCCGGAGGGCAGTTTCCGGAGGTTTTTCGCCAGGGTCCACGGTACCCTTGGGGAGACAAAGTGTCACTTTCCGTATACGCTTTTGTCCTACCTGCGGGGGCGGATCCTCCCTGTGATGGGGTTCGATGACAGCAATCCACCACGTTCCAGTCCTACGACGGATCACCACACCACCCGCAGAGAACTCACGGACCATCCTCACAAGTTAGCAGCGATCAAGGAGTTCGTCATCTGTGACCGGGCGGTCGGGTGGGTTCGCGCATGAGTGCGCACGGAAGTGTGGGAACGCGGCAGGGCCGCGTGGCATCAAATTTGCAGAGTATTAATTAAAGAAGTGGCTCATCGGGGGAGGTGAGTCCGATGAAAGCATTACGGCAAGTAGCACGTTCGATGCGAGCGTTTGGCAGGGAACTGGCGCGTGGGTCAGGGATTCGAGTTGCTGCTGCTCCCGAACTAGGGTTGGCCCTCGGTGGCGGATTCGCGCGAGGCATTGCCCACATCGGCGTTTTGAAGGTGCTGGAAGAAGCGCAAATTCCGGTGCGCTTCGTAGCCGGAACCAGTGTGGGTGCGCTCATCGGCGCGTGTTATTGCAGCGGTCTCACGGTGGCGGAGCTAGAGGAAATTGCATTTCGGGTGCGCTCCCGCGACATCGCGCAATGGACTTTATCGAAGCTTGGGATTGCGAGCAATCAGCGCATGGCTGTATTTCTTCACAGAATTCTCAAGCGGAAAACTTTTGAGGACTTGAAGATTCCTCTGGCGGTAGTGGCTACGGATTTCGCCACCGGGGACGGGGTGGCCTTTCGCTCGGGGCCGCTCATTGATGCGGTGCGCGCGAGCTGCGCCTATCCCGGGATGTTTCTGCCCGTCGAAGTCAATGGGCGACTGATGGTGGATGGAATGCTGGCCTATCCGGTGCCGTCGGTATCGCTGCGCGAAATGGGCGCGCGCCGGGTCTTGTCGATCAGTCTCAAGGGCGGTTTGAATGGCACGGGACCGCGGCATGTTTTCGACGTCATCGGGCAGAGCTTCAGTATAGCGCTGGAGCGCAGCTCCGAAATCTGGAGAGGGGCCAGCGATCTGGTGGTGGAGCCTGACATGACAGGCTTTGAGTACGACGATTTCGCGCGCGCCGGAGAGATGATTCGAGCCGGCGAGGTTGCGATGCGCGAAGCACTGCCGCAAGTGAAGGCCTGGTTTGCAGCGGAACGGCCCGCCCGCCGAACGCAGCCTCTGTCGAGCGTACCTGGAATCGTGGCGGAGCCCAAGGCCTCCTGAGTCGACTTTCGGAGGCTAGCCTCGGCGCACACTAGCCCCGTTCCGCGATCGGACTCTCCTCCTGGATTCGTTTCCACGCTTGTTCCACGTGATGCTCGGTTGTATTCATCTGTCCCACACAGAGGCGCAGTGTGAGTTTTCCATCCAGTTTCGTGTGCGTCAGGTAGAGATCGCCGCTACGATTGAGGCGGTCCATCAGCGTTTGGTTCACCGCGTCGCCGCCACGGTGTCGAAAGCAGACGAGGTTCAGCGGCACGGGTGCTGCGAGTTCAAAGCGCGGGTCAACCCGTATCCACCCGGTAAATTTGTGTGCCAGCCGCACGTGCTCGCGGATATGGTGCTGGAGTCCTTCGATTCCGTAGTGGCGGATCACGAACCAGAGCTTGAGCGAGCGGAAGCGGCGGCCGAGCTGCACGTGCCAGTCGCGATAGTCGAAGACGGCGCCAGATTCACTGGCTTGATTCTTCAAATATTCCGGGAGGACGCTCAAGGTTTGAATGAGCGCTTTGCGGTCGGCGACGTAGAACGCGCTGCAATCGAAGTTGGTGAACATCCACTTATGCGGGTTAAAGCAGTAGCTATCGGCATATTCAAGACCGTCGTGTATCCATCGAAATTCCGGACAGAGAGCGGCGGTACCGGACATGGCTGCGTCCACATGCAGCCAGATTCCATGCTCACGGCAGATGGCGCCAATCTTCTCGATGGGATCGATGGCGTTCGAGGAAGTTGTTCCTGCCGTCGCACAGACGAAGCAGGGAATGAGTCCAGCACGCTTGTCTTCCTCGATGCGGCGGGCAAGGTCGTCTGGCCGCATGGCGAAGTCGTGATCGACCGCAATGAGGCGCAGATTTTCCCGGCCAAGACCCGCGACCATCATCGCTTTCTCGATCGAAGAGTGCGCCTGCGAAGACGTGTAGGCCACGAGTTTGCCGTCGCATCCGTGCTGGTTGCTGGCAAAGGCGGTGGCGCGCTCCCGTCCCGCGAGCAGGGCTGCGAGGGAAGCGCTGGAAGCTGTGTCCTGGATGACGCCCCCGCCCGTGCGGGTCGAGAGAAATTTTTCCGGCAAGCCCAGCATGCCTGCGAGCCAATCTAGGACGTGGGTTTCAAGTTCAGTACAAGCGGGACTCGTGGACCAAAGCATGCCCTGTACGCCGAGACCGGAAGAAAGCAGGTCGCCCAGAATGGACGGCGCGGAAGCATTGCTCGGAAAATAGGCATAGAAATTGGGCGATTGCCAATGCGTAACGCCAGGTAGAAGTTTCTCGACGTCAGCGAGAATCGCGTCGAAGGCTTCGCCTTGCTGCGGGGCGTGAGCTGGTAGGGTGGCGCGAATGTCCCCAGGTTTCGCCGGCGAGAGCACGGGGAAGGTCTCGATGCGGCCGTAATAATCGGCGATCCAGTCAATAACGGCGTAACCGTGTCGTCGAAACTCTTCCGGGCTCATGTGAAAAGATTTCGGTGCGGACAAGGAGCCTCCCATTGCAGTCTGCAGCATGGCGGACTGAATTCTCCATCATGCCATAACCGTGACGGTGCAACCGCTCTCGCTCGATGGCTTGCCTGGGGCCTGCTTTACGACACGCGTCCGAAGAAAACTCGTGTGTGGTAATCGAACGCGACGTTGCCTTCCACTTGATGACGTTCAAAAAGCTCTTTCAGCGCTTGGCGCAACGGTTCGTGGTTTGGGTGGCCAGGGCCCGGTGTGTAGGATGAAGAGAAGACGCGGCCTTCGAAAGCAGGCAGGTCGAAGACTTGCCGCAACTGGAACATTGCCATCTCAAACGGCGCAGGGCGAAAAAACTCGCCAATGATTTCGGTGGTGCGCTCATGGCGCACTTCCGAGTAGTCGGTTCCATACTGCAGAAGGATTTGCTCGTATTCCGCAAGGAACGGTGTTCCTTCCGTGGCCCGCTCGTTCCAGAGAAGAACCACCCACCCGCCGGGCTTGAGAATGCGAGAAAATTCCCGGCGTGCGGCCTCGCGTTCGAACCAATGCGCGGCCTGAGCCGCAGTAACAAAATCCACGCAGCAATCCGCCAGCAAGGTTTTTTCAGCAGTAGCGCCAATAGCCCGGAAATTCGGGAACTCCGTCAGCAGCTTCTCGCCGGCTTCGCGCATCTCCGGGTTGGGCTCGATGCCAAAAACGGTATTTCCGTTCTCCAGCAGCATCCGCGTGAAGATGCCGGTTCCAAATCCAATATCGGCAATACAAGCCTGCGAGGATAGACCGCAACGTTCGCGCAGCAAATCGAGCACATCGGGCGGGTAGCCGGGGCGGTAGCGCACGTAGTTTCCCACCCGATCGGAGAAACGTTGCGTCGCATTGGGTGCGGGCATGATTCCAGTTTAGCGTGGACAACGGGACCGGCCAAAGTTTTGCCGCGAAGCACGGTACAATCAAAAATTCAGACTCTTCCGGTGAAGGATGTTTCAGGAAGGCAGCCATATAAGGAACGTATGAAGTTGTTGTCTATTGGAGAACTAGCTCCTGATTTCGAATTGCCTGCGCTGATCGGCGGTGTCAAGCGCAAGTTTCGCTTGAGCAGCCAGCGCGGGAAAAAGAACGTGCTGTTGGCGTTTTATCCGGCGAACTGGTCGGAGGTCTCCCGCACGCAACTCACGGAATTTCAAGCGGAGAGCGACAAGCTGAAGGCTCGCCAGACGCTGGCGGTTTCGGTGTCCGTCGACTCGATCATGAACACGACCGCTTGGGAACGCGAAATTGGTCCGCTGGATTTCCCCATGTGCGCCGACTTCTGGCCGCATGGCCACGTTTGCAGCCTGTTTGGCGCTTTGCGTGAAGAGGAGCCCATGCGTGGCGCGGGGGATCGCGTAATCTATGTCGTCGATAAGTTGGGGAAGATCGTGTTTCGCCGAGAATGCGCACTTGACGAATTGCTCAGAATGGAAAATGTTCTCGATTGCCTGGCAAGCTCTTCTTTAATCGAAAATCCATGAAAATATTGATTGCTTTTCTTCTGCTATTACTTTTTTTGGCAAATCCAGGAACCTCACCCGCCCAAGACGCTGGCACTCAAGCCGAGGCCAAATTGCTCGGCTTCCGCAACGCCTCGGCCGAGAGGAAGATTGAAGCGCAATTCCTGGCTGTACCGGACCCGGCGCTGGCGGAGGTGCACCTTCGCACACTTACGCAAGCCCCCCACATGGCCGGCTCCGCTGAAGACAAAGCAACTGCAGACTACGTAACAAAGAAGTTCCGCGAGGCCGGTTTGGAAACGGAAATCGTGGAATACAACGTGTGGATGAACTACCCACAGGAAATCAGCGTCGATGTGACAACTCCCGCGACCGTGAAGATGCACGGTCCATCGCCCGAACAAGTCTCCGTCGATCCCTTTCAGAATGATCCGCGCATCTCTCCAGCATTCAATGGCATGGCGCCTTCGGGCGACATCGAGGCCGAGGTTGTATATGCGAACTACGGCACCCCGGAGGATTTTGAGCGTTTGGAACAAGCAAAAACCGATGTCCGCGGGAAGATCGTCGTGGTGCGTTACGGCAAAAGCTTTCGCGGCGTGAAGGCTTTCGTTGCGCAAGAGCATGGAGCGGTCGGTGTGATTCTGTATTCTGATCCGGCGGATGACGGATTTAAGCATGGAGATGCTTATCCGAGGGGCCCTTGGCGTCCGGAATCTGCTGTTCAACGAGGTTCCGTGGGCTACATGTTCTTCTATCCAGGAGATCCGACAACCCCTGGATTCGCCTCGACACCCTCGCTGCCGGAAAGCAAACGTGTTTCCCCGGCGAAATCCGAGCAGTTACCCATGATTCTCGTCACCCCGCTTTCCTACGAAGATACCCGGCTAATTTTGGAGAACTTGGGTGGCCCTGCTGCCCCGCAGGAGTGGCAAGGTGGAGGATCCTTCACGTACCACACCGGGCCGGGTCCAGTGCGGGTCAAAATTCACCTTAAGCAGGATTACCAGTATCGAACCATCTGGGATGTGATCGGACGTGTGTCAGGCAGCGAACTGCCGGAGGAATGGGTAATTGGCGGTAATCACCGCGATGCCTGGGTGTATGGGGCCGTGGATCCGGGAAGCGGCACGGCAGCCATGTTGGAAACGGTTCATGGAATCGGCGAGTTGCTGAAAGCGGGTTGGCGTCCGAAACGTACTCTTGTCTTCGGAAGTTGGGACGCCGAAGAAGAGGGGTTGATCGGATCAACGGAGTGGGGAGAACAGCACGCTCCAGAACTGGAACACGCAGTCGCATACTTGAACATGGATGCGGCGGTTTCCGGGCCAGACTTCAGTGCTTCAGCAGTCCCCAGCCTCAAGGAGTTTGTGCGCCAGGTTAGTCGCGATGTCGCCAGCCCCGCTGGTGGCACGATTTACACCACCTGGCGTAGTGCGGCGGCGGGCAAAGCGGCGGCCTTGCAGACCGAAGCCATCGGGTCCACTGCCCGGCCTCCCGTAGCGCAGCTTCACGCCGATGTCCCTGTGGGGGATTTAGGGAGCGGATCGGACTACACCGTCTTCCTGCAGCACCTGGGCGTGCCCTCGACCGATGTGAGCACGAACGGTCCCTACGGCGTGTATCACTCTGCGTTCGATAATTTTGCGTGGTTCAGGAAATTCGGCGATCCGGCGTTTCAGTATGAGCAACAGATGGCGCGTGTGTTGGGATTGGAAGCTCTTCGTCTTGCCGATTGTGACGTGCTGCCTTTCGACTATGAGGAGTACGGTAACGAAATCGCTGTTTATATCCGGGAGGCAGCCGCGAAGGCCGACCGGCGGTTCGGCAGGGGTATCGTCAGCTTGGATGCTGCGGACAAAGCGGCGGAGCGCTTTGCCAGAGCGGGCGCTGGGATCATGAAAAAGCAACAGCTGGGAGCAAAGGATACAGGGCGCATCAATCGAGCTCTGCGCGACGCCGAGAGGGCGCTTCTCCTGCCCGAGGGCTTGCCCGGGCGGCCGTGGTTTCGTCACGCCATCTATGCTCCCGGTCAATTCACTGGATATGCGGCCGTGGTAATTCCTGGCGTCAATGAGGCCCTAGATCGCCGGGATCGGGACTTGGCCCGGCGTGAGGCGGCTGCACTCGCAGAGGCGCTAAACCGCGCTGCGGAGGCCTTAGAGGGCGCTCACTAAGTATGTGCAAAGATTTGCATATTGACTCTTTTCTGTTTGCAGGCTGTTGCCTTCCACTTATTTCGTGTTTGGACTAGGCAGTGTTTGGAGTAGACTTCCCTGAACAAGGGAAGCTTGCTTCCGCCTCGCCCCTGCGTCTCTTTGAAACAACTTCTCTTGCAGAGTCAGCCATGCCTGTTGCTCGAATTTACGCGTCCCTTGTCGAAGAGGCTGAGCCAATTTGTGCCGATTTGCTCGCTCGGGGTTATAACGTAGAAGTTGTTTTTCCCGATGCGGTACTTACCGTTCCCGCAGATTTGGAACTCCGCGTAGAGCGCTGTTCCGCCGAGCAAGCGATCGCCCGAGTCGAATCAGGCGCAGGATCCTCGTCCCGTTGTGTGTTCGTCACGCGCGCGAAAGGTCCCCGGCAAGAGTTGCTTTTGGTGGAAATGACCGTCCTCGCGACAGGAACAAATGGACGTCATCCCGTCAGCATGCCCGCCAATATTCCGATTCCGAACGGCGCGGTAAGTGTTCCCTTGGGACCCGGGAAGGAACAACAGATGAATGCGGCAATGGCCGCTGTGTTGCCGTTCCCGGCTGTGTCCCAGAAACGGCGGCGGACAGATACAGTGCAACCGCAGGTGCCTGTCTTGGAAGACAATATTTCTGTACCGATTTCGGAACCAGAACAGTCGCCCCGCTTCGGGAATGAAGGAAATTTGAATAAGAATATGATCGCCGAAGTCAATGCGTTCCTGGCGCATGCTCCGGCTGTCGAGCCTGAAGAGTCGCTTCCCGTCAAGATTCTGGAGGATCTACGGCACTCCAGAGGCTTCGAGCGTGTTCGCAAGAACTGGGAAGCTTTGACTTTGCTGGGTATAGCAGTCAGCTTCGTAGTGCTGGTGACGGTAGGCTGGTACGCGGGGCCAACGCGCCCACGGCAGGCGCCGACAGAGACGGCGACGACCCCGCAGGTGGCTGTCCCTCAGGTGGTTGCGCCAGTGATCGTCGCCCCTCAGATCGCTACCCCGGTGACGCCCGTTGCCTCCCGGCTTGATCTCAAGTCAGTTGTTCTAGAAACGCAAAAGTCAACGATGGCACCGGTTCACAGGATAATTTATCGTCGTAACAATCATCTACCCAGCCGCCGCAAGCTGGCCGTACGCGACAATCTAATTGCGCGGGATAAAATTGCGCGGGTCAATGGCAGCCTTTTGAATCGACCGCACACGCAACCTTCTATAGCAACTACTATCGGCCCCGCACCGATCAAGAAGATCACGGACCTCAAGTAAAATCTTCGACGGCTACTTGATGGTAGTGAACTTCTCCACGAGTTCTGAATAGTTTTTCTTCTCCAGGCCGTGGACTTCCTTGTTGTACTCGTCGACTTTCGTCGAATAGTTCATCGAGCAGAACTTGGGTCCGCACATGGAGCAGAACGCCGCATGTTTGTAAGATTCCTCAGGTAGCGTTTCATCGTGCATGGAGCGCGCCGTCTCCGGATCGAGCGACAGTGCGAACTGATTATCCCAGTCGAATTTGTAGCGGGCGTAGCTGAGCGCGTCGTCGCGGTCGCGCGCGCCGGGACGGTTGCGGGCGACATCGGCCGCATGCGCGGCGATCTTGTACGCGATGATGCCATCCTTCACGTCTTTCTCGTTCGGTAACCCCAAATGCTCCTTTGGCGTCACGTAACAGAGCATCGCCGCGCCATACAATCCAATCATCTCCGCGCCAATGGCGGACGTCATCTGGTCGTAGCCCGGCGCGATATCCGTGAACAGCGGACACAGCGTATAGAACGGAGCATCATAGCATGGCTCGACTGTTTTCCCCACTTGCCTCTTGACCTTGACTCCTGGCCATTGGCCCGGGCCTGCGTCCATT
>CAZUCC010000070.1:0-16326 GCA_964619065.1 uncultured Acidobacteriaceae bacterium | reverse complement strand
CGATGCCCGTGTCGGGCGGGACAATCGCGAGATTGCGAAACGCGGTCTGCCCCCAGCGCAGGAACCCATAACGCTCTTTGTTGCGCTGGAATTCGAGCAGTGCGTTCATGTCGAACGCATCGGCCTTGCCGAATTCGTCCACCTGCACGGAGTGGTCAATCACGAGTTCCACTGGCTGCAGCGGGTTGATGCTCTTCGGGTTGCCGCCCAATCGTCCCATGGCATCGCGCATCGCGGCCAGATCGACGACGCAGGGGACACCGGTAAAATCCTGCAACAGCACGCGGCTCGGCGTGAAGGCGATTTCCTTCTCGGATTTGCTCTTCCCGTTCCAGCCGGCGAGGGCACGGACTTCCTCCTTGGTCACATTGCGGCCATCTTCGGTGCGGAGCAGATTTTCCAGCAAAATCCGCAGTGAGTAAGGCAGATGCTGCGTGGAAATGCCTTGCTTGTCGAGGGCATCCAGCCGGTAGAGTTCGTAATCCTTCTGGCCGACGCGAAGGGTCGAGCGGCTGCCGAAGCTGTTCATTGTAGAAATGCCTTTCCTGGAAATATGAGGTCCGATGCGCGCTTATTACTTAACCTTCTAGTTTAGTCCGGAAGACGGTCGGCGTCACATAGCGGCGGGAAGACAATTGTATCTAGAGATCATTTCCTTTCCGACCCTGTAGACTGTATCGGGCAAATTCATGGCAACCTGCACAGCATGCGGTACCGAGCTCGCCAGTGCTGGACGTTTCTGCTCGTCGTGCGGAACCCCGATGCCCGTCGGCGACGAAGTAGCTACGTTCGACTTTGCGCCGGCAAGTCCGCCGCCATCTCCGCGGCCGGGGTCTGCGTCACGGCCTTCCAGTTCGGTGGCAGCCTTATTGGGCGAAAGCCGCTTTCTGCCCGGGAGCGTGATCTCTGACCGCTACCGCATCATTACGATGCTGGGAAAGGGCGGCATGGGCGAGGTTTACCGTGCCGATGATCTTATGCTGGGCCAGTCCGTGGCTCTAAAGTTCCTTCCCGACCGAGCTGGTCATGACGAGGGCATGATCGAGCGCTTTCGCAATGAAGTTCGCACGGCGCGGCGGATTTCTCATCCCAACGTTTGCCGCGTGTACGACGTGGGAGAAGTGGATGGCCAAACCTTCTTCACCATGGAATACGTTGACGGAGAAGACCTGGCTTCACTTCTCCGCCGCATTGGACGGCTTCCCCAGGATAAGGCCCTCGATATCGCGCGGCAGCTCTGTGCCGGATTGGCCGCCGCTCACGTGAAGGGTGTACTCCACCGCGACATGAAGCCGGCCAACATCATGCTCGATGGCCGCGGGCAGGTGGTGATTACGGACTTCGGTCTGGCCGGAGTTGCCGACCAGATTCACGGGGCCGAGGTGCGTAGTGGTACTCCGGGCTACATGGCTCCCGAGCAGCTAGCGGGCGAAGAAGTCAGCGTGCGTAGCGACATCTATTCGCTGGGTGTGGTTTTGTACGAAGTTTTCACGGGCAAGCGCGCTTTCGCGGAAACGACCACGAAGGTGTTCCGGACTGGACGAGAGGAAACTCCCAGCCGGCCCTCGTCGGTGGTGAGAGATATTGATCCGGCCGTAGAGCGTGTCATCTTGCGCTGCCTGGAAACAGAACCTGCATCCCGCCCCACCAGCGTGCTCAGTGTGGCGGCAGCGCTGCCCGGTGGAGACCCACTAGCAGCGGCGCTGGCCGCGGGGGAAACGCCTTCTCCGCAATTGGTAGCGGCATCCGGGGAAACGGCTGGACTTCGGCCACGGATCGCGCTGGCCTGCCTGACTGCTGCGCTGATTGGTTTGATGTGCGCCGTCTATTTGACCATTCGCTACAACGCGCTGGAGAGGATGGGGCTGGAACTGACTCCCGAAGTCCTCACGCAAAAGGCTCGCGAGATCATCGCACGCCTGGGATACGAGAAGCATCCCCCGGACAGCGCTTTCGGCCTCTACAACAACGGGGATCTCGTCGAATCCATCGAGAAGCACGACAAGCCGCGCCCGGACTGGAACCATGTCCTGGGCGGGCGACCCTCTGTGATGCAGTACTGGTACCGGCAAAGCCCCCGGTACATGGTGCCCAAGGAGTTTCACGACCTGATGTTGACGCCCGGTATCATGCAGAGCGACGATCCGCCCGAGATTGTATCGGGCATGGTGCATGTGGAACTTGACCCTCAGGGCCGGTTGATCCACTTCCTGGCGATTCCGCCAGAAGTGGAAAGTTCCCCGGCCACAGCTTCGTTGCCCTTCGATTGGAGCGTTCTGTTCGCTGCCGCAGGACTGGAGCAGGCGCAGTTTCAACCGACGCAGCCGACCTGGAACTCTTTGGCGGGCGGTGACACGAGGGTAGCGTGGACGGGCAAATGGCCGGGGACGACAAGGCCGCTCCGCATCGAAGCCGCATCGTGGCACGGCAAACCAGTTTTCTTCTCGTTGATCGGGGACTGGACAAAACCGCAGCGCGCCAAGGCGGATGAGCGTACTACCGGGGATAAGGTTCGCTCGGTGCTGGGGGTGGTTCTGCTCGTCTCCATGGTGCTGGGCTCCACTTTCCTCGCGCGCCGCAACTATTTGCTAGGACGCGGTGACCGCAGCGGAGCTGCCCGTTTGGCGTTTATAATGCTCGGTCTGGAGATGGCATTGTGGCTGTGCCGCAGCCACTTCGTACCCGACTTCGATACGTTCTTCCTCTTTGTCCTCGCCGTCAGCACCGGGCTTTGCATCGCCGGCATGACCTGGCTGCTCTATCTTGCGCTGGAGCCTTGGGTGCGGCGCAAGTGGCCTCAAACCATCATCTCCTGGAGCCGTCTGCTATCGGGGCAGGTGGGGGATCCGCTAGTCGGCCGGGACGTTTTGTTTGGCGTAATCCTCGGCGTGGTCTGGATTCTCGTGATTCAGATCCGTTACATCCCGATGATCCGCATGGGCGCTTCGCCCGGACTTTATACAACTGAATATCTCATCGGCGGACGCCAGGCCTTAGGTGCATGGTTGTACCAGGTGCCTAGCGCTATTGTCGGTGCGCTGGAATTTTTCTTCCTACTTCTGGGTTTAAAGGTACTTCTGCGCAAGGACTGGATCGCGGCCGTTGCGTTTGTGGCAATCTTCACCGGACTAAGCTCGAGCGGTTCCTACTTGGCAGTTCAGATCCCGACTCGTATTTTGATCTACGCCATCGCCGTCCTCATTGTTTATCGGTTTGGGCTAGTGCCGCTAGCGGTCGCGATCTTCACCGTTGATATGCTCGTCAGTGTTCCGTTTAGCGCAGACTTCTCGACTTGGTATATGAGCACGTCACTTTTCGCACTGTTGAGTGTAGTGGCACTGGCAGGTTGGGGTTTCTACTACTCACTGGGCGGGCAACCGCTGTGGACCACGGACGCGGAGTAGTTCTCACGCTCTCCCCGAAACAAACCAGCAAGTTGTGAGGCGACTCGAGCACCTGTAAACTCACCTCTTGCTCCCCTAATTTCCATGCCTAGTGACGACCTTCAAGGCCAACTCGGCTTCACCTTCCGCCCGCCTGAGCGGCGAATTTGGACTGTTCGCGATCTTGTTGCGGCTGCCCGAGCAAGCCTCGAACAAGAGTATGGGGATGCTTGGATCGAAGGCGAGATCTCCAATTTCAAGCCAGCCGAGTCTGGCCACCTCTATTTCACCCTCAAGGAGGGTGGCGCGCAACTGAGCATTGTGATGTTCCGCTCGCAGGCGAGGCTGCTGCGGTTCAAGCCGCAGGACGGGATGCAGGTGGTAGTCCGGGGCCGGGTCACGATTTACGAAGGTCGCGGACAACTGCAACTGATCGCCGACTATCTTGAGCCCAAAGGCGCTGGGGCACTGCAGATCGCCTTCGAGCAATTGAAAGCGCGCCTCGAAGCTGAAGGGTTGTTTCAACCGGAGCGAAAGAAAGCCATTCCGAGCCTGCCGCGCTGCATCGGCATTGTAACCTCGCCCAGAGCGGCGGCTTTGCAGGACATTCTGAACATCTTGCGACGGCGGCACTACTCGGCGAATGTGCTGATCTATCCAGCGCAGGTGCAGGGAGAAAGCGCGGCGGGGGAAGTCGCCGCTGGCGTTCTCCACTTCAACTCCGCGGGCTCGAATGCGAAAAGCAAGGTGGACGTGATTGTGATCGCGCGGGGCGGCGGATCGTTTGAAGATTTAGCGTGTTTCAATAATGAAGCCTTGGCACGAACCGTGGCTGGGTCCGAAATTCCGGTGATTTCCGCTGTCGGTCACGAGACGGATTTCACCATTCTCGACTTTGTCGCCGATCTGCGCGCTCCCACGCCTTCGGCAGCGGCGGAACTCGTGATCCGCTCGCGGCAGGAGATCGACGAGGAATTGGAGGGCTGGCATCTGCGTTTGGGAAAAGCGATGCGTTTCCAAATTCTGATCCGGCGGCAGGCGCTGACGGAACTGGCACAGCATCGCGGATTCTCCCGCATGATGGACCTGATCCATCGGCGACAGCAACGGATAGATGATCTGGTGAACCGGCTGGCGCATGTGCAGCGCGACATTCTGGAGCAACACCGGCGGCGTTTTGAGACGCTGGCGTCAGCGGTGCGGCACTACGATTTGCGGATGCGCTTAAGCTCAACGCGGCGTGACCTGGATGCTCGCGTTGCAGCCCTGGCCGCGGCGGTGCGCACGCTCAATTTGCAGCGGCGCGGGCGGTTGGAACGCTTGAACGAAGCGCTGCAGGCACTCTCGCCGCTAGCAATCCTGGACCGCGGCTATGCGCTGGTCTTTGATGCCTCCGGAAAGCTGCTCAAAGATGCACGCCAAGCCAAAGCGGGCCAGGAGATTACCGCGCGGCTGGCAAAGGGCGAGATTCACGCCACCGTTCTCCCGGCTACAGCGAAGAAATCCTGATTCTTGCGAGCTCCTTTACAATGGAGAAGCCCGCTATGATTCGCACCCGCAAAGGCACTTCGTGAGCAAAATACTGGCAAACTGGCCACACATGTCGGTGAGTTCCGTCATCGACATCCTGGTGGTGGCGGGCCTGATTTACGGAGTTCTTCGCCTGATTCGCGGTACCCGCGCCGCGCTCATGCTGCTGGGACTCGCCGGGCTCGCGCTGGCCATGGAATTCGTGCGCGTCGGCCAACTGCCAACCGTGAATTGGCTCATTACTAAACTTCTTCCCTACGCGGGTTTTGCGCTCATCGTTCTTTTTCAGGCTGAAATTCGCCAGGCATTGGCAAGGCTGGGCGGAATGCTGGCGTTCTCGCGAACGCACTCCGACGTGTCAGATGCCTATGACGATATCGTGATGGCGGCACATCAGTTTGCCCGCAACCGGACGGGTGCATTGATCGTGATCGAGCGTGAAGTAGGTCTGCGGACGTTTGTCGAAAGCGGCGTTGCCTTGGATGCGCGGCTTTCCTACGATCTGCTGGCAACGATCTTTCGGCCAAAGACTCCACTGCACGATGGCGCGGTGATTGTGCAACGGGATCGGGTGGCCGCCGCGGCATGTTTCCTTCCTTTATCGATGGATCCGATTCTCTCCACCCAGTTGGGTACTCGCCACCGCGCCGGCATCGGGATTACGGAAGAGACGGATGCGATTGCAGTGATTGTTTCGGAAGAGACGGGCGGCATCAGTCTGGCGGTCTCGGGCAAAATTGAGCGTGACCTTTCGGTGGAGACGCTGCGCGAGCGTCTGAGCCGTCTCCTGCGCACTTACGTTGCCCCAGCCACCCTTCCAACTCCCATGCCGAGCGGAGACCGTGCTGTCGAGCTGGCCCCCAACAGTTCCGCCCGTGGGGCGCAATTGTGAGCAGGCGCGCATGGTTGCTACGTGCGGTCCTGCACAATCTGCCGCTTAAGGTGTTGTCACTCATTCTGGCTGTCGGCCTGTGGTACGCGGTGTCTCGTGAGCCGGTCTCGGAAGTCGTGGTGAGCGTGCCGGTTCAATTTCGCAATGTTCCGGACGATTTGGAGATTGGCTCCGAGCACATTCCACAAGTGGAAATTCGTGTGCGCGGACCGGCGCGCGTGGTGCGGGATCTGAAGCCCTCCGACGTGCGCGCGGAAATCGATCTGGCGGGCGCCATGCCGGTCGAGCGCACGTTCGATCTGAACGGACAACATATTCGGGCGCTGCCCGAGTTGTCCGTGGTGCAGATCGTTCCTTCACAATTGCATTTAAACCTCGATAAGCGCGAAAAACGCGAGGTGGAAGTCCGCGCGCGCGTGATGGGAAGCTTTGCCCAGGGGTTACAGGTGGCGCGTGTGGTGACGGATCCGGCGCGGATTGTTGTGAGCGGGCCAAAGCGCCGTGTGGACTCGGTGGAAGCCGCACTCACGGACCCCGTGGATGCCAGCGGAACTTTGCGCCGGGGCACGTTCATGACACATATCTACCTCTCCGACCCGCTGGTGCAGGTGGTCAATCCAGCCCCGGTGCAGGTAACGGTTATCATGGAACGAGCACCTGAGAGAGCCCCAGAAAGGACTGCTCCGCCCGTGAGCAGTATCCCGGACCCCAATCGATGAGTTCTTCGCAGCGTCAGCTTTTTGGAACAGACGGCATTCGTGGTGTTGCCGGGGAATTTCCTCTTACCCGTGAATCGGTTTTCATCATTGGTCGTGCGTTGGGTCACGATCTCAGAAAAAATGCGAAAGCGGATCCTACGGTGCGAGTGGTCATCGGGCAGGACACGCGGGAATCGAGCGCCTGGATCGCCGATCGACTTGCGCTCGGTCTGGCCTCGCACGGTGTGGAAGTCCATAGCGCCGGCGTTCTGACGACGCCCGGAGTGGCGTTTCTGGCGCGCTCGCGCGGGTATTCGGCCGGCATCGTGATTTCGGCTTCGCACAATCCCTGGATGGATAATGGGATCAAAGTCTTCAGTCATGATGGCTACAAATTTCCCGACGCGCGTGAACTGGAAGTGGAGAAGGAAATTTTTGCGCTCTTGCAAGACAAGCATCCCGAACCGGTAGTCAATCCGGCGCCCGCGCGGAGTTTGCCGGGAGAAGAGTCCTTGCGGCGCGAGTACATCGATTGGCTAGCTGCGAGCATTCCGAGGGATTTGCGAAAGTTGAAAGTGCTGGTCGATTGTGCGAACGGTGCTGCGGGAGCCGAAGCTCCGGAATTGTTTCGCAAACTCCGTATTCCGGCAACGTTTCTGCATGCTTCGCCGAACGGTAAGAACATTAACGACGGGTGTGGAGCGCTTCACGCCGAAGCCGTCGGGCGTGCTGTCGCCGAATGCAACTCCAAAGAAAACGAAAAGTTTGATCTCGGCGTAACCTTCGACGGTGATGCCGATCGCGCCTTGTTCTGCGATGCCGAAGGCCGTGGCGTGAATGGCGACGCCGTATTGTTGCTGGCGGCGCGCGACATGCAAGCACATGGCAAGCTGGCAAATGCAACCGTGGTCGCGACGACCATGTCCAACATGGGGCTGGAGATTGCCCTGAAACGCTCGGGGATTCGCATGCTGCGCGCGAACGTCGGTGACAAGTATGTGCTCGAGGAAATGCAGAAAACGGGCGCGACTTTGGGCGGAGAGCAATCAGGACATATTCTTTTCCGCGATGGCGACGCGACCACCGGTGACGGGCTGGCGACGGCATTGCGCGTAATGGATGTGCTGGTGCGCAGCGGGAAGCCGTTAGCCGCGCTAGTGAGTGATCTGAAGGTCTTTCCGCAAGTTATCAAGAACGTGCGTGTGCGCGAGAAGACACCGTTTGCACAGGTCTCTCGAATTCAGGACGCCATCCAGGAAGCCGAGCGCTCGCTCGATGGCAATGGCCGCGTGGTCGTGCGCTATTCGGGCACGGAAGCTCTGGCGCGCGTGATGGTGGAAGCGGAAAGCGAAGACAGGATGAAGGCGCTTGCGGAATCGATCGCGGGCGCGATTCAAGGCACGTTGGGGGTGTAGCCTCCTGCACATTGTCATTCTGAGCGTAGCAAAGAACCCCTGAAGCCCAATCGGGAGAGAGTCTTTATTCCAGGTCCCGCCAATTCTTCCCCACACCAATCTCGACTACCAGTGGCACTGTGAGCGGATGGGCGTTTTCCATCTGTTCGCGGACCAGAAGCTTCATGTCATCAAGTTCCGCTTCCGCAACTTCAAATACTAGCTCGTCGTGAACCTGCAAGGTCATCCGCGATTTCATCTTGTGGGCCTGCATCTCCGCGTCAATGCGGATCATGGCGATCTTGATCAGATCCGCGGCCGTTCCCTGTAGCGGTGTGTTAACAGCAGTGCGTTCCGCGAAGCCACGCTGGTTGGCATTCTTGCTATTAATGTCGGGGATCGGGCGCACGCGTCCAAACAACGTCCGCACCTTCTGCTCGCGGCGAGCCTCTGCCAGTGTTTTGTCGATGAACGTCCGTACGCCCTTGTATTTCTCAAAGTAGGCGTCGATAAAGCGCTTGGCCTCGCTCTTATCAATACCCAACTGCTGTGATAGCCCAAAGGCTGACAGTCCGTACACGATCCCGAAATTCACGGCTTTCGCGCTGCGGCGATGCTCGGCGTTGAGCATCAGTGGTGGCACACCAAAGACCTGCGCGGCGGTGAGCGTATGAATGTCGTCGCCACGGCGGTAGGCCTCAAGAAGGAGTGGGTCTTGCGAATAATGCGCGAGCAGGCGCAGCTCGATCTGGGAGTAATCCGCCGCCAGCAGAACGTAACCCGGTTCAGCGATGAAGGCGGCGCGAACCTCACGACCGAGCTCGGTGCGGATCGGAATATTTTGCAGATTGGGATTCACCGATGACAGGCGGCCCGTTGCTGCCACGGTTTGACTGAACGTCGTATGCAAACGCCCGGTCGCTGAGTCGATCATGCGGGGTAACGCATCGACGTAGGTGGATTTAAGCTTCGAAAGCTGGCGGTACTCGAGCACGAGGCGCGGAACTTCGTGCGTGAGGGCCAGTTCCTCCATCACATCCACGGCGGTCGAAATCACCCGGCCTTTCCCTTGCTTCATAGGCTTCGGCAGGTTAAGGCGGTTGAAGAGCACATCGCCGAGCTGCTTGGGAGAGTTAATGTTGAATTCCGTGCCCGCGAGTTCGTGGATTTGCCGCGCTTTGATGCCGACTTCGTGCGCTAATCGTGAGGACATCTCGGCGAGCACGTCAGTGTCAATCTTGACGCCAGCGTGTTCCATACGCGCCAGGACGGAAATGAGTGGAAATTCCATTTCCCGATACAGCTTGAGTAGGCCGGCGTCTTCGATTTCGCGGCGCAACAGTGTCGCCAGGCGGCCCGTAATGTCCGCCGCTTCCGCCACGTCTCCACTGAGGCTCTGGTTGAAACGGCGCAGCGCAACTTCCGCCAAAGCATGCGATGAATAGGTAGGGTCGAGCAGGTAGGAATAGAGCATGACATCGTGTTGCACGCCGCCGAGTTGAATCCCAAGCGACTCGCAGGCATGGAGTGCCGCTTTGTAGTCGTGAATCGTTTTGGGAAGGTTCGGGTGCGCTAAGAGTTCCTTAAGTTTTTTTGCGGCGGGATTCTCAGAGAGAGCTACCGTTACCGCTGACCCTGGTTCAGCGGAGAGTGCGATGCGGCGCGTGGGCGTGGCCACCCGCTCCGGCACAGCATCAAGAGCCAAGAAGGTTCCTTGCGCCGAGTCTTCCTCGTCGGTTTCTTCTTCGACTTCCTGTAACGTGGCGGCTTTCACACCCTCGATTGCGAGTGCTAAGCAGCCGGTATTTCCCGCCTTCTTGCGCACCGTGTCTATGTCCGTAGCGGACTGAGCTTCGCTGTAATGAGTCTCGCGAATATCGGGCTCGGTGATGAGCTCCTTCAGCAGTGAGGTGAACTCAAGCTCGGAGAAGAGCTGGCGCAGCGCTTCAGCGTCTGGTTCGGAGCTCCGCATGGCATTCGTGTCCAGTTCCATCGGAACGTTGGTATCAATCGTGGCCAACTGCTTGCTGAACAGAATTGTGTCGCGATTATTCTGCAGCGACTCGCGGTAGGTCTTTTTTTCGACTTCGGCAGCGCGTTCGAGTGCCTGCTCAACGCTCCCGAAGCGCTGAATGAGATCGACGGAGCCTTTGTCCCCGATGCCGGGGGCGCCCGGAATGTTGTCGACCGCATCGCCTCGGAGCGCCATCACGTCGACCACTCGCGCGGGAGGGACACCGAGAATCTCTTCCACCTTGGCGGCATCGCAAATCAGATTGTCTTTGGGCGGATTCAGAATCCACACATTTTTACCAACGAGCTGCAGCATATCTTTGTCGCTGGAGACAATGTAGACGGGCAGATTGCGTTCCGCGGCTTGCCGGGCCAGCGTGCCGATCACGTCGTCGGCCTCGAAGCGGTCAAATTCCAATATAGGAATTCGATAACCTTCGAGCGCCCGGCGGATGTAGGGGAGTTGCTGGGCGAGGTCTTCCGGCATTGCCGCGCGGTTCGCTTTATACCCGTGGTACTCCACTTCGTGGAAAGTCTGGGTTTTGATGTCAAACTTGCGAATTTTGGTGACGGCTTCCGCTTGCTCATCGCGGAATGTGGGGCCCATGACATCGAAAACGGCGGCGAGGTAGGGTGGGGCAAAATCCTCGCGCAGCTTGCGCAGCATATTTACGAAAACGTACGTGGCCGCTGTGGGAATTCCGGATCGCGTCGTCATGGGCCGCGACCGCGTCATGGCGTGATAAGCGCGGAAGATGAATGACATCGTGTCGATCAGGAAAATACATTCCTGGCTCGGGGTGTGCGGCAGGACAAGCTTGCTAACCGGGGTTTTGTCGGTAGACGTTTCGGTAGGCGGCGAGCTTTCCGGGCGTTCGTCCTCGAGGTGGTCGTCAACAGTTTTCGGACTGGATTTTCTGGGAGGCACCGCGAGAAGTTTAACAGGGCGACGTTCGTGTGGCGCGGGCGCCCTCGCCCGCGAGGTCTCGCGCCGGAAGCTAGACGGAGAGCCGATGGCCTTTACTCCACAAACATGCAATCCCCATAGGAATAAAAGCGATAGCGCCTCGCGACGGCATGACGGTACGCGTTCAGAATGTTCTCCTGTCCGCCGAAGGCGCACACGAGCATGAGCAACGTGGACTCGGGCAGATGGAAATTCGTAAGCATGGCTCTGACGACGCGGAATTTAAAACCGGGATAAATGAAAAGGTTGGCTTCACCGGAACCCGCCGTAACGCGGTTTGTTTGGCCCTGTATTGCCGAATATTCCAAGGTACGTACGGTCGTGGTTCCAATGGCGACAATGCGCCGACCGGCCGACAATGCGGCATTGATCTTCTCCGCGGTTTCCACGGGAATCGTGTAACTCTCGCCATGCAGTTTGTGGTCTTCGACGTGTTCGGTACGCACGGGCTGGAAGGTGCCAAGTCCAACGTGCAATGTGACCTCGACGGTATCGATGCCGCGACTGTGCAGGCGGGCAAGAACATCCTGAGTGAAGTGTAGCCCGGCCGTAGGGGCGGCTACCGAGCCACGCGTCTTGGCATAGACCGTCTGGTAACGTTCGCGGTCTTCCCCCCCATCGTTGCGGGTGATATAGGGAGGGAGAGGTACGTGGCCGAGACGATCCAGCGCTCCGAAAAAGTCCGGCACAGGCGCAAACCGGATGCAGCGTTCGCCAAAGCTGCCGCGGGAGATGATTTCGGCCTGTAGTTCGTCCCGCTCACCGAACAAAAGCCGTTCGCCAACGCCGAGTTTTCGGCCGGGACGAACCAGGCATTCCCAGTCGTTAGGAAGCTGGGGAACCTGCTTGGTGAGCAGAACCTCAATTCGGCCGGACAAGTGGCTCCTGGCATACTCTTTAGGATTGCCGGGCTGAATCTGTGACCCTAGCCGGCGTCCGAAGAGGCGTGCCGGGAAAACCCGTGTGTTGTTAAAGACAACTAAGTCCTGTGGCTGCAGGAGGTCGGGAAAATCCCGAAAAACACGCTCTTCCGGCGGGGCTTCCGCTCCTGCCCATCGCTGGACGTGTAGCAGACGAGATGCAGCTCGATCCGCCAGAGGACGCTGGGCGATGAGCTCATCCGGCAGATCAAAATGGAAATCGGAGACTTGCATGGGGTTCGCATCCGTAGATTACAGGCATCGAGGCTGCCCATTCAGGAAGAAGTGAGCAAAATTGGCCAGTCCCATGCGATTGTCCAGAAAAACGTTGTCCAGAAAAACAAGGTACGGTACGATACGCGGGCACAGAATTTGCCATGGTAAATGAGCGCAGAATTCGGGAAGAGGTCGTCCGCTATGCCCACAGGCTGCATGCCGCCGGTTTTGTGGCCGCCACGGATGGCAATCTTTCTGTCCGCATGGATTCGCATCGTATCCTCACGTCCCCGACGGGGATGAGCAAAGGCGACCTCAAACCTTACGATTTAGTAATTGTCGACTACGAGGGGAAAAAACTTTCCGGGCGCCGCCAGGCTTCCAGCGAACTCGCCATGCACCTGCTCATCTACAGTATGCGGGATGACGTTCAGGCGATTGTACATAGCCATCCCCCCACGGCTACGGGATTTGCGGCTGCCGGGTTGGCCCTGAATCAACCGCTGGTTTGCGAAGTAGTTATGGGGCTGGGATCGATTCCGCTGGCACGCTATGGAACCCCAGGAACGCCGGAACTCACCGAGGCGCTCGCACCCCATATTCGGGACTATGACGCCATTCTCATGGCAAACCACGGCGTGGTGGCTTATGGAGAAGACGTGCAGCACGCCTACATGAAGATGGAAACCGTCGAGCATTTCGCCAAGATCGCTCTAGTAACGCATCAGTTGGGCCGCCAGCGTCTCCTGGACGGGCCACAGCTGGCCAAGCTGATGGAAGCTCGCCGTCGGTATGCAGGAACCACGTCACGGGCTACGATGCCGTTGCAGCCCACTGGCGACTAAATCCCTTCCGGGACTAATCGACAACGCAACTCACCCTTCACTTCTCAAAAAACTGACCCATATCCGGAGCGCTGGCTGCTCCACTTGGGAACTCATTGATTCCAAGAGCTTTAAGTGATAGCCGTAAGGCGCTTTCATGGTGCAGAACCGCGTCAGACGTGCATCCGTTCGCCGGGATATGGGCTCCCACGAGAACGACAGGGATGCGACCCCCGCCTCCGGTGCTCTGCTTGGGGCCGGAACGATGATCGGCCTTGCTCCCTCGGTCGCAGCCTTCGTCAAAAACAATCATGAGCAAGCTATCTTTCTGAAAAGACTCGGATTCGACGAGAGGCTTGATGTTTTGTTCGAGCCAGTGGTCGGCATGGCCCAGGCTCTCCTTATCACGGCAGGCAGATCCCTTGTGAGTGCGAGGGTTGTCGTGGGCGTCGTCCAGGAGATTGGGGATGACAAAGGAATAGTTGGGTAAACGTCCGTTCTGCCAGTCGGGACCAAACTGGGTGAAGGGAACGATCTGATCGCGCTGCCTCTTACCGGGGGCGGCTTTGTCGTCCCGCACGCTCGTGTAGTAAGCAAAGGGGTTATGCCGTTTAGCGTAGAGGCCTCGGTTGCTACCTACGTATCCGGCGTTGGGAAGGTCTTCGGCATAGGCTTTCCAGGTCTTGCCGTGCCGGGTAAGGATATTGGCGATGTTGTCGCCGGGGACAATACCACCATAAAGATCCGCCAAGAAACCGGGACGGTCGGTGGCAGGGTGCCCCGAGGTCAGATAGAAGTAATTGTTGATGGAGGGATGAGTATTGGCGTAGTAATGCAAGGCCAGTCCGCCGTGGGAGGCGAGCTGGTTCAGGTAAGGCATGTCGGGGTTGCCGATGACATCCTCGTAGCTCTGGTTTTCCTCGACCAGGACGAGCACGTGCTCGAATTGCGGCACGGAAGCGGAATCTCCCTTGCAGATGTTTTCAGCGCGCGCGGAGGCGCAATAGAGGCTCACAACCGCCAAAATGTGTGCCAGATAGACTGGTTTCATGGTTTCTCTAGAGGGCTTAGATGGCAATCCGGGTTGTCGAAGCGGCCAAATCCCTGTAAAATAATGTCTTACTCGCAACGACTTATTAGCACGATCTTATTAGCAACGATTGGAAGGTTCTTGTTATGGCTCGCGTATGTGACATCTGCGGCAAAGGGCCGCAATTCGGCAACAACATCAGCCACGCCCACAACGTTACCAAGCGGCGCTGGAACGTCAACCTGCGCCCGGTAAAGGCGAAAGTGGAAGGCGCCAACAAAAAGATCCGCGCCTGCACCGGCTGCATCCGCGCCGGCAAAGTCGTCAAGGCCTAAGCCCTGGCACGATTTCAGATTGCAGAAGTCAGATTGAAGAATTAACCTACCTAGGGTTCTCCGTATCATCTCGGCACTCTGAGATTTCACGGTTTACTTCTGTAATCTGACTTCATACTTCTGCACCCCTACTTCACGCCCATTAATTCCACGTCAAAGATCAGCGTCGCATTCGGCGGGATTACACCGGGATAGCCGCGCTCTCCGTAGGCCAATGCCGGAGGAATGCGCAACTGGCGCTTGCCGCCCACTTTCATTCCCGCAACACCTTCGTCCCAGCCTTTGATGACTTTGCCCTGGCCGATCACAAAGGGAAAGTTTCGGCCTGTGCCGACGGAACTGTCGAACTTGTGCCCGTCCGTAAGCCAGCCGGTGTACTGCACCTCAGCTTGTTGTCCTGCCGCAGCGGTTGCGCCCGTGCCCGTCTTGATATCCCAATACTGCAAGCCGGAGGGTGTGGTGATACCCGCGCCTTGGACCGGCGTGGGAGCGTTCGGATTCGCGTGAGTCACAGTGGTCCTTTTCTTGGTGGCGGTTGTTGTAGTGGGACCGTGATGGACAGCAGTGGATTTTCCCGCAGTCGCCGATTTGGCGGACGCGGGCTTCTTGGCTGGCGTCGTTGCCGCTGGAGTGGAAGAATCCTGTGCAAAGATAGCGGTCACGCTGAACGCGAAGATTGCGATTCCTAATGCAAGTTTCGACATGAGTTTTGCTCCTGGTGGAATTATGCTTGGTTTGTGTCAAGAAGATTATGCCAAAGCAATGACGTCAATTTCGACGAGCGTGTCTTTGGGTAAGCGCGCGACCTCGACGGTGGAGCGCGCAGGCGGTGCGGCCGAGAAATAACGTCCGTAGACTTCGTTCATAGCCGCAAAGTCGTTCATGCTTTTCAAGAACACCGTGCAGCGCACCACCTTCTCGAATCCCGAACCCGCAGCCTTCAGAACCGCAGCCAAATTCTTCATCGCGCACTCGGTCTGGGCGGCGACATCTCCCGCAATTACTTGGCCCGTAGCGGGATCGAGCGCCACCTGTCCTGCCGTAAACACAAACCCTCCCGCCTTAATCGCCTGCGAATACGGGCCGATAGCCTTCGGCGCATCCGGAGTTGAGATCACTTCACGCATGGAACACCTCTAGAGTGATTGCTGCAAAATCAGGCTTTAGATTTTCGAATCTCCGATTGTAGACGAGGGTGGGGTGTTTGGAAAATTTGTCAAGAGTACGCGCCCCTACACCTTCTGCATCCGCTGCACGTCGTGCAACCCCGGAATCTTCCGCAAGCCTGCGATGATCTGTTCCAAATGCGCCAAATCTTCGATGTCGAGCAAGACTTCGATCGACCCTTGGGCGTTGGCGGTGCGGGCTTCGATGTTGCGGATGTTGGCGCGGGCATCGCCAATGACCGTGGTGATCTGCTTCAACATGCCAAAACGGTCATCGCAGGAAATGAGCAGGCGCACCGGATACGCAGCGGGAGCTTCTCCAGCCTCGTGCGCCCATGCCACGTCGATGCGGCGCTCGGGCTCATATAAAAGATTGGTGACATTGGAACACTTGGCGGAGTGGACAGCCACTCCCTTGCCGCGGGTCACGTAGCCAACGATGGCTTCTCCGCGAATGGGATTGCAGCAGCGGGCGCGATAGACCATGAGGTCACCGTGGCCTTTGACGATAATGGCATCGCTTTTGCCGCCGAAGACGCGACGAACCACGCTGGCGATACCAGCCTTCACTCCTTCGCCGTCGAGTGGGGCGGTGCCCGCCGGAAGCACGCGTCCCAGCACCTGTTTTGCGGAATATTTTCCGTAGCCGATGCCGGCGAGTAGATCGTCAGGGCGGCCGAGGCCATAGTCTCCCGCCACGCGCTGCAAGTCTTCTTCGCGCAGATCTTTGACGGCGATGCGGTACTTGCGGGCTTCCTTGTCGATGAGCTTGCGGCCAATTTCAATAGCGCGTTCGCGCTGGTGGACATTGAGCCAATGCTTGATCTTCTGCCGCGCCCTCGTCGATTTGGTGAAGGACAGCCAGTCCCGGCTCGGCTTGTGCGCGGGTTGCAAAATGACTTCGACGATGTCTCCGGAGTGGAGTTTATGGCGGATGGGCACCATGCGGCCGTTGACG
>CAZUCC010000069.1:0-16833 GCA_964619065.1 uncultured Acidobacteriaceae bacterium | reverse complement strand
AAAATACTGTGGTAGCAGGCGGCACCATCGTCGTGAGGACCAATAAGTGGGAAGAGTTCCAGCACGTCCTAACTGATTTCAGTTTCATCAATCACGGACGCATCGTGCTCGAGTGCAGCATGGAAGAATTCGAGTCTCGCTATGTGGAAGTGATCATGCACCCCGACCAGCTCGCCACGGCACGGGCACTCAAGCCGATGCACGAACGCCAGGTGCTGGGCCGCAACATCTTGTTGTTCGACCTAACGCTCGATCCTGTCGATCGTCAGCAACTCGCCGCGCTTGGCGACGTACGCACGCCGACCATCGCCGATTTGCTCGTTGCGGTGATGGGAAATCAAGCTGGTCAGGCACAAGGAGCAGCTAAGTGAATACTCCATCGAAGAGTACCTCAGCGAACGCCGTGCCCGAGTCTCTCCTCGAATCGCAAGTAATCGCGCCCGCGGTCATCTCAGCGACTCGGCCCCTGTATTGGTCGGTGCGGCGCGAATTGTGGGAGAACCGTTCGATCTATATCGCACCGCTGGCCGTCGCCGCTTTAATTCTGCTCGGCTTCTCGATCAGCACGATTCATCTGCCGGACAAGATGCGTGCCGCATTGGCGCTCAACCCGATGCAGCAGCACGAGTTGATCAAAAAGCCGTACGACTTCGCGGCGCTTTTGATCATGGGGAGCACTTTTATTGTCGCGATATTCTATTGCCTCGAAACGCTGCACGGCGAACGTCGCGATCGCAGCATTCTGTTCTGGAAGTCGCTGCCTGTTTCCGATCTCACGACAGTGCTTTCAAAGGCGAGCATCCCGCTCGTAATTCTCCCGCTGCTCACCTTTGCCATCACTGCTGTTACGCAATGGCTCATGCTGCTCCTGAGCAGCGTAGTCCTACTGGGAAGTGGTTTGAGTGCCACGGCGCTATGGATACAGTTGCCGTTGTTCCAGATGTCTCTGATGCTGCTCTACCACCTTCTGGCCATTCATGGGCTCTGGTATGCACCAATCTACGGCTGGCTGCTGCTGGTCTCAAGCTGGGCGCGTCGCGCGGCATTTCTATGGGCGGGGTTACCGCTGCTCGCGATCGGAGTCGTCGAGAAGATTGCCTTCAACACTTCGCATCTCGCCGGAATGCTGCACTATCGCTTCCTGGGTGGCCCAGGAGCTTCCGACCTCAGAGCGTCTGGCGACTCCACGATGCATCCGCTGACGCTTATCACGCTGGGTGAATTCCTGAGCAGTCCGGGGCTGTGGATCGGCCTGGCAGTCTTCGCCGCATTCCTTGTGGCAGCGGCCCGGCTGCGCCGTAATCAGGGACCGATCTGATTCGCAGGAACGTTTGATTCAATCACGCGCCGAGGAGAAACAAGTATGAACACAGCGCCAGTAACGGAACGTTCAGGAAAGAGGGTTGGCCGAACCGTCGGCGTGCTGTTGCTCGTACATTTGGCAGCGGGACTCACGATGCCTTTCATCTTGCTGCACCCGCTCATCGCGCCCCCTGGATTTCTGGCCACTGCGGCAGGTATTCCGAATCAGGTACGCGCGACTGTCCTTCTCTTGTTCGTGGGCAGCGCGATTGCGATCGGCATCGCCAGCACCGCATGGTCCGTCTTTCGTCAGTACAGCTCCGCGATGGCGCTCTGGCTACTGGCGCTCGCTGTCGCCGGTTTTTCATTGCAGGCGGTCGACAGTGCACACCTCTTGTCCATGCTGTCTCTGAGCCAGGAGTATGCAAAGGCAGGGGCTGACAACGCTAATTTATTCCAAGAGCTGGCGGTTGTGGTCGGCTCGGCAAGGAAGTGGTCACATTATTCCTATCTGCTTGTCGTCGGTAGCTGGATCTTCCTACTCTGCGGGTTGCTGTACCGCTTCCGGCTCGTTCCGCGCGTGTTGGCGGCGTTCGGCCTGGTTGGGAGCATGCTTCAGATCGCCGGCGTCACATTGCGGGGTCTCTGGGGATATCCTCCCGAAACGCGGCTGGCCATGCCCTTGGCTCCCGCTTACGTGGCTTTGGCGCTGTGGCTAATCGTCAAGGGATTCGATGAACGGCACTCCCCCCTTGCAGCACAAGCGCATCGCGCTGAAGTCGCCGGGGCGTAGGGTACTGCGGCGTTATTGGGAAACCGGCCTGATCCACTTGAACACTGGATTCAATTGCTCGTGTAAGGAGTAACTCTATGAACGCACAAGTTCAAATGACATTTCCAACTGCTGTTATGTTGCAAAAGCGGCATTCACTGCCAAAATTTTCTGACACTGCCTTGAAAGCAGCAGTCCGGTTCTGGTTTGCGGTGACCGTCATCGGCCAATTGATCTTCGCGTTTACGGTAGCGTCTTTTTATGGCTTGGCGGCGATGCGCGGGAATTCTGCGGCGGCGTGGAGTCAACACATCACGCACGGGTACGTCCCTGGCGATACGGTGGGCAATTTGACGGTCGTCATGCATCTAATCTCGGCTCCCATCATCATCCTCGCGGGAATGATCCAGCTCATTCCGCAAGTGCGAACTCGAGCGCCGTGGTTTCATCGCTGGAATGGGCGTCTCTACATCGTGACCGCTTTCACTATCAGTCTTGCCGGTCTTTATATGACGTGGGTTCGTGGGAGCGTTGGCGACTTTTCCCAGCACGTGGGAAGTAGTCTCATGGCTGTCCTGATCATGCTCTGCGCGTCCATGGCGTTGCGCTATGCGCTGGCTCGGGACTTCAAAACTCATCGCCGGTGGGCCCTTCGCTTGTATCTGGTGGTGAGCGCATCCTTGTTCATTCGGGCGGGGCTATTCCTCTCGCTTGTGCTCAACCGCGGCCCCTTAGGTTTCGATCCGGCTTCGTTTTCCGGCCCGTTCCTCACTTTCATAACTTTTGCCCAATATCTGGTGCCCCTTGCCGTTCTTGAACTCTATCTGCGCACGCAGGAGCGAGGCGGCGGAGCAAGCCGCATCGCGATGGCCGCTAGTCTTTTTGTACTGACCATCGCGCTGGGCGTAGGAATTTTTGCGGTCACCCTAGGTAGCTTTCTGCCTAACATCAAAGCGGCATACGACACACGCAAATCCATTGCTCAAACTCTCTCTGCGACTATTGTGTCCAGTGGCGTCGAGCAGGCCGCTCAGCAATACCATGACCTTAAGGCTGCCAAATCTGCCACCTACAACTTCGATGAAAACGAACTTAACACTTTGGGCTACCAACTCATTCAGGCCAAGAAGTTTAAGGAAGCCATCCGCATTTTCCAGCTCAATGTGGAAGCCTACCCGCAATCGGGCAACACCTACGACAGCCTGGCGGAAGCCTACATGGACGCCGGCAATAAAGCGCAGGCCATCGCTTACTATCAAAAATCTCTCCAGGTCAACCCAAAGAACGGCAATGCTGTAAAGATGCTTCGGAAAATCAACGCGCCCTGATTGGCCAATGGGATAGGCCCGAGGTTCCTCAACAAGTACTTACCGCAGCAGTTCTTCCAGTTCCAACGACTTGTCGGTTTTCTCATCACGGTACTTCACGATGACTGGCGTGTAGAGGGACAGATTCCACTCCGCGGCTTTGCCTTTGCGGATGGCTCGGGAGCCGGGCACGACCACGGCATTCTCCGGAATTTCCAGAGGTTTCTCCGCCGTGGCGCGATAGATTTCGCCGCGCACAATGTCATAGACCGGTGTGGAGCGCGTCAGGATGGTTCCGGCTCCGAGCACGGCACGCGCGCGGACCAGTGTTCCTTCATAGACGCCACAGCTTCCGCCGACCAGCACATCCTCTTCGAGGATGACCGGCGCGGCATTCACGGGCTCAAGAACTCCGCCGATTTGCGCCGCCGCGCTCAAGTGAACCCGCTTACCCACCTGTGCACACGAGCCGACGAGCGCATGCGAATCGACCATCGTTCCTTCGTCGATGTACGCGCCCACATTGATGAACATGGGAGGCATGCAAACCACCGACGGTGCGATGTACGCTCCCTCCCGCGCCGAAGAGCCGCCGGGCACGACACGCACGCGGTCCGTGAGCGTGAAGTGGCGGGCCGGGAACGTGTTCTTATCCACGAACGTGAGTGCGTCTCCGCTTTCCTCCAATTGCCCGAGCCGGAAACCCAGCAGTATCCCCTGCTTGACCCACGCATTGACCATCCACTGCGTCCCGTGTTTTTCAGCGGCGCGTATCCGGCCCTGCGTGAGCGCGTCGCGAAATTCGCGGAAGGTGGCGAGCGCGTCTTTGGTGGGTTCGGCAGAGCCGACAGCCAAGCGTTCTATTGCGGATTGCAGCGTTGTCACGTCGCGGCTGTCAGACACACTTGCACTCGCTGCGAATCAGAACACTGGGCATAGTTTGGAGAGCATGGCGAGCATCCGCGACTATGGCGTAAGGGCCGTGCCAACTGGCGTGCGCGGGATCGTGTCCCGAGGGGCGGCCTTTTCCGTGATTGCATTGCCCGCAACTGGAACGATGTAGAACGGCCTTGTGCGGTCCTGCCTGCCAGTTTTCGTAGACAAAAAACTCCACAGCTCCGCTGGCCACTGCTGCGGCAGGTTTTTCGATCAGCCCCGCTTCCATCGCCACGCGCTGCAGCTTCGCGCGCGTATCGCGCTTCATGGGGAGCAGCGGCAGCCGGTAGACTTCTTCCATCTTTCCCATCATCGCAAGCACGGCCTTGACCGGCAGCGGGCTGGATTCGATAAAATTTGCCTGCATCAGCGGAAAATATTTATTGTGAATGCGCCGCGCCTTGTTCCAATCGCCGCCTAGAGCCGCGCGCGTCATGTCCGCCATCTCACGCGGAATTTCATTCGACGCCACGGAAATGATGCCAACGCCGCCAAGGGAAATCACCGGAAGCGTGACTGCATCGTCTCCAGAAAACACGAGAAAGTGTCCTGGAACCGAGTTCAGCACTTCCGCAATTTGCGTCATGTTGCCGCTGGCTTCTTTCACCCCCACGATATTGGGAACTTCCGCCAGCCGCGCCAGCGTTGTTGGCTCGAGGTTCGCGCTGGAGCGTCCTGGGACGTTGTAGAGAATCACCGGCTTCTCCACCGCCTCGGCGATGGCGCGAAAATGGCGGTACTGTCCCTCCTGCGTCGGCTTGTTGTAAAACGGGTTGGCCGTAAGAATGTAGTTGACGCCAGGACGCGCGGCCACCTCTTTGGCTTTGGCGACGGCGTCGGAGGTGGCGTTCGAGGTTGCGCCTGCCATGATCGGTACTCGTCCCGCGACAACTTCAATCGTCACATCGATCACGAACAACCACTCATCGTGAGAAAGCGTCGGCGTCTCACCGGTGGTGCCACAGGGCACAAGAAAGTCGATGCCGGATTCCACCTGCCAAGCGACCAGGCCGCGCAGAGCAGGTTCGTCGATCGAACCGTCCGCTTTGAAGGGAGTCGCGAGCGCGGTGCCGCAGCCACGAAGAGTCATTTCAGTTACCGATCCAGTCAGCGAAAGGCGAGGACTTGCCCTGCGCTCCGCCGTCAATTGTTAAAGGTTGATGAAAGTAAGGATATCGCCCGCAGGGTTGTGGTGCAACTTTAGGGGTGCAATCCCCCTCAGACTTCGCGCCAGATGTCTTTGAAATCGTAGAAGCCCTTCTTATCCGCGAGCCATTCGGCCGCTCGCACTGCCCCTTCCGCGAATCCGCGGCGCGACTTGGCGTCGTGGCACAAATAGATTCGGTCATGCGGAGAATCCAGAATCACTTCGTGAAGCCCTACAACCTCCCCTTCGCGGAAGGAAGTAATCTCGATTTCCTGCCCACAGGCTCCGCGAATGGCATTTTGGATGGCAATTGCTGTACCTGAGGGCGCGTCTTTTTTGTGCACGTGGTGCCGTTCGAAAATCTGTCCCGAGTAGCCATGCTGCGTGGCTGCAGACGCCGTGCGTGCGATGTCGAGAAGGAGATTGATACCAATGGAAAAATTTGCGCCGAAGAGAAAGCCGGTATCGCTTTTCTCCACTAAAGCGCGGACAGCGGGCAAGTGCTCATACCAGCCCGTAGTTCCTATCACGACCGGTTTCCCAGCATTGATGCATGCCGTAATGTTGCTCGGCACCGCATCCGGCGTGGTGAAATCAATCACAATGTCAATGCCGCGGAGTCGCGCGCCGGTAAGCGCCGAGGCCTGTGGATTCTCCGCTGAGCGGACAAGCTCAACTTCGTGATGCCGTTCACACGCAACCTCCGCCACTAGCGATCCAGTCCTACCCGCACCCAGGAGAAGAAAACGCATAGGCACAAGTGTAAATCGGGATGCTGGTTCGCGCCGAGGAGAAAACGACTATGCGAATACGGTCGGGTCGAGGTCGGAGAAAAACTCTTGGTGCAGCCGTTGGACGACATCGATCATATCGTCTTCTTCCACCACGAAGGTCAGGTTGATCTCGGAAGCGCCCTGGGAAATCATGCGTACCTTGATGTTGCCCAGCGCACCAAACACTTTGGCAACAATACCCGGCGTCTCGCGAATGTTTTCCCCGACGAGGCAAACGAGCGCCTTCTTCCCCTCATATTTCACATCCGCGAGTTTGCCCAGATCGGCGGCAAGCGCGGGGATGCCGTCGCTCGAATCCACGGTGAGCGAAACGCTGACGCCGGAGATGGAGACTGCATCGACCGCCAAGTTGTGCATGTCGAAGGTGTCGAAAATCGAGCGCAGGAAGCCTTGCGTCGACAGACTGCGAGCGGCGGCCACATCCACCAGATTGATGCGCTTCTTGACCGCGATGGCCTTGAACGCATTGCGGCAGGGCGGAGCAGTCGCCTGCACACATGTGCCTTCGCATTGGGGATTACGCGAATTCCGCACATAGACCGGAATGTTGCGCTGAACCGCGGGAAGCACGGTCGCCGGATGAAGCACCTTAGCGCCGAAGTAGGCGAGTTCAGCGGCTTCCTCGAAACTGATCACCTTGATGCGGCGGGCCTCGCGAACCAGATTCGGGTCCGTTGTCATCATGCCGTCCACGTCGGTCCAAATTTCAATGCGGCAGGCTGCGAGCCCGGCGCCGGCAATGGCAGCGGAAAAATCTCCACCACCGCGGCCGATGGTGGTGGTTACACCCTGCCGCGTTGAGCCAATGAACCCCCCCATCACGGGGACCCGGCCCTTCTCCACCAGCGGAGTAACCTGAGTGCGAAAGCGTTCGTAGGTTTCTTCAAATTGCGGTACGGCGCGGGTGTGCGTGTCGTCGGTGACGAGCAAATCGCGTGCGTCCACGTGAACCGCGTCCATGCCGCGAGCCTGCAAGGTTGAAGCGATGATTTTGCTGGAGAGACGTTCTCCGAATGAAACCACCAAATCACTGGTGCGCGGCGTGATTTCGCCGACGGCCACAATGCCGCGCAGCAACTCATCGAGCGCGTCGAACTCTGCTTCCAGTTCTGCATGGAATCCGGTGAATACGCCCGTGCCCAACAGTTCGCTCGCGGTATTGTAGTGTCGCTCACGAAGGGCGCGCGCCAGATTCAACGCCCCGTCGCGGTCGCCGCTACCAGCTGTGCGGCCAACGGCAAGCAACGCATCCGTGACCTTGGACAGGGCGCTTACCACCACCACCGGCTTTTCCGGTAGCCGTCCGCGCACAATGGCAGCGGCGCGATCGATTGCGGCCGCGTCTTGCACTGACGTGCCGCCAAATTTCATGACGATCATTGTGGGATAGTCATTTCTGTGCAATCACTGCGGCAGGTAGCCTTGCGCCTTCAGCAATTCGCCATTGAGCACGGCCGCGCCCGCGGCTCCGCGGATCACATTATGGGAAAGCACGGTGAACTTCCAGTCGAACACTTTGCACGGACGCAACCGGCCAACACTGGTTGTCATGCCCGCTCCGCGATCCACATCAATGCGCGGCTGCGGGCGGTCCGGTGCGGTCAGGTAGACCACGGGCTGCTCGGGCGCGGTCGGCAGATTGAGAGCCTGCGCGACACCGCAGTACTCGTTCCACGATGCAATAATCTCCTCCGGCTTCGCGGACCTGCCCAGTTTCACGGAAATGGATTCCATGTGACCGTCCTCCACAGCGACGCGATTACACTGCGCGCTCATGGCGAAAGGCGCGGGCACAATCTTCATCGGCCCACCCGCGGCGCCCTCTATGTGGCCGAGAAGCTTCTGCGTTTCCTCTTCCATCTTTTCTTCTTCTTTGGCGATGTAGGGGACGACGTTGCCCAGAATATCCAAAGATGGAACACCAGGATATCCCGCGCCGCTCACGGCTTGCATGGTCGTGGCCATCACCGTGAGCAGTCCAAATTGCTGTTGCAGCGGGGCCAGCGCGAGCACCAGGCCCATGGCGGAGCAATTGGAGTTAGTCACGATAAATCCACCTGACTTCTTGCGCCAGGACTGCGTTTCAATGATCGGGAGGTGATCCGGATTGACTTCCGGAATGACCAGCGGCACGTCGGGCGCCATGCGAAAGGCGCTGGAGTTCGACACCACGGCGCAGCCCGCCTCAGCAAAACGAGGCTCGAGGTCGGCGGCAATCGCGGCGTCGAGCGCGGCAAAGATCACCTTGGGCGCATCGTCCACACTGTTAGCGGGAGACATGCGCATGGCGGCAATGCGCTCCGGCAGCGCTGTCTTCAAGCGCCAGCGCATGGCCTCGCCGTATAGCTTGCCTTCGGAGCGGTCCGAAGCCGCAAGCCAGGCAATCTCAAACCACGGATGATTTTCCAGCAACTGGATAAAGCGCTGGCCAACCACACCAGTCGCGCCGAGGATACCTACAGGAATTTTCTTGTCTTGAGGGGGCACTTTGAAATTTTACAACACTTGCTGTTTCTCACTGTCATCCTGAGCGGAGTCGAAGGACCCCTAAGGATGCTTGGAGCTCTGTAATGCTTGCAGGCATTCTCACGAGGAAGCTGCACGGGGAGAACTCCGTGGGACGGTAGAAGCAAATGAACAGTGCAGGGGGTCCTTCGATTCACCGAACGCTTCGCAAGCGAAGCGTTCAGCTCCGCTCAGGATGACAGGGTTAAGGAATTGGAAATTGCGGAGGGAGAGGGTAACCCCTCCCTCCATTTTTGTTTGCAGGTATGAGAAATAAATTGTTCCAGTTTGAAAGTATTTCTATTGCCCACCCACGGCTGGAACCTGTTTTGCCTCTTCGAAGTGCTTCCGAATTGCCTCCGCTTGCGCTCTTGTGACCACCGCCGATAGGGAAGCGGCGTCGGCTTCCTTCACCGCTTGTAGGCTGCCAAAATGTTGCAGGAGACGGCGTGTCGTGGATTCTCCCACGCCGGGGACTTCGAGCAGTTCGGTGGAGCGGTCGCGCATCTGGCGGCGCTTGCGGTGGAAGGTGATGGCGAAGCGGTGAGCTTCATCGCGCACCATCTGTACCAGGTGCAGGACGGGCGAGCGGCGGTCCAGTACGACCGGTTCATGTTCCTGCCCGAGAACATAGATGATCTCTTCGCGCTTGGCGATGGACGCGAGCGGCTGATTAATGATCCCGAGCGATTCCAACGCTTCGGCGGCGGAGTGGAGTTGGCCGATCCCGCCATCGATCAGGACCAGGCTGGGCATGGGTTTTTCTTCTTCCTGTATTCGTTTGTAGCGCCGCCCGACCACCTCGCGCATGGAAGCAAAATCATCCACTCCCTCGACCGTCTTGATGATGAATTTTCGATAGTCGGACTTCTTCATCTTACCGTCTTCCCAGACCACCATCGACGCCACGGTTTCCGCGCCTTGAATGTGGGAGATGTCGAAGCATTCAATGCGTCGCGGCAGCTCGGGCAGTCCCAACGCGTCTTGGAAAGCTTCCTGAATGGTTTTGGTGTTGGGCTTCATCACGCGGAAACGCTGGTCGTAAGATTGCTTGGCGTTGGTCCCGGCCAAATCCATGAGCGCCAGCTTTTCACCGCGCTGCGGGACGTGGATCTGGATGCGTGCGGCGCGGGGGCTTTGGCTCGCCACCTGTTCTGAGAGCAAGTCCTCCAGCGCGGCGCGATCTTCGAAATCCACCGGGACATAGATGGTGCGCGGCACGTAGGGTTGCCCAAGATAGAGCTGCTTGAGAAGCGTGGAGAAAAACTCGCCAGGATGGAAGCCTTCAGCTTCTGGTTTAGTCATGCCGGAGCCCTGGTCCAAATCAATATTTGGGCCGAAATTGGGTAGTTCTTCCCAGAAAAACGCTCTACGATCCAGCACTCGGCCGCTGCGCATGTGGAAGAGATTCACCGCCAGCATGCCGCTTTCGCAGTGGTATCCGAAAACGTCGGCATCGTTGCCCTCGACGGCAGCGATGCGTTGTTTTTCCTGCAATTGTTCCACTGTCGAAATCAAATCGCGATATTTGGCGGCGCGCTCGTACTCCTCCGCTGAAGCCGCTTGCTCCATGCGGGTTTCCAGCGATCGCGATAGGTCCGACTGGCGGCCTTCCAGAAACATGCGCACGTCGCGTACCGCCTCCTGGTAAATCTCCGGCGTGGTCAGCCCGGCAACGCACGGTCCCAAGCAGCGCTTGATGTGGAATTGCAAGCACGGACGAGGATGAGTCCGGTTGAGGTCCACATAGCAGGAGGGCACGAGAAAATTCCGGTGAATCAAATCGACAATGCGATACGCAAGATTGGCGGGGAAGTAAGGCCCGAAGTACAGACTGCCATCTTTGCGCAGCCGCCGCGTCACATACACACGCGGATAGCGCTCGCCCAGCGTGAGCTTCACGTAAGGATAGGTCTTGTCATCGCGCAGCAGAATGTTGTAGCGAGGCTTCTTCTGCTTGATGAGGTTGTTTTCCAGCGCCAGAGCTTCTTTTTCGTTGTTGACGACAATCCACTCGACATCGGCGGCCTCGCGGACCAGTGACCCGGTCTTAGCATCGGCAATGCGCCCCTCGTGAAAATACTGGCTTACACGGTGACGCAGACTCTTGGCCTTGCCGACATAGATCACCACGCCCTCGGCATTCTTGTAGAGGTAGACGCCGGGCGCGACAGGAATCGTGCGGATTTTTGCGAGCAGGTCCATGGGAGCGTTATTTCTATTTTAGTAGGTTACGTGAGGACGGCCGTCCTCGGTCGTCCAAGCCCCGGAACGCGCGATTAATCAGCAGGGGTGAAGCTCTAATCTCCAGCTTCAACGCTTGAAGGCGCGCTCACAAACCAGACATTGCGGCTGAAGGCATACCCTGATACGCCACGGGCTGGCAGGACGTGTCCGTATGTCAAATTTAATGGACTCTACACTTGACTTAGTCATAAAATTAGCTAAGATAGATTCATGGAAATCAATATTCATCAAGCGAAGACTCACCTGTCCCGGCTGTTGGAGAAGGTCAGTGCCGGCGAAGAGGTGATCATTGCCAAGGCAGGGAAGCCCATTGCGCGGCTCGTCCCGATGCAGAACCCCCCGCGGAAACGGGTTCTCGGCAGTGCTAAAGGAGACTTTACGGTTCCAGCGGACTTCAACGCGCCTCTGCCGAAAAAGCTGGAAGAAAGCTTTTGGAAGTGAACTTCCTGCTCGATGCCCACACCTTCCTTTGGGCGATTACAGACGATAAGCGCCTGTCAACAACCGCCCGCGAAGTATTTACTCGTGCGAGTAACGAGCTTCTGCTGAGCTCCGCCAGCGTTTGGGAAATCTTGATCAAGGTTCAGATCGGCAAACTGCAAGTGCCCCTTCCCACGGGGAACTATCTCAAGCGTCATCTGACGGCGAACAATATCCAAGTGCTGCCCATTCGCTTGGAGCATGTGCTCCGGCTGGAGCAGCTTCCTTTACATCATCGCGACCCCTTCGACCGCATTTTGGTAGCCCAAAGCTTGGAGGAAAAGATGCCCATTGTCTCCTGCGATCTACTATTCAAAAAGTACCCGGTAAAGGTCGTCTGGTAACTACTTCGATATCACGAAGGGCAACCAGGATTCTTCCTAAAGCCACCCGGGTAAATGTGAACACCATATAAATAATTCATTCGGACATGTCCCTTTGCCCGTACCAGGCTCCCAAGAATGGGAGAACCGCATCTTTTGAATTGTGTATGTTGTTGTTTATACAATCTTTAGCGCCGTTCTCGGCACTCCAAATGATTGGCAGGTCTCTTGCTGTGGTAGTATGCGGGACGCAGGTTTTCTATCCCGGACTTAAAGATATATGAGAGATCTCAAGGAGTCTCCCTCAATGAAACGCATATCACTGATTTTGGCTCTGGCCCTGACCGCTGTATTTGCTCTCGGTTGCTCCAGCAAGAACTATGTTAAGCAGCAGACCACGCCTCTCGTCAATAAAACCAATGAGTTGGACGACCTGACTGCCAAGAACAGCAAGGACATCAAGGACGTGGATGCGCGTGCGCAGGCTGGCATTCAGACCGTGCAAGCTAAGGCTGCTGATGTCGACCAGAAGGCCATGGCGGCCGGCAAGCAAGCGGACGATGCCCAGCTGCTGGCAAATAATGCCACCAAGCGCGTGGACATGCTGCAACAGCAGGTCATTAACCTGGATAACTATCGGGTTGTGACGGAAGCTTCGGTCCACTTTGGCTTTAACCGCGATAACCTCACGAAGGAAGCCAAGGAAGCTCTGGACCAGTTAGCGGGCGAAATTACCAAGGCGAAGGGCTATATCGTCGCTGTTGAAGGCGGAGCGGACGCGATTGGCGCCGCCGACTACAACTACGATTTGAGCCAACGCCGTGCCACGGCTGTCATCCAGTATTTGGCCAGCCAGCATAATGTCCCCGCTTACAAGATTTACGTGATTGGACTCGGCAAGGATAAGCCGGTGGAGAGCAACAAGACCGCCGACGGTCGTGCCAAGAATCGCCGCGTGGATGTCCGCCTGATGACCAATGTCGCTGGCGGCGACACCCCTGCTTCGGCGCCGGCTCCGGCCGCTGCAGCGCAGAATCCGGGCGCTACTAACTAAAGTTTTGCTCGAAGTTCACCTCCCCCAAGAGGACTTCGCTAGCCAGGCCGTTCATCCCTCCCCGAACGGCCTGTTTTTTCTCTCAAGAAGCCGGGAAAGGCCAACCCCGGCGACCGTCTCTCCGCATCGAACAGAGTAGAATGTTTGTCATGCTACCGCGTCACGTCGGGATAGTTTTTCTTGGGATTTGTGCCGGGCTGGCGCTGGCGCAGCAACCCACTCAGAAGCCGGCAGCGCCCGCGCAGAAGCCAGATCCCACTCTGAAGGAACAGCTTCCGTCGAAGGAAGCTCCGCCGCGATCGGACGACGGACAAACCACTTCCGCGGCATCCGACACGGACGACAGGAATTTTAGCTCCAGCCGCGCGAATATCATCGATCTTAGTCCTCCGAAGGACGACTTGAAGAACCACCCTGAAAGTGCAGCTGCCATCGAAAAGGTTAACGACGAAGCTGCGGCAGAGGCGGCCGAGGTCCAGGAATTCCACCCATGGAATCCGATGAAGGCGTTAAAGGATATTGAGGTCGGCGACTACTACTTCAAGAGGAAGAATTACCGTGCCGCGCTGGACCGCTACAAAGAAGCACTCGTTTACAAAGAAAATGACGCCGTGGCGACCTTCCGTCTGGCTGTGTGCCAGGAAGGGATGGGGGATCGAGCCGGTGCTTTAGACAACTACTCTGCCTATCTTAAGATTCTGCCGCACGGTCCCTATGCCGGCGATGCACAGGAGTCGATTGAGAGACTGAAGGCGGAAAGTTTGAAAGAAAAAGGGCATTTGTAATTTGGTAATTTGTAATGCCCTTCCTTACTTCTCAACCCGAATGAAGTCTCCACTCGAGGCATTGACCAATATCGATAGTTTGTTGTCCGTGCGGGAGGCGCCAAAGATCACATGCCATACCAGCATGTTTTGCGGCCCGTCCCATTCCAGCAAATACGTCACCGGCTGCTCGGGATCTTTCTGCAGCAGCTTATCGCCGCCATGCTTAATGGCCGCCTGAAACGCCTGATCCGAATCCGCCTTCAAGAAAGCAATGTCGAACACATGCGTTGACGTGTTGCCCGCGCTGTAGCTGTCCTCCCCGCCCCAGGTAACGCCGCGTTCGACATCTGCGGCATTACTGCCGCTCCATATGTACGGTTTGGCTGTGCGCTGGGTTGCCGATGCAAACGAAGCGCGCCACACACCGGACTTACCGTCGTGCCCCTTGGAATCCGTGGTCAGCACGGACAGGAGCTGGAACCCTTGTGCATCCCGATTCCACCCGCGCGAGGCGACGTACATCTTTTGGAAGGCCGAGCGCCCAGTCACATACTCTGGCTCTTTCACGGTTGGCTGCGGGGTCTTGGCCGGTTCCGAAGAACATGCTGCCAGCAACAGCAGCGCCAGGCCTGGCAACACGAATGTTTTCATTGCGATTGCCCCCTCATGGGAGATTCCGCGCCGATCCAATCGCCGCATATATTTTGCAGCCGGTGGATTGCTGCCATATTCTAAATGGAAATAGCCATGCACCCCATGATGGAAGAGATTCGTGAGGCTCTCACTTCGGTTACCGAAGGCATGACGGCTGAGGATTGGAGCCGGCATCCGGAAGGGAAGTGGTCGGCGGCGGAGGTGGTTGAGCATCTCTCGCTGACCTACAGCGGGACAGCCCGGGCTATGCAAAAGGTTCTGGATGCGGGAGCGCCCACCGCCACCCCACTCAAACTCAAACAACGGCTTGGAATCTGGTGGGTTGCCGAGCTTGGCCGCTTTCCCGAAGGTCGCCAGGCTCCCGCGCAAGTTCGTCCCAAGGGTGCACCAAAAGGAGCGTCTGACGGGGAAGTTTTATCCGCGGCTCTGGAGAACCTCATCCGGATGGACAAGGCGATAGCCGCGTGTGAACAACGGTTTGGTGCGGAGACACGCCTTGCCGACCATCCGGTTCTCGGGGCTCTGAAAGCCAGTCAGTGGCGCAAGTTTCATCGAGTTCACGCCCGGCATCACGCCCCCCAGATCGAGCGTTTACGGCGGGCCGGCTAAACTCTCACGACAGAAAACAAAAGGGACGGCCGTCGGCCGTCCCTTTTTGCACACCCAGAGAAATTAGTCGCGGAACGCCGATGGAACTCCGGCCCTGCGTGCTTCCTCTTGCAGATCATCGATCTTTTGCTTGCCGTCTTCAATCGCTTTCTTTTTTTGGTCCATCTGTTGACGGAAGGCAGCGTCCTCTTTCGCCCACTGTTCCCCGTTGTTAATACGATTCGCCGGGTTACCATAGACCGCTCCAGCAGTGAGACGGTACTGCTTTTCCATTTCTTCGTTATCTTTCTGCATCTGTTCGACCGCCGCTTTTTGCTTCTGGATCTTGTCGCGCCAGTCTTCCCAGGTCTTCTGGCGCTCTTTGGCGGGGTCGACGGGCTTTCCGTCCGCGGAAGTCTCAGCCTTCGCGGGAGTTTGGCTCGCGTCGGACGGCGTCGGCTGGCCTTCCCCTACCGCGCCATTCGGCGAGGGATCGCCGGGCCCGGGCTGACCGCCTACGGTGCTAATGGTCTCCGTGGAAGGCAGATTGTCGTTGGTGAATACCTTGGTGGCAACGGGCTTTCCTTCTTGCTGCCGTTTGTGCAGGCGCGCGGCATCCGCCAGTGAATCGTTCTGGGCAGCAGCTACGCCGCCGAGGAGTCCGGCAAGAATCAACAGTCCGAAAATGTTCGCAATGCGTTTCATGGTTCCATTCCTTGACGTGCAAGAGTTGCTTTCCAAAACTTTGTATTCATCAACGCGCAACACTTTTAAGACGCGTGAGTGTTCTCAGAGCATTTTCCAATACCAGTGCAAAAAGCGATCGCCGAAAAACAGTGCCACCATGGCCATGCCGCCGAGAAATACGCCGAACGGCATTTGGTAATAGCGCAAAGCCAGACGCGCGGACTGCCAGGCTTTCTGCCGTGCGAGTCCAGCCGCTTCGTGCTGCCGCACGCGGTAGCGCTGCGTTCGCTTGATCCAGACGACCAGCATGGTGCTCAAACCAAATAAAGATCCGGCGATGGAGGCGGCAAAAATTGTGAACACGGTCAGCTTCAATCCCAGGAATGCGCCAATCATGCCCATCAGCTTCACGTCGCCAAAGCCCATGCCTTCAATGCCTCGGGCACGGTAATAGAGTTCTCCGACGCCATAAATAAACCCGGCGCCAGCGAGCGCCCCGAGCGCGGCGTCGGCGAATGACCAGAGACGCGAAGTCAGATCAGAACTCAGTGGAATCTGTACGAGCCCGGGCGCAAGTTGCGACACCAGATCGTTCACGGGAACAAAAAAGGCGAAAATCAATCCAAGCGCGAGTCCGGGCAATGTCATTTTGTCGGGCAGTAGCATGGTTTCCGCATCCGTAAACACGAGCCCGAGCAGCAGAAATGCAAATGCCGCCCACTTCACCAACGCGAAACTCAGTCCGAATTGCTCGTAGCAGCCCAACCAAAGCAAGCCGGTGAAAAGTTCGACAAGCGCGTAACGCGGAGAGATCGATACACGGCAATTGCGGCAGCGCCCACCCAAAATCATCCAGCTGAGAACGGGGATATTGTCGTAAGCAGCAATGGGCTGGCTGCACTTCGGGCAGGCAGAGCGGGGCGATACGACGGATAAACCTCGTGGCAGCCTGTAGATACACACGTTCAGAAAGCTGCCGAAAGTCAGCCCGAACAGAAACACCGCGAATGCAGGGAAGTGCTCCACGCTACCCGCAATTATAGGGCGCTGGCGGGGTACGTTGTGGGTACGAAAAGACGTGTACCTTTGGCGTGGACTTACGTAGGCCACGGGAGCGTTTTGCGGCGTTGAAGCGCCGCACTACCTAAAAGAGATACTTCTTCAGAGCCCTAAAACGCGTCAATCCCCGTAATCGACTGCCCAATAATCAACGCATGCACGTCGTGCGTGCCTTCGTAGGTCTTCACCGATTCCAGGTTCATCAGGTGGC
>CAZUCC010000068.1:0-17348 GCA_964619065.1 uncultured Acidobacteriaceae bacterium | reverse complement strand
GAGCGGCGGCGAATGCCTCATGCATGGCCTCTTCGGCGAGATCCAGATCTCCGAGAAGGCGCACGAGCGTAGCCAGAACCCGGTTCGATTCCGACCGGTAAAGAGTCTCAACGGTCCGGCTGAGTTGTTCGGGCACAGGCGGCGGCATCTACGCCAAACTAGCAAACGGAGGCGCTAGAGACAACTGCCCTTGCCCCATCCACAGTTCAGTGGCCTGTCCCTGCGCTGACCGTGACTTTGCCAAGGGACACCCGCATAGGTCCTCACAACGGGCTCCTGGGAAAAGCCGAATGGGGCCCTTACTTTCCTTTGTCCGCCATGAGTACACCGCCGGTAGCGTAGCTCTCGCGGGATACCTCCACAAACGCCACCGTCACGGCTTCCCGCTTTGCCCCGGCTTCTTCTACGAGGACGTCGGTCAGGCGCTGGGCGAGTTTGCGCTTTTGGTCGGTGGTGCGGCCTTCGAGCATGGTGACGTGGATCATGGGCATGGTTCGGTCTCCTGACAACCTGCTACGACTGCACGAGCGAGGACGCTTGTGCCTCCATGGCAGCCGTAAAGCTACTTCGCCAATTCGTAGCCGGCAAAGAAAAAGCTCAGCTCAAACCGGGCTGTATCCTCAGCATCGGATCCGTGGATGGCGTCGTGCTCGATGCTCGACGCCCACTTCTTGCGGATGGTACCCTCTTCGGCGCTCGCGGGGTTGGTTGCGCCCATGAGCTTGCGCAGGTCGGCGATGGCATTTTCCTTTTCGAGAGCCAGGACTACGATCGGGCCGCTGGACATGAAATCCGTCAGCGAATGATAAAACGGCCGGCTGGCATGGACGGCGTAGAATTGCTCGGCTTGATGCTTGGAAATCTCCAGCATCTTCATGGCGAGAATGCGGAAGTTCTGCTTCTCGAACTGCTCGATGATGTCACCCACAGCGTTCCGCTTGACCGCGTCTGGCTTCACAATCGTAAGAGTGCGTTGCAATGTTTTCATAGGTCCATTTCCAGTTTGTTTTTCCGAAATTACAAAAATTACCAAATTGCCAGATTACAAATTCCCGTTAGGCCTTGACGCCCAAAACGGAAGCCAGCGTCTCCCCAATATCCGCAGGAGATTTCGCGATCTTGATTCCGGCCGCTTCGAGCGCTTTCATCTTCTCCGACGCAGTCCCTTTACCGCCGGAAATAATCGCTCCAGCGTGACCCATCCGCCGTCCCGGAGGCGCCGTCTGCCCGGCGATGAACCCCACCACCGGCTTCTTCATATGCTTCCTCACAAACTCGGCCGCGGTTTCTTCGGCATTGCCCCCGATCTCGCCGATCATTATCACCGCTTCAGTTTGCGAATCGCGATTGAAGAGATCCAGCGCATCCGTGAAAGTGGTGCCAATAATCGGATCGCCGCCAATGCCGATGGCCGTTGATTGCCCGATCCCGCGCTGCGTCAACTGATGTACAGCTTCATACGTGAGTGTGCCCGAGCGGGAGACAATGCCCACCGAACCTTCTTTGTGAATCCGTGCCGGCATGATTCCCAGCTTGCACTTTCCAGGAGAAATAATGCCCGGGCAATTCGGACCGATCAAACGGGAACGCCGTGTCTGCAGGAATTCCCAAGCGCGCACCATGTCCAGCGCTGGAATACCTTCTGTTATGCAAACGATCAAATCGACCTCCGCGTCGGCGGCCTCCATCACCGCGTCGGCAGCGCCCGGCGGTGGCACGAAAATGATCGACGTATTGGCGCCCGTTTTCTCGACCGCCTCGTGCACGGTATTGAAGACCGGCCAACCTTCGTGGGTCGTCCCACCCTTGCCCGGCGTGACTCCACCCACGATCTGGGTTCCATATTCCGCACAGGCCTTGGCGTGGAACGTGCCTTCACGGCCAGTGAGTCCTTGCACAATCACGCGCGTCTTCTTGTCGACTAAAATTGCCATAATGAATTTCTATCCCCAGTAAAAGGAGTGAATTACCCCTTAAAACAGTTCGGCCCTAAGCGATTTTCCCCGCCGCAGCGACGGCTTTTTCCGCCGCATCCTTCATGGCCTCGGCGACGATAAAGTTTAGGCCCGACTCCATCAAAATCTTCTTGCCCTCTTCCACGTTCGTGCCTTCCAAACGCAGCACCACGGGCAGGCTCAGATTGGTCTTCCGGGCCGCCGCAACTACGCCTTTCGCCAGCGTATCCACGCGCAAAATGCCACCAAAAATATTGATAAGCACAGCCTTGACGCTCTTATCGCTTAGCAAAATCTCGAACGCATGCCCGACCTGTTCCTCATTGGCGCCTCCTCCTACATCGAGAAAATTCGCCGGCATACCGCCCGCGTACTTAATAATGTCCATCGTGGCCATCGCCAAACCGGCGCCGTTCACCATGCAACCGACATTCCCTTCGAGCTTGATGTAGTTCAGGTTGTACCTCGAGGCTTCGACTTCGAGTGGATCCTCTTCGGTGATATCGCGCAGTTCTTTGAGATCGGGGTGGCGAAAGAGAGCGTTGTCGTCAAACGTGATCTTTGCGTCCAAGGCAAACAAGCGGTCGTCTTTTGTAGTGATAAACGGATTGATCTCCAGCATCGAAGCATCCGTCTCGGTGAAAGCCCGGTACAGCCCTTGCATGAACTTCACCGCTTCGCTGATTTGCGCAGGCTTGAGGCCGAGCGCAAAAGCGATTTTGCGAGCCTGGAACGCAACCATTCCCGAAGGATCAATGTATTCCTTCAGAATGGCGTCGGGATTCTCTTCCGCGACTTGCTCAATCTCCATACCGCCAGCGGCGGATGCCATGAACAACGGCTTGCCTTCCGCGCGGTCCACCAGGATCGCGACGTAGAGCTCGCGATCGATGGGCAGGGTTTCTTCAATCAGAAGTCGCCGCACCACGCGGCCCTCGGGGCCAGTCTGGTGGGTCACCAGCGTCATGCCGAGCATCTTCTTGGCGAGTTCACCGGCTTCTTCCGCCGATTTCGCAATCTTTACGCCGCCACCTTTGCCGCGACCTCCGGCGTGAATCTGCGCTTTCACGACCGCGCCGCCCGATCCGCTCGCTAGCAGCTTCTTGGCAATGGCCTCCGCTTCTTGCGGTGTACTGGCCATTTCTCCTTGCGGCACGGCGACTCCATACTTCCTCAGAACCGCCTTGCCCTGATACTCATGAATTTTCATGATAATTCCTGCGCTCTAGGATAATGACTATTTGGTGAGATCGGCAGCAAACTTTTGATTTTATAGAAACGAACAGAGAGTGGTAAAGGAGGAACGCGCAAATAACCATTCCGACACCGAAGATTTACAGCCCGTTTCTCTTCCAGCGAGCGAGGAACCAGATTTACGAACGCTCCACCGACATAACTGTCATAAAATCATCCCGCGAGGTTATGGAGCCCAAAAATGAGTGACTCTGGCGACTATCAACAGGCCTGGCAGCAATACAAGCAGCGAGGACGGTTGTGGATTGCCCTGTTCCTGTTATATGTTCCCGCGGTAGTGGGTACGGCGATGTTCTGCCTAAGGTATTTCCACACGCCAAAACCCGCAATTGCGGTAGCAGTCTTCTGGATGGCGCTTACACTCTGGATCGGCGCTCGTATTAACCTGTGGCGTTGCCCTCGCTGCGGAAATATGTTTTCCGGCACCATGTGGCGCAGCAAAGGCATTTTCGCCGGGCAATGCGTGCATTGTGGGCTGCCGAAGTACGGCAATGGAGAGAGCAGTGCAAGCTAGCTTTCCCTTTCGCCGCCATCTGCGCTAGCCTGAAGCGCATGAATTATCCTCACGTCTTCGCTGGCGCGCTCCACCGCCTCGTAATCCAGCGTCAATCGCTGGACAGGGAAGAAGCGCACGAAGTGATGGCGGAAATCCTGCGTGGCGAAACTACCGACGCACAAATTGCGGGCTTGCTGGTCGCACTCAGCATGAAGGGCGAGACCGTCGAAGAGATCGTTGGCTTTGCGCAGGCAATCCGTGCAGCAGCGCCCCCTTGGCCCGTTGAACTGAGCCTGTCACCTGATGCCAGCGCTCGCAATGCACTGGTCGACACTTGCGGAACTGGCGGAGACACGAGCGGCACATTCAATATTTCCACTGCTGCGGCGATGGTCGCTGCAGGTGCGAGCGTTCGCATCGCCAAGCACGGAAATCGGAGTGTGAGCTCGAAATGCGGTTCCGCGGATGTGATCGAAGCGCTGGGCGTGAACCTCGCCCTCACGCCGGATCGTCTTGCGACATGCTTGCGTGAAGTCGGGATCGCCTTCCTTTACGCCCCCGCGCTCCACTCTGCCATGAAGTTTGTCCAGACTGCACGCCGCGAACTCAAGCTGCGAACTGTGTTCAACCTGCTCGGTCCGTTGACCAATCCCGCGCGCGCGTCCGCTCAAGTTGTGGGTGTGTATTCCGTCGAACTCGTAGAGAAGCTCGCCGAAGCTCTGAGCATGCTTGGTCTGCGCCGGGCGCTGGTTGTCCATGGCAACGACGCTTTGGACGAGATCACGATCACGACTTCCACCCGGATCGCAGAACTTCGCGATGGCCAGGTGCGCACCTACGAAGTCACGCCGGAAGAGTTTGGATTCCGGCGCATGTCGCTAAGCGATATTGCCGGCGGAGACGCTGCCACAAACGCTGAGATCATCCGGAAAATCCTGCAAGGAGAAAAATCTGCCCGCCGTGATGTGGTGCTGCTGAACGCGGCGGCTGCGCTGGTGGCAGCCGGAAGCGCAGATACGCTCGGCGACGCTCTCCCCGCTGCTACGGAGGCGGTAGATTCTGGCGCTGCGCTCGCGAAACTTGAAGCGCTTGTGAAGTTCACCAACGCATAGCGTCGTAATGTATCTACTTTGCTTCCTTCTTCAGCCGCTCGATCTGCGTCAGATGATTCGGGCCATGTGCGGCCCAATACTGAATGATTTCTTCCAGAGTCACTTGCCGGTTACGCTCGGGGTGAAAGCCGCTCTTACCTAAGTCTTCCAGCCGCGCGCGCCGCAACAAGCGCAGATTGTGATGACGCTCCATCCCAAACTGTGCAACAAGTTCAGGTATGGCGGCCTCCATGTAGCCAAGATGCTCCGCCCAGTCGTCCTGCTCGATGGGTGCGAACTTCGGGTCCTTGTCCGCCAGTACCTGCCGAATGCGATAGGCGAAGACAATCTCGCTGTCCGCAAGATGCCCGACAATTTCCTGAATGCACCACTTTCCCGGGGCCGGCTTGCGCTTGAGTACAGCGTCGGAAAGGCCGGAAACAGCGGCAGCCAAGTGTTTGGGATCTTGCTCCGCTTCAGCAATTATTTTCTTAAGTTCGTCGGCAGTCATACCACCTCACGTCTGTCACGGAGACCCTTACTTTACTTCCACCTTCTGCATCCACTGCGCGATCTGGACATCCCAGCCCAACTCTTTCACCATCAAATCACGCAACGCAGCCGATGCGACCGGCTCACCGTGAACAAGATACGTCGCCGAGGGCTTGTTCTGGAAAGTTCGCAGCCACTCCAGAAGCTCCGGCGGATCAGCGTGATCGCTGAACTGTTCGATGGCGGCGACCTGCGCGCGAATCGGAACATCCTCGCCAAATATCTTCACGGCAGGCGCACCACTCTTGATCGTCGCGCCTCGCGTCCCTGGAGCCTGGAACCCGATAAAGATCACTAGATTCTTCGGATCTGGCAGCCGATGGATCAAATGGTGTTGGATACGGCCACCCGTCACCATCCCGCTGGAGGAAATAATAATCACGGGAAACTTGATCTCGTTAATCTTCTTTGACTCCTCCGGAGTGCGTGCAAAATGAAAGCCATCCCATTCAAGCGGCGATCCGTAACGAGCCACCAGAGCTTTCGTCTCTTCGCTGTAGTCCTCGGTGTGCTTCAGGAAAACCTCGACCGCGTGAATCGCCATGGGACTGTCGCAATATACGGGAACTCGCGGGATTTGCCCCGATTCCAGCAACTCCTTCAACATGAAAAGAAATTTCTGCGTGCGCTCCACCGCAAAGGCGGGGACGACCACACTCCCTCCGCGCTCCACCGCTTTCTGAATTAGCCCCGCCAACTGCGGCCGGGGGTCGGTATCGGGATGCCGACGATTACCATAGGTGGATTCCATCACCAGCACCTCGGCTGTCTCGCCTTCCTCAGGTCCCGAGCGCACCACCTTGCCCGGGGCCGTTTCATGCTTCCGCACGCGGCCAATGTCGCCGGTGAACAGCAGCCTTCGAGTCTGCCCGTCCGTCTTCAACGTGACTTCCGCCATGGACGAACCAAGAATGTGCGCGGCAGGTACGAACCGAAATGCCAGCTCTGGGCTGAGCTGAACCGTCTCCCCCATCTTCACCGGATGAAAACGGTCTAGGCATTGTTGTGCTTCCAGCAACGTATACAACGGCAATGCGGGTTTATGCCTTGAGCTCCCCTTCTGATTGTGGAACTTCGCGTCCTCTTCCTGCAGATGCCCTGAATCCGGGAGCAAAATGCCACACAGGTCAATGGTGGCGGGGGTTGCATACACCTGTCCGCGAAACCCTTCTTTCACGAGCCGCGGAATCCAGCCAGCGTGGTCCATATGCGCGTGGGTCAGAATCACGGCGTCGATTTCGCGCGCGGGCACGGGCGTGTCCTGCCAGTTGCGCTCGCGCCACTCTTTCTGTCCCTGAAAGAGCCCGCAGTCGACCAGAACCTGCAAGCCCTGCTTGCCACTGCTGTCCGCCCTGGTGTTGATCAAGTGCTTGGAACCAGTAACCGTTCCGGCCGCGCCGAGGAATTGAATATAGGGCAAGTTCGCTCACCTCTTTGGATTCGCTCACGTCTGGGAGAAGAGATTCTAACCCGCGTTGGCCGCTTGCAGCTACTTCGGAGCTTCGCCCTTCCCAATTTTCAAGTGATTGTTGCTGATATCGGATTCCGGCACGCTACCGTCGTTCACGATAACCTCGCGTGGCTCTGCCGGAGTTGAGATACGCAACACAGCTTTCGATTTTCCCCGAACTTCCAGACGTTCGTGGAAGTCCCCCGTTTCGGTGCGAATGGTGACCGGCACCTCCGCTCCCGCTCCTCCCGCGTTTTCTATAGTGATGGCGGTGACGAAATTCGCCCCGGTTGTTGAACGTGCATTGGCGGATGCGATTCGAAAATCCGGAAGGCCTGCGTCTGTGTAGACCCAGTCTTGGAAGAACCATCCGAGGTCGCGCTTGGATTCCGTCTCGAGCAAGTGCTGGAAATAGGCAGGATTCTCATCTTGTCCCGATTGATAGTCCCGAATCACCCGCTTGAGCGATGCGTCGCCAACCATATCCCGCAGCATCCACCAGACCAGCGCAGCCTTGCTACGGTAGAGAGCTTCTTGCGTGGCTTGTGCCAACGCTTCGCCTGCTGCACTGGGCGGCGTCTCCGCTTGTAGGATCGCCGCGCGATGCATGCCGAGATAATCCAGTGCAGCCTCGCGTCCATTTTGTTGCTCGCGGGCCATGGCCTGTGCAAAGTGCGCGGCACCTTCATAAATCCAAAGGCGTGGCGAGGGAAACGCTGTGTGCGTGAGCTGATGCACCAGCAATGTTTGTGCCAGTTTTGGATCACTCCTCGTTAGGGGGAGCAGGAGCCAATCTCCTGCTTCAAAAGGCGCAGCGTCAGGGTCTGCGAGCTCAACCACATCCAGATTGTTGCGTGGTGTACCAAACCAGTCTTTGACGAGAGCAACGGCACTGTCCACGGCTTTCGTGAAATCCTCGGCCAAGCTGGCATGTTCAGAAAGGCTCGCATGTTCAGAAAAATAGTGCAGACGAACCGGGCCTGCGACGGATTCTTTCAGATTACCCGCAACCAGCGTCGGATTCGCGAACCCGAGTGCATCAAACTTGCAGCCCGAAAGTGTGACTTCGCTGCCAGCGGGCTCTCCTTCCGCAAGCGTGCAACCCTTGCCGTTCGCCAGCAGGACAAGCTTGTCAGACGCACCGCTAGAGACCATCTCCACGCGTAGTTCCATGCTGGATGCCGCGTGCCGCGCTTTCCATTTCCCCAACGCCGCGAACATGGCATTCCCGTCCGAAAGATTCTGCGCTTCCAGCGCGACAGGATACCAGGTTACGTATCCAATACCGCGCATGGCGGTGAAGGTCTTGCCAATCTGATCCCAGTCGCTGTGGCGGGCAACCGTCGCAGGCGTGCCGATGCGCGTTAGCCGCGTAGCGTCCAGCACAATGACGCCTTCGTAACCAATGGCAAGATCGATGGATTCCTTCGGCGCAAGCTCTCGCGGCAACGTGACAATCGCCTCAGAAAGCTCGCCCGTGTGATCGATGTCGGAGGTGTAGGGTTGAGTAAGAAATTGCATTGGTTGACCGGAATCTTGCGCGTTTGATAACACGCGGATCGACCGCCAGCTTAAGCTGGAAGAAATTTGCAGCGCGGCTAAATGCTGCGGTTGCGAAGAATCATTGCGTAACGTGATCCGGCCACGCGCGCCCAGGCGCTGCTGCGCAGGCTCGATACGCAGGTTGAGGTCATAATGCGTTACCGTAAACGCTTCGCGGTCGAGAGCAGTGCTAGAGGCAAGAAGCGCGAGAACCGCGCCCAATACGCTGAGAACCTTCATTTCCGCTTGGATGCAGCAGAAGCCACCACCAGCCGCCGTTGCCTCACAATTTCGTAAAGCACAATCGCCCCCGCCACCGACACATTCAGCGACGGCACCTTCCCCAGCATGGGAATCGAAACCAGGAAATCGCAGTGCTTTCGAACCAAGTCATGCACACCTTTGCCTTCAGCTCCTAGCACCAGAGCGCAATCCATCTTGTAATCAATCGAGTCGTACGACTGCGGCGCCCGCTCATCCAAGCCGATCGTCCACACGTTTTGCGCTTTCAGCTGCTCCAGCGTTCGCGAGATATTCGTCACTTTCGCCACCGGCAAATGTTCGCTCGCCCCCGCCGACGCCTTTGCCACTGTCCCCGTCACACCCACGGCGCGTCGTTCCGGAATCACAACGCCGTCGGCGCCCGCCGCATCCGCTGTGCGCAGAATCGCTCCCAAATTATGCGGGTCTTCCACCCCATCCAACACTACCAGCAGAGCGTGTTCGCCGCGACGTCTGGCCAGCAAGTCGTCCACGTCGCAGTACTTTTTGCCCGAGGTAACCGCCACTGCTCCTTGATGCCCGCCATTTCCCGCCAAGCGATCCAAATCCTGCCGTGTGATCAACCGTACACTTACGCCCGCGTGCTTGCATTCTTCAATCAGCTTCTGCAGGCGGTCATCGTGGCGCTCCCGTGCCACCGCCACGTACTGGATTGCCCGTCCCCGTGACTTCAGCGCCTCGCGCACGGTGTTAATCCCGTAAATCGCTTCCATCCAATTAGTTTACTTGTTTATGTGGCGCGGACACTCCTGTCCGCGAAAAGCTTCAGACGCCAACGGTGGTAGATATGGGTTGGAAATACCAGGACCACGCGGACAAGAGTGTCCGCGCCACATTCCCGTCCGCTACACTATAGAGATCATGCCCGACGTCTTCATCATTTCCGCAGCACGCACACCTATCGGCAAGTTTGGAGGCGCTCTTGCTTCTCTCTCAGCCGTCGACCTCGGCATCGCCGCCGCCAAGGCCGCCATGGAGCGCGCCGCCATCGACCCGAAACAAGTCGAGGAAACCATCTTCGGCAACGCCCGCCAGGCCGGCGGCGGACCGAATCCCGCTCGCCAAATTTCCATGCGCAGCGGAGTCCCGCAGGAAGTCCCCGCTTACACCGTCAACAAAGCCTGCGCCTCCGGACTGAAGTCAATTGCCCTCGCTTACCAGGAAATTCTTCTCGGCAACTCGGAGTGCATGCTTGCGGGCGGTACCGAGTCCATGTCCCGCCTGCCGTATTACCTGGAGGGCGCGCGCTTTGGCTACCGCCTCGGGAACCAGGAAATTGTTGACGGCATGCACCGCGACGGCTTCTTCTGCCCTCTGGCGCAGATGCTGATGGGAGAAACGGCGGAAATTCTCGCCGAGCAATATAAGATTTCCCGTGAAGAGCAAGACCAGTTCGCGCTCACGTCCCAGCAGCGCGCGGCGGAAGCCATTGCGCAGGGCCGTTTCCAAAACGAACTTGTGCCGGTCACAGTCGCAGGGAAAAAAGGTCCACAGGTCTTCGCAGCCGACGAGCATCCTTTCCCCGGAGCCTCACTGGAAAAGCTTGCCAAGCTGGCTCCTGTGTTCTCGAAAACCGGAACCATTACGGCTGGAAATTCTTCCGGCATCACCGACGGGGCAGCGGCCGTCATTGTCGCGAGCGAAGCGTTCGTTCGACGCAATAACCTGGCTCCGCTAGCGCGGATTGTGGCCATCACCTCGGTAGGTGTTGATCCCAAAATCATGGGCATCGGTCCGGTGCCTGCTATTCGCAAAATGGAACAGAAACACCACCTCAAGCTCGCGGACTTCGATCTCGTCGAACTGAATGAAGCCTTTGCAGCCCAGGTGCTGGCCTGCGACCGCGAACTGCACATCGACCCAGCCCGGCTCAACGTAAACGGAGGTTCTATCGCCCTAGGTCACCCGATCGGATGCACTGGCACGCGCATCACGGTCACGCTGCTGCATGAGATGCAACACCGCAAAGCCAAGCGCGGACTCGCCACACTCTGCGTCAGCGGCGGCATGGGGATGGCATTGGCCCTGGAAACTGTTTAGCATCGTTCCGGACAATGTACTTCCGAATCATCGGCACGATAACCGAGATCGAGACAATCGCTGCTGGCACGGGGATCCGTGAGCGCAAGCGACTGCAAAAGCTCTATGGCAAAGGCCGATGGCGTAAGCGGAAGGGCATTGCTAGGTTGCAGTTTTCTGATGGTACGACGTGCATAGCGGAGATACACTGGTACGAAGCTCATGGCGTCGGAGCCAGAGAGCATAAAATTAAGCGCATTCTCGAAGAGCAGGAAATCAATGAAGAATGAATTCGTCATCTGCGTGAAAAACGGCGACTACCCTGCCTCGCTCGAGTTGCGGAAACTCTACCCGGTTCTCCCCGACCCAACCGCTGAAGCGCGTCGACTGATGCGGATCGTCGACGAATCTGGTGAGGACTATCTCTACCCGGCGAACTACTTCGTTGCCGTGAAGCTTGAGGAGCCAGCCCGACGTGCTGTTCGTCGGGCAGTTACCGCGGATACAACGCTTTCGCGCACTGCTCGAATGGGCTAGGTCAGCCGTGACCCCGCGTTGACCCTACTTTCCCGCGGACCTATACTCGGAGGGAAACCGGTGCCCATGCCCCTCTCAGCCCTCATCGTCGATGACGAACAACTAGCCCGCGACGAGCTTGCCTACCTCCTCAAGGGTGCAGGCGACGTCAATGTTGTCGCCCAGGGCAAGAACGGCCTCGACGCCATTAACCTGATCAAGGAACACAGCCCGGATCTCCTCTTCCTCGATGTGCAAATGCCTGGACTCGATGGTTTCGGGGTGATCAAGAAGTTGCTCGACAAAAAGGTCACGCTCCCCAAAGTCGTCTTCGCAACTGCGTTCGACCAGTACGCGGTCAAAGCTTTTGAAGTCAACGCCGTCGACTATCTGCTTAAGCCCTTCGACAAGAAACGCGTCGCCCAGGCCGTGCAGCGGGCACGCGAGCAGATGTCCCCCACGACATCGCAGGACCGTCTGGAAACGCTGGTCCGCATGCTGGAGACGCAGCGTCAACAGCCCGCCAAGCTGCTCATCAAAGCCGCCGGGCGTATGCTGCTGGCCGATCAAAAAGACATCTGTTACGCCTCCATTGAAGACGGCGTAATCACGGTCGTAACGGCGGGAGTAGCGGGACTCGAAGGTCATTCCAACTGCCGCACTCTCGAGGAACTATTTGAAAGCCTCGATTCGAAACTCTTTTGGCGTGCCCACCGGTCATATTTGGTCAACATTAACCGCATTAAGGAAGTAGTACCCTGGTTCAAGAGTTCCTACCAGCTCCGCATGGATGACAAGAAGCAGTCGGAAATTCCAGTGAGCCGGGCGCAGACGAAGCGGCTGCGAGAGTTGTTCGGATTGTAGAATGTCCCGCGGCTGGGAAAGCAAATCCGTCGAAGAGCAACAGGCCGAGGCTACGCGGCCCAAGGACTCCTCGAAAGCCCGTCTCACTCCCGAACAGGCCGCTCGAAAGCGGGAGAAAGATTCTCTTCTTCTCTCACGCAAAGGCGTCCTCCAACAAATCCAATCCACCCGGAATCTGCGTCATCGGGACATGTTGGAAGCCGCGCTGGCCGATCTCGATGCCAAGCTCGCCCAATTTTGAGCTGATAGCCCAACCCAAGGTAACCATGCCCTCTCCAAGCCCCCTGACGTATAATGACGCCATCCCCATGAAAGCTTACGTTTACGTTTCTTTGAAGAAGACAGTGCTCGACCCCCAAGGTAAAACCATCCAAGGCGCCCTCGGAAAAATGGGCTACCAAGGATTGGGTGAAGTGCGCCAGGGAAAATTCTTTGAAATCACTTTGAACGGCGGGTTGACGAAAGAACAAGCTCACAGCGAGGTCGAAAAAATGGCCCGCGAGGTGCTTACAAACCCGGTAATTGAGGAGTTCCGTTTTACCGTCGAAGCTTAGACCCGGAACCCCGCTGTATTCAGCAAAACCGAACTCTCCCAAAAGTGGTCTGGAATCAGTCCCTTGTCGCCACCCCAAGCGACGGAAATTACTATCGTAAATTACTCAAGATAGGCAAGGAGTTTCACCATGTGTGGCATCGTAGGTTACGTCGGCAAGAAGCGCGTAGTACCGGTCATTATTGAGGGTCTGCGAAAGCTGGAATACCGCGGCTACGACTCCGCGGGCATCGCTGTGGCTGGGAACGGCGATGGCCTCCAAATCCGCCGCGCCGAAGGAAAACTCCGTAACCTTGAGGAAGTCCTCCGTACCAAACCGCTCGACGGCACTTATGGCATTGGCCACACTCGCTGGGCCACCCACGGACGCCCCAGCGAAGAGAACGCCCACCCGCACCGCGATTGCACCGGCCGGATTGTCGTTGTGCACAACGGTATCGTCGAAAATTACCTGTCGCTGAAGAAAAAACTGGCGCAGGAAGGCCATAAGTTCACCACCGAGACAGACACTGAAATCATCGCCCACCTCGTCGAGAAATATCTCCATCCCGAAGGCGGCAACGGAAAGAAGATCGCGCTCGAAGAAGCCGTCCGCAAGACTTGCCGCGATCTGACTGGCGTCTTCGCACTCAGCGTGATCTCTGCCGATGACCCCAACAAAATTGTTGCCGCGCGCTTCGGCCCGCCGTCGGTCATCGGTCTAGGCAACGAAGAATATTTCGTAGCGTCCGACGTGCCCGCCATCCTCTATCACACGCGCGACATGTTCTTCCTGCACGATGGCGATCTCGCGGTCATCACCCAGCAGGGCGTGCAAATGAGCGATTTTGAAGGCCGCCCCGTCACGCGCGAAGTGCAACACATCACCTGGGACCCCATAATGGCGGAAAAGGGCGGCTTCAAGCACTTCATGCTCAAGGAAATTTATGAGCAGCCGCGTTCCGTTCGGGATACGACCCTCGGCCGTGTCTCTCAGGATTCCGGCAAAATCTTCCTCGACGAAATGGAAATCGCGCCTGCCGAGTTCCGCTCCCTGGAAAAAATCAACATTACCGCTTGTGGAACAAGCTGGCATTCCGCACTCGCCGGAAAGTTCATGATCGAACGCCTCGCACGCGTGCCGGTCGAAGTCGATTACGCCAGCGAATGGCGCTATCGAGATCCCATCATCGGTGCGAACACGATCACGATGGTGATTTCGCAATCCGGCGAAACCGCCGACACCATCGCCGCGCAGCGCGAAGCCAAAGCCAGGGGATCCAAGACTCTGGCCATCTGCAACGTCGTCGGCTCCATGATTACGCGTGAAGCGCAAGGCACCATCTATACGCACGCGGGTCCCGAGATCGGCGTGGCATCCACAAAAGCTTTTACCGGACAGCTCACCGCGCTGTATTTATTTGCCCTCTACCTCGGCGAAGTGCGTGGCGTTCTTGCCCCAGAACGAGCGAAGCACCTCGTCCGCGAACTGACACTTCTCCCGGGCAAGCTCGAACAGTTGCTCACTCACGAAGAAGCTTGCGAAGACCTGGCCAAGACCTATGTCCGCGTGCAGGACTTCCTCTTCCTCGGTCGTGGCATCCACTACCCCATCGCTCTCGAAGGCGCTCTCAAGCTCAAAGAAATTTCCTACATCCACGCTGAAGGCTACCCCGCCGGGGAAATGAAGCACGGGCCCAACGCGCTCATTGATGAGAACCTGCCCGTCGTCGTGATCGCTACCTGCGACCACAAAGATCCGAACTCCGTTACCCGCTATGAGAAGACGATGTCGAATCTGAAGGAAGTCAAAGCCCGCTCCGGCAAAGTCATCGCCTTGGCCACGGAAGGCGACGAAGAGATCAAAGAGGCCGCCGATCATGTGCTCTACATACCAGCGGCTCCCGATGAACTCTCCGCCATCCTGGAAATCGTGCCGTTGCAATTACTCGCGTACCACATCGCCGTCCGCCGCGGTTGCGATGTCGACCAGCCGAGAAATTTGGCGAAGTCCGTAACGGTGGAATAAGTCGCCAGTGGGTGCCCCGTCCTGGTTCGCGTTCTTTGCGAACAGAGCCTGCCAGCGAAATCGAAAAGACGGGGATTTTTCTGTGAATCAACTCCCGGCTTGCCGCACTTTCCGCAATGCGACCGCCGATCCCAGATAAATCCCCGCCGCCAGCACCGTCAGCGCCTTCAATCCAAACCACAGTGATAACGACTCGAGCAGTCCACCAGCCAGTGATCCAAACAAATTCGATCCCAGCGCGTTGCCTTCAAAACGCGCCTTGGCGAAACTGGATACAAAAACAATCCCCGCGAAAAACACAGGGGAGCACAGCACCAACGTGGCTACCAAGGCGCGCGTCACCCACGATTCGAAGAACAATTTTTCCATCGGCACCGCAAACATCATCACCAGAGAGACCATCAGTCCGGCATATGCCCAACGTAGTGATGTTCGTGGAAAAGCCTGATAGACCATGTTCGCGGCTACAATCAGACACAACAATCCGGAGACAACAATGGAATTCACCACCCAGGTGGTGCCAAACAGTAACGCCATGCGGCTGACAATCTGCGCTTCCAGCAGCATGAAGCCCGCTCCTAGCAAAAAGAATCCCGGTTGGATTCGGCCCGTCCCTCCGCCCACCAGACGCAGAAACCATCCCAGCGTTACGATCACGGCCAGGGAGACCAGAATCACACTCAGGGGCAAGCCCGGCGCGTGCTGGTAGAAGTACGGCCAATCGTCGGTTGTCACCTGGGCTGTTTCCATGGGCATCTGCGAATGTGAATTGACATAGGCCCCCAGCGCCGGATCCGCCAACGCTTTCTCGATTCGTTCCTGAGAGCCCGCCACGAAAAAGCGTCCCCCGGTTGTGAAAAATGCCGGCTCGCTTTGAAACTGTACCGGTGCTTCGCCAAAAACATCTTGCAGCAGAGCCTGCAGCCGTCCCGCAATCCACGGGGTTTCCACTTGGAACTTCACGATCAGCAAACCATCGGGCTGCAGAAGCCGTCGCGCCTGCAGCATGGCTTCCCGCGTGTAGACGTAGTTGTCAATACGGATGTTGGTGAAGTGGGAAGCCGTCGTGTGAGAATCGAGCAGCGAATAGACAATCAAATTGAACTTCTCCCGGCTATTCTGCACATAACTGCGCGCATCGTCCACCACCACGGGCGCCCGCGGCGATTGGTATGGGTGCTCGAAGTGCAGATCGCGGCCCAGCTTCAGAATCAGCGGATCAATCTCAACAGCAACGACATCGCCGGCTCCGTTCCTGAGTGCGGCAGCTACATCGTTGCCCATGCCCGCCCCCAACACCAGCACCGATGGAGGCGCAGGGTAAAAGCGGTAGGGCAGGTTGTACGCGTTCCATTCAATCGGGCTGCGTGCGAATTCCGCTGGGTGGGCTCGCACAAATTCAAGCGACAAATTTAGAATCTGCTGGTACCAGGCGTCATTCGTGTTGAGTGTGTAGGACCTGAGGTTGCCTCCCTTAATGTTGGCCATCAGCGTCAGCTTTTGATACGGCGACCAGTACGTTCTCGTGCCGGCCTTATCGGGAAGATTGAGCAGCGCCACGCAGCACAAGAAGGCCGCTCCCACGACCATCCGCACCCGGCGATTCGGCCAGAACACGAGCATGCTGAGTATTCCCGCGACCAGCATCCAAATTAACGGCGGCTGACTCAGAAAGCCCAATGCGGTGAAGCAGCCAATTCCCGCCAGACTCGCCAGTACGTTCACGCTATACGCCGTCACCCCGTTCACGGCATGCTCCATCGACCAACCCACCAACTGCCCGAAAGGAACAAACACCAGCGCGATTTCCGCAAAGAGCGGCACCACGAACAACATCGCCAGAAACATCCCGGACCAACTGGCGGGCGCTGCTGGAACTCCCCAGATATGCACCTCCGATCCCGTTCCCAGCAGACTCGGAAGCCCGGCAATCATGTTGTGCAGGGGCGATGCGGGCGCGGTCAAGATGATCGTCAACAGCACTAACGGCGCGATCATCACATTCACATGGATCCGTCGCCGGCACAACATGCAGCCCAATCCGAATCCCAGGAAGCAGGCCACCAGAACAAAATTCTTGAAGTAGGCAAACACTCGTATTTCCGACGAGACCCATCGGATCATTTGCATTTCCAGAAACAGGCTGAGCCCGCTAATCAGCGCGAGTCTCCCGTACCTCGCGGCACCCAACTCCTGGGGGTCAATCTCCAGCCAGCCTCGAGGCGTTGCCCCTGACTCTGGCCTGTAGAGCCGCGCCATCCGATACGCCAGCAACACGACCAGACCGGCAACCAGAATCAGCAATGCGAGGGATTCCGGTGACTGCGCAGGAGTTTCCATCCGGTCCTATCTCCTCTCGGTGGAATGGCTTAGCTACTGGCACGCGATTGTAAACCAGAGGCAGAATGCAAAATGCATCTTTACTACGGATTACCTCATCCAAAGCTTGACAGCAACTCACTCATGTCTTATCATGACGACGTTGACAAATTATCAGGAATTTTCACTAACGTACTGTTTATAAGGCACTTATAAGAACTTTAGGAGGTTCACAATGCCCAAGATTATCGGAATCGACCTCGGTACCACCAACTCCGTGGTCGCTGTCATGGAAGGTGGCGAGCCCAAGGTTATCCCCAACGAAGAGGGGGGACGCACCACGCCATCCGTCGTCGGTTTCACCAAGACTGGCGAGCGGCTGGTCGGCCAAGTCGCCAAGCGCCAGGCCATTACCAACCCGGAAAACACCATTTTCTCGATCAAGCG
>CAZUCC010000067.1:0-18014 GCA_964619065.1 uncultured Acidobacteriaceae bacterium | reverse complement strand
CGAAGTTATTTCTTCGACGTTTGACGAGCCTGCCGCTCGCCACGTTCAAGTCGCGGAAATGGTGATCGAAAAGGCCAAGCGCCTGGTTGAGCATAAACGTGACGTTGTGATCTTGCTGGACTCCGTTACGCGTCTGGCGCGTGCTTACAACACGATTGTGCCGCCCTCAGGCAAAGTACTCTCCGGCGGTGTGGATTCGAACGCGTTGCAACGCCCGAAGCGTTTCTTTGGTTCGGCTCGCAACATCGAGGAAGGCGGGTCTTTGACGATCATTGCCACCGCCCTCATCGATACTGGCTCACGCATGGACGACGTGATCTTTGAAGAATTCAAAGGTACCGGCAACATGGAAATCATCCTGGAGCGCAAGCTTGTCGACAAGCGCGTGTTTCCGGCCATCGACATTCAGCGTTCTGGAACGAGAAAAGAAGAGCTGCTCATTCCCAAGGAAGACTTGCAGAGGATATGGGTGCTGCGCAAGGTTCTTAACCCGCTTTCGCCCGTGGAAGCCATGGAACTGCTCATCGACAAGCTGGGGAAGACCAAGAACAATACGGAATTCTTGTCGAATATGAGCGCGCTTTAAGAACCAAGTCGGGCGGACAATATCCTTGGCGAGCCCGCCGCCCCAAGACTACAGCGGAGCTGCGGAGCAGCGGATGTGAATCAAAGCAAGAAAGTCCGCCGGCGATCCGGGCCGGGGTGGCTGTAGCTGTACCACTACCGACAATCGGCAGACCATCGGGTCGTCGCATTGATAGAGCGAACGGTAGTAATCCTCGAGGAGTCTCTCGATCTGCTGCTTGGGCAGCCCGGCTCCGTTCATAACGTCCAGTTCGAATATCTCGTCGTAGGGACAAGGAAGCGTCTGCTTCTTCCTGGGTTTCTCGCGAAGTGCCTGCAGAGCCTGCGCCAAATCGCCGGCTTTGAGATGGGCCTGGACGGCGTGTTGCACCTTACTGGACGCAATTGGCAAACTTGCGAAGAACAAGGTGGCGGGAGCGCAGGTACATCTGCCCGTATGAGGAGTGCTAACGCCTGGTTGGTCAACCAAGTAACACTTGAATCCAACGTGTCCAGGGCATCTTTCCAGCGTCACTCTGTTGCACTTCAACGCCGCGTCGACCTCGGCGGTGTCCACAAGTTCCGGCACGCACACGCCGCCATCGCATTGTCCGTTCTTGCAGCCGCAGTCTGCTTCTATCTTTTTCAGCACCTGACTGTAGAAGTCAGCCTTGGCCTCCTCAGAAGTGCACCCGTAGCCGACGAAACTCATGTCGATCTGGAATGTGCGTTTCGTGCTGTCGCACGTCGGCGAGTTGGCTTGATGAGCGGAAGCATGGGTTCTTTTTTCCGTTTTCTGCATATGATTTCCTGTGCGCTTCTCTCGGCTGATAATTGATATCAGGAAGTCAGCTGCGGCATAAGGCCCGCGAAGCCCTCTTCACAGTAAGCAGGATTTCCATTCTGGCTCCCCGATTCCGAGGACAATATACACCCAATCGCCTCCATTGGGGGTTTGTCTTGGGTGTTTCCATCCTTGCGTTTTTGCAGGGGTGGCTGGCGATGCAGCTGATCCCCACCGCGTTCTTTCCGCCGCTCAGCTACGCTCGCCCACATGGCACGAAAACGGCATTGCCCCGGCGATATCAGCATGTGACAGCCAGCTCACACATTTCAGCCCCCGACTATCTGTCTGGATAGCTGATTCCGCCTCCCGCCAGGACCCATTCTCCTTCCAAGCTGTTAATTTCAAAGGCAGAGCGGCACATGGCCAGGGTTGAAATTCTGGCAGTGCAGATGCAATCTTCCCGGCGACGGATTCGCCTGCGGCGAACACCGACCTATATGCCGGAGGAGTAAGTCGTATGGCGGACAATCGCTCACGTATGACGTTTGAAGAATTTACCCAAGCCGCGATGAGCGTGATTGATCGGGCGCTGGAAGCAAGCCGAGCGTCAGAGAACGAACTGCTCAAGAAGTCACACACACGGACTTCACAGCTATTGCTCCAGCTCGAAGCGCTTCCAAGAATCTGTAGCGGAGAGGATTGAGCGTGGAGCGTGACGGGGTGATACACATCCCATAAGCCCACAAAAACCTCTTGGAGATTTCTCCCCAAGAGGTTCAATTTTTCCTGCGTACCGGAAATCTAGAAATCTACTGGAAGCTGAATGCTTTCACGTCCGGATTTGCCTTCGCGCCCATCACCTGAAAGGCGCCGATGAACCCGGCATTGGCCTTGGTGGAGTCCGTTGCCACTCCGTCGTAGTCTCCCATATAAGCGGACAAAAGCAAGCTATCGATCCCATGCATCGGCGCAAAGCTTGCTACGTTGACCTTGCTGTTGGTCCACGTGATACCGTTCGTCGACGTGGCGCAGAATCGTTCAATGGAAAAATTGCTGCTGTCATTCCGCCGGTCATACCAACACACGCCAACCTTCCCCGTGGAATCCACGGCAATGCCTGGCTGGTAGTGATCGTGACCGTAGCCCACACGCGGCTGCGCATCCGAGTTTACCTTTATCGGAGCGAATCCCCAGGTTGCGCCTCCATCAGCGGAGAAGCGCAGAAGAATATCGTCAAACGCATAGAATCCCGATGCCCCTCCCATATCCGGAACCGACTTGTCGCGCCCGTCGTCCCAAGAGATGTAGATCGTTCCATCGGTGGGTCCGCCGGAGCGGTCGATGATCATATCCATGCCCAGGAAATTGCGGAACCCGCCTTGCAACATGAAAGTATCGCCGCCGCCGACCACGCCATCTACCACGGTGAAACCGTGGGGCTTTTTGCCCGGAGCATAGCTGGTGAAGCGCAATTCCCGCGCACCGACAGAGAAGTTCGTGAAGTGCAACCAGGCAACGTTGACCTGCCCGTTCGAACTCACTGCCACGTGGGACGCCTGAACTGCATTCCCGCCGCAAACCGTGTCGATAACCACCGGAGACCCCCAAGTCAGCCCACCATCCTTGGACGCCACGATTTCAATAGCCGTCCGAATATTGCCCGGGCACGCCGGATTGCTGAACGTGAAGTCGAAATCCGTGTAGGAAATATACATACGCTTACTGTTCGACGGATCAATGCCCAGCCACTCTTTGTCGACCATGTGAGCAGAGCCATCCTTATCTACCGCCGAAATCGGATCAGACCAGGTAGAGCCACCATCGGAAGAGGTGGAGAATGCGATCGAGGCAATCGGATTCCCGCTACTATCGGAAGTCGAGAACAGTTGGGCGTAGAAAAAATTGGACGCACTGGTACACCCCGTCTGCGGATCGCCTCCGAGAAAGTTGTGGGGATTCGCTCCGGGAGGAACCGGTCCCAGGTCTTTGAAGGTAGCTCCCCGGTCCGAGGAACGGGCTACGCCGCTGAATGCCATGCCTCCTCCTGTACCGTTGAGGAGAGTTTGCAGGAGACTGCCGGTGTCATTAAATCCCACGACTACGTTGTTGCCGCACCACGCTGTGGAAGTTTCACTCTGGGTAAAACCTTCGAATGCCGAGAAGTCCAAATCGGTGGAAGGATTGGAAACTGAACTTACGCCTGAACCCGCTGGCGCCACCCGCGCTTGAAGCGGTTCTGAGAAGGCAGTTCGGGGAATGGATTTCGCCAAGGCCGGTTCCATACCTTTCAGTACTCCGGCCACGTGTGCCATATTGGAATTGCCATCCATAAGTTGCCGATGCGAAGCCGGGAAACGGTTATACGTCTTGAGTTGCTGCTGCATTCGCGTACTGAGAATATTCAAACGCGCTGCGTCGACTTGCGCTGAAGACACGGGCGCTGCGGCCACAAGCCACAACAAGCTAAGGGAGAAAAATGCAAGCAGCTTCATCATGAGCCTCTATATCGAACGAAGAATCACCAGCAAGTAGGTTGCACCGGGCCGATTCCGGGCTCGACAGGGGGAGCTGACGAGGAACCCGCAGGTGCGTAAGTCAAGAAGCCGCGGAAATTTTGCCATGCTTCGGTCCACTTGGGAAGGGAAAAGTGCTGCTTTCGGGAAAAAGGGCGCCGGCGTACAAAGGCCTGGCCGAAGCGGGTCCGGTGGACTATGAGCTGGGGCACTTCCGTAGCGGAGGGCGCCGCGAGCACAAATTGCTCCCACAGCCCACGGCTACTCCCTGGTTTCAACAACGAAGATCCGCCCCGCAGCCCCGGTTTGCACCCCATTCTGCTCAAAATTCTCTTTAATTCGCCGCCGCATTTCCCGGCTGACGTCGTACTGCCGTCCGGGCCGGGTCCGCGCCACGAGCAAGTAGTCCACTTCACCATTAGCGACCCGGTCAATTCCCAATACTCGAGGCGCCACCACAAAATCGGCGGCAAACTGCTCGTCAGTGCTCATACCGTCCCCGATCTTCCCCAGCAAACCCATTACCCGCTCGCTGTTTTCCGTATAGGCGGTGGTGACCCGTAGGAGTACTTGCGACCAGTCCCGCGTCATATTCGAAACCAGCTTGATCTCGCTGTTCGGGATGGTATGCACCGTTCCGTCGTCATCCCGCAACACCGTGCACCGCAATGACATATCCTCGACATTGCCCCTCACACCCGCCGCGCGTACCGTGTCGCCAATATCGTACTGATTTTCCAGCAGGATGAAGAATCCATTGATCACGTCCTTCACCAGGGCTTGTGCTCCGAAACCAATGGCGAGCCCCACAATTCCGGCACTGGCCAGGAGCGGTCCCAGGTTGAAACCGAGCTGCGAAAGAATCTCCAGTGCTGCCACGAAAACGATGGTGAACGCCCCCACGCTCTGGATCACCCCGGCCAGCGTCTTCACCTGCCGTACTCGCACCTCCGAGTAGCGATGGTGTCCTTGGAGCGCGCTCATGCGGCCTGTGACTGCGCGCAAGACGCGGATCAGGATAAACGCCACCACCAGCACAAGCACGATCTTCGGCAGGTCCCGATGCATGAACTGGAGCGCGTCCTGCCGCCAGTCCCGCATGAGTTCCGGCACATCGAACATCCCTGGAATACCCACTGCCAAAGTTGTCATCATGATTTCCGCGGATTATAGCAACTGCGTCTGGCAAGAACAGGGAAAGCCTGCAAACTCTTGGCGCTTGCCATACTGAGAGCTTAAAAGAATCTGTCTTGCTGGTCTGGTCCCGCATCCGAATATAATTCTAAGCACTCAAGATTTCCGAGGTGATTGTGACCGTTCCACGATTGCTGGTTCTTCCTCTACTTCTGGCGCTGAGTCTTGCGTCGCCGCTCTACGCCCAATCTCCGCGCCCAGCCGCTCCGAACCCTTTGGGGCATCTATCCCAGACGGGGACGCAACAAGAGGGTCCCGAAGACGAGACTCGCAGGAAATTTGAGCGTGACCACGAGAAAAAGGCTAACGAAGAACGCTTTCAGAAGCTGAAAGACGATACCGAAAAACTCGTCCAGCTTTCTAACGAACTGAAGGAATATGTTGGCAAAGCCAATGAGCATACACTCTCCCTCGACGTGATCAAAAAGGCCGAGGAAATTGAAAAGCTGGCAAAGAGTGTGAAAGACCGGATGAAGGGCTGAAGTTGGAACGACTAGGGGGCGCGTGCCATGCGGTGGCGGTCGACCCATGCCGTCCACAGAGGCAGGAGCCAGAGCGCGAGACCTCCCCAAGCCAGCGCTTTTACAGTGGGTGGTGCGCCTCCCAGCAAAGAAGCCGCCCAGGCGATCAGCAGAAAAGCCACAAACGATAGCAAGCCCACGCTTCCCACTCGGTCTATGGCACGAGTCTCCCGAAGATAAAGCCAGAGCCCTATCGCAAAAACGGTGATCTCCACGCTAAGCGAAGCTGCCCAGCTATTCCAGAGTCCCAAACCGTATCTGCCCGCACCGCCAGGCCAGAGCGGCAGATCGGGTCGGTGAACGATCCAGTCGAAAAACCAGTGGCTCAGCACGCAAACGCCAACAACACAAGCACCCCGCGAATAACGGCGAAAGACGAAGTAGCCTGTACCCACAATAACCGACCATCCTAAAACCGTGAGCAGGCTGTGTGAAATCGGGTAGTCATAAAAGTCGAATGGCGACACCGTGGTTATCCCGGGCGCGATGCGTACATGCTCCAGGCCCAGCAGTAGAAAAATCGGCCAGATCAGATCCAGAAGCCCTGTGGCGAAGACAAGCGTACCCAGCGACGTTCTGGGTGCAAAACGCTTGGCGGCAAATGCCGCTCCGACATGGCCGATGAACATGATGACACCAATATCTCTGAGCCTTGGAAAAAGGCTACCAGAAGGCACCTCCAAGCATGCTGCCTTTTGCAGACCTAAGGGAGGGCACGATACACTATTGCAACTGAGTATCAACTGGAGATAGCATGCCACTGCCACAAACCGAAGCCCCTGGACGCCTGCAAGCGGAACTCATGTCGCGCGGCCTGCGCATGACCCGGCAGCGCCGTACCATTCTTCAGATCGTCGAGACTGCGACCACTCACCTGGACGCCAGTCAACTGCTGCGCAAAGCTCGAAAAATTGACGCCCGCATTGACCGCGTCACGGTTTATCGAACCCTGGGCTTGCTCAAACGCCACGGCTTGGTGGATGAACTTGATCTGATGCACCTGCAAGGGGAGAAACATTTCTACGAGCGCCGTCCTGAGCGCGATCATCTCCATATGGCGTGCCTGCGTTGTGGCAAGATTCAAGAATTCGAGAGCAACTTGTTTGAGCGCCTCAAGGGACAAATTCAGCGCGAATGCCGGTTTCATATCGTGGTGTCGCGTTTCGAAATTGGCGGTTACTGCGGCCACTGTCGCACGCTCGCGCCTTCTTCGAAATCCTAGGAAATCATGGCTCCTTCTCGCCGCTTGTTTTTTGCGCGTTGCATCTAGTTGCAACTGGTTTGCAACAGAAAATCACTGCAAATCTTGACTCCGATAACCGCACCTCTTAGACTTAAGTCTGTAACTTATATGCAACACAGTTGCAACTGGAGAGGGAATGCGGCATCTTTTTAATATTTTTCTATTGTCTGGGCTGCTATCCGGAGTACTGGCCCTGCCTTCGCCTCTGGAGGCGCAGGAAAGTCCTTACATCGTCACCTACGACCATTATCTTGAGGAGCCGGGGAATCTCGAAGTCGAGTATTTCTCGAACTTGGGAACACAACGGGGCGGCAACAATTTTCACGCCGGATGGCTGGAATTCGAATACGGCGCCACCGCCTGGTGGACGACTGAGTTGTATCTCGACGGGCAAACCACGTTCAAGGACAGTACGGTCTTTACTGGCTTCCGCTGGGAAAATCGCTTCCGCCTGTTACAGCGCGAGCATTTTATTAACCCAGTCTTCTACATCGAGTATGAACAGATCAGCGAAGCGGACAAAATCATGAAAGAAATTGAAGGTCACGATGTGGAAGCCGACCACGGTGAGCCGAATGCGGTCCTGCGGCAAGGGCATAACCACGAGCTGGAGCTCAAGTTGCTGTTGTCTTCAAACTACAAAGGCTGGAATTTTGCTGTGAACCCGCTGGCTACCAAACCCCTTTTGCCAAGCGGTCCGTGGGAATTTGGCTATGCGCTGGGCGCAAGCCATCCGCTGGCGCTGAAAGCCTCTGCACAAAAGTGCAACTTTTGCCGGGAGAATTTTGTTGCCGGTGTTGAATTGTATGGAGGACTTGGAGATACGGTGAGTCCCGGGTTGCATGAAACCTCCCACTATCTTGCGCCTGCTGTGGCTTGGAATCTTCCTTCTGGATGGACGTTTCGCGTATCGCCCGGGTTTGGCTTGAACGACAACAGTCATCGCTTGCTGATGCGTTGGGGTGTGTCCCGTGAATTTTCCGGATTTGGACAAACTCTCAGCAAATTGTTTCGAGGCAACCGATGAGGATCACAGTTCAGACTCTTCATCGGTTCTTTTTCAAAGAATCAGCGATGGTGTGCTTCCTTGTTCTTGGTGTTTTCCTTTTTAGTGCGACGCTGGCCTTTGCGCAGGAGGAACGCCCGGCGGCGCGGAATAGCGTTGACCAGCGTCATGACTACGCCGAACTCTCGAAAGCTCCTGAAAAGGCGCGTACGCGCCGCAACCCTCTGGAGGGAGACGGCGATGCGGCTGCGGCGGGGAAAAAGATTTTCGGGCAGCACTGCGCTGAGTGTCATGGCGCTGCGGGCGGGGGTGGGAAAAAAGCGCCGAGTCTTGGCGTCAAAGAAGTGCAGGAAGCGACTCCAGGCACGCTTTTCTGGCTGTTGACGAATGGAGTGGTGCGCCGCGGCATGCCCGTCTGGTCGAAGCTGCCTGAAGCGCAGCGTTGGCAGTTGGTGACGTATCTGCAAACGTTAAAGATTGAGACGCCGAAGACCGATCCCGCCGCAAAAATTGATGCAAAATAAAAACGCCACCCTGTTTTCGCGGATGGCGTTTCTGAATTGCTTCGAGTTGCGCTACTCTGCCGAGCCAATTCTCATTCCATAAAACGAACGGTAAACAAAGAACACGGATACCGCCAAGAACGCCGCCGCCAGGAAGTGTATAAAGTTCCCGCCGGCAAGTTTCACTGCCAGTTCCACCGCCAGCAGTCCAAATAGCGTGGTGAACTTGATCACCGGGTTCAGAGCCACCGAAGACGTATCTTTGAACGGATCGCCGACCGTATCTCCGACCACAGTGGCGTCATGCAGTGGCGTGCCTTTCTTCTTCAGTTCCGTCTCTACGATTTTTTTGGCGTTATCCCATGCGCCGCCTCCATTGGCCATGAAGATCGCTTGGTACAAGCCGAAGATCGCAATTGAGATCAGATAGCCGATGAAGAAGAACGGCTCTACAAAGGCAAATGCGAGGGTTCCAAAGAACACGGCGAGAAAGATATTGAACATCCCTTTCTGGGCGTACTTGGTGCATATCTCAACCACCTTCTTGCTGTCCTCGACGGAGGCTTTCTCGGCGCCTTCGAGTTTGATGTTTGCCTTGATGAACTCGACAGCACGATAAGCGCCCGTGGTGACGGCTTGCATGGAGGCTCCGGTGAACCAATAGATAATGGCGCCGCCGGAGATCAAGCCCAGCATGAAGGGAGCGTACAGCAGGGAAAGGTGGTTCACGTCTTGAGTGAGGCCGGAAGTGAGGGCCATGATGATGGAAAAGATCATCGTGGTTGCACCGACTACTGCAGTGCCAATCAGCACCGGCTTCGCGGTAGCCTTAAACGTGTTGCCAGCGCCGTCGTTTTCTTCGAGCAAATCTTTAGCCCGTTCGAAATTGGCGTCGATCTGAAAATTCTTCTTCAAGTCGGCTTTAATGTTGGGAACCACCTCAATCAGCGAGAGCTCATAGACCGATTGCGCGTTGTCCGTAACCGGGCCGTAGGAATCGACCGCGATCGTCACCGGACCCATGCCGAGGAATCCGAAAGCGACCAGGCCAAAGGCGAATACTGCGGGAGCCAGCATCAGTTCGTTCAGTCCTTGCAGCGAGAAGTAGTAGGAGATGGACATCAAACCGACCATCGAAAGTCCCAGCCAATAGCCGGAAAAATTTCCCGCAACCAAGCCAGAAAGAATATTGAGCGAAGCACCGCCTTCTTCCGATGCCGTAACCACTTCGCGTACGTGCCGCGATTCGGTCGAAGTGAACACCTTCACCAACTCCGGAATCACCGCGCCCGCCAGTGTTCCGCAAGAGATGATCGACGCCAGCTTCCACCACAGCGAACCGTCGCCCAAGGTCGGAACAACGAGGTATGAGATCCCGTAAGTCATGGCCATGGAAATGATCGACGTCAGCCATACCAGCGAGGTCAGCGGATGCTCAAAATTCATCTTGTCTGCGTTGGCATACTTGGCTTTCACAAACGCGCCGTTGACGAAGTAGGCTAGTGCGCTGGCCACCAGCATCATGATGCGCATCACGAAGATCCACACCAGCAGCTGCACCTGGATGGTGGGATCTTTTACGGCGAGAAGGATGAACGTAATTAGCGCCACGCCGGTGACACCATAGGTTTCAAATCCATCGGCGCTCGGCCCAACGGAGTCGCCTGCATTGTCGCCCGTGCAATCGGCGATCACGCCGGGGTTGCGCGCGTCGTCTTCCTTAATCTTGAAGACAACTTTCATCAAGTCCGAGCCGATGTCGGCAATCTTCGTGAAGATGCCGCCCGCAATCCGCAGCGCGGCCGCGCCCAGCGATTCGCCGATGGCAAAGCCGATGAAGCACGGTCCCGCGTAGTCCGCTGGAACGAAGAGAAGAATGAAGAGCATGATGAGCAGCTCGACGCTGATCAGCATCATGCCAATGCTCATGCCGGCTTCGAGTGGAATTTGGTGCAAAGGATACGGCTTCCCGCGCAATCCGGCGAACGCAGTCCGCGAGTTGGCGAACGTATTCACACGAATGCCGAACCACGCCACTCCATAACTGCCCGCGATTCCCACCAGGCTGAATCCGAGAATGATGGGCAGCGTAACCGCTACCGATTTTCCCTGCACGGGTGCGAGCCATCCGAAATACATCGCAATCACGACGGCGATGAACGCCCACAAAATCATGATGAACTTGCCCTGCGTCGTCAGGTAGGTTTTGCAGGTTTCGTAAATCAGCTCGGAAATATCGAGCATCGATTGATGCACGGGCAGGTTCTTGAGCTTCATGAAGATGGCGAGTCCGAAGAGCAGGCCGAGGAAGCAGAAGATGATTCCGATCATCAGAAGCTTGTGGCCATCGATGCCGCCAAGAAATTTAACGCTGGACAGATCCGGCAAGCGAAGAGCGGCTTCGCCGCCTCCAGCTTCAGAATCGGCAAACGAGGGCAGGGAACTCAGCGTAACCACGCCAACCAGCATGGTTAGCGTCTTCGTCATAACAAGAGCGGAACTGCATACCTTTGCTTTCAGGGATGCGAACCAGGTGTGCATTTAGGAATCCTCCGGGATCAAAACGTGAGTCAGGGATAAGATTGAAATTCGAGCGTGCTTCCACAGCAAGATGGACTCTTGAGGTCCCGAGTCTAATCCTTATTCTCCAAAATATGGTTTGGACGCATCGGAAAAGCCGATACGGGAGGCAGAGGCACGCGTACATGTGCTTCCACAGGCCCAGCACAAAGCCCTTCTTTATAGCATGTTAGCGGCGGAGGGTCAAACAGGAGTGGAAAGGGTAGTGGCTCAGTTTGGATATTTCTACAAAATTGTCATTCCGAAGCGCGGCAGAAGCGCGCGAGGAATCTGCTCTTTTACTGCCAGGAGCAGATTCCTCGCCGATAGACCTGGCTCGGAATGCCAGTGCCAGAGGAGTGTATTTACGAAACTGCACCACGACCTGGATAAAGAGAGATTTGTCACCAGTACGCGATTGGGTCAGATCCACGCACGATGACAATCTCCTCTCCCGGGCGGTCCCTCTGGATCAGCAGTTTCATAAAGCTGTGCCCATACCGTGACGACGGAGGCGCAGGGGTTCTCACTCGTGCGTTTCAAAATTTACGGCCTGCGGGTTGTATCTGCCGGAAACATAACACCGTGAACACGAGCAAACAACACAAACCCATAACAATCGGGAAACCACCAAACAAAAAAATATCTTCTTTACAAAAAATATACCTTCCTTGCAAGCAACAAAAAGACCGATCGGTCGGTAACTTTAGGCTATGCACGGACTTACGGCTTATGCGCAAGAAATTGCGTGACAAAAAATTTACAAAAAGCATTGACAGTGCGCGTCATCCGCCGTATTCATATCAAGTTTCTGTTTTGTTGGGTGAAAGTTATGTTGCGTCCCTTTCGCCTTTGAATCATGAGTCTGTAACTCTTTGTTGGCCAGACCCCACCCCTGCCGCTGATCTGGCCGACGCCAACTCTAACAGCCGGGTAATTCCCGGTCCACCTGTGCGCCGGAGTAGCGTATTTCACGCCTCCCAAGGAGATTTACCGATGTCCATTCGTCAAGATCATTGGCAGATTCGTATCGTTGCTGCCACCCTGCTGGCAGTTCTAACACTCACGGTGGGTTCTGGATTCGCTGCGACCCCCAAGAATCTGGGTCCGGAGAATTCATCGAAGCAGATCAACATAGCGGTTTGGCTCAAGCAGCGTAACAAACCAGCCTTGGACGCACTCGTGCGCCAGATGTATACGAAGGGTTCCCCAAACTATCACCACTTTCTGACAATGGAGCAGTACAGAGCTAACTTTGCGCCAACCGCCAAGGACGCGGCGACTGTGAGCGATTTCCTGAAATCGCACAATCTGAGTGTCTCGTATACGGACAAGCACAATCATTTCGTCATGGCGAAAGGCCGTGTCAGCGACATGCAGAGTGCCTTCAACACAAAGATCAACCGTTTCAGCATGAACGGACAAGTTTTCCATGGCAACATGAGCGCACCTTCGATCAAAGGAGCTGCCAGCAACCTAGTAGCGACCGTACAGGGACTCAACAATCTGCGCTTTCAGCCGCATTCCATGGTTGCAACCGATCCAGACACAGGCAAGGCTTTTCCCGGGATGCCACTCACCGGTGCAAACCCCAATGGTCAAGTCTTTTCGGGGAATTGCATCGGGAGCGGCGGCCAGACGGTGCACTTCACGACGGGGGGAGGCAACCCGCAAGCCACCTACCATGGAAGCCGGTACGGAGCGCCTATCACGAATGCCCCTCCCAATGCGGCGCCTTGCGGATATGATCCCGCTGAAATCCAAAAAGGTTACGGCCTAAATGCGCTTTACCGCAAGGGCTGGGATGGGACAGGCCAAACGGTTGTCATCGTCGATGCGTTTGGGTCGGATACGATCGGAGTGGATGCTAACCTGTTCTCGGCGATCAACGGTCTTCCCGCGCTGAGCTCGTCGAATTTCCAGATCTTCTATCCCACCGGTTTCACGACGTGCGGCCCCAACTGCGGCTGGAATGTCGAAACCAGTCTCGATGTGGAATGGGCGCACTCCGTTGCACCAGGCGCCAACATCGCCCTCGTGCTAGCGGCGGACAACTCATTCACCAACCTCGATCTCTCGGTTTTGTTTGCCATTGAGAATGGGTTGGGCAACGTTATTTCCAACAGCTACGGAATTGAGGAGCTGCTGCTTCAAATATTCCTGCCATCGGAACTCGTAGTTCAAAACACTCTGAATCAGTTGGGGGCAGCGCTGGGTATTTCGGTGAACTTCTCGACCGGCGACAATGGCGATTTCTCCGTGAGAGATGGCTTTACCACCGTTTCCATGCCCTCGAGTTCCCCCTGGGCCACCGCTGTGGGTGGCACGAGCTTGTTCTTGAAGCATGACAAATCGATGAATTTCCAGACCGGCTGGGGTACGAATATCACGCGAATTGCCAACCCCATTCCCAACCCGCCTACGGTTCCGCCCATCAATTTTGGCTTCCAATTCGGAGGCGGGGGCGGCGCCAGTGGTGTTTGGGCCAAACCGTGGTTCCAGAGTGGTTTGCCTGGGCCGGCCCGGTTGGTTCCAGACATTTCTTATGTCGGAGATCCATTTACTGGAACTGAGGTCATCTATACACCCGATGCCATCCCGGGAGATCCGCAGGTTATAACCGTGGTCGGCGGCACCAGTCTGTCTTGCCCCATGTTCTCGGGCTTGTGGGCGATTGCGAACCAGGCAGCCGGTGTACCGTTGGGTCAGGCTGCGCCTTACGTTTATAACCTGCCGCCCGGCGCCGTCACCGACGTCCTTGACGTCAATGGTGCGCATAACGTGACGGGATTCATTAAGAACCCGCCTAACCCGCTGCTCACGTTCAGTGCCGCTGACTTGGCAGCACCGCTGGTTAACACCACGAACTTTGTGAGCGCACTCTACCAAAGCCCGTTTTCAACTCGCTGGAACGTTATAACCTTCGGGACCGACACAGGACTCACCACTGGCCCCGGATGGGACAACGTGACCGGTGTCGGAACGCCGAACGGCTTGGCGTTCGTCAACGGAGTCTTGGCGCAGCTCCCGTAGCAGCGTTTGCATTCGCAAAAGAGGTAGGACTTGAGAGCAGGCTGGTGAACCCAGCCTGCTTTTTTTCGAGAATGGAATACGACCGTGGAGAACCTTCGCGAAGCATGCGCAAGGACTCCCGGAGAGGCGAGGAGATTGGAATCAACGAATTGAAGGAGTTAGAGAAAAAGAGAGCACACCGATTGCAGAGGACCGTGCCAGGAAGCGCAGAGAGACCTCTTCCGTGCCGGTGGTTCGGGTGGTATATTTATAGGAACAGCTGCAACACAAAGGACACTCCTCAGTAGCTCAATGGCAGAGCATCCGGCTGTTAACCGGAGGGTTGTAGGTTCGAGTCCTACCTGAGGAGCCAATTGCTTCCAGCACTTGCACGGTCGAGTTTCCGATCAAACGTCCATTTTCTCCAAAACAACGGTTCCAAAATACGCGACATGACCAGCTCAAATCGGGTTCGGGACTAGAGCCTCTTGCTGGTGGTGCGAAAAATCTGGACCGGTCCCAGCAGTCCCGATGGGTACAACGCCGCGTCCGCCTTGTAGAACTTCGGGGACGTGAAGGTGTACATCTTGGTGGTGTTGGGTTGCCGGTCGCCGATGATTCGATTTGCCCAGCCGTTTGTCACTTTGATTTCCACCTTGTTTGCGCCGAGCTTTAGAGCGTTGGTGGCGTCGACTCGATACGGAGTCTTCCAGACAATGCCAAGGGGCTTGCCGTTGACGACGACTTCCGCCAGGTTCTTGACGCTTCCCAAATCAATCCACAGACGAGCTCCAGGCTGGAACCATTCGGCGGGAGCCTGGAGAGTCTTTACGTAGGTTGCAGTGCCGGAAAAATACTTCACACCGACGTCGGTGCTTTCGGGCCAGGAAGTGAGTTTGTCGAGAGTGACTTTGGCCGGGGCTCCACGATCCGGTTGGAAAGCCACATCCCACGCACCCCCCATGGTCGCGATTAAGTGTTCGGTGCTGGTGGGCAAAATGCGAGAGGTTGCTTGGGCGGCGTGGCGGAAAACTACAAACACCGTACCCCAAGGTTCGAGCCGCAAGGGCACAGTCGTGTGGCCGTCAGTGGATTTGTAGGAGGCTAGCTCAATTTTTCCGGTGTCGGCATGCCAGAGCTCGGCAGACTTGCCTTGCACGCGGAAGGTGGCGTCGAGCATCTCATCCCGGTCATTGCGGTTATCCACAAAATAAAGGTCGCCGTCTGGAAGTTTGCGATGGACGAAAAGAAGATTGGTATCGGATTCCCGCTTGGTGTAATCGAAATCGGGCGCGACATGAGTGGCTGCGAGTATGTTTCCTAACTTTTGATCGCCATAGACTTTGCCCTTGCCAACGCTGTTTCCGCTGCCAGAACTCCAGAGCTTATCCACCAGAGCATGGAATTCGATTGGATCGTCGGCAAGACTCGGAGTACTCTCTGGCTTGGCGCCAACCACCACTGCGCCAGCCTCGACCAGCGCGTTGATCTTTTTCAGCACTGGCAACGACATCTGCTTGCTGCGCGGATCAAGCGCCAGCACACGATAGCTCATACCGCTGGGAGTCGTGAGGTTCCCGTTTGCCACTGAGAACTTGTGGACGAGCGCATCCGCATTGACGTAGTCGAAGTTGTAGCCGGCAGGCACGTCGGGAAAGTGATCCCCATAGACAGCCGTAAGGTTGGAGTCTTCGCCGTAGAAGTAAGCGATGTCCGCCACAAACCTGCCTTGCTGCAACAGGTAACAGCTGCGGGCCAGATACGCCACCCACGGCTGAGCCTGTTCCGCCCAAGTTTCGTTGCGGTTGAACCATTGGCCAAACGGTCCCAGCGCCAATCCAGGTTTCCTATCGAGCAACGGTTGGTGGACTGAGGTATGAATGACGAAGCGGTTCAGACCCATCGCCATTTCCTTGTCAGCCGTGGGCTTCAACGTCGCAGGCGACCAAGCCCATGCGCCGGACGATGCGGTCATGGACTCGGCCGCGACCAGATTCTGGCCGTAAATGTGGGCGACAGAAGCCGACTCACGAATATCGGCATCATAGCCATATAGCTCTTTGTTCACGCCCGGTTTTTGTGTCCACATCGCCGACATGGGTACATCGTTGCTGCGTTTCGCCTCCATGCCATCGCCAATGAAAGCACGCCCTTCCTCATGCGATTCGCCATAGTGACCCATGCCGCGCTGGTGCAAAATGTCCGTGATCTGGTCGTAGTGATATTCAGCCAACAGATCGCCTAGAGTTTTGCGAAAATCCCAAAGGAATCCCTCACTTGCCTCGGAACTCTCGATGACTCGTCCGGTCAACACAGGCAGCCACGGACGCGGATCGTAGCCACGGCGCTTGGTAAATTCGACAACCATATCCTCTGTCCAGTTGGCGGTGCCGGCTTCCCAACTGTCGCTGATCACATATTGCAAACCCCGCTTTCCCATCAGCGGGCCGACCGCATTCTTGTAATTGTCGAGATACGTATTCATGTACTCTTTGACGTCGTTGTGGCTGAGTTTGTCCACCTCCAGTCCTGTGCCTTCAGGGGACGCCGGATGATTCGTGACCCCGGTTAACGAGTACCCAAACCGCAGCACAACCCAGCGGCCCGGCGCCGGTGTCCAGGCGAAAGTTCCGTCGGGCCGCATTTTGGAAGTCAGATCAATAATGTCGCTCTTGTGTATGGCATCGGCGGCGGCGACCGGTGGCGTGGGGAAAGAGTCAAAACTCTGAAGGTTGGCGAAACCCGCCTTCTCTTCAAAGCGGCTGATACGCGCACTGGGATGGAGCACCAGTTCCGATATCTCAAAATTAGGATCAGGCTGGCCCCCGCCGAAATTTCCAAAGGGATTCTCCACATCAAAAGCCATGTCGCCAAAGCCAGCAGGCGGTTTGTCGGTGAAGGTCACGCGAAAGAATCGCGCAGTTGTTGCAGGGAATGCGATTGTATGTTGCACGCCTCCGTCGTTGGGAACGGCGGCTAGCTTGCGAAAAGTTTGGCTGTCCTCGCTGGCTTCCATGTCTGCGACGGATGGGGCAGCGCCGAACATATTCGCGGCGGCTGCGGCTGGGTCGTTGAACACCAGGGTTACAGCGCGCATCGTCTGCGGCGTAGGAAATTCATACTGTATCCACGCCTGTTGGCCAGTCGGGGCCTTGGGTAACGCCGTGGTTTTCACCAGATCGCCATCCGCCAGCACGGACAAATCAAGGCTGCCACTACTGGAAGTGATCTTTGGTCGCAACAATGACACAGAAAGGTCGCTTTCGGGTGCGCGGTACGCGATCACCGCGCTGTCGCCATAGAACGTCGGCGTTGGTGCTGATGCCTGACCGCTCATTGCGGCGAGGAAGTCAATGATTGGAATGTTCTGAAACGGGCCACTGACCGTCGGCGGGTGAGGTAACGATCCAGAAAAAGGCTTCCCGCCTTCCAAGGTGGTTTCGCTCCAGACCACCTTCTTCATCCCTTGATCCGGCTTTACCCACGGTCCCCCCGATTCGCTCCAACCGGGAGAGCCAGCAATAGCTTCCTCCAAACCTAACTGGTCGGCGAGCTTGGTCGTGAAGAGGAACGCATCTTTCCATTCCGTCGTCATGTACACCAGACGCTTGTCCACCAGTTTTGGAGTATTAAGTGCTGCATCAAAGTTTTGGAAACCGCCGATGCCGACGCGGCGCATCCACTCGAGGTCGAGCTTGATGCCTTCCTTGGTGATGTTGCCATTCATCCAGTGCCACCAAACGCGCGGCTTGGCCGAACCCGGAGGATTCGTGAAGTTAGCGGCGAGCGCGTCGCGTTGTGGCTCTTGAGCAGCGGTGGAAAGCGCGAAAACCAACAGCGCTGCAATGGAGATGACTAAGTGGGCCGAGAAACCGTTGCATCGCCACCGTTTGTATTCAGAACAAACGTGATTCATTCAAAGCCCCCTCAACAAATATGCTTGGTATTCAGCAAATCTGGACGCACTCCATGCCCAGCAGTAATCCAAGCTTCTTCAGTTTGCTGGAGATATGGCCCACTCCGACGGCGCAGTGATGTGCAGGGCCGGCAGCATTCCACTCATTCATGAACCTTCTGGCGCCAATCGAGAAGCGGTAGCGGCTGTTGGTGTT
>CAZUCC010000066.1:0-18255 GCA_964619065.1 uncultured Acidobacteriaceae bacterium | reverse complement strand
CAAATCTTTCAGAATGCGTGAACCATCGCGCCCTTCGTGTAGAATAACGACTGCCCCACCTGATGATGATCTCCAACAGATCAGTCGGGTTTCTTCCTGTCGGGACGTGGCTCAGCCTGGTAGAGCACTCGCTTGGGGTGCGAGGGGTCGGCAGTTCAAATCTGCCCGTCCCGACCAAATTCTCGGCCTTCCTTTCAAGAACTTGTAGAGATACCCCATCCTTCACTTTGAACTGGGCACTTTGCTCAATGAGTGTAATCGTCTGCTATCAACGATTTCGCAGCGCCGTGCGATACTTGCCATATATTCGAGGACGCACACGGCTATGACAGACTGGTTCGCGCGCCCTGTCTTGCACATTTCTGACCTTGAGGCCTCGCTCCGCTTTTACGTGGATCGGCTCGGATTCACCTGCCCCTGGCGCTATGGTGAGGACGGCGTTGCGCAGGTGGATCGGCAAGGCTGCGCTCTAATCCTGGCCGACACATGGCCGGAGAAGATTGGTAAGGGGCTGATGTTCATTTCTCTGAACGTCGAACCGGAGACGCAGATCGCTGCGCTGGATGCTCTGCGCGTCGAATTTGAGGCTAAGGGCGTTCCAGTTAAGGAGGGTTCGTGGGGTTATCGGCTCCTGGTCGTCGATGATCCCGATGGCAATCAGCTCTTCTTTAATTATCCGAACGAGAATTGTCCGAACGAGACTGGCACCCATCAAGATTCTTAGAGACGAAGCGTAATCGTCGAGCGCTCCTCAAGGGCACGCTTCTACGCGAGGGCCGATTGCCAGGCGCTGACTTTGGAGGCCATCTCCCACGTCATGCCGTCGATGGCATCGCGTGTGCCATCCGCGCCGTCGCGACGCGTGTTGATGATGGCGGCCCAGCAGAATCGGCTCGCGGTTCGAACCAGGATGGAAGTGGTTCCCGCCAGATCGCCTTCGTGCCACCAATTGCCCCGGGCGTTCACTCCCCAACCGCGAGCGTAACTGGGATGAATGTTGCAGGGAGTTGTCATGGCGCGAATTGTTTCTGGTTTCAGAATATTGCGGCTGGGATCAAAGCCATCGACATGGCTTGCAAACCGCACCAGATCGGCAGGCGTGGCAATCCATCCGCCGTTCGCATCCATGCGGGCTACGTTCAGGGAATAAGGATCGTCGTGGGCTGCCTGCCCCTGGCCGTAGTAGCTCACTTCCCCGGGCGCGCGGTCTTCCAGAGTATTGCCGCCGATGAGCATGCCGGTAATTCCGCATGGATTGAGAATTGTGTCTTGCACGAATTCTGAATACCGTTGTCCGCTGACCTTCTCGATGACCCGGCCCAGAATGAAATATCCGACATTGGAATAAGCCCAGGTTTGTCCCGGAGGACTTGAGAGGGGCTGATTATCCAGGGCCCAAGCCAGAATGTCAGCCTGGCTCATGGTTGGATGGGAGAACATGGCGTCGTTGGTTTGATTACTCCAACCGCCGGAAGTATGTGTTAGCAAGTGATCGATAGTAATCTGCTCAATGCCGGAACCGTAAGGCTGCCTGCCGTACATCGTTCCCAGAATCCCTCGCTCACCGAAGACCGTGTTGTCACCGCGGAGTTGGCCTTTCTCGATGAGACTGAAAATCGCGGCGGAGGTGATGGTCTTGCTGATGCTCGCAATTCGAAATAAATTCGAGGTTGTCATGGCTTCGATTGCGTTGTGTCCAATCAGTCCAAAAGCCTCCTGGTACAAAGGTTGGCCGTCGCGAGCAAAGGCTACAGAAAGCCCCGGCGCATCGAACCTGCGCATAAACCTTTCGGCGACGTCCGCCATGGCCGCGCGCTCGGCGGGCTCGATCTTATTGTTAAAAGAAGAAGGGAGCCAACCCGCTCGCTTCAGGAGCAAAGCGGAGACGCCCAGGGCCGCACCAGCAACAATGCCTTTCAGAGCAAAACGGCGGGTCAGATATTCGGTCATGGATGAAGGAACAAAAGGAACAATAAACGCAATCTGAGCCGTTGACAACTTGCTCTCTCATTTTATTGATTGTAGAGATCATTGTTTCTTTCGCCGTTTGCCCTTCCGCACAGGCTCCTCTTCTATCACCGCAAACTGAATCTTCCGCAGTACCGGGTCGATGCGGTCTACCAGTACGCGAACCTTGTCGCCCAGGCTGTAGGCTCTCCGCGAATGCTGGCCGATGATTTGCCGCGTGTTTTCGTGAAAGGTGAAGCGGTCGTGCATCAGCGTGGCGAGCGGAACCAGGCCCTCGATGAACATGTCGTTGAGCTCGACGAAGAAGCCGAACTTGGTCACGCTGATGATGAGCCCGTCGAAATCTTCTCCCACGCGGTCCTGCATGAACTTTACTTTTTTCCATTCCATGAGCTCGCGCTCGGCTTCGTCGGCACGGCGCTCGGTTTGGCTGGATTCTTCGGCAATGTCGTGCAGCTCTTCGACGGGAATAGGACCAACTAGAACTTCGGCGTGCGGTGTTGCCTTGGACCAGGGGCTGGAAGCCTTGCGCCAGCCAAATGCTGAGTCATGGGCTTTCTCCTTGGAGATTCCCGAGCGTCCAATATTTACTTCCCCTACGCGCTCCTCCGGAGAATCTTGCAACACTTCTTTCAAAATGCGGTGAACGATCAAGTCTGGGTAGCGGCGGATCGGCGACGTAAAGTGCGTATACGACTCCGCGGCCAGCGCAAAATGTCCCTCGTTCACTTCCGAGTAGCGGGCTTGCTTCAGCGATCGCAGCATCAGATAGCTCAGGATGCGCTCTTCCGGCTTGCCGGCAATTTTTTCGGTGAGTTTTTGGTACATGCGCGGCGTTACTTTCACTTCCTGCGGAATTTCGATCTCGCGAGGACGGCGCCCCGAACCCTGCGATGCCCGGCGGTCACCTTTCAGCTGCACGCGGCGAATAGGCAGCGAGCCCACGCCGAGCGAGTATCCCCAGGTGGCGGCGGTCACTTCAAATTCATACACGCGTTTCGCATCCGGTTTCTCGTGAATGCGATAGAGTGACGGTACGCGAGCCTCAAGATACTGCGCGACACACTCGTTCGCGGAGAGCATGAATTCCTCAATCAAGCGGTGCGCAATGTTGCGTTCGGAGCGGGCCACACTACGCATCAGGCCCTGCTCATCGAACTCGATTACCGGCTCGGGAAGATCGAAATCAATGGACCCGCGGCGCTTGCGTTTGCGGTTGAGGATGAGTGCCAGATCCTTCATCCGGTCAAAACCCACGGCCAGCTTGGCATACCGTTGCCGCGCGCTTGGATCGCCTTCGAGGACGGCATTCACATCGGTGTAGGTCATGCGCTCCGCCGACTGGATCACACCTTCGTTCAGTTCATAGCCAACAATCTCACCCTGGTGATCGATCTCCATAGTGCAGGAGAGAACCAGCCGCTCGACGTGCGGCCGCAGGCTGCAGATGTTGGTAGAAAGCTCCAGCGGCAGCATGGGCACTGCACGGTCGGGGAAATAGACAGACGTGCCACGGAGGCGGGCTTCCTGGTCGAGCTTGGAGCCGGGCGTGACGTAGTGCGCTACGTCGGCGATATGGACCTGCAACTCGTAGTTGCCGTTATCCAATATACGAACGAGCACGGCATCGTCGAAGTCGCGCGCGGTTTCGCCATCGATGGTGACAATCGGGAGGCTACGATAATCGCGACGGTGGCGGAGTTCGTGCGCGGAAATGATTTCGGACGCCGCCTCCGCTGCCTCCAGAACGCCTGCCGGAAAGCGGTGCGGCAGGTGGTGCTTGCGAATCATGATTTCGACATCCACGCCGAAATCGTCTGCGTAGCCCAGAATTTCCACCACTCGGCCTCGTGGATTTTGCGTGGGGCTCGGCCAATCAGTAATTTCCACGTCAGCTACCACGCCTTCGAGATCGTCCCATGCCGTGCGGCGTGCGGCTTCTTCGCCGAGAACACGATGCGGCGATCCGACAGACTTCTTGACGTCATTTTTCTTTTTGTCGTCCTTGTTGTTGTTCACTTTGGGATCGTCCGCTTCAGGCGTATCTTCGTTTGGCGTATCAAGTGGATACTCCATACCCTGCGCAATGATGATTTCCTGCGTGATCTTTTCGTCCATCGGTGTGACGTAGCTGTGCCGGCGTCCGTAGTGGAACGTTCCTACTACCGTGGCATGTGCGCGATCGACTGTTCGCAGAATGCGGCCTTCCGCGCGGCCATCCGAACGCACGCTGCTCACCTCGACCAGCACGCGGTCACCGTGCATCGAAGAACCAATCTGGTGTGGCGCAATGAATACATCGCCCGAAAGCTGGCTGCGGAGCGGCTCTTTCAGGTCCGCACGGTTGGGGATGACGAACCCGTATCCATCGCGGTGCATACTGAGGCGTCCCACCAACTGGTTTGTCGCGGCCTTCGGGATGGCGAAGCGGTCGGAATCTACTTGCATGAGAGCGCCGTTGGCCGCAAGACGTTCCAGGCTCTCGGCGAGTTCACGGCGCTCTGGCCCGCGTACACCTAACTCGCGGACAAGTTGCTTGAAACCCGCAGTGCTCTTGGGCTGGCGGCGAATGTGGCGCAGAATTTCGGAATCGGGGACTGGACTCACAGCTTTGCTAACTCCTGGTTTCTATAAAACTCGCGTATTCAATTTTCGTATTAAACTAGCGGCGGCTGGCAACTGGCTCCACGTGCCGCAGGTCCAAGTCTAGTCTTTCATAAACCGAGGTTTTACATGCCCACAGCAACCCGTACGAATCCGCTTTCTTATCTCACGAACCAACTCGATGAACTTAAAGCCAAGGGCACCTACTTCCGCTTGCGCGTTCTCGAAGACGAACAAGAACCCGTGTGCACGTTTGACGGTAAACAGGTCATCAACCTGGCTTCAAACAACTATCTCGGTCTGACCACGCACCCCAAGCTTCGCGAGGCTGCCCTGGAGGCCACTCGTAAGTATGGTGTCGGCTCGGGGGCGGTGCGCACCATCGCGGGCACAATGAAGATCCACATGGAACTGGAGGAGAAGATCGCCCGCTTCAAGAACGTCGAAGCCTGCGTAGTATTTCAATCTGGGTTTGCCGCCAATGCTGGCACGGTTTCCGCCATCTTGAGCAAGGAAGACTTCATCATCACCGACGAGTTGAACCATGCCTCCATCATCGATGGCTGCCGCCTCTCCCGCGCCAAGATTCTTGTCTTTCGCCATAAGGATGTTACCCATGCCGAAGAGCAACTCACCAGCGTCAAAGATCAACCCGGCAAAAAATTGCTCATTACCGATGGTGTCTTCTCCATGGATGGCGACATTGGGCCGCTGCCCGCGCTTTGCGATGTAGCCGAGAAATATGGCGCCATCATGATGGTGGACGATGCTCATTCCTCCGGCGTGCTCGGTCGCAATGGCCGCGGAACCATCGATCACTTCAAAGTGCATGGCCGTGTCGATATTCAGGTCGGCACACTCTCCAAAGCCATTGGCGCGCTGGGCGGATATGTCTGCGGCTCGCGGGACTTTATCGAATTTCTCTATCATCGCGCGCGTCCGTTTCTCTTCTCGACCTCCCACCCGCCGTCCGTAGCTGCCACCTGCATCGCCGCCTTTGACGTACTGGAGCAAGAACCAGAACGCATGGAAAAGCTCTGGGAGAACACACGCTATTGGAAGAAAGAGCTGGGGCTGCTGGGATTCAACATCGGGGGTGTGAATACACCCGCGAGCGAAACCCCGATTACGCCTATCATCATCGGTGACGGCAAGCTGACCATGCAATTCTCGCGCGAGCTATTCCAGGAAGGCGTGCTCGGTACAGGCATTGCATTCCCGACTGTGCCCGAAGGTAAAGCGCGCATCCGCACCATCATGACGGCGACCCACACGAGCCAACAGCTCGACCAGGCATTGGAGGTGTTGAAGCGCGTGGGGAAGCGGATGGGAATACTGGGGTAAGTGCTACTGCTGCTGCGCAGTCCTCAGAGCGACTCTGAAGCTGTAAGGGAGACTGCCAATCTTAATGTCCTGTTGGATCGCCGAGTAGCGTCGATAGACTTCGCGTGAGTCCGGATCCTCATAGACGGTGCTTCCGGCAAATGAGGCTCCTTCAAACTTAGGAGCGGGCAGGTCGGCGTGGACAAGAATTTCGAAGGTCAAGCTCAACGTGTGCGAACTCGCGCGTTGCGTGGCTGTGTATGAGACCTTATCGGACTCTCCGTGCCCCAGGGTATTTGCGAATTCCTGTTTGATTCGCAGTTCCGTCAGAATTGTCCGAGTAGCCCCGGACGAGATGGGCGGAGAGAAGAAGAGCAAGAACCCCTTTTCCTTTTCTCCGTTGTATGCAGGTATGCGGATCAGGTCACGCTTCGTTCCGTCGGAGGAAATTTCCTTGGCCGTGAGATCGAAGTCCACGAGACTGGTAGGTCCGGTTGCCGTTGCTGAATTCCCGGATCCCTTGAAGCGAGTGAGAATGAGGCGTTTGTCGCCAGTTACTGTGTAGGTATTCTTCGTAACGTATCGAGAGGACCAGTCTTTTTCGATGTAGACCGAAAAAACTGTTTCCTGGCGGAGCCCGTCCACAAGGTGGTGGGAGTATTCCTCGAAAAGATTCTGCGCCTGCCCAAGGCCAAGCTTGAGCACTTCGTGCGGTTTGGGGTCGTAGTAGCTGTTGACCTTCTTCTCAGAACAGAGATCGTTCCATCGGACCTGTTGTCCTATCGCCTCCCCCCAGCCGAAGAGGTTGCGAATATCCTCATCGGTGAGTGCGAACTTTGTCGAGGGGACCTGGGTAGGGATGTCATAGCACACAAAATGTGGAGGATCGCCGCGCTCCTTGTCGTGGGCCGAAGTCATCGTCAGGATCAATGCCTTGAGGTATGCAGCGGTGGAGTCAATTTGTACCGGAGGATCGAAATCGGTGAGGCGAAACCCTATCGTCGGGTAGAAATCTTGCGCAAAAAGAAAACTGGGGAAGTTGCTGAGCATGCCCCCGTCTACAAAGTGATCGTCCACGCGCAGAAATGGCTGGAAGAAAATGGGGATGCTGCAGGATGCTTGCACGGCATCAACGATTCTTTCGTTCGGAGTTGTGGCCAAAGAGTAAATTTCGTATTTCTGGCGGGTGACGTCGGAAGCAACGATGCGCAAATCGGTGGTTACGATGCCGCCCTTGCCGTGGACAAAACGAATGTCACCAAAGATGTCCTTGAGGAACTTCCGCAGTTTTTGGGAGCTGTGCAGGCCCCTCTGCTGCCAGACATCACGTAGATCCTTCCCGAGTTGGCGGTGGTGAGAGCGGTAGAATTTCAGGGCCTTCAGAGCAGAAATCTTGAAAGCGCCATCCTTGCCAACTTTGGCGACATCCTGCAAGTCGAGCCGAGCCCGTTCGAAACGCTGCATGCGCTGAATGCCGGCTTCTTCGAGCAAGGCTCGAAGCTCGGGTTTTTCCAGAATAGATTTGATTTCGGCCGCGGTCTTACCGACAGCGAGAAGTGCGGCTACAATGGAGCCTGCGGAAGTACCAGCGACTGCGTTGATCTCTACGCCGGGTGGCTTATGTTTCAAGACACCCGCGTAGGCGATACCGCGAACGCCGCCGCCTTGGAAAACGAGGTTGACGTGACAGGGCATGAGCGGCAAAATATATCACAACGTCGAAAATTCCGACATTGGAAAATCCGCTGCCTGCTATACGGAAAACTTACCCTTCGAAAACCCCACCCATCATGGTGAAACCTCCTAAATAGTATCGGCTGCCATTCTTTGGATGTCAATAGCCTTGGGGAAGCGTCAAGTAGTTGACTCTCCATGGTAAGTGCAACATACAAAATGAGTTAAAAAGTGGTACAAGCGGGAAGTGTGCACCCTCGGTGACCTTCGGTTCCCTCTAAGAGAAGCTTTTTAGGCAGGGCCGATTTTATGCTGGCTCAGCTCTGGTGAACGACCCGGCCGCCGACTAATGTAGCGACTACTTTCCCTGTCAGTTGCCAGCCATCAAACGGCGAGTTGTGCGACTTCGAAAGGGACTTTGCAGCGTCATAGGTCCAGCGCTTCTTCGGGTCGAAAATCGTCACGTCGGCGTGAGCGCCCTTGGCGAGTGTGCCACGGCGATGCAGGTCTGTGTGAAGGTCGAAGACGCGGGCGGCGCCGGAGGTAAATAGCTCCACGATGCGGGTAAGGGGAATGCCGTTCTCCTTGTGCAGACGAGAGATCGCCAGGCCAAGAGCGGTTTCGAGCCCAGTGATGCCAAATGGGGCGCGGTCGAATTCCTGATTTTTTTCGTACGCCGCATGTGGAGCGTGGTCGGTGGCGATGGCATCAACGGTGCCATCGGCGAGCGCGGCAAGAATTGCCTGCACATCGGGAGCTGAGCGCAGCGGCGGGTTCATTTTGTAGCGAGTGTCGTAGTCGCGAATGTCGGCGTCGGTCAGCGAGAAGTGGTGCGGCGTAACTTCACAGGTCACGCGAGCCTTGGCACGCTTGGCGCGGCGCACTGCTTTCAGTGAATCGGCTGCGGAAAGATGTGCCACGTGCAGGCGTCCCCCAGTTGACTGCGCGAGTTGGACGTCACGGTCAACTACATCGGCTTCAGCGGAAGCTTTGCTGCCACGCAGCCCCAGGCGGAATGAAGTAGGCCCTTCCTGCATCGGACAGCCTTCGGTGACGCGCGTGTCTTCCGCGTGCTGGACGATCGTGATGTTCAGGTCGGACGAAAGCCGCAGCGCGTCACGCATCACTTTATCGTCAAGCACAGGCTTGCCATCGTCGGTGACGGCGACAGCCCCGGCGCGATGCAGCGCGCGAAAATCCGTTAGTGTTGCCCCCTTGCTGGCGAGCGTGGCTGCGGCCACAGGGTACACATTGACCAGCGCACCGCGGTCGGGATGGAGCAGCCACGCCACCCATTCCGCGGAATCGATGACGGGATTCGTATTTGGCATGCAGCAGACCGAGGTAAAGCCTCCCGCAGCGGCAGCCGCCGTGCCCGTGGCAACTGTTTCTTTATAGGCCTGGCCCGGCTCACGCAGGTGGACATGCAGATCGATGAAACCGGGAGCCACGATCAAGCCGCGCGCATCGAATTTCTCGTCAGCACCGCCCCGAATCTTGTTAGGCAACGCGACTTCCACCACATTTCCATCGCGCAAGAGGATATCCATAGGCTCGTCAATCCTCTGCGCGGGATCAATCAAGTGGCCGCCCTTGATGAGCAGGCTGTTACTGCCTCTCCGCTGACTCACGCTCGTCATCGCGCCTTTCCTGCCGCTCTTGCCAGAATTGCCATTCGCACTGGGACGCCGTTCTTCACTTCCTCGCGAATTACCGATTGCGGACCATCTGCCAAATCGCCTTCCAGTTCCAGCCCGCGAATAGCGGGACCTGGATGCATCAGGATGGCATCGCGTTTGGCGAGTTTGAGGCGCGCTGGTGTCATCTGATAGCGAGTTATGTAGTCGTAAACATGAACCTTCAGCCCAGCAAGGCGTTCCTTCTGTACGCGCAGCAACATAACCACATCGGCTCCGCGAATTGCTTCTTCCAGATGACGAATTAGCTTAATGCCCGAAGCGAGGGTTGTAGCGACTTCCGGCAAGAGTTCGGGAGGTCCGCACAAGGTCATTTTGGCGCCGAGTTTGCTCAGCAAGTGAATATTGGAACGTGCCACGCGGCTATGGAATATATCTCCAATGATCGCGACCTGTAAGCCAGCAATCTTTTTCTTGTGGCGCAGAATTGTGTAGGCATCCAGCAAGGCCTGCGAAGGATGCTCGTGCATGCCGTCGCCGGCATTGATGATGGGTATCCCGAGATACTGCGCCAGCAGATACGGCGCGCCGGAATTGGGGTGCCGGATGACAATGATGTCCGCACCGATGGCTCGCAACGTCTCGCCGGTATCGAGAAGAGATTCTCCCTTTTCAATACTGGAACCGGAAACTTGTATCAAAGTTGTGATCGCACCCAGAGACTTGGCGGCAAACTCGAATGACGTACGGGTGCGCGTGGAGGTCTCGTAGAACAACAGCACCACGCGCTTTCCCCGCAGTAAGGGACGTGGATGCTCGGGCTTCATTCGGCGCGCCAGTTTGAGCAAGGCGTCGATGTCCCGGGTTGGCAGGTGCTCGATGCTCAGAAGCGAGCCGCGCGCTGGAGTGTTCATGTCGGAGCTGGGATCCTACGCTTCGAATTTCGCATCCCGGCGGAGGCGAGGTCCCGGCTGAATCCTTAACTCACTTTCTCGACGAGAAGAACTTTTTCCGCGTCGTCGATTTCCTTCAGCTGCACTTCGACAATCTCATTTTCGAGGGTCTGGACCTTTCGCCCCACAAAGGTAGCTTCCACCGGCAGCTCGCGGTGTCCACGGTCAATCAGGACACAAAACTGAACCCGGCGCGGGCGGCCGTGAGCAAACAACGCATCCATGGCGGCGCGCGCCGTGCGCCCCGTATACAGCACATCGTCGACCAAAAGGATCACTTTGTCTGTCACCGTGACACCAATTTCTGCTTTATGCACAACCGGTTTCGGCCCCAGCGTAGTAAGGTCGTCACGATACAGACTGATGTCCAGGGTGCCAACTGGAATCTCTTTCTTTTCAATGCGATGCAGCAATTTTGCCAGTCGCTGGGCCAGGGGCACGCCACGACGCCGGATTCCCACCAACGCCAGATCGGCGACACCATTGTTGCTCTCCGTGATTTCATGGGCCAGCCGCACCAGCGTGCGCTCAATTTCCGACGGCGACATAAGCTGGGCTTTTTCTCGCAGATGGTGCGGACGGATGGCGGATCGCGAAGTCATGAACTCAGGATCATACGCGGGGAAAGGGCCCGGGGCAACTTGCTGGCACAGGTGTGTGGATGGCTGCTATCTAGGGCTTTTACGCGTCATGCTGGAGCCGATAGCGCCCCCGAGAACGGAAAAAAAGATAAAAATCAGGCAAAGAAAGAGGCAGGTCAAAATCATGAAGAGCGCAAAGCCTTCCGGCGTCTTGAACTGCTGAATCATGTCCTGAAGCTGCTGCTGAAATTGCGGGTCCGCATTCTGGGCGGTCTGGTTCAAGGAGTCGAAAACGGCTTGCCGGAGCTTGTCCCAGCTGTGCGTTAGCAGGATTTCCACAGTAAACAGAACGCCGAAAACCAGAAACCCAAAAAGCCCTGAGAGAGCGCCCAGTATTGTCCCCGAGCCCAGGCTCACCACGGCCCCAGGAACGCGGCGGCGGTAGGCATAGACGGCGAGTGCACCTCCTGCAATGAACCCCAGACCGAGCAGGCCACCGAGGAGGTTCATAACTAGAGCGGAGAAAATTGCACCCAGGAAAGCAGCGTGGAAGGCCTGCCGCCACACGAGTCGAGACGTCGCGGGCTGGGTCGCGTCCATGGTGAACGCGTCCACCGACGCTGGTGATTCGATCACCTCGGGGAGAACGAAGCGAATCTGCGGAGTCCGGCAACCGGAGCAGAAGGGTGTTCCGTCGGCGACGGCAAGGCCGCAACTAGGGCAAGAGTGATCCACTCAGGCAAGGTACAGCACGAACGGAGCTGTGGGCAAGAAACGAGGGGTTTTAGATAGTGTTGTCGTCGTCGGTGCGTGCGTGAACGTACACCAGGGCGAATTCCGACCCCTTGCCCTTGGGCGATACAGCGACAATGTGCTGGTTTTTGTCGGTGCCGACTTTGATCTCGATCGTCTCGCCCTGGCCGTCCCCGGAGCAGGTCAGTTCGCCCGGATGCTTGGATTTCTTGTCGTCGGAGTGGAGGCTCCCTGTGTTCACATCCAGTCCTCCTGAACTCTTGCAGGACAAAACCCTACCGTACCGCTTCAGGTCGTTGGTGTAAAAGGCGACAAGCTTGTCAGGTGCGTCATCGGAGGCATATTTCACGACTACCAACTTCAGCCCGAAAAGTGACGTGGAGATATTGAGATTGGCGCTGTCATTGCCGCCATTGTCATCTTTCTCTGCCAGCCTTGCTCCCGGATATACGGTAAGTCCCGTATCCGCGCCTTTCACGTCTTTCCCAACATGCAAGTTGCCGACCGGCGACTGGATGGTCACATCTTTATCGCCGTGGCCGTTGTCCTTCTCCTTCACATTGATTCCGCATGCGGCGAGGCAGACCAATAAGAAACTGGAAATTGCAAGGGCTGAAAGGGAACGTACGGCGAAACTAGTGTTGGCCATGAGATGTATCTCCAGAATTAGCGGACCGGTCGAGGCCGGCGCCGCGCAGGGCGATGTTCGGAATGCTCACAGGCAGGTGGCCGTGAATCGGCATTTCCCCAAAAAGAGCTTTCACGGCACTGGTTTCCGAAACCGTTGTATTGGAAAACGTGCACAGGTAGTTTTGCGTCTCCGGAAAATCGGAAACAAAGTAAGGACTGCCTAAGGAAATGACAAAGGACTTTTCCGGCGCATGCGAGAGAATCTGTTGCAGCAGAGTACCAGCCGCCTCAGCCAATCCCACACTGTTTGTGACTTGCCCGTGTATTTGCACTCGCTTCCCCGCCGAGGGACTGATATAGACGGCCGCGAGCACGGTCTGGGCTTGCTCGACGGCGCTAAGCACCTGGGCTGACATAGAGTTGGCGATGCGTGAGTCCACGAAAATGACGTTGGCGTCAGGCACTCGTGCGCGCAGCTCCCTTTCCAGGACGCGTCCCCACTCCTGACGGACGTCATCCGTAAGCACAACCGCCACAAACTGGTTAGCGGTTCTCTCCACCGTTTGATACGGAAGGGGGGCTGGATCGGTTCCATGATTCTCCGACCCATGATTCTCCGACTCACGCTTCTGGGCGAAGTTCTGCAAAGGCAGCATCTTGCCGTTATCTCGTACCAGGGTAAGGGCATCTCCGGCAATCTGCAGGCCGAGGGCGACATTCTCCGGGGCAGCGATTTTCTCAGGCAGAGCTTCCAGATCAACAGAGCGATTCTTGTTCAGCCCAAGCGAAGCCTTGACGCGAAGCAGCTTCAGCACGGAGGCGTCCAGATCGGCTTTGGGGATTTCTCCGCTGCGCACAGCAGAGGCCAAGGCGCGGAAGCAAGTGTCGATATCAAGGGGAATGAGCAACACGTCGTTCCCCGCTTTAAAAGCGTCCACGCAAGAGCGGCCCGGAGGCTCCTTGGCATAGAGGCGCGTCAATGCGCCCATGTCGAGAGCGTCCGTGATAACAATTCCCTGGAAGCCCAGTTTTTGCCTGAGCAACTCGCGAACGACTTTGGGCGACGTGGTCGCGATCCGCTTAAGGTCTGGTTCCAATGAAGGAACGGAGACATGAGCCACCATCACGGCGTCGACCCCGGCCGTCAACGCCCGCCGGAAAGGGGGCATCTCAACGGAATCGAGGCGGGCCGCGTCGCCCGTGACTTGCGCGACCCCTAAATGAGAATCGGTGCCGGTATCACCGTGGCCGGGAAAGTGTTTCGCTGTTACGAGCATGCCTGCCGCGTGGGCTCCCCGGATGTAAGCGGCCACGAGATCGCCAACCTGTTGCGGGTCTTCCCCAAAAGACCGGGTGTTGATAATTGGATTTGCGGGATTGGAATTCACATCGGCTACGGGAAAGAAATTCCAGTGGATGCCAATGGCACGAGACTCTTCGGCAGTCACACGGCCGAGAGCCTCGGCATATTCCAGCTTTCCAGCGGCGCCAAACGCCATGGCGTGAGGGAACACCGTGGTTCCGTGCAGCCGCATGGCCAGGCCGCGCTCAAAATCCGCCGCAAAGATCAAAGGCAACTTGGAGTCGTGCTGTAATTTGTTGGTGAGAGCGGCAGTGCCATATGGCTCGTTGTAAAGCAGAAACGAGCCTTCCACCGGCACACTAACCGCAAATCCACCCACATGGTACCTGCGAAGGTTTTCACGCAGCAGAAGGTACTCGGGGTTCTTGGCATTCAAAAACTGGACGCGGGCCCACGGCATGATGAGTTGCCCAATTTTCTCTTCCAGAGACATCTTGCGCAGGGTCTTCGCCGCCCATTTTTCGCCGTCCCGGTCGAGATGGAGACCAGCGGCCGGCTGTGGGCGATCTTTGGCCCCGGTTAGATCGGCAGCTAGGAGGTAGAGAAATAACCCCAGCGTGATTCGAGACCAACGCTTCGTCATGCGCCGACAATAACAGAAAACGCGTCATGTTTGAGGCTGCGGAATTGTGTGAACTCGAACCAGCCATCGGAGCTGGCTTTAGCTGGCAGCTCTCACCATTTGGAGTGCCTCGCGTACAATTTCCGGATCATTTCCGAACCCTGGCAGCCACTGAACGTCCGGTTCCCGCCGGAACCAGGTCATCTGCCGCTTCGCATAGTTGCGATGTGCCTGCTGCGCCGCTTCCAGCGCTTGCGGGCGGGCCAACTCCTCTCGCAACAACTGCACAGCCTGCTTGTATCCGAGGGAAGCCAGTGGCCGAGCGGAATCGCCGTACTTCTGAAGCAGGGCGGCAGTTTCCTCCGTCAGCCCACCTTCAAACATTCGTTGGCAGCGCTGGTTGATCCGGTCATAGAGAGCGCTACGCTCCGGATTCAAACCCAGGCGCAAAATGCGAAAGCCGGTCAGCGGATTGCGCCCCTCGCCCCAGAGTTGCGTCATGGGAGCCTTGGCGGCGAGACAGACCTCGATGGCGCGGATGAGCTTGGGTGTGTCGTTGGAGTGGATCTTTTCCGCAGCCGCAGGGTCAAGACGGAGAAGTATTTTGTGGAGATGTCCCGCTCCCAGTGTGCTTGCTCGTTCGCGGAGCCGAATGCGGAGTTCTTCCGAACGCGGTGGACCAGCGAAAAGCCCATCGAGGAGCGCACGCAGGTAGAGCCCTGTTCCACCCACAACAATGGGCAACTTCCGCCGGCCACGAATTTCGGCTAGCACCACTCGGGCCCGCCGAGCGTAATCCCCGGCGGTGACGTCTTCCGTAGGATCGGCGACATCGATCAGATGATGCGGTGTGAGTGCCCTTTCATCGGCATTGGGCTTGGCCGTGCCAATGTCGAATCCACGGTAGAGCGCGACGGAATCGCAATTCACGATCTCGCCATCAAAGCATTCCGCCAGCGCAAGGGATAGCGACGTCTTGCCACTGGCCGTGGGTCCAAGTAGAGCAACGAGCAGCGGTTCCGGCGCGTTCACTACCGCGCGCCCCGATGTAGAAGATGGAAGTAACGAACCAGATAGACGACGAAAATGACCAGCGCAAGCAGAATCAAGCCGCGGGCTTCCACGCGCATAGCCTGGCGCGTCGGTGTTTCACGGGGAGGATGGCTCCCTTTGTCGTCTTGGTCCACGTTGCACATTCTAAACCGCACAAGAAAACTCCGATAAGTCTCTGAGCTGAACTCGCAGACTTCTGAACGACGGGGCGGGGTTTTGTTTGTAATGACAATGCCCACGCGATGCTACACTGGCGCTCGGTTCGTATGTCCACCACGCCACCCGTACCCGCCGGACGCGTCGTCCGTTTTGGAATCTTCGAAGCCAACCTCTCTTTGGGAGAGCTGCGCAAGAACGGAGCGAAGATTCGCTTGCAGGAGCAACCGTTCCAGGTTCTGGCAATCTTGCTGGAGCGGCCCGGGGAAGTAGTGACGCGCGACGAACTGCGAACGCGCCTGTGGAATGCCGAGACGTTTGTCGACTTCGACCACAGCTTGAATACGGCCATCAACAAACTGCGCGACGCACTCGACGATTCCGCTGCGAATCCACGCTTTGTGGAGACACTCGCGAAGCGTGGCTACCGCTTTATCGCACCGATTCGTCGTGAAGAGCTGCCGCTTGCAGCCAGCCTGCAGACTCGCGCAGCCAAAATTTCTCCTCCGCTTGCGCCGCTGACGAGCGAACCGCAGAGGGATTTGCCCATTGTGAACCGGGCGTGGCCCCGCACTTTGTTTGCGCTGCTACAGATCATGTACCTGGTGTTCTATGTGTTGGCCCTCATTCACTGGGACGAGGTTGGAATCATTGCACTTCTCAACTTTGCCCCACCCCGCGCGGAGACGATTACAAAGCTGGTGTTACTGACAGCCGCGGCGGGAATTCCGTTGCGGTTCTATCTGCTGTCTGGCGTTTCCTTCGATCATGCCCGCCTGGGAGAGAAATTTCACAGGCTTTTCCTGGCGGTGCTATTCCTCGATCTGTTATGGGCCTGCGCTCCGTTCCTGATTCTTCACCAGATCGGAATTGGCGGGGCATTTGCCGCTGTGGCCGCGCTTCTGTACGTACCGTTCGCAGAGCGTACGTTGATCCGCATGGCGTATACGGCATGAGTCGCTAACATCAACAGCACTGTGACGTCTCATGTATGATTACCGGTTTGAAATCTGCAATGAGGCGAGGGAGCAATATGCGTCTCTTCTTGATCGCTGTTCTTGGCACTTTGTTTTTGTGCATCTCAATGACCGGCTCTGTTGCTGCACAAACTGACAGTGCGCGGAAGCAGCCGGTGCTGGACACCACTTCGATGGATACGAACGCTGATCCGTGCACGGATTTCTACACCTATTCGTGCGGCGGCTGGATGAAAAAGAATCCGATTCCACCCGACCAGTCCAACTGGGGCGCTTACTCCAAGTTGCAGGACGACACCTTACTCCAGCTCCGGGCTCTACTGGAAAACGCCGCGAAGGCTGGAGCGGGACGGAGCGTCAGCGAGCAGAAGATCGGAGACTACTATGCCTCGTGCATGGATGAAGGTGCCGTGGAAGCGCTGGGCGCCAAGCCGCTCGCGCCAACTCTTGCTGAGATTTCTTCCCTGAAGGACAAACGGGAACTTGCCGCTTGGATCGCCAGGGCTCCCGACGTTTCGATTTATTTTTTCCGCTACCACTCCTCACAGGACTTTAAGGATTCGACGCAGCAGGTTGCCTTTGTCGACCAAGGTGGCCTCGGCCTGCCCGATCGGGATTTCTATTTCAAGGACGACGCCAAGTCCGTCGACTTGCGCAAGGCCTATGTAGGGCACGTCGAAAAGACATTTGCATTATTAGGCGATCCACCTGAGGCCGCCAAGCGCGAAGCGGAAACGGTGATGCGCATTGAGACCGCACTCGCCGCAGGCTCGCAAACCCGTGTGGAGCGCCGCGATCCGCACAACCTGGATCACACCATGCAAGTCCGCGAGTTGGCTGCATCGGCTCCAACCTTCGACTGGCAGCATTTCTTTGCCAAGACGGGGACGCCAGGCATCAAGTCCCTCAACGTGGCCTCTCCCGGTTTTTTCAAAGCGCTGGATGCGGAGCTGAAGAAGGAAAGTCTGTCCGATTGGAAGGACTATCTCCGTTGGCACCTGGCGCGTTCCCAGGCGCAGTATCTTGCGTCTAATTTCTTGAAAGAGAATTTCAATTTCTATGGCAAGACGTTGCAAGGGCTCGAGCAAATGGAGCCGCGCTGGAAAAAATGCGTGAATGGTGTGGATGGTGACCTGGGCGAAGCGCTTGGCCAGGTCTACGTCGAGAAGTATTTCGGCGCGGACGCGAAACAGCGCGCTTCAAAAATGGTGAAGGGAATTCAGGATGCCATGGAACGCGATATCCAGCAGCTTCCCTGGATGAGTGAAGCCACCAAGAGGAAGGCTTTTGAAAAACTGCACGGCGTCGCCAATAAGATCGGTTATCCGGATCGGTGGCGTGATTATGGGAAACTGGAAATCGTTGCCGGAGACTATGCCGGCAACGGAAACCGCGGTACCCGCTTCGAGTACGAGCGTCAGTTGGCCAAGATCGGAAAGCCGGTAGATCGCGGTGAGTGGGATATGACTCCTCCCACCGTCAATGCTTATTACGACCCGCAGATGAACAATATCAATTTTCCCGCGGGCGTGCTACAGCCGCCTCTCTTTGACGCTACTGCCGACGACGCTCCCAACTATGGCGACACGGGCGGTACCATCGGGCATGAACTCACACACGGTTTCGACGACGAAGGCCGCCGTTTTGACGCCACCGGCAATCTGAAAGACTGGTGGACTCCGGAAGACGGAAAGGAATTTGAGAAGCGGGCATCGTGCATCTCGGATCAGTATTCCGGCTACACCATTGTGGATGACATCAAGATCAACGGGAAGCTAACGCTCGGAGAAGACGTGGCCGATCTCGGCGGTTTGATTCTTGCCTACATGGCGTGGAAAGATGCGATCAAAGATCAGAAACTGGAGCCCATGGAAGGCTTGTCGCCCGAGCAGCGCTTTTTTATTGGTTACGGGCAGAGCTGGTGCACCAATGGACGCGACGAAATCCAGCGCGTGCGGGCGACCAACGATCCACACTCGCCGTAGAAGTACAGCGCCCACGCACATATCCCCAACCACGCG
>CAZUCC010000065.1:0-18509 GCA_964619065.1 uncultured Acidobacteriaceae bacterium | reverse complement strand
TGACCCGCTGTGCAGCGTGGTGCTGGGCACGGGCAAAATGCTCAGCGACTTCAAGTTGCTGCGCAAGATCTCGATTGAGTAAAACCAGTTTGCCAAATGTCAGTTGCCAGCGAAGGGCAAGCTGATAACTGACCACTGGTTTTGCTGGCAACGCTCCTATGGAAAACCTGCTCTCGCGGCACCGTAATCTCTCCGTGCTAGCGGCGGTGTTGTTTCTGCAAATTTTCGGGTTGGCCGTGCAAGTCAAGCGCAACAATGACGCTGAACAGACCCGTCTGATCCGCATTTGGGCTGTGGCTGCGATTACGCCGGTCGAGCGCGCCATCGTCCACACACAGGGCGGCCTCTACGGGATCTGGCACAACTACCTGTATCTACGCGGGGTGAGACAGGAAAATCGCGACCTGAAGCAGGAAATCGAGCGACTGCGTCTCGAACAGGTGCGCCTCAACCAGGACGCCAGTCAGGCACGCCGCTTGCAGGCGCTCCTGGGGTTCAAGGAACAATTCATTATTCAAACGCTGCCCGCGCAAGTGGTGGGATCGAGCGGCAGCGAGCAGTCGCGTTCCGTCTATCTGGACAAGGGTGAGAACGACGGCCTGAAAAAAGATATGGCGGTCATTACGGCCGGGGGCGTGGTCGGGAAGATTCTGCAGGTGTATCCCGGAACGGCGCAGGTGCTGCTGATCAACGATCAGACCAGCGGCCTCGGCGCAATCGTGGAAAGGCTGCGCTTGCAAGGCATTGTAAAGGGTAGCCCGGCTGGTGAAACCATGCTGGAGAGAGTCATGGTGGATGAGGACGTGCAGCCGGGAGACCGCATCATTACTACGGGAGGCGACGGAATTTTCCCCAAGGGGCTGCCGGTGGGCAATGTCGTAAGCGTATCCCGCTCCGATCTGTTCCTCAAGATTCGGGTGCATCCGGCAGCAGACCTGAACCGCCTCGAGGAAGTGCTGGTGATTACGAAGCTCCAGGATGTGGCGCCCGTGACAGGTGAGGTTGCGGGCGCGCAGCGCGCGGTGGACATTCTGGCGGCCCGTCTCCCCGGTGTGCCCGTTAAGGCTGTGAAGCCGGATGCAATCCAGCCGGATGCGGCGGGGAAAACCGGAGCCAAGTCGTCCATTGGGGTGGGAGCCACTGGCACGGGAGCACACGCACCGGCGACGAAGCCAGCACATCCCATTGCGCCTCCCGCCACACCGCCGAAGGCTGCGGCAAAACCGCAAAGCGACGAGCCTTTGCCGGTGACGAAACCTCCGAAGAGCCTCAAGCCTGCAGCGACGGTGAAGCCAGCCGAAGAACGGATCCAATAGCGTGCGGATTTCGCAGACGTCTCCGGAGCAGGTGGAAGTTTACCGGTTCAGCTGGCTGGCGGCAGTCTTGATCCCGGCCCTTGCTATTTTTTTTCAGGCTTTTTTCCCCGCGCATCTGCATTTTCTGACGATCTTCGACGTACCGCTGCTAGTCACGATTTATTTGGGCGTGACGCGACGGAATCCGGTTTCAGGATTGTTGACAGGCTGCGTTATCGGCTTAATCCAGGACAGCCTGACGCAGCATCAGTTCGGGGTTTTTGGGATCGCGAAGACGGTGGTGGGGTTCGGAACATCGTCCTTAGGCGTGAAACTCGATGTCGAGAATGCGGCGTCGCGCTTCCTGGTGACCTACGGCTTTTATCTGCTGCACCAGTCCTTGTTTTTCTCGGTGCAACGCGGTTTAGTGGGTCAAGCAATGGACTGGGCGTGGGGTCACGAGTTGGTCGCTGGGCTGGCGAATGCCGGTCTGGCGGTCGTGCTGTTTGCGGTGCTGGATCGCTTTAAGAAGAGGAACTAGGAGAGCAGTTGCCAGCGAAATCTTAAAAACTGGCAACTGAAGACTGGCAACTGAAAGCTGACTATGCTGGGCCGCGAAGAAAAAGTATCACCGGGCCGCTTGACCGCCGTGCAGTACCTGATTCTCATCATGTTTCTTGTGCTGGGGTACGGGCTGTGGCGGTTGCAGGTTTCCGGCAGCGACTACTACGCCACGCAAGCCGAAAAGAACCGGGTTCGCAAGGTACCGATTTTGGCGCCGCGGGGAAGGATTGTCGACCGCGAAGGCCGTATCATTGTCGATAACTATCCTTCGTTTACCGCGCTGATCCTGCGCGACCAGACCCGTGACATGAGCGCCGACGCTCCCTTGATCGCCAAGGGCTTGCACATGAACGTGGACGAGGTGCGGGATAAGATCCGGCACTTCGCAGGCATGCCGCAGTATGCCCCGATTTATCTGAAGGAAGACATCACGCCGGACGATCTGGCGTTCGTGGAAGCCCATCGCAACGAACTGCCCGAGCTGGATACGATCATGGCGCACCGGCGTTTGTATCCCCGCAACGGTTTCCTGGCGCATCTGGTGGGATACGTAGGTGAAGTCAGCGAGGATATGCTCAGCCAGCCCCAATGGGAGCTCTATAGTCCCGGCGATGTAGTCGGCAAGTCCGGCGTGGAGCTCCAATACAATCAGTTGCTTATGGGCAAAAATGGCTACCGGCAGGAGGTTGTGAACAGCCGGGGCAAAGAAATTAAGCAGTTGGGCGAGACGCCAGCCGAGCCGGGGAAGCCGCTCAAGCTAACGATAGATCTCGACCTGCAGATCGCGGCGGAGGAAGCACTCGAAGGAAAAGATGGGGCAATCGTGGCGATGGATCCCCGGAGTGGCGAGATTCTGGCCATGGTAAGCCGTCCGGCCTTTGATCCGAATGACTTCGCGGTGCGCATCTCCAATGCAGAATGGAAACAGTTGATCACGGATAAGGCTAAGCCATTGTTAAATAAGGCGATTCAAGCCCAATTGGCACCGGGTTCGGTGTTCAAGATCATCATGGCCACGGCAGGCTTGCAGGAGGGGATCGCGCAAAGTCTGCAGGTAAATTGTCCCGGTGGTGCGACGTTCTATGGACGTTATTTCAAATGTTGGGTCACAGCCGAGCATCGTGTCCACGGCATGGTGGATATCACGAAAGGCATTTATCAATCCTGCGACGTGTTCTTTTACACGTTGGCCGAAAAGCTTGGCATCGGGCGTATCGCCCAATATGCCACTGCATTTGGGATGGGGCAGAAGACAGGAATCGATCTTCCGCAAGAAGTTAGTGGTGTGATGCCTTCGGAAGAATGGAAGATCCGCAACTACAAACAAAAATGGTATGCGGGAGAAACCATCTCTGTGGGTATCGGCCAGGGAGCGATAGCGGCGACGCCGATCCAGTTGGCGCGCGCCATCGGCGGAATTGCCAGCGGCGGCGTGATGCATCGTCCCCATGTCGCGTTTCCGGAGGAGTTACCCAGCAACCTGCGCCCAGCCGTGAGTGACGCCGATGAAGTGCGGGTTCCTCTCGATCCGCGGAATTGGGAAATCATCACCGATGCCATGGCCGACGTGACCAAGCCCGGTGGCACCGCCGCACTGTCGCATCTGGAAGGAATTGATTTTGCCGGCAAAACAGGCAGTGCGCAGACCATCAGCAACACCTTAAAAGCGAAGCTGGCGCATGGCAAGGCCGACTTCAAAGATAACGCTTGGTTTGTAGGGGTTACGCCGCGGCGGAACCCAGAACTTGTGGTAGCGGTTTTGTTCGAGGGGGGAGAACACGGACCGCTCGCAGCTCGCGTCGCCTCCCAGGTGGTGAAGGCGTACGTGGATAAGAAGCGGCGTCCGGAAAACCACGTAGCGCAGGCGGCCCTCGGCCAGGCGAGCGGGAGGGTGGAAGTAGCCTCACTCTGGACCGAGCCAGCGCATTCGGATAGTGCCGACGGCGAAGAACGCCTCCAAATCGGCCGCTTCTTCGTGGATGGGCCTCGAGGGCGTTTCCAGGTGGCGGAGGCCGCTCCGGGGCTGGAATCGCCAGCAAAGGCCGTGGCAGAGAAGGCAGGTTCGAGTTTCAAGTTTCCGGTTTGGAGCTTGACAAACAGGCCCTTTCGAAACTTGAAATTCGCAACTCGAAACTGACCTATGGCGCGTTTTGTCTCATTTCGAGATTTTGACTGGACACTGCTCTTTCTGGTGCTAGTGATCTGCGGCCTCGGTGTGGTTGAGATTCGCAGTGCCACGATGCACAGCAAGTTCGCAGGGGCGCACATCAAGCAGGTGTATTGGATCATGGGCGGGATGGCCGCCATGTTCGCTCTGAGCGTGGTCAACTACCACGTGCTTCTCGAGCGTGTGCACTGGATGTACATTGCCTCGGTGGCATCGTTGGTGTTGGTGTTCTTGTTCGGACAGAGGTACTTAGGTGCCCGCCGCTGGATCAAGTTGCCGGGTGGACAGCACTTTCAGCCGTCGGAATGGGTGAAGCTGATTCTCATTCTCGCGGTGGCCAAATACTTCGCGGAAATGCGGCAGAGAGAGCTGAGCTGGGAGGACTTCCTGAAGGCGGGAGCCATGGTGGGGATTCCCATGCTCATGGTGCTGGGGCAGCCGGATCTGGGGACAGCACTGACATACATTCCAGTGGCGGTCATGGGATTGTTTCTCGGGGGGATGCGGGTTCGGCAGGCCCTCACTGTGTTGCTGGTTGCGGGGGCGCTGCTGCCTCTGGCCTGGCACAAGCTGAAGCCGTACCAGAAAGATCGTCTCACGAGCTTTATGGCGCCGGAGGCGGACCGGCAGGGCTCGGGGTACCAGGTCAACCAGTCGCTAATTGCCGTGGGGTCGGGTGGACTGTGGGGGAGTCCGACGCAAGGTTCGCAGACTCACTACGGTTACTTGCCAGTTCCGCAGACAGACTTTATCTTTGCGGCGTGGTCGGAGGAGCGGGGATTTGTAGGAGCCCTGTTGCTTCTACTGCTATACTTTATGGTATTGATGCGGTTGACCCAGAACGCGCAAACAGCGCCGGACCGCGCTGGGGCGTTCATCGTAATGGGTGTGGTGGCGGTACTGGCCTTCCATATTCTGGTCAACGTAGGCATGGTGGTGGGCTTTATGCCGGTCACCGGGATCCCGTTGCCGCTCATGAGTTACGGCGGCTCTTCGGTCCTGTTTATGTTTCTGGCGCTAGGGATCGTGATGAATGTGCGTATGCGCCGGTTTGTGAATTAGGGCAGGACCCAGATGTAGCAGGAAAGTCCGCGCCGGGAGGGCGCGGCATCCAAAGATTTAGCGCAAGTTATTGAAAGAACGCAGTAAGCAAGACCCAAGATTGAAGAAAATTACGCTCGCCCTCGCGTGAAGAGGGCAAATCACCGGCCGGAAGTAACGATCCAGAGTCAACGACCCAAGGCCGGGCAGGATTCTAAAAGATTTAGCGCGATCCGGCGGGTAACGGCCCCCTCGATGTGAGAGAGCGGTCACAAACCGGGGTAGCGCAGCAAAGCGATTCGGTGAAGACAACATATCCGTTGAAACCAGAGATTGAATCCAGAAACAGACCATCTTGCGGTGGTGTGCCTGGGTGTGCCTCTCAGTCGCCGCGATGAATCCTACCTGCACTTTGTTGTTCTGAACTCGAGGTTCTGACTTGTGTTCCGGGCGGTGAAGCTGCTTCCACAAAGTGGAAGCAGGTTCGGAGTCCGAATGAATAAAGAATTGTTTGTCACATCTACTCCCCACGAAACCAAAGTGGGGCTTGTCGAAGACGATCAGCTAGCAGAAATCTATTTGGAGCGCGAGGGGGAATACACCCTCGCTGGCTCGATTTACAAAGGGCGCGTGACCCGCGTGCTGCCCGGCATGCAATCGGCGTTTGTGGATATTGGTCTGGAGCGCGATGCCTTCCTGTATGTTTCCGATTTTCTGGAATTGGAAGATGCCGGCGACGGCGACGAAGAAATCATCCCCGTGCGCCCCATGCCGGTAGCTCGTGAAGGCGCGCGATCTGACGATGTTGAGGGGCACGAACCGGGTGCGGATTTTGTGGAAGCAGGGGTGGAAGCAGGGGAAGAGGGTGGCGCGTTGCCGGGAGAAGCCCGGGCGCAACGGCCTCAGCGTGAAGCAAACGGTGAACTGCGGCGCGAACGCAGTTGGGGAGGGCGCGGCCGTGGAGGCCGCCGGCGCGGGCGCAGAGATGGCGGGTCGTCTTCGCCGCGACCGGTCGAATCCAGGTCCTCCGAGGGCAGATCCGGGGAACCCAGAGATTCGGAGCTGAGTGCCTCGGAGCCGAGGGAGTTGGAAGAGACTACTCCAGCCCCCAGAGTGACGGAGTCCAGGCGGTCAGAGTCCAGATTTTCGGAGTCCAGACATTCCGTTTCCAGAACTTCACGTCCGCGCGAGTCGGGAGATCAAGACTTTGGTCCTCCTCCGGGATATCAACCCATCGTTCTTCCTGGCGAATCTCTTTCGAAATATCGGAACCGACCAGTCGCGACGTTCCCTCCCGCAGCGCCGAAGACACAGGATGAGGTCGCAGTACTTTCGAACAAGTTCCCGGATGACGAGCCTATGTTCGCGGTTCCTGCTGTGCTCTCCACAGCGGACGCCGGGAGCGGCGTAGACATGTTGGAATCGCCTCGTGCAGAAGCTGCGGTCCGGTCTACGGAAACGGCGGCTCTCACGCAAGCAGACGGGCACTACGAAGTCGAGGAACACGAGGTCGAAGAAGTAGAGCAGGACGACCACGAAGACGTACTTGCATCCATCCCCCAGGTTGAGGACGTGGACATTCGCCGTCCGGCAGAAGCACATGAACCTGCGGGACATCAGGTGGCGCACCAGCAAGTCGTGGAAGAGGAAATTGAAGAAGAAGAGTTCGACGAAACGGAAGCCGTCGAAGAGACTTCAGGGCATGCGCGAGCTTTCACGGAAGCCGGGCCCGTCGAAGTTCCTACGGTTCACCAGGCTCATGTTCAACAGGCCCAGCAAGTTCAGGAGCACCAGGAAGTTGAGCACCCGAGAGATGTCCAACAGCTCGAGCCGTTGTCGTTTTACTCCGGAAGCTCGGCGGGGGTGATCGAAGAAGAAGTCATCGACGAGGAAGAAGCCGAGATGGCTGCTTACTCGGAACAGGTTTCCGAGCACGGACAGTACGAGGAACTGGAAGAAGAGGTTCGTGAGCCGGGCGTGTTTGCCGGCGCGAATAGTGTGTTGGATGAGGACTTGAAAGAGCGCCCAATGGCTCCCGCGGAACTGGCGGAAGAATTCCAGATGGAGCAGCAGCAGGACGCAGAGCTAGAAGCGATTCAAGAAGAAGCAGAATTGCAGGCTGCGGACGACTTCACGGGAGAGCCTACCGAGGCGCAAGCCGAAGTTCGCGCTCCAGCAGCCACGGCGGCCTTGATGCAGCGTACGCAACGGCGGACGGGATTTGACCGCCAGCGCGGTGGCCGCCGGGGCAACAACGGCGGAGGCAGCCGTTTCCGCCGCCGGGATGTGGGACCCATGCCCCAAATTGCTGAACTGCTAAAGCCGGGACAGGAAGTTCTGATCCAAATTGCAAAGGAACCGATTGCCAAGAAGGGCGCGCGCATCACCAGTCACATCGCGCTCCCGGGCCGGTTTCTGGTGTACATGCCGACAGTGAACCATGTGGGCGTGTCGCGCAAGATCAACTCCGACGAAGAGCGCATGCGCTTGAAGCGCATTGTAGTGAGCGAGCGCGAAAACGGTGTCGGCGGATTCATTGTGCGCACGGCGGCGGCGGGAGCGGCGGAAGATGAGTTGCGCGCGGATATCCGCTTCCTGAAAAGCCTCTGGCATGAGATCAAGAACCGCGCGGAAAGCTCCAACGCGCCGGCACTCATCTACCACGATCTGAATGTGGTCGAACGCGTGTTGCGCGATCAGGTGACCTCCGACTTCTCGCAAATTTGGGTGGACAACGAGCAGGAATACGAGCGCATTTTGCGGTTTGCGCAGAGGTTCCAGCCTTCGTTGATGAAGCGCATCAAGCTTTACACGAAAGATATTCCTCTGTTCGAGCAGTTTGGATTGCAGGAGGAAATGAACAAGGCGCTCAAATCGAAAGTGTGGCTCAAGAGCGGTGGCTACATCGTGATCAACCAGACGGAAGCGCTGGTCGCGATCGACGTGAATACGGGCAAGTATGTGGGCAAGACAGCGCGCCTCGAAGAAACCATCGTCAAAACGAACGTGGATGCCATCAAGGAAATCGTGCGGCAAGTGCGGCTCCGCGATCTGGGCGGAATTATCGTCATCGATTTCATCGACATGGACGAGCGGCGCAACCGTCAGAGAGTGATGCAGGCTCTGGAAGAAGAGTTGAAGGGCGATCGCGCACCGTCAAAAGTGCTGGCCTTCAACGATTTCGGATTGGTTGCCATCACGCGCAAACGCGTGAAGCAGTCGCTGGAACGCACGATTGGAGCGCCCTGCCCGTATTGCACGGCCACCGGCTACGTGAAGTCCGCGACCACCGTATGCAACGAAATTTACGTCGAGATGCGGAAGATTGCATCGAAGCCCATCGAGCGCGCCGATGTGATGCTGCGCGTGAATCCGGAAGTGGCGAAGGTTCTCAAGACGCAAAACGGCCGTTGGCTGCAAGAGATGGAAGAGATGCTGAAGAAGACGATTATCGTGAAGTCGGATGCGAGCTTGCATCAGGAGCAGTTTGATTTGAATTAGGGGAGTGGGGTAGCCTTGGGCTCAGAGTAGCGGATGCTCCTCCCCTCTCACCACCGTTCCTAATCCCCCTGGCGTGTCTTGCGGTGGGGTGTGAGCTGAAGGTTTAGCTCTGTAAGGAATAAACATCGTCCCCGCGCGGTATCGGCTTTCTCTTGAATGCACTGGTGAAGCGAAGCCGGAGTAGCCAGAAAATCAGCAATATCAATGGCAGGATAGCCGGGATAAGAAGCAAGTTTGTTTTGTCTGCTAAGGCGGGGAATACTTTTGGTGCCTGCCCCAGGAAGAAAGACCCTGTGGCGATAAACAACGCAAAGCACATGCGCCAAAGATGCCGCGCGATACGTTGTATGCCAGAAATACCGCCGCGAACGAGCATGCGAATGTCCCCTGCGGCAGCAAGCAGAATCACGGTACCAAGGAAAAAGTCCATGCCGGCGGGAACGCCATCTTTGAACCGCGTCGGGTTATCTGCCTTTTCTAACCCAAGGATCACGATGGCAACTCCGACCGCCAATGCAACCAGAAGCGCCCCCCAATCGAAAATACCCGTTTCCCCTTCTCTGCGCCTGGCAGTCATCCATGCTGTTGCCACCAGATAGAACGTCAGAATGCCACCAAGAAAATTGTTCGGTTGGGATTTCATAAACGCTATATATGTCGCGCTTGTGGCCATGCTCAACATGGAGATGACAAATACTTTTCCAGCCGCGCCATGCCGGCGGGAACCTTTGCGGAAAGACATGGCTACGGTGCCAGATAGCAGCCCTATGGTCCCAGCGCAAATATGAAAAAGTAATATGGGCGAGAATCGCATTCTTCCGACTCCTTAATTTATGACTAATGCGTGATCTTGATTCGTCTCCGGGCGAACATAGTCCGGGACATGCGACCTTATTGGCCGTTAAACGGGAAGCGTCGATGGGGCGCTAGAGGTTGGGGCCGCTGGATTGCGTAACGAAGTCCCGCAATACGGACAATAGACATCATTTACGCTGACCACGCGCTGGCACTGCGGACAGCTCGGTCCCAGCTTGTGGTTGCAGCGTGGGCAGAAGTTGAATCCTGTCTGGATGGCGTTCCCACATTGCGGGCAGGTCGCGATGAGTGGCTTCCGCAGTACGAAATACAACACGATGCCGAGCGCGTTCGGGATGAATATCGCGAGCAGCGTCCAAGCAAGCCGGCTCATCCCGCGTCGACCCGCGTCGCTGTACACATACCCGATCAGCAGGATGTAGCACCCCAGGACAGTTCCTCCCAAGATTGCGAGTAGCACCATTGCCGCCAACGGAAAAGGCGGGTTGCCGGAGAGTGTGGCGTACACCACCGCCGCAATCGTCGCCAAAAAGCCGAGGATTACGAAAAAGAAAGTCCATGGCGAAATAATGCGGATTTCATCCATAAAGCGCGTCGAAGCTTCGTTCTTGATTGGCATATCAAACTCCTTGATGTCCTCGTATTGCGTCCCGCAACCCGTTCAATGATCCCGGTTGATTTAGTCCCGGAGTGTCCCGTTGTGATCAGCCAGATAGGTCCCCTGAGCCAGCAAGAGGATCCCCGCCACAATCGCCGGAATCAAACCGAGCTCCACCAGGCCGATCTGCCAAACCAGGCTGGGAAGGTGCGCCTGCTGGCCCATCCATGCAAACCCGCGCCATAGCACTGCAGTCGTGAAGGCAGTACCCAGCGTTACAGCGACACAACAAACGCAAATCACCCACAGGCGCTCTTGCTGGCGCCGCAGTTCAAGAGCCCGCGAGCGTACCCGGATCTGCGTGGCTCGCACCAGGTCGGAATCAGCGGCCAAGGGCTGGGAACGCAACGCGCGAACCGCCCGGCCAGCCGCTTCCGCATAGTCACGGCAGGCTGCGCACTCTTGCAGATGGGTTCGCAGCCAAGTTTGCTGCGCATCGGACAAATCTTCTGCCCCGGCCAGCGCGATGAGTTCCTGTGCCCGTTCATGCACGTTCCGCGTCATGTCTGTGTTCCCCCCAATCGCCCCATCAGCATGTTCAGTCCGCGATATAATCGCGATTTCACAGTGCCCAGTGGTGCCCCGGTCACCGCCGCCATCTCCTCCAAAGCCAGTTCGTCTTGGAAGCGCAACACGATTGCCTCACGGTACTCCGCTGGAATGCCAGCCAATGCTGCGCTGATGCGTTCGGCCTGCTGGCTCTGCGCCACTAGTTCCCATGCTGAAGGACCGGTATCGGCCGGTTCGAGCGGCGCATGCTCTTCGTCCTCCATCAACCCATCCAGGCTGACCGGGCTTTTCTTCCGCAAATAATCGATGGTCAGATTTCTTGCTACCGCGTAAAGCCACGTGCTGAATTCGCGCCGGCCGTCGTACTGATGACCACGTTCCATTACGCGAACCCATGTTTCCTGGAAGAGGTCTTCTGCTAGCGCACGATTTCCTGACAGGTAGACCAGATAACGAAGAAGCCGATGCTGATACTGCTCAATGAGACGGTCCAGTAAGTCTGGATCACGCCGGCGGAGACCGCGGGCAATTGCGCTAGCCTCTGATTCCATCGCATTCACGAAGTAATAAGCTGTGGCGTTCATGCTACCCGTACATACGGGCGAGGAGATAGGAAAGATGCAGGATCGAAGACGTTCCCAGACAAGGCGTTAAGCCGTTTATTTTTAGCTAGATACGGAGAGCAAGGCAAGCCTTGGAGTCAGGCAGGTTCATGTGCAGTCGGCTTAAGGTCGCAAAGAGGCCTCCAAATAGAATTCGACAATACTATCTTGTGCGCGGTCGCGATTCCTTGGGTTACCAGTGACTCCGACCGTTCGGGACGACCGGTAGAGCTTCCTACCAACGTGCTTGACAAAGCAGTTTTCGGCGGTACAATTAAGTTCACGTGGCGATTTAGGCAACTTGCTCCACGCTAAAAACTGCTAAACAGCGAGCGGTCCACTCAAAGAGTTTTGAGTCCTCCGAATGCTTTGGCAGGAGGGCTTTTTCTTTTGCCCTCCGAGCAAGTCTTTCTACTTATCCACGGACAATTCAGAGTATGCCGGAGTTTGGCTGCGCTTTTTTCGCGTTCGCTGAACCAGCGGCAGCCGCCTCGGCGGCAGGAGTGCCGGAATGAGTAGCCAGACCAACACCACCGCAGCCACAAACGCCAGCAGCCTGCATTTCGAGTTGAGGTGCAAGGAGTGTGGCAAACGCTCCGCCAATGCGCCACGCTCGTTTTGTGAAGAATGTTTTTCGCCGGTCGAAGTGGTTTACGATCTCGACCGCGTGCGCAGCACCTTCACGCCGGACAGCATTGCGCAGCGTCCGGCGAACATGTGGCGTTATTCCGAACTACTGCCGGTGCCGCAAGGGTATAAGAGCACACTGCCGGTGGGGTTCACTCCGTTGGTGACGGCACGAAAACTTGGCGGCGCGTTGGGCCTTGATCATCTCTACGTGAAGAATGACGCGGTTTGCTTTCCCACGCTCTCCTTCAAAGACCGCGTGGTGGCCATGGCCCTAGCAGCGGCGAAGCGCTTTGGGCTGGATGTTGTTGGCTGCTCCTCGACGGGGAACCTTGCCAACGCCGTGGCGGCGCAGGCGGCGCGCGAAGGGCTGAAGGCTTGGGTTTTTATTCCTGCGGACCTCGAGCCGGCCAAGATTTTAGGCACGCGGGTTTATGGCGCGAACGTTGTTCGGATCAAAGGGAACTACGATCAGGTCAACCGGCTGTGCTCACAGATTGCGGAGAAGCTGCCGTGGGGTTTCGTCAACGTCAACCTGCGGCCTTATTACGCGGAAGGTTCGAAGACGGTGGGCTACGAAATCGCGGAGCAGTTGGGCTGGCGTTTGCCGGATAACGTAATCGTGCCGATGGCGGGTGGCTCACTGATCGGGAAAATTCAGAAGGCATTTGCGGAGTTGTGCGTGCTGGGCCTGGTGGAACCGAAGCAGGTGAAGTTCTTTGGCGCTCAGGCAACGGGCTGTTCGCCGATTTCGACGGCGGTGAAGGCTGGGCAGGAGACGTTCCAGCCGCAGAAACCTGCGACGATCGTGCGCTCGCTCGCGATTGGGAATCCGGCAGACGGGTTCTATGCGATTCGCGGGATTCGCGACAGTGGAGGCTGGGCTGAGGACGCCTCTGATGCCGAGACGATTGCAGGAATCCGGTTGCTGGCCGAGACGGAAGGCATCTTCACGGAAACCGCGGGTGGCGTGACGACTGCAGTGACGCGGAAGCTCGTGGAGCAGGGAAGAATTCGGGCGGATGAGACGACCGTGGCCTGCATTACCGGGAACGGCTTGAAGACGCTGGATGCGCTTGCCGATGAAATTTTTGACGACGTCGTGATTGAGCCCAAGCTGGCGGACTTTGAGGCTTGTTTGGAAGAAGCGCAAGCGTTGGTCTAGAACTGAAAATCCCCGCTCAGGGCAGGCACTGTCGCAAAGAGCGCGAAGCACGGGGCACCCAATTTGGGCCAATGGAGATGGAGAGTCTGGTGATGAAAATTACGGTGGAAATACCGAGTGCTTTGCGCCGCTTTACCGATGGCGCGGCGAAGATCGAATGTCAGGGCAGCGATTTGCCGAAGCTGTTGCAGGATCTCGGGACTAAGCATCCGGCGATCACGCAGCACCTGCGCGATGAAAGCGGCAAAGTGCGGCAGTTCATCAACATCTACGTGAACGATGAGGACGTCCGCTTCTTGGGTGGAGATGCCTACCAGTTCCGTGACGGCGATCAAGTGCTGATTGTCCCCTCGATCGCCGGCGGATGATCTAGCTCGCGGCTTTTAGAAACGGAAAACAAGCCCTGTCGAAAACCGTACGTTGTTCTGGGCGCTGCCGAAAAAACTGGTATGAAGATAGTCGCCCTGGAAGCGCCACGCCAGCGGTCCCCGCAGGCGCCAATCGACTCCGCCACCTACTGCAGTCGCGAACGAAGTGTCAGAACCGGGGTTCACGTTAATATGAGCTCCGCCGATTAGCAGCTGCGCAAAAGGCGTGACCCGCCCGACTGTCACCGAGGCTCGCGGGCCGAACAGGAAATTCTGTTCGTGCAGTTTGTTATCCCCAAAGTGGCTGCTATAGTCTCCGACGATCCCAAGAAAGGGAAAAACCTGCCCTTCTCCCGAGAGTTCCCAACCATTCAAACTATCCGAGAACCCATTGCTGCTGAAATGATTGTAGGAATAGCCCAGAAACACATTCGCTTTAGGCAGCACCGCTTGAGCGTGAAGCACCGGTGAGATTGCCAGCAGAATCAAGGCAAGGCGAAACATTTTTAGCATCATGATCCCTCGAAACGTAGTTTTCCGTAACGAAGCGGCATAAATCAAGATACGTAAGATGCTGTGCTGCGTCCAGGTGTTGGCTGCTCATCCTCCAGGCGCATGGGGTTACGTTAGCTCTGCGATTGTGGGCACGGCGCAGCTTGAAGTTCTTCGTCACACTTTTTCCTGACGTCGATCACGAAACTTTACAACCTTTTACGTGACCTTTACATGAGCGGGCAACTCACGTTCTCGTCGCACGCATCTCTGGTAACTCCGGAATCAAAATTTGTGTCAATGCAGGAGTCATCATGCCGCGTTCGCCGAAGTCCGCTCACTTTATTTCACTCGCCGTCTTTCTTGTGATTACGCTCGTGGCTTGGATGGCTACGATAGGATGCAGTTCTTCGAATAGTCAGAATACAAAAATTCGTTTTGTGAATGCATCTCCAAACCAAGCCAGCTTTAATGTCCTGATCGACAGCACGAGCGTTGCGACTGGCCTCGCTAATGGCGGCTCCTCGACCAGCTATCTATCCGCGAAAACGGGTTCGCGGGAAATCCAGATGCAGGATCCCAATACCTCGCAAAACCTCATCGACAAGACTCTTACGCTAACAGCAGGAACGAATACGACGTTCATCGCGGCAGACTATGTGGGAAATCTCAAGTCGCTGGTTTTGACGGATGACAACTCGTCGCCGGCTTCGGGATCGTTCAAGCTGCGAGTTGTGAATGTTGCGCCGAACCTGAACGCCAATGTGGATGTATATATCGTAACTGCCGGCACCGATATCAACACCGTATCGCCTGCAGTGAATGCCCTGTCCTACCCGAGCGCGTCGGCTTATGTTTCCAACACAGCAGGAAGTTACCAGGTAGTGTTTACACTGCCGGGCACAAAAACAATTGTGGCTACCTTGCCCAACGATATAAGCGGCGGCGCATCCGTTGCGTTCACCGCCGGGCAAGTGCAGACCGCGCTCGTGCTCAATGATGTGAACGGGATTCCTTCAACAGTGCAGCTCGGAGACGTCAATTAGATTTGACTTAGCCCGCAAAATCTAGGATCTTGCCGGAGAAGGTGAAATTTCCGGGGAGCTATTGCCCCACAGAAGATGAGCGCCACATTCCGTGAGAATGGTGGGAAGGCTCCCGGCAACCCGCTGCCGGAGGTCTGTGTAGCCCTGCGATCCGGAAAATAAGTCCCGGAGAACCCGCCGCATTTCTTCGCTGAAAGCGGCCATCTGAATCATGCGGTCGAGGAGAGCGCCACCGCAGAATGAACCGTGATAAAAGCGGTTGGCATAGCTGGCCGCTGTGATGAGTTCGGACAGGAAATCTTCCTGCACGGAGGACGCGTACCGTTCGGGATGATCTTCGATCAGCGCGTTCGCCAGAAGGTCCGCGGAGCGCAAGGCGTAGTGCAGGCCTTCTCCCGTGACCGGATCGACGAATCCCGCGGCGTCCCCCACCATGGCCCAGCCCTCACCGGAGAATTTTGAGTCGCGGAACGATATTCTACTGAGATTCGGCAAGATGTGTGCGTAGAAGGTGGAGTCCCGGTAATCGAGGCCTTCCTCTAAGATTAGCTTTTCCAACAGTACGCGCAGCGCCGCCGTGGTTTGAGATTCCAGTTTGCCACAGATGCCTGCCGAAAAATGATTGGCGCGCGGGAAGAGCCAAAAATAACCCTCGAATTTTGGCAGAAAGCGCACTGTGGCCACGCGGCTGGTGCCTGGGATGTAGTAGCCAATGGCGGTCATCAGGTCGCCCGGAAGCCAGGGCTGCGTGAGTTGCGCGCGGAACGGGTTGCGTGCGCCGGTTGCGATCACCAGGTACTCCGCAGCTTGCGGGCCTTCGCGCGTTGCCAACTGCCACGCCCCAGCTTCGCCCGAGATTCCAGTAACACGCTGACCAACCACTTCAGCGCCCGCCGCTTGTGCCCGTTCCCGCATCAGGTTGTTGAGAGTGCGCCGCGAAAAGATGGCGATGGTCCGGTCGAGTGCCAGCGAAATACGGCGTCCGCTGGGACTGACCAACTCGCATGCGTCAATCCAATTGCGCTCAACGACCGCCTCCGCCAGGAACGGATATTCGACGAGTGCCTTGTGAGTGATGCCGCCACCGCAGGGTTTTTCCCACTCGAGCTTCTCCTCGAAAATTCGCACACGGCGGCCAGCGCCGGCTAGAAGCTCTCCCGTGCGCGCGCCTGCGGGGCCTCCACCGAGGATGGCGATCGTTGGGGGAGTTGTACTCAAAGAATATAGCTCTCCGGGCTAGCCATGGGAGTACCCACAGAGGAGTTTTCACAACCAAATCTTCAACAGCAACTCTAGCGCAAGATGATGCAGAACGCCAAAGAGAAGCTCAATTCTGTCGTGGTGCAGTTTCGTAAATACACTCCTCTGGCTCTATCATTCCGAGCCCGGTCGATCGCGCGCTACTGCCGCGCTTCGGAATGACAATTTTGTAGAAATATCCAAACTGCACCACTACCCTCAATTCTGTTTCTTCAGCGCAGAAACTTGTGCTGATCCTTCGCGGAGGGCAGGCGGCATTCTGTTCGTCTCCCAAATACATGGTAGCGATTACGCGCAACGAAGTCATACGCAACATCGCGCAAAGAATGTGGTAAAAGCCTGGCGAGGAGGAACACTTTCCAGATTCCTCCGAGTCCCCGCGCGATCTGCAGCGTTGCATCTGATTTGGTTAAGACTCGCTCTGTCGGCAAATTGAAGTCTTCGATAAGGCAGATGGTCTCGATCGTTCTGGCGTCCAGTGCGTGCCGCGCCAGAGTTTGCTGCGCGAATTCGCTTTGCTGCGGCGCGAAGCGGAACAGATCCTTGGTGTCATGCCGCAAAAGGAACTGAACGATTCCATCGCACATGCCGCAAAGGCCGTCGTAGAGCACGATCGGGTGATTTTCCGGGGATGTTGTTTGCAGTGCCATAGTTCGTGCCCTACTCGCTATAATAGCGTCGGAAAGCTGGGGCATAGGCATGCAGATAATCTTGTCCAACAGGAACAGCATTTATTTCTCTAGATCCGCCGGCCACACGCTGGCGCTATTCACGATTCTTACCGCTATTTGCGGTGTTACCTCGGCAACTTGTGCCGCTCAGGAAACGCCAGCATCGGCTTCGACGACCGCCGCAACCTCGCCTGTTCCCACGCTCACGCGGGAGATCGACATTCCCGCCGCGAAAATATGGACGGATACTGGCATGGATGTAACTGTTGGAGAAAGCTTGATCGTTGAGTCCAGCGGGCAGGTGAAGTATCAGGCGCAGTATGCGGGACCGCAGGGGGTTGAGCGCTCCTGGGCGGATCTGACACGCTCGCTTCCCGTGAATACAGCGCGTGCCGGCAGCTTAGTGGGGCGCATTGGAGATGGCGACGCGGCGATTCCGTTCGCCATTGGAGGCCGTAGAGAGATAGTGGCACGGCAAGCCGGGCATCTGTTTTTGGGTGTGAATCAAGCGGCCAACGAGGCGGGCGAAGGCAACTTCCACGCTAAAGTGCAAGTCTTTGCGGCTGGTACTGCGGCTGCGGTTCCGGCGATCAAAGTGACGCAAGAAATTCTCCAGCAGATTCCCCGGCGCATTGGCGATGAGAAGGGCGATCCTGGCGACATGGTCAATTTTATGATCATTGGTTCGCGGGAAGCTCTGATGAAAACTTACGAGGACGGCGGCTGGATGCTTGCTGACAAAACCAAAAAACAGGCAATTTTCCATGCTCTCACCGCTACTCTGGAAAAAGATGCGTATCTTGCCATGCCTATGAGCCAGCTCTACCTCTTTGGGCGGGTCCAGGACTTCGGTTATGAACACGCTGAACCGGTGCAGATGGTGAAGGAACGCCATCACTTGCGCATCTGGCAGGCACCGGTCCAGATCGAGGGGAACTCGTTGTGGGTGGGTGCGGCCACGCACGACATCGGCTTTGAGAAAGATCAGCGCAACAATGGCTTGACCCACAAAATTGATCCGGACATTGATAAGGAGCGTGAGTATCTCGGCCAAACGCTGGATGCCACAGGCGAGGTTGCTGTGCTCAGCCACGTGCTGCCATCCGATCCTCTGAAGGAAGCGCACACTGCTACCGGCGGGTCGTTCCATTCCGACGGTCAGATTCTTGTGATTCAATTGAAGTGAGCGCGTCATTCACCATTCTTACGGGCAAATGGCGGATTCCTACTACGTTCGGCATAACTATTGCCTATCGCTCGGTCGGTTGCGGCCTTTGTTCTGGTTCTTCTATCATCAAACAGCGCGCATCCAACAGCACGCGGAGAGTCAATGCCGGAAGACAAGCTCAACCAGCCTGTTGCCGAAAGTCCCATTGCGGATGTTTTTGAAGGCCGCCATCCCTCTGAGGGCGAAAAGGCATGGGCTGAAAAAGTTCTTGCGCCCACGCTAGCCAAAGCTCCGGAGAAACCCATCGGAGCGGCCACCGGCGTCAACCTCGACGAGCACGGGCAAGCGCGCTTCAGTACCATCTCCAATGTTCCCATCCGCAGGTTGTACACCGCCGCCGATCTCCCGGAGGATTTTGGCTCTGAAGCTGGCTACGGAAAATATCTCAACCATCCCGGCCAACCACCCTACACGCGCGGCATTCACGCCACCGGATACCGCGGTCGCCTCTGGACCATGCGCATGTTTTCCGGCTTCGCTTCGCCGGAGGAAACGAAT
>CAZUCC010000064.1:0-19305 GCA_964619065.1 uncultured Acidobacteriaceae bacterium | reverse complement strand
TCGACATGGATCAGGTCACGCGCACCGCCATCGACCGCGTGGAAAATTCCGGCATTGTCTTCCTCGACGAAATCGACAAGATCGCGGGCCGCGAGAGTGGACATGGACCGGACGTCTCTCGTGAGGGCGTGCAGCGCGACATTCTGCCCATTGTGGAAGGCACAACGGTGAGCACGCGCTATGGCATGGTGCGAACGGATCATATTCTCTTTATCGCCGCAGGCGCATTCCATGTCAGCAAGCCCAGCGATCTGATTCCGGAACTACAGGGACGCTTTCCCATCCGCGTGGAGCTGGATTCGCTCACCATGGAAGACTTTGTCCGCATTCTCACCGAGCCGAAATCCTCGCTGGTGAAGCAGTACACGGCGCTGCTCGAAACCGAAGGCGTGAAACTCGAGTTCGAGCCGCCAGCACTCGAAGAGTTGGCGCGCTTCGCCTTCCGCGTGAATGAAGACACGGAAAACATCGGCGCGCGGCGCTTGCACACGATCATGGAGCGCTTGCTCGATGAAATCAGCTTCGACGCCCCCGAACGAAAAGGCGAGCATATCGTTATCAATGCGGCCTACGTGGGCAAGATGCTTTCCGAGATCGTGAAGAATCAGGATCTCTCCCGCTACATTCTGTAACTTTCGCCCAGAGATTTGCATGGACGGACACTCTTGTCCGCCCGGTCTAGCGGACTCTTTCCCCATCTTTCCCCCTTCTGCTAAGCTTACGTTTTTCTAGTAAGTTTCTTTTCCCAGAAGATCCATGAAAACCATCAACCGCCAACACCTCGCCACTTTGATGGCTCGCGAGCAGAAGAAGTTTGTCGACGAGCGGCCCAAATCCAAAGCCATGTTCGACCGCGCTCGCAAATCTCTGCTTGGCGGCGTACCCATGAATTGGATGGCCAAGTGGGCCGGTGCCTTCCCTCCCTTTGTACGCGAGGCGCAAGGCGCACATTTCATCGACGTCGACGGTCACCGCTACATCGATCTCTGCCTGGGCGATACGGGCGCAATGACGGGCCACTCTCCCTACGCAACCGTGAAAGCAGTGGAAGAGCAGGCGAAGCGCGGCATCACGCTGATGCTGCCCTCGGAAGATTCGGTTTGGGTAGGCGAGGAATTACAGCGCCGCTTCGGGCTTCCCTACTGGCAGTTCACGCTGACCGCCACAGATGCCAATCGCTTCTCCATCCGTCTGGCACGGCAAATCACGGGCCGGTCGAAGATTCTGGTATTCAACTGGTGCTACCACGGCTCCGTGGATGAAACGTTCGCAACTCTCAACAATGGCGTCATCGGTCCCCGCCGTGGCAACATTGGACCCCCCGTCAATCCAGCGGTAACCACACGCGTAGTGGAGTTCAATGACGCGGAAGCGCTCGAGCGCGAGCTCGCCTGCGGCGATGTAGCTTGCGTCCTGGCGGAGCCAGCGATGACGAATGTCGGCATTGTGCCACCTGCACCTGGCTTTCACCAGGCCCTCCGCAAACTCACGCGCAAGCACGGCACGTTGCTCATCATCGATGAAACCCATACCATCTGCGCCGGACCTGGCGGTTGCACCAAGGCCGACGCCCTGGAGCCGGACATGTTCGTGTTCGGCAAGGCCATTGGCGGCGGTGTCCCCGGCGCTGCCTATGGCATAACCCAGGAAGTCGCGGATGGCATCCAGGCCAAGTACAGTCTCGAGGATTGCGACACGGGCGGCATCGGCGGAACGCTCGCCGGAAATGCCCTTTCTTTGGCGGCTATGCGTGCGACCCTGGAAAAAGTACTGACCGAGTCAGCGTTTCAACGCATGATCCCAATGGCGGAACGTTGGGCGGCTGGCGTGCGCAAAGGAATCGAAGAGTTTGTCGTCCCATGGCATGTCACAAGACTGGGCTGCCGCGCCGAATATCTTTTCGCTGCGAGCACTCCGCGCAATGGCACGGAGGCGCACGATGCCATGGATTTCGAGCTGGAACGCTTTCTGCACCTGTATGCGATGAATCGAGGAATTCTGCTGACGCCGTTCCACAACATGGCGTTGATGTCGCCGCAGATTGAAGCCGAGGATATCGACCGTCACACCCAGGTATTCCGGGGTGCATTGCAGGAGCTGGCAGCTTGAGCGGCAGAAGTTGAAAAACAAATTGCAGAAGTAAGAAGTCAGATTGTAGAAGTAAAATCATACGCTCAGAGTATCGAGATCCAGCAAGAATTGGGGGCTACTTCTGCAATCTGAAATCTGCGATCTGAAATCGGTCGTCCCCTTCCTCACCGCCGCGCTGTGCGCTGTACTTGTTGCGTGTGCGGCTCCGAGTCCGCCGCTGCCGCCCTCGCTGAAACTTCCGTTACCCGTCTCCGACTTGCAGGCCGGTCGGAAGGGCGATAAGGTTGTTCTCTCCTGGACTCAGCCGCAGGAGACCACCGACGGCGATGGCATTCGTTTTCTTGGGCCAACGCGAATCTGCCGGACCCTTCTCAACAACATGCAAGACAAAATGACCGAGTGCGGCATTCCCGCTGCCGAAGTTGCATCTTCGCAATTGGAAACTATGAAGCAAACGAGCATTGCAAATGCTCCCACCCGAGCATCCGTGCGCTACGTGGATACTCTCCCCGCCGTTTGGATGCGCGATCCAATGGCCACGGTCACTTATGCAATTCAGTCGCTGAATACTGACCGCCGCGGGGCGGCACTCTCGAATCAGGTGCGCATACCAGCCGCGTCCACGGAACCGCCGCCGGCAGATTTTCAGGCCCGGCTCACCCCTGAGGGCGTGGTACTCACATGGAAGGGACCGCTGCTTTCCATCCCGATGGGCAGCGAAGGTATTCCTCGCTATCGCTACCGCGTGTATCGCGATTCCAAAGATTCGCCGCAGCACACGCTCGTAGGAGAATCCATCATGGGCACGGAAACACAACTCCACCTCACGGACCACAGCTTTGTTTGGGAGAAGACTTACGAATACCGTGTCAATGTGACCACCCACGTGGATATCTCAGCCCCGCATATCTGCCCCGGCCAGACGAGCTTGCTTCCCCTCTGCAACGATTCCGTCGACGTGGAAGGCGAAGACTCGGCGCCCGTAACCATTGTTGCGCACGATGTCTTTCCGCCCGCCGTCCCTACCGCATTGCAAGCTGTGTTTTCGGGCGCTGGGCAGAGCCCCTTCATCGACCTTACGTGGAATGCCAACGTTGATAGTGATCTCGCGGGATACAACGTTTATCGGCGTCAAGAGGCGGGTCCACTGATGAAAATCAGCACTGAACTCGCGAAGGCGCCCGCATTTCGCGATGCCAACGTTGCGCCGGGTCAAACGTATTTCTATTCGATTGCCGCCGTCGATGCCCGCGGTAACGAGAGCCCGCGCTCGGAAGAAGCCAGGGAGCAGACACCATAGTTCACCATTCCATGCGAATATCTCTTTTGTACCCTTCCTTGATTTCGCGGTTGTCGGGTATTCTGAACTGGTCACCCCGTTGTAGTTTCCTACCAGCCTCATGGATTTCTTACGGATTTATTCGATAACTTTGGGCGTCGTGGCAGTGGCCCTGGCGGTCTTCGGCTTGGCCACACGGCGCAAGAAGAAAACTTCCGACGACCTCGAGCGTGAACGGCGGCAGCTGCTCGACCAGGTGGGCCGTATTACGGACGGCAACGTTCTGGATGTGCAGGAATCCTATACCGAGACCGGCTCCGGCAAAGAGCCGAAATTCCACGAACTGCTCCTCTATCAATACGAAATCGCGGGCGTCGAATATAACTGCTCGCAGGATGTGACTTACCTGCGCCAGTGGATCAACCTCCACAGTTGCCGCGTAGGCCTGCTAACATCGGTGAAATACGACCCGCAGAATCCAGGAAATTCGATGGTGATTTCCGAGCGCTGGAACGGGCTGCGCAACTGAGTTGGCACGGATCAGTCCGTGCGGGGCAGGCATTCCTCGCCGGTCTGGCGAACGCGAAGCCTCTGTTGGCATCGCATGGTATCGAATACATAATCGCGCCACAACTTTGCGCGATCCGCCCGGAAAATTACCCCAGGTATGGCAAGCTCAGGTGGAGGTAGAGAAGACTAAGATCACATGCCCGCGGCCATGCTGCCATGGTGCCGCGCCCAGGTCATGCGCAGATATTTGTAGGGATTGACCGGCGTGTTGCCAATGCGAACTTCGTAGTGGAGATGCGGCCCGGTGCTGCGTCCGGAAGAACCCACATATCCAATCACGTCGCCGCGATGTACGCGCTGTCCCGCCGTGACGGCGAATCCAGAAAGATGTCCATAACGAGTGGAGACGCCGTTACCGTGCTCCAGCAGCACTGCGCGTCCGTAGCCCCCCATGAAATCCGCAAAAGCTACTTCGCCATCCGCAGGGGCAATCACGGTTTCGCCCACTTCCGCCGAAATATCCACCCCAGTATGGAAGGCGCCTTCTCCGTTAAATGGATCGATACGCTCACCAAAAGAACCGGTCACCTGACCCTCGACTGGCCAAAGAGTAGGCATCGCCGATGCGCGCATCCAATCCGCAGTGGAGAGATTGCGCTGCAATCCCAGCGTGCTGATGCCGATTGATGCCGCACCGCTGAGGGCGGTAGTGCGCAACGCGTAGAGCTGATCGATAGAATGCACTACCTGATCGCTATCCATGCTCTGTGCCGTGTTGACCAGCGTGGGCTCAGCTTTCAGGCCATACAACGTGGAAACTTCACTCGCCAGCGAACCGAGTGAGGCGACCTGCACATCACGTTCCTTGGCCACCTGTTCGAGCTGCGTGTATTGCTGCGTAAGCTGCTCTTTCTCTGTCCGCAACTTATTGAGACGATGTACCTTAACCAGCATGCGGGTATAGGAGCCAGCAATTCCGGTCAGGCTCAACATACCTATCGCGATCCCGGCGATCAGGACGTAAAGGTAGTTCAGAGAAATCGGAATCTTGCGCAGCTGGCCATCTTCGCCGCGCGCAACAAAAAGAATGTAGGACTGTTTACGCAATCAATGCCGTCCAAATTGGATCAGGATTTCGAACTACCACCCACGGTCTTGGACCAGCGGAAAATATTCCGGTTCGGAACTCTCTTTTACAGCGCGCTCTCACGCAGTGAGCACAGCGCGTGCAATGTTCCCTTGCTCACAACCGGAATCAGGTATGCATGCCTAATTTGCATGGCCCTTATGGACCGTGGTTCGAACAGTCCATGACGAAGCCTACAGTTCGGCTAAAGTCTTCAGGAGACTACTCATGAACCGTAACAAAGTAGGTTCCGCGAAGTCAACCTACCAAAATTCATAGTCGCGTTACGAACGTGCCCTAAACTGTCGAGTTTTTGGACGGGTTACCCTCGGCTAGGAGAACAAGCCTGGGACGGGAATTTGGACGTCAGAGCGTAACAGAGCACAGTTTGTCCCTATTGAACTGCGCCACCTGCATCTTGTGCAGTTCGTTTAATGTATGATGCTCTCCGTTTTCGAAGGCAAAAGAAATCTCGAAAGGAGAGATATGGCATCGCATGCTGCGCCTCTAGGTAGACGACGGGACCGGATGTTCTACATTGGCATGGCGGTCTTCGCCGCGGCCATTGTCTTCGCCGGCTTCTCGCGTACCTATTATCTTAGAGGCGTTTTCGGAAGACCCGTGATCGGGCCACTCCGTCATGTGCATGGCTTTCTGTTTACGTCCTGGCTCCTACTCCTGCTCGCACAGGTCTCGCTGGTTGCTGCGAAGCGAACCGACATTCACAGGCGTCTGGGAGTCGCAGGCGGGGTGCTGGCCGCGCTCATGGTCGTGGTTGGAACGGTGCTTGGAATCGACGCGGCAAGGCAGGGACACAGCCCCCCGGGCCTCTCCCCTCTCGCCTTTCTGGCGATTCCTCTTGGAGATATGCTCGTGTTCTCAACCCTGGTTGTGGCCGGATTCTACTATCGGCGCCAGAGCGAGACCCACAAAAGGTTGATGGTTCTGGCAACGATTGTTCTTCTTCCTGCTGCCGTCGCCAGATTGCCATTCGACTTCATCCTGGCAACCGGTCCGCTGGCATTCTACGGTCTTCCCGACCTGCTCCTTCTGGCTTGCGTCGGCTACGACACCATAGTCCACCGACGCTTGCATCCCGCCTATCTGTGGGGCGGATTGGTACTCATCGCCACGCAGCCACTGCGTATGGCCGTTGGAGGCACAGCCGCCTGGCTCTCCTTCGCCCACTGGCTGACGAGTTAGGTAGTATGCTTTGTTGCTTGGAGGAGATTCCATGAAACAAATGTTTCTTGCTGTCGCTCTTGCCATGGCTGCGCTGACTGTCGGCACGCTTTTCGCAGCGCCGCCAGCCGATCCTCAGAATGCTTTCACGCCCTCCCAGGTTAAGTTCGGTCCCGCGCCGCCCTCCATGCCGAAAGGCGCGCAATTGGCCATCCTGGAAGGCGATCCTATGGCTTCCTCTGGTGATTTCACAGTTCGCCTCAAGATGCCCGCCGGATATAAGATCGCTCCTCACATGCATCCCAACCGGGAGAATGTGACTGTCCTCTCGGGCATTCTCAAAGTCGGCATGGGGGACAAATTCGACGCGAGCAAAATGATGACCTTCGGGTCTGGCAGTTTCGCCTATCTGGATCCCAGCATGCACCACTATGCTATGGCTTCCGTAGCGACGGTAATCCAGATCCACGGCATGTCGCCCCTGAAAGTCAACTACATCAACCCGGCCGACGATCCCAGCGGAAAGAAATAGGGTTATATTCATCGGGATTGCCTCTTTCCGAAAAGTCGCTGATCGCACGCATTCGCCGCATGTCTGGCCGACGAATGCCTGGCGCACGAACGTCCGACGCGCGTGCATCGCGGCAAATCCCGCTGGGCATTGGTGACGACGCCGCAGTTCTGCGTTTTCCCGCAGCACATGAGGTGCTGGTCACGACGGACTTCTCGCTCGAGGGAATACACTTCCGGCGCGACTGGCATCCGCCAGAGTCCGTGGGGCACCGGTGTCTGGCGCGGGGGTTAAGCGACATTGCCGCCATGGGTGGCGATCCCGTGGCCGTCTTTCTGTCGCTGGCGCTGCCCGCTCAGCTTCCCCAAAAGTGGGTGGACGGATTCCTGCGCGGTTTGATGCGGCTCGCAAGCCGGCATGGTGTGAAGTTAGCAGGGGGCGACACCGCGGAATCCCCGGGCGGAGTTCTCGCAGACCGGATTCTCGCCGATATTGTGGTGCTCGGTTCCGTTCCGCGAGGGAAGGCTGTGCGGCGATCCGGAGCCAAGCCCGGCGATTCCATCTACGTGACGGGAGAGCTCGGGGCGTCGGCGCTGGCACTGGAAAAGATGTACGCCCATCCGCGGAAAAAACTGCTGCCGAAAAAGTATCAGAAACATTTCTTTCCAGAGCCGCGCGTCGCGGCTGGACAGCACTTACGAATTCGCGGCGCTGCAAGCGCCATGATTGACATCAGTGACGGTCTTTCCACCGACCTCCACCACATTTGCGAAGAAAGCGGGGTAGGCGCGCAGATTTTCGCCGATCTCATCCCGCGAGCCCAAGGGACAAGTCTGGAGCAAGGGCTGCATGGCGGTGAAGACTATGAGCTCCTCTTCACCTCGCCTGCGAAGCGCAAGGTCCCTCGTTCCATTGCGGGCGTTCCCGTGACGTGCATCGGGACAGTGTTGCGGTCGAAACGCGTGACACTTGTCCAGGCGGGGGTGGAAACCAAAATGCTCCCGCGTGGTTGGGAGCACTTCGCGTAACGTCCTTGCTCACGTAGGGGCAGGCGCCTTCGCTTACCCGAGCAGTCCGACTCGCCTTGGTGTTAAACTTTTGGGATTGTGCCGCAATTTGTGATTGAACGCGAGATCCCTGGCGCCGGATCGCTGTCAGAGGCGCAGATCCGGGAAGTATCCCTGCGTTCCTTGCAGACGTTGAAGGAAATGGGGCAACAGATTCAGTGGCTCCATAGCTACGTCACCGAGGACAAGGTCTACTGCGTCTACCTTGCGCCAGACGAGGACACCATTCGGGAACACGCCCGCAGGACAGGCATTCCAGCCGATCGTGTTGCCGCCGTGCGCCGCCTAATTGACCCTGCTACTTTGAAATAGCAGAGCCCGGCTCTTCCAGAGAGTATTGGATAGCTTTTTCCAGGCTCATCGCAGAACCTTCTGCCCACGCACGCTTCCCCTCCACCTCACTGAACGATTTCCAGGCAGGTAGTAGCGTCCCATCGAGTTTTAACTGTTCCGCTTGCGGCAGAGGAGCGCCGATCAGGTGGCGTAAATGCGCCGCGGCTGCGGCCAGCGTCAGCGCACGCGCGGCGTGTCCTTGCGTCAGGGCCAGACAAGCGGAACCTTCCAGCGCCCGCGCTATGCCACGCCGGTGCCCCAAATCCGCGAAGATTCCCAGGGCTTCGCGGTATGCCGCGTGGGCAGCCAGATGGTCTCCCTGCTCGCAATCGATGGACGCCAAGTCCGTGAGTGAGCGCGCGGAACCCCACGGGTCTCCACCTTCACGAAAGGCTGAAAGCGCACGTTGATACAGCTCTCGAGCGGCAGTTATGTCGTCCTGTGCGCGGGCTATATCGCCCTGCTGGTTAATTGACCAAGCGGCCCCGCTGCTATCGCCAAGTTCCTCGAAAATGTCCGCTGCCTCATGCAAGGCCCATCGAGCGCGCGGATAGTCGCCACGAACCTTAACCACATTGGAAAGATTGTGAAGACAACGTGCGATCGCCAATCGGTCCGCCAGCATACGCCAGCATGCGAGGCTTCGCTCAAAATTGCTCTGCGCTGAAGCGTAGTCACCCCGGTCTCTCGCCGATACCGCCAGAGCATTCAAAGATGCGGCAATGCCCGACTGATCACCCAGTTCCTCGTAAAGGGCGAGACTTTGCGCCAAGAAGCCCTCCGCCGACGGATAATCGCCCTGAGCCGACGCCAGGGCACCGATAAAATGCAACACCCTGGCCCGTTCTTTTGTGCACTCCGTTCCCGCCAGACGCAGAACGGTCTCCAGCCGCGCGCGGCCCTCGGTCAGGTGCTCCCGCATGTCCCAGAAACGAAACAATGCCACATTGAGACGTAAACTCCAGGTCAGATCCCGCGTTTGAAACAACCAGTCGAGGGCAGAACGGAAATTATCGATCTCAACGTCGCATTGCGTCAGCCAGCGGGCTCGCTCCGCGGGGTTCAGGTCGGGATTTCCTTCCTCGGCCAGGACGAGGCAATAAGCCGCATGTGCGCGCCGCGCAGCGGTTTGCTCGTCGCTCTCGGCGAGGCGTTCGAGGGCATACTCGCGAATCGTTTCCAACATCGCGAAGCGAGGCTCGGCCTCGGCTCGGTCCAGACGTTGAACCAGATTCTGATCCACCAGGGAAGACAGCCCTTCAAAGAGCTCGATACCGAGGTCGAGACGGGTGTTGCAGACGGCTTCCGCCGCCTCCAACGTGCATCCGCCCACAAACACAGATAACCGGCGAAATAGCTTTCCCTCAGCCTCATTCAAGAGACCATAGCTCCAATCGATGGTTTTGCGGAGCGTCTGTTGCCGTTCGGGCATGTCGAGCGCACCACCCGTGAGCAATTGCAGACGGCTTTGCAGCCGATCCAGGATGGCGGTGGGGGAAAGCACCCTGGTTCGGGCAGCCGCCAGCTCAATCGCCAATGGCAGTCCGTCCAGCCTTGAACATATTTCCTGAACTGCAGGCGCATTCTCCGGAGTAATTGCAAAATCGGGCCAAACCGCGGCGGCGCGTTGCACAAACAGCTCGACCGCAGAATTTTGCGCAAGCGGACTTACAGGAAATTCCTGTTCGCCATAGATACGCAGGCAGGATCGGCTGGTAACCAGGATCTTGAGAGATGGACACGCATCCAGCGTTTCGGCCACGACGCTTGCGGCGGGCAGGATCTGCTCAAAGTTGTCCAGCAGGAGCAAGAATGGTCCTGAGTTCTGCAACTGATCGCCGATCAGTTGTGGGATGGTGCGGTGAGCGACTTGCTGGATTTCGAGCGCGTCCGCGAGAGCGATCGCCACCAGATCAGGATCGGAGATCGACGCCAAACTAACAAATTGGACACCGGCCATGAACTGGCCCGCCATTGCGGCGGCTACAGCAACCGCCAGGCGCGTTTTCCCGGCGCCTCCCGGACCTGTGAGAGTCAACAACCGAACGTCCCCACGGAGTAGCAACTCGGTGGCTTCCGCCACTTGTTGTTCTCGCCCGACGAGCGAAGTGCGCGGGGTGGGCAGATCGCAGCGCTTCCTGGAAACCTTTGTCGGGGACAGCTCACGGCTATCGGACGGGTCCAAGAGTCTCGCCGCAGGGAGCTTGTCTGGCTTAGTCGGGCGCTGAATCACTTCAGCGGTGAATAAATACCCTCGCCGCGGCACGGTCTTGAGCAACTGCTGACTGCGATCCTCGAGTGCGCGACGCAATTCGAGGGTGCACTGCACCAGGGAATCGTCGGTCACGAAGGCATCGGGCCACACCGCCTGCATCAATTCCTGTTTGCCGATCAGCCGCCCGGGACGTTCCACCAGGTACTTGAGCGTTTCATAGACCTTCGGGCGAAGCTTGATCTCTTCTCCCGCCTTGAGCACACAGCCCCTTGCGACGTCCAGCGTGAACTCACCGAATTGATAGTTCAGGGGACCGGTTTCCAAGCGTGTTCCCTTTCCCGCCGCAATCCAGGCAGCTTATGCGTCCTGATTTTGGCTTTTCTTCGGCGTTGTTTCGTTACTTGTCGTCCTGACGCTTGTTACTTTGCACTGAGTAGGCGAGGCTCAGCACTTTGCTGGATGCATTCGATGAGAGCAACCCAGGATAGGCGCTCCGCAGATCGCATTTTAGCAAAATGTGGATGCCGAAAGGTGCCATCCCTAAATAGCAGCAGTGGAAGTTGAGCACCGAGCCGAAATAAACGTCACACCTTTAGGAGGATTTATGAACCGCATTGCAAGCATTTTATCTGGACTCTCACTCGCTGTTTTGTTTTTTGTCGGCTCGGCTCATGCCCAATCCGGCGGACAAAATATCATTGCCAGCATTCCCTTTGACTTCACCATCGGAAGCACTTCGCTCCCGGCAGGTCAATACCAATTCATGCGCACTGAAGACAACGTCTTTCTGGTTCGCGCTGCAGACGGTCGCAGTCTGTTCACCCTGGCTACCCCGATCCAGCCCAATGAGCTCCCCGGAAAATCAGTGCTCAAATTCGCTACCGTGGATGGCCGTCATGTTCTGGATCAGATCTGGGTTGCAAGTGAAGGTTCTGGTCACGAACTCCGCTAAGGACTCACTTCCGTGAAGTTGGCCGAGCACCCACCAACTTCACGGAAACGTCACAGGTCGCTGTGAGCAAGAAATCGAGCACGGATCAAAAAATAACTTAAGGAGAAAGTCCAATGAATACAGCCCAGATTCCCACTCTTTCCATGATCAGACAATTCGTAACGCGATTCCAGTGTTCCACATTCGCTCTCGTTCTCATGAGTGTTTGTTCCACCCTGGCGCAAGAGGGCCACTCGCACACCGCAACGCAACTGACGGCGGACCAGAATCGCCAGGCGGCGGCTCTGATCAGGATTGTTCGGGACTCGACCGAGCGCTTCAAGGAAGTATCCGTGGCTGAGCGGGAGGGGTACGCCCTTCAATTTGGCTGCGTAAGCGGACCTGACTCCGGGGCCATGGGACTCCACTATGTGAACGGAGCGCTGGTCAATGGCGGGGTGATTGATGCTACTCGTCCTCAGATCGTGATTTACGAGCCGACGGCCAATGGACACTTGCGTCTGATCGGCGCCGACTTTCTGGTCATCGCCAGCGTATGGGACGCGAAACATTCCGGTCCGCCAGAGCTCATGGGACAGCTCTTTCATTATTGGGAAAGCCCCAACCGCTTCGGACTCCCGGCGTTCTACACGCTGCATGTCTGGGCGTGGAAGGACAATCCCAACGGCGCGTTCGTGAACTGGCACCCCAACGTGAAATGCGAATCCTTCGCCCCACAGAACCCGTAGGTTGGGGCAAGCGTTGGAACCAGACTGACAGGCCTTTGATCTGCATGCCGGACCGCGTGTAGCGGTCCGGCCAAGATTCCTGCACAGAAGCTAAGAAGACAAGCACAGATTTAAGAATTTAAAGGAGAAAGTCAAAATGAGCACAACACAGGTTCCTGCGATTGACATGAACAAACTGAATGCCTTTATCGGTCAATTCGTGACTGATCTCGGCGCCGCGGTTCATAGCGGCATGGTCGTCATTGGGGAGAAGCTCGGTCTCTACAAAGCTCTCGCTTCCGGCCCCATGCGATCGGAACAGCTAGCCGCAAAGACGAAGACCGATGAGCGCTACTTGCGCGAATGGCTGTCGTCCCAAGCTGCGGGCGGCTACATCACCTACGATGAAAAGACCAACGAGTTCAGCCTGAGCGAAGAACAAGCCTTTACGCTGGCATCGGAAGACAGTCCCGCATATCTGCCCGGGGCATTTGAGCTGGCATTGGGCTCACTCGCGGCGGTTCCAAGGATCGCGGAATCCTTCCGCACGGGCGCTGGTATGGGTTGGCATGAACACGTGGATGGCGTCTTTCACGGGTGTGAAAAGTTCTTCCGTCCAGGCTATGCCGCGAATCTTGTAAGCACATGGATTCCAGCCTTGCACGATGTTCAGGGGAAGCTGGAGGCGGGGGCGCGAGTGGCCGACATTGGCTGCGGAAAAGGGGCTTCCACGATCCTCATGGCGAAGGCATTCCCCAAGTCTCATTTCTTCGGATTCGACTACCACGACAAATCGATTGAAGCGGCCCGCGAATCGGCCCAGCGTCATGGGGTCGCCGACCGGGTCACCTTCGAAGTGTCCAAGGCAAAAGAGTTTCCTGGCAGAAATTATGACTTTGTGGCCGTCTTTGATTGCCTGCATGACATGGGCGATCCTATCGGAGCAGCTGCGCACGTCCGGCAGTCCTTGGCCAAGGATGGGACATGGATGGTCGTCGAGCCCTTTGCAAATGACCATCTGAAGGACAATCTGAATCCGGTCGGTCGCGTTTACTACTCTTTTTCAACGCTGCTCTGCACACCTTGCTCACGGTCGCAGGAAGTCGGGCTGTGTTTAGGCGCTCAGGCGGGCGAGAAACGCATTCGGGAGGTTGTGACTGCGGCTGGGTTCAATCGCTTCCGCCGAGCCACGGAAACACCCTTCAACATCGTCTACGAGGCTCGTCCATGAGGACACACTCAAGTCCGGCTTGGGAGGTCCCTGAAGACTTCGTCGCTACGGTATTTGGCAGAGAACATAACCTATCGGCGGGCAGCGCTCCAGCGGAACATTCAGCCGCTGTAGAATGCCCGGAAACAAACGTTCAAGGGGAAAACCAAAATGAACCCAGATTCTAACGCAACCATTTTCAAAGAGAATTCAGCCGGCTCGCACGACACGAAAAACAGCAATACGATCCCAAGCCGCCACGCTGAATCTGTGCTGACCGAAGAGATGCTGGCGCGTTTCGCTTCCCGAGCCGCTTCCTACGACCGGGAAAACCGCTTCTTTACGGAAGACTTTGAGGATCTCCGGGCGGCAAAATATCTGCTCATGCCCGTACCGTCGGAATTCGGCGGCTCGGGCATGACCCTGGCTGAAGTATGCCGGGAGCAACGCCGATTGGCCTATTACGCCCCTGCAACGGCCCTCGCAGTCAACATGCATCTTTATTGGATCGGCCTCGCCGCCGATCTTTGGCGCCGCGGTGATGCCTCCCTGGAATGGATCCTGCGCGAGGCAGCCGTTGGTGAGATCTTCGCAGCCGGTCATGCGGAAAGCGGCAACGATCTGCCGCTACTGCTCTCGACAACGAAAGCAGAACGCGGCGAAGGGGGCTACCGCTTCACGGGCCGCAAGAATTTTGGCAGCCTGACGCCTGTCTGGACCCGGCTGGGATTGCACGGAATGGACACCAGCAACCCGAACCAGCCCAAAATCGTTCACGCCTTCATGTCGCGCGATACGCCAGGATACAAAATCAAGGAAACCTGGGATGTACTGGGCATGCGTGCGACCCGCAGCGATGACACGGTCTTGGAGAATGTGTTTGTTCCAGATCGCTATATCGCCAGGGTTTTGCCGGCCGGCGGCGCGGGAATCGATCCTTTCATACTCTCGCTCTTTGCCTGGGGCTTGATGGGCTTTGGAAATATCTACTACGGCCTTGCCAGGTACGCGCTGGACCAGAGTATCGCCGGCGTAAAGAGCAAGAAATCCCTGGCGCTCTCCCGGTCCATGGCGTATCACCCCGAGGTCCAGCACGCAATTGCTGAAATGGTGATTGAACTCGAATCCATCGAACCGCATCTGGATGCCGTCGCAGAGGACTGGTCGAAAGGCGTGGACCACGGCGCTCGTTGGCCCTCCAAGATTTTTGCCGCCAAATATCACGCCGTGGAAGGCGCCTGGCGCGTGGTCGACCGGGGGCTGGATGTGAGCGGCGGCAGCGGAATCTTTCGGGCAGCGGGCTACGAGCGATTGCTCCGTGATGCGCGTCTGGGCCGGATCCATCCTGCGAATTCCTTTCTCACGCACGAAGTGATGGCGAAAACCGCACTGGGGATTAGCCTGGATGAACAACCCCGTTGGGGCTAGCAGATTGTCCCTAAAGCTCGAATTTCGTCGAGTCACGGACGACTCGGGGTTGGGGAGGGGGCCGGAAGTCGGCTGGCCGATTTCCGCAGGGTGGTGGATGGACGGCTCAACATCTAAGGAGTTTCTGCCCTAAGGTTAGGCATACCCCAAAGTAACCCCTGAACCCGAACAGTGCCTGCCCACCCAGCCTGTAGCGGAGTAAAGTGAGAAGCATGCGCACACCTTCTCAGCTTGTAGCTTGCCTCCTGCTCTGTGTCGTCTTGACTTTGGCTCAGCAACCCGGAGCCCAGCAAACCGCGACGCCCTCGGGTTCTGCCGCAGGGCCTGCAACTGCGGCCGCAGCTTCTTCGGCGCCGGTCGACGACAAATTTGTACATGATCGTTTCGGGAGGGAATTCACGCTCATCCCCGAGTTTCCCGCGATGGTCGCCGATCTCAACGGCGATGGGATCGAGGATTTAGTCCTGGCGGCTCGCGCTAAAAGCCCCATGCTGGATGAAGGTGGCTTTAGCTACATTGTGATCGACCCTTACCATGCGTTTTTTGGTTTTGGCGATCCGAAAATCACTTCAGCCTTTGCCGCGGAAGACCCCTCTCGCAAATCCGAAGTTCTCCTGGTAATCCACGGCGCTGGCAGCGACGCCTGGCGCGCCGTGCAACCCAAGAGCAAATTCGTTTTGATCAACATCCCGTTCAATGCGGTGAGCTTGCGCCGCGTGAAGGTCGGCAAGAAGGCGGTCATGGCCATCGGCGTCGAGGAATCTGGTGGTACCCTGACCACCGCAGCGGTATTCTGGGAAGGCAATCCGAAAAAAAACAGCGGCCACTACAAGTACGAGCCGCTCGGCGCAGCGCTGGAGTAAACCCCGAGACTAGAATCCATTGTGGTGGCCAGAAACATGGTATCTGGTCCCAAAGAATGTAGGCTCTTGCCTGACGCGCTTTTTTACTTATCTTGGCCACATGGCTAAGGCACAGAAAGAAATGCTTTTCATGCGCCAAAAATTTCCCCGCCTTCTTCCATTTCTTTTTCTTCTCACATGCAACACCTGGGCCGATGTCACTTTGCCGGCGCTGCTGGCCGATCACATGGTGGTACAGAGAGGATTTCCAGTCCATGTCTGGGGAATGGCCGCTCCCGGCGAAGCGATCGGAGTGAGTTTTCGCGACGAAACCCGAACCGCCACGGCAGATATCCTCGGCCGCTGGAGCGTGTATCTGTCTCCCGCAGAAGCCGGTGGGCCCTTTGTCTTGACGGTCAAGGGAAACAACACCCTTCAACTGAAAGACATCCTCGTCGGCGACGTATGGGTCGTCTCGGGACAATCGAATATGGAGTTTCCGCTGAAACGCGCTGCGAACGCCGAAGCGGAAATTTCCCTGGCGAAGTATCCCCACATCCGCATATTTCAGGTTGACCGCACGGCTTCGGAATATCCGCTCGAGAATGTGACAGCCAAGACTTGGGCTGCTTGTACGCCGGAGACCGTCGGCAATACTTCCGCCGTGGCCTATTTTTTCGCACGAAACATTCAGCAGAAAGAAAATGTTCCTATCGGCTTGATCGAATCCTACTGGGGAGGAACCCCGGCCGAAGCGTGGACGAGTCTCCGGGCGCTCTCGGCAGACGCTTCCTTAATGCCGGTATTCTCTGCGAGAAACAAAATGGTCGAGACCCAATCCACCACGGTGCTGCAACTGGAGAAGGAAGCGCGCGACTTGGATCGAGCTGCCACGGAAGCTCGTGCGGAGGGTAAACCCGAGCCAGCAAGACCCTGGCATCCCGATTTTGCTTCGTGGTCGCCGGGAGCCCTCTACAATGGCATGATTGCACCCCTCGCACACTCCGCCATTCGCGGCGTGATCTGGTATCAGGGAGAAAGCAACGCCTCGCCGGACCGGGCATTTCTCTATTCGCGTCTTTTTCAGACGATGATCCGCGACTGGCGACGTAGCTGGGGCGAAGGAGATTTCCCCTTCTTGTTTGTGCAAATCGCCAATTTCAATGCTGAGCCGGATTCCTTGTGGCCCGAGGTACGCGATGCGCAACGGCAGGCACTGGCCCTAAAGAATACCGGAATGGCAACGACCATCGACATCGGAAGTCCCACGGACCTCCACCCAGCCAACAAGCAAGACGTGGGGTTACGTTTGGCGCTCGCCGCACGGGCAATTTCCTATGGCGAGAAAGTTGAGTATTCGGGCCCCCTCTATCGGGAAGCTACGGCGGAGGATCATGCGGTGCGTGTCTGGTTCGATCATGCCGCCGGGGGTCTTGTCGCGAAGAATGGCGAATTGAAAGGATTTGAAGTTGCAGGGACGGACAGAAAATTTTTGCCCGCTGACGCCCGGATTGAAGGCTCTTCCGTCCTAGTGTCCAGTTCCGCGGTGCCGTTGCCGGTGTACGTTCGCTACGGATGGGCGCCCAGTCCGGACTGCAACCTCTACAACCGCGAAGGCCTTCCGGCTTCTCCGTTTCGATCAGAGAACTAAGCCGAAGGCGGTTTTGGCCAGACGTTGCCCGCCAGGTTGTGCGCCAGGCTTCCCGCCACAATCCAGGCTGCGCCGGTCTGGGCGAGTGCCAGGAGAAGCGTGTTCCATTCGTGCCGATCACCAACCGCGGCCGCGACCCGCGGAATGTGCAGGATGAGCACCCACGAGCTCAGCATGATCACGAACAGCCGTGAACCGAGGCGCGCCAGCACGCCGCTCAAAATTGAGAGACCCGCGGCCCAAAACGCAACGCCAGTGAAATAAGCCCAGAACAGATGCGCTGGAATCCATTTCGGTATAAAATTCGCCACCCCGGCAGGGTAGAGGAAGTGCACAATGCCGAACATCGGCAGGCAGAGCGCATAACAGTAGCGGCTGATGATCGCCTGGGTTCGTTTCATCGCTGACCCAGAAACGGCAGCCAGGAGAAAGAGGCCGCTGGTTAAGGACAAAGCCTCGAACAAACCGCCCAGCGTGCGCCAGTTAGCGATCACGAGTGGGACGTGCACCAGCGTCCACAGAAGCCACACAGATCCCAAGGCCAAAGCTGCCAAGCGGACGGTTCGGTCGAAAAACAGTCCCAGACCCGCGAGCACCAGCACGCCGCCGTGGATATAGGCCCACACCACCCGCCCCGGGAACTGCGCCGGCGCCGACGTCCATTCCATAATGAAATCGGCGTTGGCGACGCAGATCGCGCCGAGCGTAATCATGGCGAAGCCCACCAGAACACGCCCGAGCCGGATTGTGCTTGGCATTGTGATCTCCCCTTGGTTGGGGAGAGATATTAGCACGCCCTAAATGCTCGACGCTTGGAGCAGGGCTCTGCGGAGGGCCTGTTCCAAAAAAATGTTCCACGTGGAACATTTTCTGCGAAGTCCCGCGGGGTCAATCACTTACGTTGCGAAGTTGGGGGAAATGGTCGAAAAGGGGGTGCTTCCGACAACTTCTCCAGGTTTATTTTCAGGGGATTCCCATTTTGGGAATAGCGCTTGTGACGGTATTTGGGCACGACCGGCGGGACGCAGGCTCACTCAAGCATTGGTTCCCGCCAGTCCTGGGCACCGTGATGAACGTGCAGGATTTCAACGGCTTCAGCGCTTACGGAATAGACCACAACGTAAGGAAGAGGGGTAAGCGGTAGTTCTCGTGTACCACCACGGTGTCCGGGTCTACCCAGGTTTGGTGAGGTTTTGAGAGAACGGATGCGCTGGTAAATCGTCCGCACGGTTGGCTCAGCGAAGTGCGGATAGTGTTCGACAAGGTAATCCTTGATGCTTTCCAGATCGTCAGCAGCGGGAACAGTCCAGCGAATGCGCATCAGGGCTTGAACATGCGCTCAATGCGGGCGTCCATCTCCTCTTCCTCTATAAACTCTCCGCGTTCTGCGGCTGCAATTCCTTTTTCGACGGCGGCCAGAAAGCGAGCTTCGTCGTCCAGATAGCGGATAAGAACGTCCTTCACCAATCGCTCGGGATTGGTCCCGGCTTTGGCGGCGATCTGGGTCAGCCGTGCTTCTTGCTCGGGCGTGAAATGGACTTCCATCGCCTTGAGGATACGAGAAAGCCTCGCTTAAGACAACTGAGGCTGGAAAGGGGTACTAGTTGTTTGGCACAGAGTCCGTTGATCTCGTTTGAGAACCCGGTGCGTCGGCGGTATCGCCTCCCCCCTTGCAAAAAATGCAAGAACAGGGCACCCCCTCCTGTTCCGCATTTTTTCAGCCTTGCGCCTGGTGGTTCATCTTCGAAATGATCCCTGGCACCAAAGTTAAGACCGGGCTGAAACTTACGACCACAGACTCCAACGACGGAACCACGTTCACGTTGATCTGGCAGAAGATAGACCTCAAAGCGGCAGGCACATTGTGTTGTCCGGAATTCCGACTCGCTAATTGGGCCGTTCCTCCTCAGACCACTACTAAAATATCGGCACTTAACTCATCGCTTTCAATCACGCCCCCTTTTATCCCGAATCACACTCCCCACTTCCAGCACCCGCTATAATCGTCCCGCGATGAAACTTGAAGAGAAGTTGGACGAACTCCAGCGCCGCAGCAAGCTGGCTGACGAAGGCGGAGGCGCGCAACGCCTCGAAAAACAGCACAAAGAAGGCAAGATGACCGCGCGGGAACGCGTCGAATTCCTGCTCGACGAGGGCACCTTCGAGGAGACCGACAAATTTGTCACCCATCGCTGCACCGA
>CAZUCC010000063.1:0-19517 GCA_964619065.1 uncultured Acidobacteriaceae bacterium | reverse complement strand
ACATCACCAGCGCCGACTGCACACTGACAAACGACCGCACGCCAGAGTCACCACGTTCAAGTTCCTGCGTCATCAGGCCATATTCGACGTTGCCCATCTCGGCGCAGCCGTAGCCCTTAAGGGAAGCGCCGAAGAATCCGAGATCAGCCATGGGCTTGACGAGTTCGCGTGGAAAGCGCCCGGCGCGGTTGCACTCCTCGATGATGGGAACGAGATTGTCCTCAATAAACTTACGCGTAGTATCGCGGACCAGACGTTCTTCGTCGCTGAGCAACGAGTCGAAATCAATAAAATCAACACCCTTAAATTTGATGGCGGACATGAACGGCCTCACGATCTACGGATAAGCCACTGCGGATGCCCAAGAGCTAGGAACCACAGCAGGGCAAACATTTGAGGCTACCAGAGGGGGTAGGGTGGGTCAAACCTGACAGAGGTCGGCCACTCGGAAACTGACTTGCCGTGGTGCAATGGTGGCAGAAACGTTGGTCGTACTGAACGCGAAACCGGAGGAGGCTGAAGGCCTCCTCCCGGTCGAGTTCACTCCAGCTCAATCTACCGCGTCAGTTGTGCTTCTTTTCTTTTTCCTTGTCGTCCCTGTTGTTCCTGGGCGCTTCCTCGCGCGCTGGTGGACGCGGCGGGGCTGTTCTTTGTTTCTCTTGCCACTGGTTAAACTTCCGCTCTTCATCTCGTCCCTGCTGTTCGCTCTTGGGTTGCACCGGAGCTGCGGGCCTTGCCAACGGGTGTGACCATCCCTGCTGTGGACGAGCTTCCGTATTTGGCTCAGGCGCGCGCGCAGGTTCTGCCGAGCGCGCTGGTTGAGGCATGCGCGATGACTCGGGCTGTCCGGCATCCGGTCTGTTTACCCCTGGGCGTGGAACGTCGGGGCGAGGTGTTTCTGGTCGCGACACCTCTGGCCTTGATACTTCAGGCCGCGAAGTCTCCGGAAGCGGCTGTGCTGCACTGGGACGCGGCACGTCCGACTCTGGTCTCCGCGGATTCGGACGCCGGTTTACGGGTTGGTTCATGCCGGGCTGAGTTATTCCCGGTTGATTCGGTCGTGGCACATCCGCCTCCGGTCGTGCCGGATTGGGCGGTAACTGATGTGGTGGCATAGGTTGGCCCGCTACCGGCGGCACATCCGGCTCCGGTCGTGCCGGATTGGGTGGCAACTGGTGCGGTGGCATGGGCTGACCTGTTCCCGGCGTAGCCATCGGCCGTGCCGGGTGCGTGACCAGCGGATCCTGCCGTTGCGTGAAAGGCACCGGCGGTTGCGACGGAGTTCGCTGCGCCACTACCTGACGATTCGCTACCGCAGGCGGCGGCGCGATCCGGGTTGGCCTACCCGATCCCATGACGCTTGTCCGGACTGGTTCAACACCGGTCACATGTGTGACGGGTGCTTGTTCGACTTCCCGTTGCGAAATCTGCATGACGTTGCGCGACACGGGCCGCGCATTGACAAAGGTCTCGCGCGATACGGCCGTCACCGCATTCGGCGCTCTTTGGTTCACATAAACGATCTTCGTCACGTTGTTGACTACATTGGTGTTGTTGTAGACATTCGTGATCTTGGTGACGTTTACCACCGTGTTGGTCACGTTCACCTGGTTCACGTAGGTACGGCTTACGTGGTACGAGGGAACGAAGACTTCGCCCGGTCCGAGCGGGAACCATGCCACACCACCACCGCCGCCAAATCCCACTGACAAATGGAACCCGCCTCCGCCCACAAACACTACGAGCGCCGGAGCATAGACAGGGCGCACGATCACCGGCCCAGGAACCCATGCCCATCTGTCACGCACCCTGCACCAGCGGCCATAGTGGAAGGGAGCGAAGCCCCAGCGTGCATCATCGACCCAAGTCCATCCCCAGGGGGCGATAAACGCCCAATGGCCTTCGCGATACGGCGCCCAGCCGGATTCGACAGCAGTCGGGATCCAGACATGACCGTAGTTCGCGTCATAGACCCAGCTGCCGTTTTCATCCAGGTCTTCGTAGCCGGTCATCTCCCGCGAGACGTAGCTCGCGGATTCCGAGCGGTCCTCGCGGCGGTCGCGGTCGAAGGACCAGTGATCAAAGTCGTCATCGGAGGGAAGCGTCTGAATATCGTAATTCAGCTGTTGGTTATCCTGATCAGCGCCACCACGGAATGTTGCCTCCTGATTGGCGACGACTGCGTAGCTATTGCCTCCACCGATGACTTCGCCGCGGCCATGGATCACATCCACGACGGTGGTCTGGCCATCTGGGTTTACATCCAAGCGATACTCGCCGTTATGCTGAACCTGGAACGAAAGATTCGGCGTGTCGATCTCCACCGTGTCGTCATCGTCGAGGTGGCGCACGTTTAAGATCACCGACCCTTGCGCCAACCGCAGCTGGGTTGTGCGGTCATCAAGATCTAAAAACGTCAGGCTGGTCTCGCTGTTCAGCCGGATCGCTGTCGATCCCACATGGAGTTCGGCCCGCGAGTTCCGGTCTACCCAAAGATTGTCGCCGGTGGTCATGGGACGATTCGGCACGGCTTCTACCCAGTCGCCCTCACCGCCCGGCTGAAACGAGACCGAGCCCTGTGTGTAGTTCATGCGCGCGACGCGTCCGGGGGGATCGTCGCGGCGGTCATCGGAGTCCTGAGCGCTCGCTGGAAGAACTGCGGCGGAAAGCAACAAAACGGTGCTGCAGAACAGCCAAGTCCAGGTCTTGAGGCGGTTCATAGTCGTAGGACCTCGATTCGAGATTCAACTCACATTTAGACTAAACCCGGCTCGGCGCCAAATGTTGTGGTCAATAGTCCATGATCCTTTAGATTCAATAGGCTGGCAGGTAGCGATTTTTGCTGGCACGAACGTAATTGCCACTAAGAGCCGTCGTGCATGAGAATGAAAACATGCACCCACGGGGCGCAATTCGCAAGGCCGGTATGTGCAAGTTAATGCGGCGAGCTTGCCTAGGGAGCGCCTTGCTCTGGGCCCTGTGCGTTCCGGTCAGCCTATTGGCGCAAAGCAATAGCGGCGAGTTACGCTTGAAGGTTACAGACCCCGACGGGCTCGCTGTAAGGAGCACCGTCGAGTTGGTGAGTGAGGTCAATCGGTTCCACAAGTCTTTGGTGACCGACGAGCAAGGAATTCTCACGGCCAAGCTCCTGCCTTTTGGGCTCTACCGGGTGGAGATTCTGCACGAAGGATTTGCGCCATTTTCGGAGTCTTTGGAGGTCCGATCGGCAGTTCCCGCGGAATTCCATGTGACTCTCAGCATCGCCCCCTTGAGCACATCTGTGATGGTCACGGATATTGGCGAAACGCTCATCGACCCACACCGCGCGGGCACGATTAACAGGCTTGGGTCGGAGGAAATTGAAAGTCGTACCGCCTCATCGCCGGGCCGTTCGTTGCAGGATCTGGTGAATTCCCAGCCCGGGTGGCTCTATGAGGGGAACGCTGTTTTGCACCCGCGTGGTTCGGAATATCAGACGCAGTTTGTGGTGGATGGAATTCCACTGACCGACAATCGCTCGCCAAGCTTTGGACCGGAGATTGAAGCGGATGATGTGCAGTCGATGAGCATCTACACAGCAGGGATCCCTGCTGAGTATGGACGCAAGCTGGGCGGCGTGATCGAAGTGAATACAACGCGGGATACACGGCACGGCCTGCATGGAGAAGCTGACATTTCCGGGGCAAGCTTCGATACCGCGGACGCTTCTGGTGCGCTGCAGTATGGCTGGGGCAAGAACACATTGGGAGTTAGCGCCGGCGGCAGCCGCACGGACCGCTATCTGAACGCACCGGTGTTGCAGAACTACAGCAATCGTGGCACCGTCGGCGAATTCGCGGCTAACTACGAACGGGACATCACCGATAGTGACCGCCTAAGCGTGAGCGTGCGGCGCGAACTCTCGCGCTTCCTCGTGCCAAACGAGCAATTGCAACAAGCGGCGGGACAGAGGCAAGATCGCAACAATTTTGAAACGATGGGCGTGATTGCCTATCAGCACATTTTTTCGGCGAATGTGCTGGCGGATTTCCGCGGGATGATCCGGGATGACGCAGAGGGGCTATCGTCAAACGTGGTCTCCACACCGATTGCGGCTTTTCAGAGCAACGGCTTTCGGGAAGGCTATTTCAAGACCACCGTTTCTGTACATCGCGGCAATCAGGAATGGAAAGCGGGCCTTGAGTCCGACGCGACGTTTCTGCGCGAGCGCTTCAGCTATCAGATTACCGATCCCTCCCGATTCGATCCGGGCACGCCGCTAAATTTTCGGTTTCCAGAGATCGGCCCCGGATCGGTCCGTGGACTGGATCTGGAACAATCGGCATTTCTCCAGGATGTGATCCGTCTGGGTAAATGGAGTATCAGTGCAGGGCTCCGATGGGATCACTACCAATTATTGCTGAATCAGAATGCAGTGAGTCCGCGTCTCGGGATCGCTCGCTATGTACCTTCCGCGGATCTGGTCCTGCATGCCTCTTACGATCGCGTGTTTCAGACTCCCGATTTCGAGAATCTTCTGCTGTCCAGTTCGCCGGATGTGGCGTCGCTGAATCCTGAGGTTCTGCGGCTGCCGGTGCAACCCTCGCATGGCAACTTCTATGAGGTTGGAGTCACCAAGGGCTTCTTCAAGAAGGTGAGTCTCGATGCCAACTACTTTCTGCGCAGTGTGAATAACTTTGCCGACGATGACCAATTGCTCGATACTGCCGTCAGTTTTCCCATCGCCTTCCGCAAAGCAAAAATCTACGGCGCGGAGGGGAAACTCGCTGTCCCGCATTGGGGGCGTGTTTCGGGCTACGTCAGCTATTCCTACATGGTGGCTTCCGCTTCTCTTCCGGTGACAGGCGGCCTATTTCTGGGAGACGACGCCAGCCAAGCCCTCAACAATCTGAAGGGGCGCTTTTGGGGATCTCAGGACCAGCGCAACACGCTGCGGACAAGGTTCCGGTACCAGGTTGTTCCGCGCATATGGGTGGCACTTGGCGCGCAGTATGGCAGCGGCTTACCGTTTGAGTTTACTGGGACTCCAGCCGATGCGGTCGATCAGTTTGGGCAGGCGATTGTGAATCGGGTGAACTTTGATGCGGGTCGAGTCCGGCCGTCGTTCTCGCTTGACGCAACCGTGGGCGCCGAAGTGTGGAAAAAAGACAATTTCACCCTGCGGTTGCAAGGGGATGCGCAAAACATCAATAACCGCCGGAACCTCATCGATTTCGCTGGGTTGTTTTCCGGAAATGCGATTGGTCCACCACGCAGCTATGCGATCCGTTTGCAGACCAGCTTCTAGTTGCAGGTGCTGGCTCGAAAGTATTTGCAGAAAAGTAACAGAGCCGGATGCACAAGGCATCCGGCTCTGTTTGTGTTTTTAGGTCCGTGTTACTGAGCGGTCTCAGTGAAGCCGGCCGAAGCGCCTCCGGAAACGGAAGCGGTAATGTTCACCGTGCCCGCAGTGGACGGCAGTGTGTATGTAACCGTCGCCTGACCGTTGGTGCCGGTGGTAACGGGCGAAGCGGAGAACGACCCACCCGCGCCATTATCGCTGAATGTGACAGCGGCTCCCGGAACCAAATTGTTGAATTGATCCACCACCTTCACCACGAGAGCCGCCGGCAAAGTTGTGGAAGCCGGTGCCGTCTGGTTATTGCCAGAGACTACCGACATGCCCGAAGCCGGTCCGGCGGTAACGGTTCCGTATAAGGCAATGTGTAGACTGCCGGACGTTGCTGTGAAGGTCAAGGAGCCGCTCTTAGTTGAAGTCGTGTACAAGGTCTGCGCTGTACCAGTGGAGTCGGTAACGACAGACGGTGCCGAGAACGTACCACCCTTGTTCCCATCTGTGAAGTTGATGGTTCCACCAGGGACACCGTTCCCGTTCACGTCAACAAGCTGAACCTTCAACGGTAATGGAAAAGTTGTTTGCACGGGTGCAGTTTGCTTGTTTCCACCGGTGACTGCGATTCTTGTTGCTGCACCAGGCACCACCGTGACAGTGAACGCTGCCGTAGTTGAAAGCGGATAACTTGCGCTGATGGTATATGTGCCCGACTTTTTGGGCACGGTGTACGTGCTGGCCGCCGATCCCGAGCCATTGGTTACGGCCGTGGGAGGATTGAAGCTGCCGCCCTTGCCACCGTCGGTGAAGGTTACGGTTACACCCGAAATCGGTGCTCCTGTATAGGGGTTGGCGGCGGTCACCTGGAGTGGTGTCGGCAAGGTTCCCAGCGCAATAATTGACTGTCCATTACCACCCGTGGGCTGTAGATTGCCAAGAAGGCCGAGGACCTGCACGCTGAGGTTCGCCCCGACATAGACCTTTCCGTTCGCGATGGACGGTGTGTTGAAGTGTGCCAGCGTGCCCAGTTTCGAGCTGCTGTAAAGGCTGGGTATGCTCAGGTTCGAGGCGTCATAGGCAATGAAGCCATTCCCGTTGGCCACCCACATAATGCCATTGGTGTTGCCGTTGGCGGAAATGGAAGGTGTGTGCGGGCAGCACAGTGCGCTTGCGTTCCGGTTGATCAGGGTCAAGCGTCCGTTGCTCAGAGAGTATTGAGAGACGCCCTGGTCCTGGCCGGTGAGGTAGACGCTGCCATTCCAGTAGGCTGCCGTGCTGAAGAGGCGGCCTACGCCCTGTCCAGGGGGTGTATGGGCGTGAGGGATAACCTGAATCGGACCGTAAGTGCTCGTACCATCCACGGATATGAATTGAACAATTTGGCTGTTATCTACAGGGTTGAATTGCCCCAGGTTGTCGCGGTCGAGCAGATAGATAGAACCCTCCTTGCTGCCACCCACAATGAGGTGAGGATGGGTGCCGGTCTGATCCGGCAGCAAGGTCACACCCGAAGAGCCGAGGTCCAGATCTTGGGCGTTGAGAGCAGCAAAATTGTAGGGCGTGAAGTAATCTTTCGCTACTAACCCGCCTGCTCCCCACCCGATTCTAACGATGCTGGATCCATAATCGTTGCTGCCCAGATTCACATCGAAGGGGCCATTGGCAGCGGAGAAAAACATGTTGCCATTGTCGTCGGAGGCCAGGCCACTTCCCGCCTGCCAAATATTGCCGCGACCGAGTTTGTTGTCGGGAGTGTCGTTATAGGCTCCAAGCTGTAAAAGCGAGGTGGCTTCGTAAGCTACCACCCAGCCATGGGTACCGGGTGTGTCACACCCGTTCGACCCGAAGGACAAATACAAAATTCCCTGCGAGAGCAGCAGACCGGGCCGCGCGATCATGTTTTGTGCTAATTGATTCAGCATCAGCGGACCGATCTTGCCAGTTACAGAGGCATTGACATCCAACGGGCCACCGAATTTCTCCAGGCCGGTGGCAATGTCCATGGCATGCAGCCGAAAATGATAGGTGCCATTTTCCTTCGTCTTGGCTAGCACATAGATTGTGTCGGAGTCGGCATCGATCACCGGAGTGGACAGAATTCCCATTTCCGCAAAATTGGTGGTCGTGGTGCAGCCCAACTCGAGAGGTGGCTCAGTCGTGATGCCAGCCGCCGGATTGAGGAAGTTCACTGACCAAAGTGGGCTCGCATTCGCGCCGGTGTTGCTGTCGGCGTCAAATGCGTACACGCTGTCGTGCAGCGTGACCACATACACGACATTGTGGACACCTCGTCCCGGAATGCTGACATTGGAGACATAAAGCGGCTGCGCGGCTACCAAGCCGTCGACGGGGTAGGAGAACAGAACCCCAAATTTCGCTGCGTTGACATTGGCAGGCGTCAGAAAAGTTTCGTTGGCATTCAATCCAGTACGAGCATTGTCATTGTGCTGGGTCAGCACGTTCACCTGGGCAAGAGCTGGGAGCGCAAGGCTCAGACACAGAAGGCACAGGATCGCTGCGGTCGTAAGCGAACGGCTCACGTCGCGGAGGCGCTTGGGTGCGGTAAAGGCAGAGTTGGGCAGCATGGCCAGGAGGTACTCCTCACGAGGGATACCTTTCGGGTGGCAATCGTATGACCACGGCAAGCTCAGAGAGTAGGGCGTAATCCGATTCATTCTCAAGAACTTACATACCCGTCGTGGAAAACTGATATGCAACAGTTTTCACCTTAAGGGAGATGCTTTATGACTACAGGAGTTTCGTCTAGCACGAAGGTGCCATCCGAAAATAAGTGCTAGAAATCGGTCGTGAGAACTACCCAAAGCAGGTATCAAGGGCGAAGCGTAGGACGCAGCAGGACTTCGCTGCAAAACGACTGCGGCGCCTGCGTTACCAGCATCCCCACCGCGTGAGCGACATCCTCCGGTTGGAGCATGCGCTGCGGATTTTTTCCCACGTGGGGGGAGAGATCCGTATTCGTCGAACCGGGGCAAATTATGGAGACGCGGATTCCATGTTCCCGCAGTTCCTCGGCGGCAGAATAACTGAGCCCATTCAAGCCCCATTTTGACGCGGCATAAGCAGCGCCATTCGGCAAAGCGTTTTTCCCAGCTAAAGAGGAAATGTTCACAATGTGTCCCGACCGCGCGCGAATCATCATGGGAGCGAAGGCGCGAATACAATAAAAGACGCCGCGCAGGTTCGTGTTCAGAATGCGATCCCATTCCTCGGGAGCGAGCAAATGAAGAGGCGTGCTGAAACTGCCGATGCCAGCATTGTTGACGAGTACATCGCAGTGTCCGTACTGTTGCTCAACGAAGCGGGCTGCTTGTTCCACCGAGGCTGGAATCGCGACGTCGCAGGCCACGGCGTCCGCCAAACCATGGGCATTCCGGATGGATTGCACGGTCTGATCGAGATGGGACTGGGTTCGACCGCAGGCGAGAACGCGTGCGCCCATCCACGCCAGTTTTCCGGCGATGGCAGCGCCGATGCCTCGACCCGCCCCCGTCACGACCGCGATCTGTCCCTGAAGAGGAGTTTCTTTCGTGCCGAAATCGGTACCCATTTAGCATCCCCCCACCGTGCCATCGGTGTCGAAGTAACTAAGTCCCGGGAAGGGGCATCCTAGCAGATAACGGGAATTGCGGAATTGGCGGCTTGCCTTCGGGCTTGAACCGTCAATATAATCCGGGGACCGGACGCGTTGGCACGAAAGCAGCCCATGTTGCCTGCTGAAGGCAGACCCTCCGCGATCCGGAGCCTTGTCGCTTCGGCAGAACATGCGCCTGTTTGCGAAGTGGAATGCCGTCCTATTTTCCCGGAGAACAACGGAGGAATGATTTTGATGAAGAAGATTTTAGTGTTGATGCTGCTGACCTTTGGAGCATTTGCCCTTGCGGCACCAACAGCACTAGCGCAGGCCGCCGCCCAGAAGAAGGAAATTAAAGATCAGGCGGAATACAACGCCTATGTCGCTGCCATCCAGCAGACCGATGTAAATGCAAAAATTAGCGGATTGGAAGCCTTTTCCCAGCAGTATCCGAACAGTGTAGTCAGGGAAGACGGGCTGGAAGCGCTCATGGGGGCGTATCAACAGGCGAACAACGCGGCCAAGGTCGAGGATGTGGCGCAGCGTCTGCTCGTAGTCAATCCCAATAACATCAAGGCACTTGCTATTCTTTGCTACCTCAAACGGGCAAGTGGAGATTTTGCGAATGCGCGCAAGTTTGCCGAGCAGGGGCTGGCGGCGCTTCCCAGCTTCGCCAAACCCGATGGCGTCTCGGATGACGATTTTGGCAAGATGAAAGCACAGTTCACACAGTTGCTGAATAGTGTCGCTGGCTATGCGGCTTGGCAAACCAAGGATTATGCGAGTGCGCAGAAGTATCTAAAACTCTCCGTAGCGGCGAACCCCAGTAGTCTTGAAGATGTTTATGCGCTGGCCGTTTCATCCTTGCCACCTTCCGCTCCGGAAGACACAGTCAACGGTCTGTTCTGGATCGCTCGCGCCGCCAGTTTATCGACGGACCCGAAAGGTAAGGAGCAGATCACGAAATTCGGCAGAAGCAAATATGTGAAATACCACGGTTCTGACGAAGGCTGGACCCAGTTGCTGGCACAGGCCGCCACCACGCCAGCGCCGCCCGCAGGCTTCGACATCGTTAAGTATGTTCCTCCGACTCCGGAGCAGCAGGCCGCCGAAATCGTGCAGAAGAAACAGCCCAAGGATATGGATTTCGCCGAATGGGAACTGGTCCTCTCCGAAGGCAAGCAGGAAGACAAAGACAAAGTTTGGAACGCCATTAAGGGCCAGCCGCTGCAGATGGTTGGCAGCGTGATCGCTGTGACACCCACTAAGCTGCAGCTCGCCGCCAGCGTGGACGACATCGAGCAGAAGCGCATGGATATCGAGCTCACTATGACCGGCCCGATTCCGGCGAAGCTGATGCCCAAGGAAGGGGCGGATCTACAGTTTGGCGGAGTTCCCGACAGCTACACGCCCAAGCCATTTGTGATGCAGCTCATCAATGGCACACTGCTCACTGCAGCCCCGCCGCCAGGGGCAAAGAAGCCTCCGGTGCACAGGAAGCCAGCGGCGCACTAGCAGTAAGTCCTGGGGAAAAAACGCGAAGAAAAAAGAGGGCAGTCACAGGGCTGCCCTCTTTTTATTTGGGCGAGTTCTGAACATCGGGCCGGGCCCCGATGCCCAGGCGAGGGCACCCTTCGGCTAGCTCAAGGTAGGCTCCGGGCCTATGCGATTTCCTTTAGTTTTCGAGCGAAGCGATGGCGGGGGAACCGGTGTTTGGGACGGTCGAACTCATTTCAGGTTCCATACCCATCGGCGCTCCGCGCTTTGCAGCGAACCCCTTCTTCACCAGCTTAAAGATGGTTCGCCGATTTTGAGCAATCCATTTTGGCCAAGCCATGCGGCCCATCATAGGGAAATAGATCCCGCGAAAGAAAAACCGCGAGACAAAAATGTTGATCTGATATCCCAGCGGCTTGTGCTCCAGCGCTTCGACTGCCTTGGCCAGTGCTTCCGGGCTGTAAGCGTGGGTCCAGCCATAGTTCACTTCGCTGTGAGCTTCCTCAATGGTCATCTTGAGGGGCGTATGCGCCATAGCGAACGGTATGAACTCCTGCCAGTGTTTGGGGCGAGTCAAACGCCCTGCTACTTCCAGCCTTTTGTAGAGAGGAGTCGCCGGCAACGGCGTGAGTAAGCCGAAGATGGGGAGCCCCGGAGGCCATGTGCGAACCTGCTGCAGTGTCCGTTCCGCCGCGCCCACCGTATCGTTGTCCATGCCGAAGATAAAGGACGTGATCGCGAACACATTGCGCTGCGCGAGCCTGTCCAGCACGGCCGCATACTCACCCGGTTTGTTGAAGCCCTTCTTGACGTCAGCCAGGTTAGTGGGATCGATTGACTCCATGCCGATGAAAACCCACTTGCCCCCAGAGGCCGCAATCAGATCGACGAGTTCTTCATCGCGCAACAGATTGGCGCTGATCTGGGCTACCCAGTTCAACTGGGCGCCGGCGGCAATAATGTCGCGCAACAATAACTTTGTGCGCTTCACGTTGATGGCGAAGTTGTCGTCAATGAAAAAGATGGCAATCTGACCGTCTTCGCTCTTGGCACGAGCCTTCAACATCAGTAGTTCCTTCACCACGCTTTCGTTGGTGCGGAAACGGATGGAGTCTCCAAAGAATCCAGTCACTGTGCAGAACTCACAGCCGTAAGGACAGCCGCGGCCGGATTCGACGGGAACGATGCGAAACGATCCCCACCCGTCTCCCAATTTTTTGAGCATGGGTGTGAAGACTTTCGGGATCAAATTGAACTGTTTAAGGTCAATCGTGTCCCACGGGATCGCTGGATACTCCTTGAGCGATGGTTTGCGTTCCTTGCCAGCATCATCCACGGGCGCATAGACGTCTTTCAGTTGACCCCGGACTGCATCCTCTACGATCTTCGGCCAAGTTTCGTCGGCTTCCCCGAGGGCTACAGCGTCAGCGTGACGCAGTCCGCCGTCTCGACCGAGCGCCTCATCGGCCATTTCCGTTACGTGAGGCCCCCCCATCACCACCGGCACTCCCGCGGCGCGAACTGCATCGGCCATACGGTAGGCCTTGGCGACCATTCGGGTCATGGCGCCAATGCCGACCAATCCGATGTTTTCTTCACGAACAAAGTGGGCAATGCCCGCTTCATCCATCGGTTGGGCGTTGCCATCAATCAGCAGAACTTCATGGCCAGCTGGGGTTAGGGATTGGAGAAGAAACATCCAAAGGTGCGGCATGAAATTGCGAGTCACGCCATTGTCGGGGTTGTAGAGCAGAATCCGCATAGCTTCTGTCCCATTTCTGGAATTGTTTCTTTGGATACACGCGGCCGGAAGCCAATCCTGAAGACTTGCAAGGCAAGAGATCGCGGAAATGCAGGTGCCATGTTAGCACTGAAATCAGCGAATCCGACGTGGACCGCCTTCTTTATTTTTGGATTGTGTCCAATATTGAACACCCCGGTTTGTGCTCTGGTGCCAGTGAACAGACACCTTCGCTGGAAAAAACGGTGGTGACTCAGGAAACTGGCACGGCGCAATGTGGTATGGTTTTTCCGAAACCAATCTCATCTGGAGCGAGGAAGTGCGTGCCTGCACCCGTTGTCGCCCCTGTTTCGCACATCTCGGATACTGCACGCTGGGTGGCGATGTACCGTGCCATGGAATCGGAGCGGCCCGACGCCTTGTTTCACGATCCTTGGGCACGAAAGCTAGCAGGTCGGGAAGGGGAAGCCATTCTTCGCGGCATCCCGAAAGGGCAGGCTATGGCTTGGCCCATGATCGTGCGTACCCAAGTGATGGATGAGCTGATCCTGCGCTCGATCAGCCAGGATGGCATTGATACGGTATTAAACCTCGCGTCCGGACTGGACGCTCGCCCGTACAGGCTTCCGCTGCCGCCATCGCTGCGTTGGATCGAAGTGGACTTTTCAGATGTGCTGACCTATAAGCAAGGGATTTTGGCTGGTACGCGGCCCAGTTGCGCGCTCGAGTATGCCCCTGCGGATTTGATCGACGAACGCGCCAGGCGCGAGTTATTTACTCGCGTCGGAGCTTCTGCCACCCGTACGTTCGTGATTACGGAGGGCCTGATTGCCTACCTACAGCGCGAACAAGTAGCGGGGCTGGCCACTGATCTGGGAGCTCAAGCTACGTTCCGCTCGTGGCTGATCGACCTGGCTTCGCCGGATCTGCTCAAGCGACTGAATAAAACATTGGGAAAGTCACTCCAGAGAGCACCGCTGATTTTTGGACCGGAGGAGGGAACACAATTCTTCGAACCTTACGGTTGGCATGAGGTGGAGTACAGACCGATGTTCGAAGAATCTCTGCGTTTGAATCGCACCATGCGCTTCGCACAATTCTTCCGCTGGCTCGGCCGTCTCCAACCTAAAAAAACGCGGGAACGCTTCCGCCGCATGTCAGGGATTGTGTTACTCGACAGGAAATGAAGCGACGTTCCTAAAAATTGCGAGGCCCTGTCTCTGGCTGCTCTTATCGCGCTACCTTGCGCTCCTGGGGCAGGGGACGAGCACTGCGCGAAGGACGTTTCGCGACATCCCGTATGGGACGCAGGTCGATCTTCAGCTCCGCGAGGGTACGGCTTAGAGTGTTACGGTGCATCCCCAGTTCGCGGGCCGCACGGCATTGGTTGCCGTTGTTTTCATTGAGCACCGCCAGAATGAAGCGCTTCTTGAATTCGCGCACGGCCTCGGAATAGAGAATATTGCTGCTATGCATTTGCAGGACGAGTGTTTCTAATTGATCTTTCACAGGGAATACCTTTCTCTCTCGAGCCCAAAAAGATGGTCGGACGGGTCGTTTTCGTAAGTCGTTTTTTGCTACTTCGCTTTCAATGAAATGCAGCGTTCCCAGGAACGCGGCGCCTTGCTTCAGCGCGACAAAGTCAGTGCGACATCGCCCCCGACTGTAATTTCGTCACAGCATCCGCTCCCTGACGAAAGCGCGCCCTCACGTCCGACGGCGCCAGCCAGCTCGCTCCCCGTGCCACTACCAGGAAATACGGCGCCAGCCGCGAGCCCTCCAGCCAATCCGAATGGGGGTTGAACGTCGTGAAGCCTAACAGCACAATGGCGGCGGTCAGGCAGCCACGCACCAAGCCAAACGCTCCGCCGAGGACGCGGTCGAACCAACGCAGCCCAGCCCCCTTGAGCAGCCAACGCATCAGCCGGCCAAGGACTCCCGCCAGAATCATGACCGCAAGCAGAATGAGGATGAACCCAATGATGTCGGCGACTGGCTGCGATTTTACGTAAGGCGTAAACACATCGGCAACGACATGGTAATCCCAAGCCGCCAGCAAGTAACCCACAACCAAGCCACCCAAAGAGATCGCCTCGTAAAAGAATCCTTGTGCCGCGGCTAGCAAGACGGAAATCACCACGATGCCAACGATCACCCAGTCCGCAGTGTTCATTGCGCAATCTCGTCGCGATTGTTGCTGGAGCTTGTCACAGGCAATACAGTCCTACACATTGATTTCTACACACTGATTTCTAAACTATGGATGCTCTAAGCATGGAGATCGCGTCCCGTCAGGCGGCGATAGGCTTCCACATATTTCTCGCTGGTCTTCAGCGCCACATCGGCCGGCAATGCGGGCGCGGGTGGCTGCTTGTTCCATTTTATGGATTCCAGATAGTCGCGCACGAATTGCTTGTCGTAGGAATTTTGCGACTTGCCGGGTGCGTACGTGTCGACCGGCCAGAAGCGCGAGGAATCCGGCGTCAACACTTCATCCGCCAGCGTGACGCCCGCTGCCGTCCGTCCAAACTCAAACTTCGTGTCGGCGATGATAATTCCGCGCTGCCGGGCATAGTCCGCAGCCTTCTTGTAAATTTTGAGCGTCAAGCTTCTAAGTTGTTCAGAAAGCTCGCCTCCGAGGATGCCAACCATCCGGTCAAACGAGATGTTTTCATCGTGCCCGGTTGTGGCTTTTGTGGCCGGAGTGAAGATCGGTTCGGGGAGTTGGTCGGAATCGCGCAGCCCAGCGGGAAGCTGAATTCCGCAGACGGCCCCCGCCGTCTGGTACTCCTTCCAGCCAGAGCCCGAGAGGTATCCGCGCGCCACGCACTCGACAGGAAACATCTCCGCGCGCTTCACCAGCATGGAGCGTCCCTGCAACTGGTCCGAGTATTTCTGCAGCGCCGTCGGGTATTCGCTCACGTTGGCGGTCGCCACGTGATTGAGCACGAGGTCTCGCAGAAACTCAAACCAAAAGAGCGACATCTGCGTGAGCACTCTGCCCTTGTTCGGAATACCCGTCGCCAAAATATAGTCGAAGGCGGAAATGCGGTCGGTGGCGACGAAGAGCAAATGGTCGGCGTCGACGTCATACACGTCGCGCACCTTGCCGCTCGCGCGCAATTGGAGATCGGGGAAGTTAGTTCGAACTAGGACGGTATCGAGAAGTTGTTCAGGCATGACTAATTTTACCGGGAAAGGCAGCGAAGATTCTAAAGCGTGGAAAATTTTTGTCAACGTCAAGAAAAAGAATTTTCTGCTTGACTTCGTAGACGGTTGAAAGCAGGAAAGTTGAGAGCAGGGAACGCGGCTTCCGCACCGCCTCCGCGGGCAGATCCCGTTTTTTCGCTGTGGGAAAGCTGAGGACGGCTGTGCAAAACAGGGAAAGTTTGTAAGGTTACAAGCACTTGCCCGCCTCCACACGAAGCTCTAACATTCCTATCCATGCCGCTATCGGTGTCTCGTGCCATGCCAAAAACCGCCGCTGCAAAGCCCGCCTCACTCGATGCCCTTTTCGATGAAATGCAGTTGTTGCTGGCTCCCTATGCTCGCCTGTTCAGTGTTGCCGAAGGCAGAGTCAAAGTTAGAGGCAAACGCGACTACCACCTCATCTCCACGAAGGAGGTTACGGTGGGCGGGCGCAGGTACGATGAAAGGTGGTTCGCCAGCCTAATTCTGCAAAAAGGATATGTTGGATTTTATTTCACGCCCATCACGCCGTTGCTCAAGAAAGCGCTTGCGCCCGGCCTGTTAAAGTTGCTGAAGGGGAAGAGCTGCTTTCATGTGAAAGCACTCACTTCTGAGCTGAAGACCGCTATACGTGACGCCCTCAAAGTCGAGGCAGATTACTATAAGAAGAACGGCTGGGTGTAGTTGGAGAAAAATGTTCCCCGTGGAACATTTCTTTGGAACCGAGTAACGTCTTGGGCGGGTGGCGCACCCTTGTGTTAGTAGTGCCTACGAAGATCAAGAAAAGCCTGGGGCACTCTTTTTTGGCAAGACCAGAAAGAGCAAGAGCAGCGGACAAGAGTGTCCGCTCTACATCCGCCAGATGACGAAAGGTCGATGGCCATGCGGACACGACTTTTGGCAGCTATGCGGCACCAGCTTAGTCTCGATAAAGTGATTCAATCCGGCCTCGTCTGCGCGGGTACAGGGGGACCATCCTGCGATGAACCTGCTGCAGTGGTTTAGCCAGCACGCCATCCCGTTCACTCTGATCCTGGCCTATATTCCATTGATCGCGACCGTGGTTACCACCATTGTCAGCCTCGTACTGGTACGCGCGACGTTGCGTTACACCGAGTCGAGCGACCGAAGTCTAGCGCTCTCGCGCGAGCAGTTTGAGCGCGAATGGGCGCCGGAGTTGCATATCAAGCTGGAGCGGCTGTCCGCCCGCGACGCAAAAATCCTCGCTACGAACCTCGCGAAAATCTCTGTCCTCATGCAGATGGTGCAGATACGCAAGCTCTCGATGGCTGTCCCGTCTTTGCGATACTTTCTCAACGAGCCCCTGGTTGGCGGCACAACGTGGAGAGAGGATCTTGGGAAGCGTCTCTTTGCCTGCACGGGCGAGGACTACGAAGGCCAGCTTGCCGTATCCATAACTTTTTATGCCGCCGGGCGCATGTACCGCACGGACTGGTTCCGTTTTCAGGTCCATGTGCACAATAGTCAGCTTCTCCAGCTCGATCCCGTGAATATCTCCGCGCGTCGCGTGCGGGTACTCCATAACCGCGACGGCACGGGAGTTACTCGCAACGAACTGGTGAGAGACGTCGTAGACTCTGCTAAGAGCGATGAAGACGCGGTTGTACCGGCATACCGTAAATAGGGTTCTTCAAGACCTTCGGATTCCTAAAATAGGGTTCTTCAAGACCTTCGGATTCCTACACTCAAAGCAGGATGGGGGCACCCTCTTGCTTGAAGGGCGCCAGAGAATTAAAGCCTGGGCCGCCTGCCTACAACTGAAACTGGATCAGCCTTGTCGTCCAAGCGCAATTGGTCGCAGATCCGGCATATTCGTTCACTGTCCACAGGACATTATTGTGACTCGGGTCAATCGTGGTGTTGGAGTACGTCCCCCAACCCACCGGATTTACCGCACTGCAGTTGTAATTGGGAACGGTTCCCGCGGTGGCAAGCGTGGGGCCGTTTACCACATTTACTGCATCCGTGGTCAGGTGCGAAAACAAGTATACGGAAGCGTTCTTCGATGAACTGACGCCGGTCGCACTGAAGCCGACATTCCCCGAGCCATCCACGTCCATCGACGGGAAGAGGAAGGCCAGACTGGAGGACGATACTTTCACCGATTGCTGGAGCGTCAGGTTCGAGGTGTTTACGTCAAACCAGAAAAACAGGTTGTGGGTGTCGCTCCCCTGGCTGCCGCAATTGGAAGCACATGGGCCACTGGCTTCGACTGCGTACAAGTGGGTCCCAAACTGGGTCACGCCAAAAATACGATGATCTTCCGCCCCGCGAATCTGCGTAGCTCCGGGCTGGGATTCGTCCACCGGCGTATTGTAAAGAAAGCCCGATGAAATCGTAGTCGTGCTCGACATGGAGGCTGTGTTCGCCGACCAAGTGAGTGAATTCACCAGGAGATTCAAGGCGACGTTGGTGCCGTTTTGAGGGGGGCCGCTGCGGGCAACAAAGTATTCCGGACCACTCGCGGGTTTGTTTGCGGTGCGGTCCAGCGCGGGCATCAGCTCGAAGTTCTGGTTGGCGAAGGTGTTGAGATGGGCCAGGGATACGCTGGCAATATCGGCGGCGGGAATCGCAAGCACCTTATAAAATAAAGTCGTCGGCTGGAGCTCGCTCACATAGAAGCCGTTCTTATCGAAACCGGCTTTCATGGTGAGATCGCCGCTGTTGGACGATAGCGCTGTGCCGCTCCAGCTTCCGGTAGCGTCACCTGACCCACTTACCAGGATGTAATCGGCCGAGCACGAGCAGACGATGATGAAGCGATCCACAAAATTGTCGTAGACTACGCGCGGATTGCTCACTGTTCCCACAGCAAGTCCGGCGTTGGTGATGAAAAGGCCCGTCGGCGTTGATTTCAGCATCGTCCCAGAACGGTCATAGACATTCACGTCCTGGCCAGTGACTTCCAGCACCTGGGTCGGACTGACCGCAACGGCCATATCGGGATGGTCTTTATAGGTGGGACTGCCGGTGCCGATGTCACCGTCAAACTGCATTAACACGCTCACGCCGCCGCCGCCCCCGCCACCACCACCGCCTCCGCCGCCACCATTTCCTCCGCCTCCGCTGCAGGAGAGTAGCGATGCGGTGACCAATACGAGGGTCGCCAAAGCGATGCATCGTCTCGCCGCTCGTCCATTCCGCGAAAGGACGAATAGTGTGAGCACGAGGGAGGTTCTACTCGCGAGTATTAGAAGAGATCGCATGAGCATCAAGATTTCTCGCCCCACTTCCAGAACAATGCCAAAGTATCTCGGACGAGGCCGATTTGTCAAAGAGAAGCAGCCTCACCCACCCGTCACAAACTCGTGCCTGTCCGGCTCGTCGCTGCTCGGATCTGCGATTCGCCCGTAAATCCGGATAGCGTGTCAGGAGCGTGCGGGGCGGCCCAGGTTTTCGGCTTTGATTTTGACCTCGCCCGCGCAAATTGAAACAGAGGAACCTCAGCGAAGGCCTTGTGATCGCGAAGGCCCACGACGACAATCGCCCTACGCCGTCGCCCCAAACCGCACCGACACCAGCTTCGACACGCCCGGCTCCTGCATGGTCACGCCATAGAGCACCGGGGCGGCGCTCATCGTCTTCTTGCTGTGCGTGATGACGACGAACTGTGTCTGGATACTCATTTCCTTGATGAGTTCGGTGAAGCGGCCTACGTTGGCTTCGTCGAGTGGCGCATCCACCTCGTCCAGAATACAGAACGGGCTGGGTGCGAACTGGAAGATGGCCGCGAGCAGGGAAATCGCCGTGAGTGCCTTCTCTCCGCCGGAAAGCAGCAGCACGTTTTGCAGCTTCTTGCCCGGAGGTGACGCCACAATATCAATGCCGCTTTCCGCCGTGTTCAGCTCGTCGGTGAGCCGCATGTAGGCTTGGCCGCCGTTGAAGAGCTTGGTGAAGATAGTGGAGAAATTCTCATTGATCTTCGCGAACGCCAGCTGGAACTTCTCGCGGGAAATGGTTTCGATCTCGCGGATGGTGTTGCGCAGATTCTCGATGGCGTCGTACAAATCCTTGCGCTGCGCCTCGAGGAATTCGTGCCGCTCGGAACTCTCCTTGTATTCCTCCAGCGCCCTAATGTTCACCCGACCCATATTCTCCAGGCGGGACCCGCTCGTGCGGCAACGTACCACTTCTTTGGCCCATTT
>CAZUCC010000062.1:0-21411 GCA_964619065.1 uncultured Acidobacteriaceae bacterium | reverse complement strand
GAACGCGATACGTCGCGTCATGCTTCGGCCCCTCCCCCACGTTCGGCCGGAGGCAGCAGTGTAGGCAGCGGCGCGAGCTCGACGGACGATTGCGCGTGACGCGGGCCACCCACGCCGAACAGATGCTTCGAGACAACGAGGTACACGAGGATCGCGATGTTCACCACCATCGCGAGCACACGCACGAAGGTGACGCGGTCGACGAGGGCCTTGTCCGTGGGGACTTTTACTACCGCCTGAACCGGATTCCGCTCCGGGTGCCGCCGCTGCGCGAGCGGCCCGAGGACATCTCCTTACTTGTGAATCACTTTCTGAAGAAGTATGCGCCTGCTGCGGGCAAGCAGATACGCCAGATTCATCCTCCGTGTCTTGCGGAGCTTCGCGACTATGAATGGCCGGGCAACGTCCGCCAGCTGGAAAATACCGTGGAGCGAGCTGTTGCTCTTGAAACCACGGACGAATTGCACACGGAACTGCCCGTCGAGCGCCCGAAGGCGCGTGCCGCTGCTGCTGGGGCTGGCGGCGCGGGATCCGTAGCGCTCATCGGCGCTTTTCCAGCAGAAGGGCTGGACATGGAGAATCACGTGGCGCAAATCGAGAAGTCGTTGCTGCTCTCAGCGCTGCAGCAGTCCGGCGGTGTGCAGACGAAGGCGGCGGACTTGCTGAAAATTTCTTACCGCTCGTTCCGGCATCTGGCCAAGAAATACGATCTCTGAGTCGAGAGCTAGTTACGACTTTCCCCGCTGCAACTGCTGCTTCCAACCCAGGACGCGAGCTTTTGCGCCCTCAGCTTCCGCCTCCGCGATCATGCCCTTGCTTTGGTAGAGAACGGACAGGCTTGTGTGTGCCAGCACATCTTCAGGATCGAGTTCGGCAATGCGCTGGGCTACCGCAATTGCTTCATCGAAGCGGTTCAGGTTTTGCAAGGCTCGCGCCAGACCGTGCATAGCTTCTGTGAAGGTCGGGTCGACGGCGACGGATAACCGATACTCAGCAAGGGCTTTTTCCAGGAATCCATCGGCCATGGCATCGAGCGCCGTAAAATAGTGGTCTTCAGCGGCTTGGCGGGCATTGTCTGGACGAGCAGTGTCGGACATGAATGTGAATCCGCTGTGATTCTAGCGTAAGCAGAGCGCTATACTCGAAAAAACATGTTTTCCATTGTACGTTTTGCCTGGAACTCGACAAGGGGACATCGGCTGGCGCCCTGGCGCAGCCGCTATCTTCTGTGGCGCATCGAGACCTATTGCGGCGTCAAGATGCAGAACATCGGGTTTCTGGAATTTTGGGGATTCCTCTGGCGGGAGCGGGCGAACCTGCGGCGATTCCTATCGTGGACGCGGGAGATGGAGCTGTACACGCGGGCGGCAAAAACAGGCCGCACGGAACCTGCTTAGTCTCCGCTCGCCTAAACCTCGTTTAGCTACCGGGCGAACCGGCCGCAGCAGCGCCTTCCAGCCACACCGCCACCTCGGCGCCTTTACCGATGCCCAGCAATTTTGCAGCGGTCCCGCGATTGGAGGAGATTTCCAAATAGCCCATGCTGCCCAGAATTCCGAACACCTTTCCAGGAGCCCCCTCGGCGTAATGGGTACAGATCTCAGTGATCTCCTGTTTACCCGCGGTGATCCGGAACGGCGGCGCATTCTCGCCAAAAAGCTGCGGCGCGTCGGACGCCCGGATGTTGGTGACCAGATTGCCGAAGCGGTCGATTTTCAAAACAATGCCTCGCAGGGAACGGTCTGGCAACATCTTGGGTTTGGGTGCAGCGAAGCGGACGTAATCCGTAATTTCGTCACCAAACTTTGCCGTATCCACGCCCTTGGCCAGATTCGCAGCGACGGGAGCGAACACGTCGCGTCCGTGGAACGTTGAGCTCATCGGCTGGCGGAAGTAGTGGCTGGAAGTGATCTCTCGCACGAGCACGCTCTCCGCACGTTCGTAAACGAGAGAAAGTACGCCGTTGTCGGGAGCCACGAAGTAGTGTTCCCCCACAGTGGCCAGAATCGGCCGCCGCTCGCTGCCCACGCCTGGATCGACCACCACCATGTGCACCGTTCCGGCGGGAAAATAGCTGTAAGATTCAGCGATCGCGAGCGCACCGTCGAACACGTCGAATGCCTGCACGGCATGGGTGATGTCGACGATTCGCACTTCCGGAAACACCTGCAGCAGCACGCCTTTCATGGCGCCTACGAAGTGATCCACGAGGCCAAAGTCGGTGGTGAGGGTTACGATGTGAGGGCGCGCCACGGTGTTCCTTTATTGAGCGTCTTTCTTGACTACCAAACCTCCACGCTATCGTCGGGATAGCTATGGCGTCAAGGCACGGCGGTAACGGCTGTGGGTCGACACTCGATGGCAGCGTATAGGAGTGGATTCGGGCCAGATTGCCGCAGTCGAGAATGATCCGGACGAATTCCCGGCGAGCTCGATTGAGAAGACATTGAAGATCGGGTACTAGGGTGAGGGCGTATAGACGTCCACGGTCTGCGAGGATAAACCAGACGTGACCGAACAGGATCCGCTGGAGTCTGTATCGGTGCAGCCAATGAAAACTTCGATCGTGTGTGGCTGATTTACCAACGTGTCGTTTGTGACTTCGGCCACAACGGCATAAGACCGGGCGTCCGTCTTGATGATTCCGGAGTCCGGGTCGGTGTTGACCCAGCGGATGTATCCGTTCTGGTCTGTTCCACCTATCCCAGATCCCGAGGGAGGCGGGTTCCCGTCTACCAGAAAGCGGAACAACCCTGCATCCAGCGCCGAAACCTGCGCCTGGGTCTGTACGTGAATGTAGTAGGTGCATGTGCCATGCATGGCTGTGGGACAGATCATTTTCAGTTTGTTGAAAATTGCACGAGTAGCGGTACAGTTCCTTGTTGCACAGTGCTGAGTCTGCTGCGTGCTTCGAGTTTGCGCTGCTCTCTTGTGCCCGCCGTGTTTGGGATTGGTGCCCGCAGCGCCCGCGTGCGGGACTGTGGCGAGCAACAGCACACTCGTGACAGCGGTGAGTGCGCAAAGATGGCGCCAGCGTATGGGTGCCTCTACGGCTTGAATCGCAGCAAGGATTCTTTGGGTCATTCGTTTTCTCCTGAAAATTTCCTGGCTTGACGAACACCACGTCACAAAAGCGACCGCTAGGGTGTGTAAACATCCACCTTTAAAGTGGCCTGGAATGCTGTGGCAGAACACCCTCCGCCGCCGATGTCACTACACCCGATCTCGACGGTAACTCCAAAAAGATCTGCGGTGGGGACTGTCGCTACGACAGAATAGGACGACGAGTTTCTGGTAAGAGCATCCGGGTCTGTTGCCGACCATACGACCGAGCCATCGGAAGTCGTAGGGCCGGGAACCGGCGCACTTCCCCCGACAAGGAACTTGAACCTGCCGTTGTCTCCGGCGGAAAGCTGAGTCTCAGCTTCAAGATGGATGTAGTAGGTGCACGTAAGGTTGGGGCAGTCCGCAATAAGGAAATTGATCTGGCCCGATGTTGTGCAGTTAGCTGTGCTACAACTGACGGTTACCGGCGAAGATAGCGTGTCAAAAAAGGTATATAAGTACTTTCGATCTTTAATCGTGGTTGTTGCGGCCGCGGCCCTGGGTGCGGATGCCATGAGTAAAATGACGGCGAGGGCGGCGGGCAGGAGCACTTTCAACCTCAGTAATGTTCTCAGTGCTCTCTTAGCCCGGTCCAACAGCGTGCGAGTGATCATTTTCTACTCTCCTCATTCTCAGATTTTGGCCGAGCAGCAAATCTCGGTTATGGATGCGCGGGCAGTTGACGCGGCGCGCACGAATACATATGCAACTCCCATGGCTACGGCGTAAAGACCTTTACTTCCAGACTGGAGAACCCTGACCTTGCCCCGCAGCCACCGCCATCTGTGCTCGTATCGGCGCAACCGATCTGTACTTCAATGGAGTGAGACTGATTTTGTGAGCTATTGGTGACCTTCGCTACCACCGTGTAGGACTTGACCTCAAAATGATCCACCAAGTTGGAGTCCGGGTCATTTTCCAGCCACTTAAAAAATCCGTTGGGATCGGTTGGTCCGGGTCCTGGCGCGGCGCCATCCACCAGGAAGCGAAATAGTCCGGCATCCTGGGGCGTAACTTGTACCTGCGATTCAAGATGAATGTAATAAGTGCAGGTTTTTCCCGTAGCCGCAGGGCAGACCACGTCCAGCGCGGGATCGAAAATTCTCGGACTTGTGCAGGCATTCACGACGCAGAACGCGAAGACTAGATCGTCTTGAGTTTGAAAGCTCGCGCTTTGGAGTGTTTTATTCGTGATAACTGCCGCATTGAGCTTAGAGACAGCCACGCCAAGTAACAGTAGCGTCATTGTAGCTAGCGTAAAACGATGAAAACTGGCCAACTTGCGGCGCCGCTTGATTTGCTGGAAGATTCTTGCCGTCATCCTTACAGTTGTCATTTTTCGCTTCCTTAATTCTTAAATTCACAGCGTCTGCCGCAGTCGTGATTGCGAATTAACGTTGAGTTGGCAAGACTGGCGGATCAATCGGCTGCTCGTTGCGCCCAGGGCGGGGGCGGCTCAGAGCCTGCACGGAGATCGGTGTAGCACTGTCGGCTCGACGCAGGACCTCGCTCACTATCTTGGTCTTTCGTTCTTCGGATAAGAGATGCTGAACCGCAATTCGGCTTACCGCCAGCGCGAACTTTGCATCGTCCCAACGCTCCATGTAGATCACGTACACCTTGCGGAGTTCGTCGCCCGAGACCCCCTCGTTGGGATCGCCTAACAACAGGGTGATTGGGATCTCCGTTCGGGAGCTATCCCGCAAGCGAAACTCTTGGGCTACGACTCGGAGTGTCGTCCGGTAGAGGATTTCCGCGCGCTCTTCTGGGAGGCTGAATCCATTTGCCTGTACCGTGAGCTGAGCCCATGCCGTCGCGGAGGCCAGAACCAGACTGAGGGCCACCAATCTGGCGAGCGTTCTGAACCTTTGCCACTGCATTTTTCGTCCTCCAAGTGTGCGATAGACCGAACCTTCCCAGATTGGCCCCCGTGGGGCAATACCCTGCGTATCCCTTGCCCCTGACTTTTTTGTCTCGGCAGATAAGCTATTGAGCAAGCGTGGCTTAAGTCAGGCACTTTTTCGCGGCGGAGAGTGGTAAACTCCTTACAATCCTCCCGGAATTTCGCAGAAGAGCAGTTTACCTTGAGCCTACGCATGGAGAAACCGACCCCCAGTGCAACGTTGATCCGCGTCGGTACGTTTGAGCTGAACACACGGACCGGCGAATTGTCCGGCGAGGGACGCAAGGTTCAGCTCACCGTCCAGCCTCTCAAGGTTTTGCTCGCCTTGCTGGAGCGCCCCGGGGAACTAGTGACGCGCGAAGAAATCGTGCGCCGAGTATGGCCGGCAGACACGTTCGTCGATTTTGACCACAGCCTGAACAAGGCAGTGAATAAACTGCGCGACGCATTGGGCGATTCGGCTGAAGAGCCTCGCTATATCGAAACCCTTCCCCGCCGTGGCTACCGGGTTATTGCGCCCGTTTGCCCTCCGCAAGAATCTGGAATCGCGGTCGTGCCACCTCCCGTACTGGAACTTCGGCCTGATGGAAAGCCGAACTCAGCAGAAGATTTGCCCCTGTCATCCAGCCTTAGGCTGACCGTTGCTGAGCCTTATGTTGCCGAGCCGTCAATCGCGGGGTCATCTCAAGACAGGCAGTCTGCTAAGAGGAAGATCCGTTATTTTGCGGTTGCGCTCGGAATCCTCGTTTGCGCTGCACTCCTTATTTTTGGGAACCAGGGCAGATTACGGGAAGCCTTTTTGGCGCCGTTCAAGCCGGCGCAATCCCAGATTGCTTCTCTAGCAGTTCTTCCGCTGGAGAATCTTTCCGGTGACCCGGAGCAATCCTACTTCGCGGATGGCATGACGGATGCCTTGATCACGGAAGTCGCGAAGGTAGGAGCGACACACGTGATTTCCCGTACTTCTGTCATGAGATACAAAGGAGCCCGCAAGAGCGTGCAACAGGTTGGCCGGGAACTGCACGTCGACGCCGTGGTCGAAGGGACCATCATGCGGTCTGGCAATCGCGTTCGCATCACTGCGCAGTTGATCCAGGTTTCCACCGACATGCATCTTTGGGCCGACACTTTTGAGCGGGATATGAGTGAGGTCTTGACCCTGCAGCAGGAAGTTGCGGCCAATATTGCCCGACGGATCGGAGCGGTCGTAAAGCCGGTCGAGTCTCCCCGTACTGTAAATCCCGAAGCTTATGGCGCGTATTTGAAAGGGAGATTCTATTTTCTGCAGTACACAGCCGATGGGTGGCAAAAGGCGATTGAGAATTTCAATCTGGCCGTTCAAGCCGACCCTAATTTTGCTCCGGCGTATTCGGGTCTCGCACAATCGTACCTTGTCGCTGCCGGCTGGAATACTTTTCCTCCCGATCAAGCGCTCAGGAAGGGCAAAGAGGCTGCCCGCAAAGCGCTCGATCTGGATGATTCCCTCGCCTCCTCCCATCTGGCGATGGGCGTTGTATATGACCAGGAATACGACCGGAAGAATGCGGAAAAAGAATTTAGCCGGGGCCTGGAATTGAACCCGAATGATTCCCTTACTTGGCAGCAGCACGGCAACCATCTCCTGTCCGATGGTCGATTCTCCGAAGCGATCGCCGAACAGGAGCGGGCCCTGCGCCTGGACCCGCTTTCCCCGGTCATTAACGCTAACCTCGCGCGCGCATTTTACTATGCCCGGCAGTACGATCAGGCCATCCTGCAGGCGCAGCAAACCCTCAAACTGGAGCCGAACTATCCCATCGCTCTGTTGTGGTTGGAACGAGCTGACCGGCACAAAGGCATGTTCGATGAGGCCTTTGCGGCACAATTGGCGGCGTGCCGACCTGAAAATCGGGCGGCATTTGAGCGGGCTTACCGTTCTTCCGGTTATCCCGCGATTCTTGTGCTGGAGGCAGAAGAGTTCAAGAAGACGCGATCGCTCGTCGAAGCCGCCCGCCATTACGCCCAAGCCAGTGAAAAAGAGCAAGCGTTTGCGTATCTGGAGGAGACTGCCAGACATGGTTGGCCGGGATTGGACCGATTGAAGGTGGATCCCGACTTTGACCCGCTCCGCACCGATCCGCGCTATCTGCCGCTATTGCGGCGAGCGGGTTTCGATTGACGTTGGAAAAGTGTGGGGGCCGCACCCAGGAGCGGCCCCCGTATCGCGTGCAGACAGCCCCCGCGAAAACTTACGGCTTGTAGACATTCACTTCAAGGTTCGCTAAGACTGTCATGGCCGTGCAGTCGCCACTCCCATTTGCATCCGTACAAGTAAGGCTGACCGTGATGGGATGCACCTGATTCGCCACTGCATTCACGACCCGTGCCGTCACAGCGTATGAGTGAGAGAACGGCGAAGCCTGGGCGGAGTCGGGATCATTGTTATTCCATGTGAAGAAGCTAGGCGGATTGGTCGGACCTGGATTCGGCGGAGCCGCGTCCACTAGGAATTGGAAACGACCCGTATCCCGGATCGACAGGTGATCATTGGTTTCGAGGTGGATGTAAAAGGTGCATGTGACGTTGATCGCCCCAGGGCAGACAGCGTTCAGGACCGGGAAGATCGGCACGGGAGCGGCTGTGCAGCCAGCAAAGGCACAGGTGGCCGTGATCGGGTTGGGTTGAGTCTGGAGGTCAGTGTTCACGTGGGCCCGATTCAGCAACGTCACTTGAGCACTCGCCTCAGGTACACCCGCGAAGGACAAGATGGTCACGAGGGTAGCGAAGGCGAACAGGTTGAGCTTGGACAGGCTAAATTTGCTCCTGGCCGGACTATGTAGCATCATGTTGGTCATAATTTTTCTCCTAAATTCTTGGAAGTACGGAATGCCGTAATCCTGGTTTCTGTGGGTTGAGGTCGTGGAGGCAAGTGCGTTTCCCTTGCACCCAGGGCTTTCTGGCAAGTCTTGGGCACACTTTGCTTGAGACCACCATGAGGGTCAATTCCCGCCCGATCCTTCGCACGTGAATGTTTTGTCTCATCCGCAGCTCCATGAAAATGCGAGACTTCGATCTAACTGGTGGAGGGCGCAGGGAGACACCGGGAATCGCTGGAGGCGAACCGGAACAGAAAAGAATTCCAAGAATTGATGGCGTGCTTACAACAGAATCGAGGTGCGAGGCTTTCAGGGAGGGAAGCGCGCACTTGCAACACTTGTGGGTAAAGATCAGGGGCTATCCAGCGTCAATCTTTCTGATCGTGGTCGAAACCCAACACGAAAGATGTTGACCTGGATGCCGTACTCATGAAGCATCCGTATCCGCCGCACGGTCGGCTAAGGGTGCTTCATACTCTGTTTCAGCACTTCGCGGTAGAGATCACACTGAGGCCTACGCAGTCCGGAATTCACGACCGTATGGCCGTCCTGCGAGAATTCGAGGAACGTCTGGGAATTTCCGAATTCTGGCCAGTTCGGTAGTGTGCCACCGTTCGGATTTCCCTTTTTTGCAAAGTTGGTCCAGTAGGTCTCAATGAGATCAGCGATCTTATAATCGGTCTCTCCAAAGCTCCCCGAGATGTTGCCAGTCTTGGGATAGAACCCGAAAACATAGGGTAAATCGGAGGAATGGACAGCGCCCTGCGCTTCTTGTCCGGGGACGGCATGCTCGAGCTGATATTCGTAGGTAGGCTGATGTGCCGCTCCATGCCACGCCGCTTGCGTGGTTGCAGGACATCGGAAAACTAGATCGGCGAACCATTGATCGCCCACGGAACCGTACATCGTATCGGTCGTGCCTTGACCATCGCCAGCGAGTCCATAGAGTGGTAGCACGCGGGTTGCGAGTGTTCCCGTCACGTTCTCAATCATCTTACGTACTTCTGCGGGTGGTGCTGACATTCCGAACTCCCGGGCTGTGGTGCCGATAATTAGGGGAATCGGGGACTCCTGTCCTGAAGCGAAAATCTCGGCTGGCGAACGAGGGATCACCCAACCGTCAAGGTCAGGACCAACCAAAGGCGGCTGGTCGGGGCCCTGGCCAACGTTCTTCAGAAGGTCTTGTACCGACAACTGGCGCAGGTATTTGATGCCGCCATCCCCCGGGGGGGCTTTCAAGAGCGCCGCCAGTTTCTGTCCTCCTTGTTCGGCGTCAGCGAGAGGTGGAAAGGGGAAACCGACAGCCGATCCGCTTTCGAGGATAGCGCGTTGAAATAAGTCTTTGGATAAAGGAGAGATCATGAGTACACTTGCGTCCTGCGCGCCAGCGGATTGGCCGAAGATAGTGACGTTTTTTAGATCCCCGCCAAACTTTGCGATGTTGTCGTGCACCCAACGCAAGGCCGCAATCTGATCCATAAGCCCGTAGTTGCCCGAAGCATGATGCGACGACTCGCGTGTGAGCTCGGGATGGGTGAGAAAACCAAAGACACCCAGCCGGTAGTTGACTGTCACCAGGATGACTCCGTGCTGAACCAGCGTTCCATCTTTATAGAGTTCGCTCGAGGCAGTCCCACCCGTGTTACCGCCGCCGTGAAGCCAGAACATCACTGGCAGGGGGGCTTTCGGAGGCCACACCGGCGTCATGACATTGAGAAAAAGGCAGTCTTCCGCACTGGTTTCAGAGTCATGCTTATTCCAGTCCCCAAGGACGGGTTGCGCGCAAGGAGCACCGAATGCCTTCGCTTCTCGCACGCCACTCCACGATTTCGCGGGCAGGGGCTCATGCCATCGCAGATCCCCGATGGGCGGCTGCGCATACGGAATGCCGAGGAATTCGGCGCCGCCTGAGGGTCTGTTTGCGCCCCTGAGTTGTCCGCTGGTCGTGCCCACGACCAAGTTGTCGACTGCAGGCAATGCCATGGCAGTGCCGAACAGACAAAGGCCAACACTGGCAACGAGCAGGGTAAGCGTTAAACTCGAGTGTGTATGCGGATTGCAAGTCGTTTTCACCAGAGGGTCTCCTTAAGTCAATGGGATAGGTATGTTAGCGGTTTGGACAGTTACTCATAGCGCAGCGCTTCCACCGGATCGAGGCGCGAGGCTTTCAGGGCAGGGAAGAAGCCCGAGATAATCCCTACCAGCGACAAAATCACGAACGAGATCAGCATTACACTTCCAGAGGTACGCAGAAAAATGTCACCTTCATGGTTGACCGTCTTGTAGAGCTCTCCATACAACGGCATGGGCGGGATGATCCAAGCCAGGAACATGGCTACGGCCATGCCCACGATTCCGCCCAGAAACGTAAGTACAAGGGCTTCCAATAAGAACTGAACCAGAATGTGGCGCCTACGCGCTCCCAGGGCTTTGCGCAATCCGATTTCCCGCGTGCGCTCTGTTACCGAGACCAGCATGATGTTCATCACGCCCACGCCGCCCACACCGAGCGTCACCATGCCAATTAGCCCCAGCACAGCCTGCAAGCCGATGGAAAACGCATTGATCATCTCAGCGCCCTCGACCGTATCCCATTCGGGGGTAGCCTTCTCATCTTTTGGATCGAAGTGGTGCCGTCGCGCAACAACCTCGCGGACCGCGGCCAGCGCCTTCTTGTTCAGATTCGCCGACGTGGGCTGGAATACGATTTCATCCGGATCCTTCAAGTTCTTCAAATCCCGCATGAGATGAAATGGAATGAAGGCCTGCTCGTTGTCCGGACCGTTGTACATGGAATCCTGAATCTTGTTGCGGAGAGTACCGATAACTTCAAAGTCCAGCCCTCCGATGCTTACGTTTTGTCCTACGGACGGAGCCCCCTGAAATACTCGCTTGGCCGCTTTGCTGCCCAGGATGACCACGCGCCGATGGTCCCCAAAATCACTTTCATTGAAGTAACGGCCATCGTCGAGATCCAAACGCCGCATTTGCCCGTAGGGCATTTCCACGCCTCGCGTCGAGATCGAGACCACGCGCGAGTTCACCTTAAAGGCAAAATCACGGTCAATCTCGGCGCTGACGGCCCGCACAATGGGTACTTCATCCCGGATCGCTTGCACATCCTCGTACTCATACTGGACGTTCTTGCCGGCGCGTTGCCCACCCGCCTGCAGGCTTGTCTGCCCCGGCCAAACCACAATGACCTCATGACCGACGTTATTAAAAGCCATCGCCACACTGCCCCCGAGTCCTTGCCCGAATGCCAACAGCAGAACCACCGATGCCAACCCCCAGACGATGCCCAGCATCGTGAGTAGCGAACGCAGCCGATTTCGCATCAGCGAAAGCCAACCCTGCGAGATGAGTTCCTTGAGAAACATCGCTACCCCTTGAGCTGAGACTGTTTACTCGACGTGAACGTCTCCCGATCCTGTACGCACCATAAGCAGCGGACCCCCGCCCCGCACTTTACCGATCACCGACTTATGTCCTTCTTGAACCTTGCCCTGAACCGTGGTTGTGACCGGGTGCTCGACAGTTGCGTCTCCCGAATTCGTGGCTAGGTCGACATCAAATGCAGCTTGGGAGGGAAGGTGGAGGGTGACATTCCCGGAGCCTGTGTGAACCCGCCACGACTCTTTGGGACTTCCGATTATCGTGATATCACCACTCCCTGCGCTAGCCCGCAAACCACCAGCCAGGCCCTTGACGTGAATGTTGCCGGAACCCGTTTCAATGTCGGCATCGCCAGAGCCGATCTCGTCGATGTCCAAGTCACCACTGGCCGCCCGGCCGTAAATTGAGCCCGACAGTTTCTCCGTCCGTACGCCTCCGGAGCCAGTGCGGAATCGCATCTCGCCGGTCAGACGGTAGAGCCGGAGATCGCCGGAACCGCTTTCCAGCTCGATCCGCCCCTTCAGATCCTTGAAAGTCTGATCGCCGGAGCCGGTGTGGGTACGTACGGCAGTTTCGGTCGGAACGGTGATTTCATAATCCACCGAGACATCGCGAATTTCCGAGTATTCGATGCGGATAGTGTTGCCGTTCTGACGGATAGGCGGATTTTGTTGCAGCTCGTGAACTTCTCTATCGTGAGAACCAGTAAGCCATCTGCTACCGATATGGATGGTGGCATGGATGGTCACCGCGCCGGCAGGTCCGCCGCGGACGGTGATATCGCCGGAATGAGACAGTACTTCGAGATCGACGGGCCCGTTGACGGTCAGCGTGCGATCAAAGGTTCCGGCAACCGAAGCGCTCGAGTTGCCCGCCAGGAGAAACGTCAACAGACAAAGTTGTGAAACAACAACAAAGCGAGAAGTTAGTCTATTCATACCGAAGTGACTCCACTGGTTCCATTTCTGCGGCGCGTTGCGCCGGATACATCCCTGCCGTAAAGGTAATCAAGGACAACGTCAAAATAGAAGCGATGACCGAGACCGCGGAAACAGAGGGTTTGGGAACGAAGTCGGGTAGAGGAGCCAGCGCCATCAGAACGCAAAGTCCTACCCCAAAACCCAAGCCAATACCGCCGCTCACAATCGTCAAAATTGCCGACTCCGCGAAAAACTGTTTCAAGATGTCGCTCTTGGTGGCGCCCATGGCCTTGCGCACGCCAATTTCCCGCGTTCTCTCGGTCACGGATACTAACATGATGTTCATCACCCCAATGCCGCCGAGGCACAGCGTCATGATGGCCACGCAGCCAAAGAAGAGCGTGATTACGTCAAAAATTTTCTTGAGCTGCTTGGCCCCATCCATCGTGTCCCAGATAAATAATGCGTCCGCATCCAAGGCCTCGAAGTGGTGTACGCGCCCCAAGGTTCTCCGAACCTGGCGTACCGTGTCTTCGTGAGTTTCAGGATCGCCAACCTCGAACACGATATTGTCCAGAAAGCCGCGCGTGATCCCCTCCTTTGCCGGTGGAGGAAAATCGCGGGCTACGGACGAGTACGGCGCGAACAGCAGATCGTTATCCGGGCCGTTGTAATTTGAGTTTTGCTTTTTCTTGGCTAAAGCGCCGACCACGGTATAAGGAACGCCTTGAATGGAGACCAACTCCCCAATCGCCGGCTGCCCGCTGAACAACTGGTCGCGCGCCGCAGAGCCGAGCACGACAACACGCCGCCCTTCGCTTTCATCTTCCTCGGAAAGCAAGCGCCCCTCGGAAAGATTGAGGGAACGGAAATCCTGATACGAAGGCCAAATTCCCGAAACCCCGCGATTGGCCTGATTGAAGGAGCTGACCTCTGGCACCGTTCGCCTGAGTTCCGGGCTTACGTTCTTGACGAGATAGCACTCGGCGCGGATGAGCCGGGCATCGTCGATAGTCAGTTGAATCTCGCGTCCCGCCGCCCGCCCGCCTGCCTGCATGCTGGTGCGCCCGCCCCAGATGATGACGAGATCCTTGCCCAGCGACTTCATACGCTCGTGTTGATCGGAGCTAAAGCCGCGGCCCAGACCCACAAGGATGATGACCGAAGCGATCCCCCATACAATGCCAAACATGGTAAGGAAGCTGCGCATTTTGTGAGCGCGGAAGGCGGAAAACGTCTGGCGCAATGTCTCTCGCAGGTTCATGGCTACCAGGCTGGGTGCGCAATGCTCACCCCGAAAATTATTTCTTGTAGAACATCAACGTTACTGCAGCACCACCTGATCGTTTTCCTTCAAGGCATTGTCGAGCAACTCGGTCTTGGCGCCGTTGGAAATCCCAATTTTCACCGCGACCTTGCGCTTGCCTTCCTTGCCCTTCGGATCGGGTACTTCCACAGAAGCCTTCTTTTCTTTGTCGTAGATCAGGGCGCCTTCCGGAATCTGCAGCACACCCTTGTGTTCTTCCAGAATGACCTCGGCGTTTGCGGTCATATTAGCTTTGAGTTCGCCTCCCGGGTTGTTGATGGACGCGCGAACTTCAAACGTCGTGACGTTGTCTTTCTCCACGCCCATGGGAGAAATCTTGGTGACCTTGCCCGTAAACGTCTTGTCCTTGAACGACTCGACCTTTATGCGGGCGGGCTGGCCCAGATACACTTTGCCAATGTCGCTCTCGTCCACTTTGCCTTTGACGTAAACTTCGCTCGTGTCCCCTAGCGTCATGACGAGAGTTGCGGAAGATCCCAGCACCAGGATCGAGCTGACCGCGTCCCCAACCTCCACGTCGCGCGACAGCACAATGCCATCAATCGGCGAAACGACGGTCGTATAGTTGAGCTGTTCCTCGAGCTGTTTCAGGTTGGCGCGGTCCTGCTCCACCTGCGCTTGCGCTTGTCCCACCTTGGCATTCCCCACGATCAGTTGCGCCTTCGAGACATTTTGCTTGTTGAGTGCCAGTTCGTAGTTTTTCTGCGCGTCATCCAGCGCAGAAGCGGAAACCACACCTTCCTTCGCCATGTTCGTGGCGCGCTCGTAGGCACGTTTGAGCAGAGGCACGTCGGGTGCTTCGGCATCCACTTTGGCGCGCTGCAAATCCGCCGCCGCCGCTTTCATGTTGGCTTCCGAAGCTTGGAGTTGCGCTTGTGCCTGCGAGACACGCGCCTGGATTTCTTCCCGGTCCAGTTCCGCCAGTACCTGGCCAATCTTTACCTTGTCCCCGGCATCCACACGGAGCTTTTTCACAATGCCGCTGGCTTTGGATTTCAGCTCGACTTTGGTGATCGGCTGCACTTTACCGGTCGCCACTACACTCTTGGCGAGATCCGCACGCTCCACTTTCGCGAGCTTCGAAGGATCAATCTTGGTGCCACCGCTCGACGCGTAGAGGGCAATCGCTCCCAAAATCACAACCACTGCCGCGACGATTCCGATGATGAGCCACTTGCGGCTCTTCTTTTTCCCGTTTCCATTTCCGTTCGACACTGCGATTGTCCTCCTGCTCCAGATTCGCCGGCTTACACAGTTTGATACGTAAGCAGTCTGAAATTAGTTCCTTGGCTAACAAATCTTTCCGGGTGATAAAGCCAGGCAAAGGCTTAGACCGCTAAGTCGAGGAAAGGAAAGCAATCGCAGCTTGCTGGAGCGGCCGGCCTTCCGGCCTCGAGAATCCCTTCTAACCTCCTTACGGTGATAAAATTCCCCTATCCATGGTCACCTTTGCGCTGCTGCGGGTGTTCCTGATCTTTCTGCTTGTGGCAGCGAATGCCTTTTTCGCGGCCGCTGAGTTTTCCCTCGTCAGCATTCGAGAAACCCGTGTCCTCCAGCTCATCGAAGCCCGCCGCATCGGTGCCCGGACCGTGCTTCGCCTCCACCAGAACCTTGATGACGTTGTAAACGGCGTACAGTTCGGAATCACCCTGACCAGTCTGACACTGGGCTGGGTGGGGGAGCCGATTCTGGCACGACTGGTGGAAGCCGCCCTCATCCATGTTCCGCACTCCACCCTGAGTATTCATGCTCTGGCCATCGGGATCGCATTCGCTCTCATTACCTACCTGCACGTGCTGCTGGGCGAGCTGGTTCCCAAGACCGTGGCCTTGCAGCAGGCTGAACGCGTGGCTCTCGCGGTGGCTGCACCCATGGAGGTCTTTCTCACTTTCGCACGGCCATTTCTTTTCTTCACGCGCCGGTCCGCAGGTTTAGTACTCCGGCTGTTTGGCTCGCGCGAAATGCGCAAGGGCGCGGTGCACACTCCTGACGAACTCAAGCTGATTGTCACCGCCAGCCGCCGTTTCGGGCAGATTCCCGAATTCCAGGAAGATATGATTCATCGCGCACTCGAACTCGACAACCTGACCGCGCGCGAGGTCATGGTCCCGCGTCCCGATATTTTTTCCCTACCCGCCAATCTGTTGCTAGAGGAGGCGCTCAAACGCGTCAGCGAGGAACACCATTCCCGCATCCCGGTTTACGAGCCGCAGCGCGGTCCGGAGCACATCGTGGGCGTGCTCTATGCCCGGGATCTCATGCGCTGGATGCGCCTCAAGGTAAGTCTTCCACCGGGCCACTCAGCTGCGGCGCGCCTGGGCCTGATGACGGTGAGCCGCATTATGCGCAATGTGCTCGTGGTGCCGGAAACCAAGATCCTCTCCGAGCTCCTCGTTGAGTTTCAGGAGCGCAAACGGCACCTCGCCGTCGTTGTCGATGAATTCGGCTCTACCGCCGGGGTGATTACGGTGGAAGACATCGTTGCCCAGCTCGTAGGCGAGATTCAAGATGAGTTCGATGCTCTCATGGAAGAGCCTGTTCTCGAAGACAGTGGATCGCTCGCGCTCGATGGTGCGACTGGCCTGCGGGATCTAGAATCGGATTACGAAGTGGTGTTACCCCGGGACGAGGGGTTTGAAACGCTGGCCGGCTTCGTGATGGCTCAGATGCAACGTATTCCGAAACCAGGAGACAGCTTCGATTTCGAAGGACGCCGTTTTACCGTCGAACAAATGGATGCCTACCGCATCGCCAAGGTGAAGATTGAAACGGTCCAGCCAACTTTAACGGCTCCAGCGCCGACAACCCCGACACTAGCCAAATAAGATGCCGCGTTACCTCGCCCAACGCTTGCTCTACATGATTCCGGTGGTGTGGCTAGTAGTGTCCGTGGTGTTTCTCTTGATCCACATTGTTCCCGGCGATCCCATCCAGCAAATGCTCGGTGAAGGCGCAGCCAGCGCCGATATCTCCGCTGCCCGCCACGCCTATGGACTCGATGTTCCAGTTAGCCAACAATACTGGAACTACTGGAAGGGTGTTCTGCACGGCGACTTCGGACGCTCCATCCGCTACAGCCAGAGTGTAGGCTCCCTGATAGTGAAGCGCTATCCGTTTACTCTCCAGTTGACGCTCGCCGCGCTGCTCGTAGCAGTTTTGTTGGCACTTCCCGCCGGCGTGCGTTCGGCGCAACGCCGCAATCAATGGGACGACCGTGCCCTGAGTGTGGTGAGCCTGTTTGGATTGTCGTTCCCGAACTTTGCTTTCGGCCCCATCCTGATCCTCGTTTTTGCGATCTGGCTTGGGTGGCTTCCGGTCTCAGGTTCCGGCACGATGGCGAACCTCATACTCCCCGCCGTGACCATGGGAGGAGCGCTCGCGGCGATCCTCACGCGCATGGTGCGCACCTCCATGCTGGAAGAACTGAGTCAGGACTACATACGTACAGCCCGCGCCAAGGGGCTATCTGAAAACGTTGTCGTCTACCGCCATGCCCTGCGCAATGCCTTGATTCCCGTTATTACGGTCCTCGGCCTGCAATTTGGCGCGCTCCTCGCCGGCGCCATTGTCACGGAGACGATCTTCTCCTGGCCCGGCCTCGGCCGCCTTACGATTCAGGCTATCTCGAACCGCGATTACTACCTCGTGCAAGGCTGCATCCTCGCCATCAGCGCCACGTATGTGGCCGTCAACTTTCTTACGGACTTGTTGTACTCCGCCGTGAATCCGAGAATTCGGCAATAACGGAGTATAATCGGCGGCTTGATTGCGTTCGTCCCAGGAGGGAAACATGAAAGTTGTGGCTTTGATCGCCCGCATTCTGCTCGGCCTCGTTTTCTTTGTTTTTGGCCTGAATGGTTTCTTGCATTTCATTCCTGCGCCGCCTCCTCCGGGTGTGGCTGGAGTCTTTGCTGGAATCCTGATTTCCACACATTACTTCTATGTCGTGTCCGGCCTTCAGGTGGTCGGAGGAGCCTTGCTTCTCGTGAATCGCTTTGTGCCTCTTGCGTTAACTCTGCTGGCTCCCATCATTGTGAACATTTTCCTCTTCCATGCCCTGATGGAGCCACACGGGCTACCCATGGCGATGGTCGTTGTCATTTTGTGGGGAATTCTGTTCTGGAGACACAAGCAGGCCTTTGCTGGAGTGCTGGCTTCGGGATCGTAGGGTTCTCTCGCGGAACGATATTTTTCTTCCATTATGGCGGCTGCAACTATTTCGCTCCCACGTCTTATGCAGCACAATCCTCTTGCCGCCACGGGGGCTGTGCTGGTGCTGGTCTTCGTGAGCTGCGCACTGTTCGCTCCGGTACTTGCTCCGCAAAGCCCCGCCCATATTGATCTGCCGAACCGGCTGGCGACGCCGTCCTCCGCCCACTGGTTCGGTACCGACGAACTCGGCCGCGATATTCTTTCCCGCATTATCTTCGGCGCGCGCATTTCCATGCTGGTTGGGAGCAGCGTTGTATCTCTGTCGTTGCTGATCGGACTCATTGTCGGCTCGGTGGCGGGCTACTACGGAGGCATTGCCGACCGCTTCATCAACATCATTGTGATGAATGCCTTTCTCTCGTTTCCGGGGATACTGCTGGCCATCACTTTCGTCGCGTTTCGTGGCCCCGGTCTCTTCAATCTCATTCTCGCGCTCTCTCTCGGCGGATGGATCGGCTACGCCCGACTGGTTCGCGCCCAAGTTCTGGCTGTCCGCGAGCGGGAATTCATCGAGGCCGCTCGCGCTCTCGGCGCCAGCGATGGGCGCATCCTACTTCGTCACGTTCTTCCGAATATCATTCAACCCGTCATCGTGCAGAGCGCCATCGGCATAGCGGGCGCCATCCTGGCCGAAGGCACGATGAGCTTCCTGGGGCTCGGAGTTCCGCCTCCAACGGCAAGTTGGGGTTCCATGCTCAACGACGGGCGTGTGCATCTATTCGACGCACCGCATCTGGTGCTCTTTCCCGCTGCCGCGGTCATGCTCGCTGTGTTGTCCTTCAATTTCATTGGCGACGCACTGCGCGACCTGCTCGACCCCCGCTCCCGGATCGAAGCCGGGCTCTAGCGCTCAGCAACCCGCTGCATTTCATCTAAATACTTGATTCGAAAGGGAATCTGCATCTTGACATATATTGCAAATAGCAATATATTAATTGCGATTTGCGATATGAAGCTCCGCGACAAACTTCGTTACTTGCGTGAGGTCGAAGGTTCCCTGCGCGGCCTCAGCCGCCCTCTGACCCAGGCCGAGGTCGTGCGTGACGTGCGCGCCGGTCATAAGAAGGGCATCAGTCAGTCGTATCTGTCGCAGATTGAAAGCGGCAAGCGGCCGCACATGACGAACGACACTCGCGCTCTGTTGGCAAAGTTCTTCAAGGTGCATCCCGGTTTCCTGGTGGATGACCCCGAGGGCTTCCACACAGAGTTAACTTCCGACCTGCGCACCACTGAAGGCCGTCTCGACATCTGGCTGCTGCAAGGTTCCGAGCATTTCCATACGGACCAGGATGTGGCCGAAGTAATGGTCAAAATGGCGCGGCACCCCGATACACGCTCCTGCTTCATTTTGATGGGATCGATTCTCGACACGCCGGGATTGGCGGAACGTCTTCTTGAAGCGCTGAAGCCGGAGCCGGGCGCGCGGCCCTCGGTCAGAGCCCGAGCCGCAACCACCAGAAGGAGGCGTTCGCGATGACCTGGGCAGGTTTTTATCTCGTTTGCTTCGTGGTTGGATTCGTGCTTAGCCTGTTTGCCTTTCTTGGAGTGCACGTCCATCTTCCGTTCCATTTTCATGGTGGTCACGGAGGCGCACACGTTCACATTCCGCACGGTGTCGTAGGTCACGGCGCGGCGCACGGACCTGTTGCCGGGCACGGCCCATCGACGGGAACGACAGGCGGCGCACGCGGTTCCGGCGCCTCACCTCTGAACTTTGTCACGCTCACCGCGTTTCTCGCGTGGTTTGGAGGAACGGGATATTTGCTTACGCGTTACTCCAGCCTCTGGTTTGTGGCGGGGCTTGCCACGGCAGCAGGGGCGGGTTTCCTGGGCGCATTCATCATTTATGTCTTCATGAGCAAGGTCCTGATGTCGCCGGATGAAGCCCTCGACCCTGCGGATTTCCGCATGGAAGGCGTACTGGGATATCTGTCGAATCCCATCCGAGAAGGCGGCACCGGCGAGTTGATTTATACGCAGGCCGGCACGCGGCGCACCTGCGGCGCTCGCAGCGAGGAGGGCGTCGCTATCGACAAGGGAACGGAAGTGATTGTGACCCGATACGAACGAGGGCTCGCCTACGTGCGGACTTGGGATGAAATGGCAGGCGAGAACAACGGCAACGACAACGACAAGGAGCGAGGTTAGCGTACTCCAGTGGTATGGGAAGGAGATTGTATGCAACGTAAATTCCAAATCGCTGTTGGATTGCTGTGGCTGGGGCCGGCGATCATGTTTCTGCAGTACTGGCTGGTGTGGGATCGTCTGCCCCAAAGGATGGCGACGCACTTCGGAGCGCACGGGCAGGCGAACGGTTGGATGTCCCGCGAAACGGCAGCGGTGTTTCCGTTAATCCCGCTTCTGCCGTTGCTGCTGGTGGCCACATTGCTGTTACCACGAATCCGCAAGCCAGACGTTGGGGCATGGGCGATTCTCGGTGTGTTCTACGTGACGTTCGGCGCATTGATTGCGATTACGCAGCAGATTATCGCGTTCAATCTCGAGGGTGCACCGATTCGCGTGCTGCCCGTGATGGGTGCGGTCTTTGTGGGAATTCTGCTTTGCATGGCCGTATTTTTGGGTTCGAAACGCGGAGTAGCGTTGCCGGAGAGCGAAGTTGTCGCCGAAGAAGCTCACGGCTCCCGCGCTTGGGCGTTTCCATTTTTCTTGCTGGTGGTGCTGTTTGTCTGGTTGTCCTTACGGATTCCTGATTCCAGCGTGCGGGCCATCCTCGGCTTGATGAGTTTGCTGTTTGTGCTGCTGGTGGCGTTCGTATGGTCGGGGTTTCACTATCGGTTTACGCAGGCGGGCCTCGAGATTCGGACGCTCGGCCTGCGGCTGCGCTCGATCCCGAAGGAGCAGATCCGCGAGTACCGCCAGGATTCCTGGAATGTGCTGGGCGGCTATGGAATCCGCGGCCTGGGCGAGGATCGGGCATATGTATGGTGCAACTCTGGCGTTCGCATTACCACAAGCGGAGGGAGTGTATTCCTCGGGCACGCTGAGCCGCAGCGATTAGTTCGCGATTTGGATGTGCTGACTGGAGCTGCGCGTTAAACGATTGAACAAACTTGGAAAGAGTTTTTTCAGGAGGCACTATGTTCGGTTCCGTTGAACTCTGGGTGGTTGTCGGCTTGGGAGTACTGGCCCTCTTATTGCTGATGAGTTTTCTGGCCAACCTTTACCGCAAAGCAGGACCGAACGAGGCCATCGTGGTCTATGGACTCGGCGGCATACGTGTCGTCAAAGGGCACGGCACACTGGTATTTCCGATGGTGCAGAATTGGCGTCAACTCTCCCTGGAGCTCATGTCTTTTGACGTTGCGCCACAACAGGATCTCTACACCAAGCAAGGCGTTGCGGTCACCGTCGAGGCGGTGGCTCAGATCAAAGTGAAGTCCGATCAGGAATCCATCCTCACGGCATCCGAGCAGTTCTTAACCAAAACTCCGGACCAGCGCGAGAGCCTTATCCGGTTGGTCATGGAAGGCCACCTGCGCGGCATCATTGGTCAACTCACGGTGGAAGAAATTGTGAAGCAGCCGGAGATGGTGGGCGACCGCATGCGCTCCACGTGCGCCGACGACATGAGCAAGATGGGTCTTGAGGTGATTTCCTTCACCATCAAGGAAGTACGGGACAAGAACGAATACATCGTCAACATGGGCCGTCCCGATGTGGCCCGCATCAAGC
>CAZUCC010000061.1:0-21460 GCA_964619065.1 uncultured Acidobacteriaceae bacterium | reverse complement strand
TCGGCCCGAAAACGGTGGAAAAAATCAGCCTAGCGGTCAATAATTATTTCGCCAGTCTGGATGCCGCCGAAGCTGGGGCCGCGCCGGAATACGCGGCTGAGATTGCCCCAGGTGAAGGAGCGGAACACGGCGAAGCGCCGAGCCAGATTGAGGCATCGGAACAGGCCGAAGCATCGGAACAGAGCGAAACACCCGCTGAGGGCGTGGATTTGGTGGCGCAAGAGGCTTCCGCGGAAACTGTTGGGGACGAGTCTGCCGCAGAAGCGCATCATGAAGAAAGTCCGGAAGAAGATTCCGGGCCCAAGGCGTAGTGGTATGTTGTGCCGGGTAACTCAGAGAATTTTGGAAAACCGTGAGGTTGCGATGAGGACTTAACGGGCAGCGAGGAATGTAGAGGCGGATGAGTAAGATTCGAATCAACGATCTGGCTAGAGAGCTGGAAGTAAAAAGCAAGGCGATCCTGGACGCACTGAATGTGGCTGGGGTTACCGCGAAGAAGACCCATTCCAGCTCCCTCGAAGCCGACGAAGCTGAAAAGGTGCGCGCCCATTTCCGGAAGCAGGGAGAAGGCAACGGCACCGGATCCAAATCCGCTTCCCGTGCCGAGGGCGATGGGATCAAGACGAAGATTGACCTCTCGAACATCTCGCGTCCCGGCGATGTACTGAAAGCGCTCACTCAGAAACAAGCCGCACCCACTCCAGTTGCGCGGCCGCCGGTTCCCCCAGTGGAACAGAAGCCGGTTGCGAAACCTCCCGTCCAAGCTGCGCCCGTAGCGCCAGCACCACCAGCTGCCGCGCCTCATGTGCCTCCAAGGTTCATTACGCCGCAAGCTCCGGCAACCCGGCCGACTTTTACAGTACCTCCGCCGAAAGCGCCAGCGCCGCCCCCGGTAAAAACGCCCGAAGCACCGGCTACGGCAAATCTGGAGGCGGTAGCCGCTGTACCACCCCCAGCGACGGTCTCGGTTGAGACTCCAACCCCGGCCCCAAGGCTTGTAGCGCCACTGCCGCGAACCATCATGCCGCAAACCGGTCCGCGACCGGTCTATAAGGCGCCCACACCACCTCCGATGGCCGCCGCCCCCAGCAGCGCCGCCCCAAGTAGCGTTCCTAGGCCTGCTCCAGGACGTCCTGTGCCCGGACAGCCTATTTTTCAACGCCGTCCCGTCCCCGCTGGACCGGGTGGCATGCGGCCTCCCCTGAAGCCTGGAGAGCGCCGTCCCATGCATCCGACGCGTAGCGCTCCCGTGGGCACGCGTCCGTCAGGAATGCGCCCAGGCATGGGCGCCACCGGTGTGGCGCCCGGACCCGCAGCACCCCCCGGAACCCGTCCGGGAGGCCGTCCTTCGCCGCCACGACGTCCCGGCCAACGCTATATACCCAAGGTTCAAGAAGGGCCCATGAAGGGCTATACTCCGCCGCCGCGCTTTACCCTGCCGACGGAGCCGATGCCTATCACGCGAAGCATCACCATCACGGAAGGTACGAGCGTGAAAGATCTGGCTGAGAAGCTGGAGATTCGCGCCAAGGATCTGATTGCCGGCCTGCTCGCGAAGGGCGTGTTTGCCACGATCAACCAGACGCTTGACGCCGATCTGGCTTCCGACATGGCGCGCTTTTTCGGCGCTGACACGAACGTGATCAGTTACGAAGATCAAGCCGCTAAGGAGATGGAAGCGGCGCAGGAAACGCCTGAATCGACTGCTGGGGAAATCACGCGGCCGCCTGTGGTCACCATCATGGGGCACGTCGATCACGGCAAGACTACGCTGCTGGACGCGATTCGCACCACCAATGTGGCTGAGGGCGAGGCTGGTGGCATCACGCAGCACATTGGCGCGTACAAGGTGAGGGTGGTGGACGAGCAGTCGCCGGCATTTGGCCGCGAGATCGTCTTCCTCGATACGCCGGGACACCAGGCATTTACCCGCATGCGTGCGCGCGGCGCCAAGGTCACGGATATCGTAGTGCTGGTGGTCGCGGCGGATGACGGTGTGATGCCGCAGACCCTGGAAGCGATTGACCACGCCAATGCAGCGGAAGTTCCGATTATCGTTGCCGTAAACAAAATCGATAAGCTGGACGCTCTGCCGGACCGGGTGAAGAAGCAGCTTGCTGACCGCGGGCTGATGCCAGAAGACTGGGGCGGCACTACCGTTTTTGTGGATGTTTCCGCCAAGAAGAAAACGAACCTTAACCTAATGATGGAGCTGATCTGCCTCACCGCAGACTTGCGGGAACTGAAGGCGGTTCCCACGCGCCCGGCGAGCGGTGTCGTTCTGGAAGCCAAGCTCGATCGTGGACGCGGACCGGTGGCTACTGTGCTGGTACAAAACGGAACGTTGCGTGCCGCCGACAATTTTGTGGTGGGCAATGTCTTCGGAAAAGTTCGCGCCATGTTCGACGATCGTGGGCATCAGCTCGAGTCTGCGACACCTTCGACGCCGGTGGAAATCCTCGGATTGGAAGGTTTGCCGCAAGCAGGAGACCAGTTCATCGTGGTGGCGGATCGCGACAAAGCCCGTTCCATTTCCGAGTATCGCGAGCAGAGAGCGCGGGAATCGGCGCTGGCGCAGAGTTCACGGGTTTCGCTCGAGGGCCTGGCGGACCAGATCAAGACCGCCAGTCTCAAGGAACTCGCCGTTATTCTCAAGGGCGATATGCAGGGCTCGGTGGAAGTCTTGAAGGATATGCTCTCCAAGATCGCTACCGACAAAGTGCGCCTCAAGCTGATTCATGGAGGCGTCGGCGCGATTACGGAAACTGACGTTCTGCTGGCGTCCGCATCCAACGCCATTATCATTGGCTTCAACGTGCGTCCTGAGCGTAAAGCGCAGGAACTTGCCGATCAGGAAAAAGTGGATATCCGCCTGCACTCGATTATTTACGAATTGCAGGATGAGATTAAGCGCGCCATGAGCGGGCTGTTGGAACCGACATACAAGGAAACGTATCTCGGACGCGCGGAAGTCCGCAACGTCTTCAAAGTGCCGAAGGTGGGCACCATTGCCGGCTGCTTCGTGCAGGATGGCCTTGTCCGGCGTGACGCCGAGGTCCGCCTGATGCGCAACGGCGCGCCAATTTTCAAGGGTAAAGTCGGTTCGCTCAAGCGCTTCAAGGATGATGCCAGCGAGGTTCGCAACGGCAACGAATGCGGCATCAGTATCGCGAACTACGGCGACATCAAGGTCGGCGATGTGATCGAGTTCTTCTCCACGGAAACGATTGCCGCGGAAGTGATTGCCTAGAGTCAGTTGCCAGCTATCAGTTGCCAGTTGTCAGCACTGGTATTGACAAACTATTAGCTGGTGGCTGGCAACTGACAACTGCTTTGATCGCCTTTCTCACCCTCGAACTCCGTATTGAAGCTGCGCAATCGCTGAAGGATCGGCGGCAGGTGGTGCGCAGCCTAAAAGATCGTCTGCGATCCAGCTTTAATATCTCCGTGGCCGAACTCGAACCGGGAACTCTTTGGAATCAGGCGACTCTGGGAATCGTCAGCATCTCCGGGTCGCGCGACTACCTCGACGGCCTCATGAAGAACGTTGAGCGCCAGGCCACGCGGATCGCCAATAACCATGGCGCCGAGATCAGCGATTCGTACCTGGAATTTCTCTAAGAAGAATTTCCGCTCAAACTACCCCTATGCGCGGACCAGCTTTCTGGTAGCCTATAGAGTTTTATCTGGAGTGAAAGACCGTGGAAAACCGCGCGCAAAAATATCATCGCGAACGCATGGCGGAACTCCTGCGGGAGGAGATCGAGACTATTCTCGAAGGTGAATTGGCGGATCCGCGGATCGGTCTGGCCAATGTGACCGAGCTGCATCTCGCGGATGATGGCCGTTCGGCTCGGGTGATGATCGCTGTCGAAGGCAGCGACGAAGATGCCATCCAAACGCGCGAAGGTTTGCTGGCCGCTGTTGGCTACATCCGGCATGAGCTCATCGAGCGACTGCATTTACGGCGGTGCCCCGAACTGCATTTCCAGATCGACAAGTCGCACGCTTACGAAGCCCGCGTGAACGAGCTTCTGGAACGCAACAAGAAACGAACGCAGAAGACTGCGTCGACGAGCACTCAGGAAACTACACGGGAAAATTGAGGTCCGCAGTGCAGGCCAGCTCGAACGCAGCGCAGGAGATCCGGAGCCAGATTGAGCGGCACAGCCGTTTTGTACTGACGTCGCATGCCCGTCCCGATGGCGATGGCGTGGGGTCGGCGCTGGCGGGGCAGCAGATTCTTCGCGCCCTGGGCAAGCACGCGGAAGTCGTGCTGCACGATCCGGTACCGCGCAACTATCGTGGTCTGCCGTTTGCCAATGCCATCATCCACGCCGGTGTGGTGGATGGTAGCTACGATGCCGCGATTCTTCTCGAGTGCGACAGCCTGCAGCGCACGCGGTTGCAGGGGCTCGAAGGAAAATTTCTCATCAATATCGACCACCACATCGGCGGGCGGCCGTTCGCAAACCTGAACTGGATTGATCCGCAAGCCTGCGCTACCGCGGAGTTGATCTACCGACTGGCACGCGAGTGCGGCGCACCCATCACGCCGGAAATGGCGACCTGCCTTTACACTGGCCTGGTTGCAGATACCGGGTCTTTCATGTTCGACGGAACGAATGAGCATACGTTTGGGCTCGCACGGGAACTCGTATTGGCGGGCGCCGTCCCGGCCCAAACAGCGCAAAATCTCTATTTTTCGCATTCAACAGCCAAGATGCGCTTGTTGGGCGCTGCGCTCTCCAACCTTCATCGCGAGGGCGCCATGGCCTGGATTTGGGTGACGCGCGACCAGATGGATCGCATGGGCGCCTTGGAAGAGGACTGTGAAGGACTGGTGAACTACGCGCTTGCAATTCAGGGCGTCGAGGTGGCGGCGTTTTTCCGCGAGATGGCGGACGGGCGTTTTCGTATTAGCCTGCGCAGCAAAGGGCGTGTGGATGTGACGGTGGTGGCGGAGATGTTCGGAGGCGGCGGCCATCGCTGCGCCAGCGGTTGTTCGGCGGATGGACCCTTAGCCCACGCTATCGCCGACGTGATTGGCAGACTCCGCCACGCGTCGTTTATCCAATAGGCGGGTACAATAGTCGGCGATGGAAATCTCAATCCTGCGCCAGGTCGTTTCCTTCGCGGCCGCCCTGTTGATTTTGGTGGCTTATGTGGGCCATCAGTTGAACTGGATGGATTCACGGAAGGCCAACTATAACGTCTTGAACGCCGTCGGTTCGGCCATTCTCGCATACATTGCTCTGCGTCCTTTTCAGGTGGGCTTCGTCGTGCTGGAAGGGGTTTGGACGATCGTCAGCCTCTTTGCTTTAGTGCGAGGCTGGCGGCAGGCCGCGAATCCTTCATGAACGATACCCCGGCCTCTCGCAACGATCATTCTGGCAATCCTGGCTCTCGCCACGACTGGGTTGTGCTCGCGGTCGTTTGCGGTTTTCTTTTTTTTTATGGGCTGGGCGCATTCGGGCTCGTAGGTGCAGATGAGCCGCGCTATGCGCAAGTGGCACGGGAAATGTTCGAGCGCAATGACTGGATTACTCCAACTCTAGGTCATCAACCTTGGCTAGAAAAGCCTATCCTCCTCTACTGGGAGGAGATGGTCGCGTTCCATATCTTCGGTGTGAGCGACTGGTCGGCGCGCATTCCTTCCGCGCTCTCCGCCTCGCTGATGATCTTCGCCATCTATTTGTTCCTGCGGCGTTTCCGCCCGGGCGCGGAGCTTGATGGCGCGCTGATGACGGCATCGTCCGCGGCCGTTCTTGGATTTGCACGGGCTGCCGCTACGGATATGCCTCTGGCAGCCAATTTCTCGATCGCACTGCTGGCATGGTACGCGTGGTATGAGAGTCGCGAGCGGCGCTGGCTTCTGGCGGGATACGCCTTCCTTGGGCTGGCCACGCTGGCCAAGGGTCCGGTAGCCGTGGGCCTTCTCGCGCTGATTCTGTTGGTCTTCGCTGCTTTGCGAAAAGACTGGCGGCTGATCCTGCAAACTTTGTGGATGCCGGGCATCGCTGTCTACCTGGTGGTCACCCTGCCCTGGTTCGTGATGGTGCAGCTGCGCAATCCTGAGTTCTTTAGAGTTTTTATATTGGAACACAATCTGGCACGCTTTGGCACGAATCTCTACCAGCATCAGCAGCCGTTTTGGTACTTCCTGCCGGTGGCGTTGATTGGTTTGTTGCCGTGGGCAGTGTTCGCAATAGCTGCCGTCGTGGAAACCATTCGCGGCTGGAAAGCGGAGGGGCGGCGCATTTTTGATAATGAAGACGGATTCGACGTCTTCCTGCTGTTGTGGCTCGCGATTCCCATCGTTTTCTTTTCGTTTTCGCAATCGAAGCTGCCGGGTTACATTCTGCCTGCTCTGCCGGCTGCAACGTTGCTGGTGGCAAGCTACGTACGCCGCAGGATCAGTTCCGGTCATGCAGCCAGCAAGATTCTGCTGTCGTTCCACGCTGTGCTTGCGGGGATTATTTTTATCCCTTGTTTTCTGATTTCCTACCTGGTGCTGGTTCACCGCCTGCCGTGGGGGAAGGGAACGCTGGCGGCGAGCCTCCTGGGCCTGCTTCTAGGGGTCGGCATCTTCATCGCACTCAACAGCCGTTTTGGTTTACGTCTGTTGCATTTCACGACCCTCGTTCCGGTGGTTTTGGCGGTGGCTGCGATCATTCGTCTGGGAGGTCCCGCGCTTGATCAGGAAGACTCTGCCCGCACGGTAGCGGCGAGTTTGGCGCGAACGGAAAGAGCACATGGCGTAGCCAGTCCGTTGCCGGTGGCTGTTTTCAAGGTAGGGCGACAGACGGAGTACGGCCTGCATTTTTACCGTAACTGGCCCGTGAGCAGCTATGACCGCGGAGAAATCCCCATTGGCGCCCATCTGCTGGTCGCCAGAGAGGGCACGGAGAGCGATCTCGTGCGCCTAATCGGTTCGAGAGTCGTTACCGCGATCGGCTCCAGTCCCGACCAGCACCTGGAATACTACCAAGTGTCGAGCGCCGTGAGATGACCTCTTAGAACAGCGCTGTTGCCTTCCCCGGTCCATCCGGTTGCCTTGGTGTTCCATGACGCACTAGACTTACGCTTCGCCGATCGTAGGGCATCCGCCTCTTGTGGTTGCCTACGGCAATATTGTGGAAATTCTCGACCTCAGACATTTCTCTTCCGCTGATCTCCGTCCGCTTCTCGAAAAAGAAGCAAGCGCGTGGGCGCGTCTGCTTTCGTGGGATTACAGCGGTTCCACCGAAATGGTATTGCGTTATATCGATTCCAAAATCTTGCCTGGTTACGCCGCCTTGGATCGAGGCCGTGTGCTGGGGTACGCTTTTTTCGTATACGAAGGCAGCAAGGCCGTGATCGGCGACTTGTTCGCGGCCAACGGTAACGGCTTCGGCCCTTTGCCAATCCTGGATACTCAAGTTCTGGATGTCGAGATCCAGCTGCTCAAGCATTCCATTGAAACTTTGCAGCAGTCGCCCGGGATCCATCGTGCCGAAGCGCAGCTGTTGGTGCACGAATCAGGGCGTATAGCGCAGCCTTTTCTGGACAACGGCTTTCATCGCCACCCCCGGCTTTTCATGGTGACGGACCTGAAACGGAACACGGAAGTCCCGGCTCCGGTCAATACGGAAATTGAGATTCGCCCATGGTCGGAGCACGACTACCAGCCGACGGCCGGCTTGATCACCGCCTGTTATCGGGACCACGTTGATTCGGAAATCAACGATCAATACCGCACTGTGAATGGCTCCTTGCGATTTTTGCATAACGTTGTACGCTTTCCCGGATGCGGCCAGTTCGACCCCGAGTCTTCATTTGTTGCCTACAACCGTGCACTGCGAATGACGGTGGGCGTGATTCTGTGTTCGCGCATCCGCCATGACGCGGGTCACGTCACGCAGGTGTGCGTGCTGCCCCAATACCGATCCCATGGAATTGGAGATGCCCTCATGCACCAGTCCACGCAAGCGTTGCGCGCTCGTGGATTTGACTTGTTGACGCTTACTGTGACGCAGGCCAACGAAGGCGCCGTCCATCTTTATGAGCGGTTAGGTTTCATAACCAGGCACGTATTCGATGCGTTTGTGTGGGAAGGATGAAAACTAATTTGTAATGTTCGTAGTTTTCAAATTACAAATGCTTTCCTAGTGCCGCAGCAGCCACATGGCCCAACCCGCCACGATCACGCCGCCTACGAACATCGCAAAACAATAAAATCCGTAACGCAGCATATCGCTGGTGGTTTGTTTCTGTGTGATGCCGAACACGACTGAGGCGAATAACGCGAACAGCAGAGCTGCGCCGAAGTGTGAAATGTGCGTCATTGCTTTTTTCCGATTGCGATGTGATATGCGTCAGCCGCGCTAATGAAGTTCAACAGACCGGCAACGACGATAAACTTGGAACCGTAATCCGCCGTGGCTTTTGAAATCAAGCCAGGATTCCAATCGAGCGCGCGACTCACGATGTAAAGGCCGCCTGCGCAGGCGTCTCCAAGGAAGCTCAAGATGTCAAGCAAATCGCCGCCGTTTGGCGTGTACACATGACCCTGCATTGCAATGCCGATCATGTACATGCTGACAATCGACGCCATCAGCAATACGCCGCGGCCGTAACGCTTCTGGACGAGATGGCCCGCTCCCGGAATCAGCCATCCCACTGCAGGCGCAACGATCGACATCACGCCCGGCGTGGACTCGGCTACCGCGGTACTCTTTTCGGAAATCTTGTCAGTAGAATCCGCCATTACACCATCACAATCTCGCGCTGAATTTTCCCGGTGACTTCGGCCGAACCCTGTCGCACCAGAATATTGATTTCACTGCGTACGCCAAACTCCGGAAGGTATACGCCGGGCTCAATCGAGAAGCAGCTATTCGGAAGAATTTGCCGGACATCGTGCACCTCAAGGTCATCCATATTGGCGCCGTTCGAGTGAATATCGGTACTGATCGAGTGCCCGGTGCGATGAATGAAGTACTCGCCAAAGCCTTTTTCGTTAATATGATCCCGGGTCGCGCGGTCGACTTCCCAGCCGGCAATCTGTTTTCCTGCGGCGATCGCAGAAATCACTTTGGCGATCCCCGCGTCGCGCGCACCCGTGACAATCTCAAAGACTTGCCGCTGGCGGTCGGAAGGCGCGTTGCCGACGAAGCCGGTCCACGTGATGTCGTAGTAGACGGCGTCATGCCGATTCATCTTTCCCCAAATGTCGAGCAAGACCCAGTCGCCTTCGCGGATGGGTTTAGAAGTCTCCGAACGCGGCTCGTAGTGCGGGTCGCCGCTGTGCGCATTCACGCCCACAATGGGCGGGTCATCTGTTTTCAGGCCTTCGCGGCCAAAGGCTTCCATGATCCACTGTTGAATTTCGACCTCGTGCGTGCCGCCGTTGCGAACGCGGTGCCCGATTTCCTGAAATGCGGCGGCGGTGACGCGATCCACCGCGTCACGCGCCTCGAAGTGGCTGCGAATCTGGTCTTCCGTCAACGTCGATTCAAACCGCGCCACGAGATCGCCTGAGCTGACCACGTTCGTGCCAAAGCTGCGAATGAGCTCGATGGTTCCAGCGTCAATCAGTGAAATCACAAAGACGCGATTGTTCGGCGAATACTGCATGGCTACCGTTTTATAGGGTGCCAGCATCGCCTTCAGACTTTCTTCCAACTCCTGCCATGCCGCGTACTGCCGCTTCGCTCCGGGCAGCGAGTCCAAATGCCCGGCTTCAATGCGATGCACCAGCTTGGAAGGCTCGCCCTTGGCCGGGATCACATAAAACCAGCGCCGCGTGACCATCGAAGTTGCAGACAGCCCGAGAACGCGGTAAGCGATGGGATCGCGGTGGTGATGATCACAGAAAAGCCAAGCATCGAAGCCTTGTTGTTGTAGGGCTGACTGGATCGCGGATAAGTCCATAAGCGAATGCTCATTATAGCGAAGGCTCACAGATTCCGGCGAATTCAGGTGGACGGACTGCGAAAAGAAGCGTTAGCCAAGTACCTTCTTCTTCTCTTCAGGCGCCAGCCTTTCACATGCGGTTCGCAGCACTAATCGCGGAGCGTGGGTACGAATCTTCATTAAAAAGGGAAGCGCCCGATGCGGATCGTCGCGGGTCCACTCCCGCAAGAGCCAGCCCAAGCCCTTCTGCACCATCTTGTCAGCATCGTCGTCATCCTCATCGTGAAGGAGCAGGTTTGCTATGCGGATGATCTCCTTTTCGAACAATCCTACGCGCTCTCCGCGAATCAGAGCCACCGCTGCCGCCCGCCGGTGCCATCGATTCTTGTTTTTTGCCCAGACAAAGACACGTGCCGACAGTCTTGGGTGAGCAGCTATCATTGGCCCGAGCAGGTAGCCAGCCAGCGCATCGTGGTCAGCCCAGCTAGAGACTCGGCCGAGCCAGCTTTCAAAAACGCGAAACTCTTTGTCACCGAGCTGGTCGGTGAGTTTCTCCAGTAGAAATACGGCGAAAACTTTCTCCTCGAGGATGTCTCCCTGAAACAAGTCATCCGCAACTTTCATCAGGAAGTACATGGACGCTTCTTGCAGAATTGTTCGCCGCGTCCGCACAGCTGCCTTGCGCAGCGCGGCTGTATACCAGCCGCGAGATTGAATCTCTTCCTTGAAAAACCACTGCACGTCCTCTGCATGCTGTTGCGACCCGCCGCCTCGCAGTTCGCGCCGGATTTGCTCTGCGATGCTAGTGGGAGTTTTCGTCCGGGGCATTTTGTTGAGGGAAGTACTTTACACAGCCTGCGCCACAGTCTCGCGCACAGTCTTGTCATAAACCCAAAGCAGTGCCGCTGTAGCCACTCCGACAGCAGTCACCGCCCACCAGATACGTTCTGGGTGATGTTGGACCTCTCCGAAGTGATGCATGAGTTTTCCGCCAAACCAGCCGCCGATCAACGAGCCGATGCCGAGTGGCAGAAAAGCAAATCCCATATAGGTGCCCTGCTGTCCTGGAGGTGCCAGTCGGGAAATGTATTCGTAATAGCGCGGCGTTTGCGTGATTTCTCCAAGGGCCACAACGACCATTGCAGCGATGACCATCGGAATCGTCGGATGTCCGATCAACAACAGCCAGGCCACGCCCGTGATCAGTGTGCCTAACGTGATTGCCGAGAACGCAGGTATGCGCCGCGTAAGGAAACTGACCGCCATTTGCAGGGCAATCACGGTAACAGGGCCTGTCACCAGCAGCAGTTCCGTGTCGCTGGTGGCATCGATGTAGTTATGCACGTAGAGCGGCAAGGTGATGAAGAGCTGCCAAAAAACAATCCAGTAGCCGGAGAAGATCAAAAGAAAAAGCATGAAGCGGGGATTGGAAAGAACGGTGGCGAAATTCTTGGCCGCCTGACCGAGGCTGGGTGCCCCGGTCTCGCCGGCACCTTTCGGTTCTTTGAAAAAAAGCAAAACAGCAAAAAACATCAGAAACACGCTAAGCGAGGCGACGAGAAAAACGCTCTCCACTCGCAGGTGCGAGTGCACCCAGGAGGCAACGAAGGGTCCGGACGCGGAACCCACATTCACCAGCGTGTAGTAAATGGAGTAGCCGATGGAGCGGACGCTCTCCTTCGAAGCTCGCGCCGTGGTTCCGACGATGGCTGGTTTTACCATCGCGATGCCCAGCGCAGGCAGCATCAAAATAAATGCCACCAGCACGACCAGCGGCACGGCGTTTCGCACCGGCGCAAGCCAGGGCGCAGCAATCGAGCCCAACAGGAAGTACGAACAAGCCAGGATCAGATAGGCCAGCGAGAGAGCCCGGCGAAATCCAAGACGATCGGCGAGACTTCCTCCGAAGATGGCTAAAAACCAGACCAGGCCACCGAACAGACCTGTGAGGCTGGTAGCCTGTTCAATGCGGAAATTCAAGGACTCGTGCAAATAGCGCGCCAGCGACGCGAACGCGGCGTAATAGGAAAGCCGCTCGAAGAGTTCCGTAATATTGGCGACCCAGAAGGGGCGCTCGAAGCCAGTTCGAATCTCGTGCCACTGTTCCGATATGTTCAATGGGACTCCTTGGTCACGGCCGCTGCAATACTATACGGACGCACGCCGGACATTCAAAATTCCGCAAAGAATTTCGATTTAAGCCCTGCTTCCGAAAATTGCGGTTCCTACGCGCACGCAAGTGGATCCTTCTTCGATTGCGATTTCGAAATCGTGGGACATGCCCATCGAAAGCACATCCATTCCGACGTTGGGAAGTCGTTTTGCCGCCGTCGCATCTCGCAGTTCACGTAGCTTACGGAAATAGGGACGGGCGCCTTCAGGGCTTCCAGTAAAGGGAGGAATCGTCATCAGCCCTTGAATTTCAAGATGCTCGAGCCGGGGGGCTGCCTGGAGCAGTTGGGTGAACTCCGGTGCGCTCGGTAGCAATCCACTCTTGGCTTCCTCTGCGCCGATGTTGATCTCGATCAGGACGAGCAGCTTCTTGCCGATAGCGTCCGCTGCGGCATTCAACCGTTCTGCGAGCCGCAAGGAATCCACCGAATCGACAGCGTGGAATAGTTCCGCAGCTTTGGCCGCCTTGTTCGATTGCAAATGTCCAATCAAATGCCATTCGACATCCGGCAAATTCCTGAGAGCCGCAGCTTTTTCCGAGAATTCCTGCACCCGATTCTCGCCGAAAACGCGGATGCCTGCGGAATAGGCCTCGCGAATCGCTTCGGCGGGAAACGTCTTGCTTACGCCCATCAGAACAATGTCATCCGCGCGCCGGCCCGCACGCCGCGCCGCGGATGCCATGCGCTCCCGGATTTCCGCTACATTCTCCGCAATCCCCATGATCCAAACTACATCATGGCGGTCGGCGGAGCCGGCTCGTCCGGGCTGCCCGCCCCGGAAAGAGGCACACGAATCATCAGAAAAGCCAGCAAAAACATCACGCCTAAACCTGCCAGGTAAGAAGGGTTGTGAAAAATTTGTGGCCGCGCCCATTTCGGCGCAAATTGTAACCCCGCCCAAATCAAACCAAGAATGGCTTCTCCAGCAATCAGCCCTGACGCAGTGAGAATGCCTGCATTCTCCACTCGGGCCATCTGCGCAGCATTCAAGTTGCGTCGTTTTGCCAAATGATCGGCGATGGACCGGAAAACTCCGCCCAGGAAAATAGCGAAGGTAGTTTCAAACGGGAGATACATTCCCACGGCCACCAGCATGGGGCTGCGTACTTGCATCATGATCAAGGCAATTCCGAAGAATACGCCGACTACTACTAGAGGCCAGGGCATGTCGCCACCCACAATTCCGACCGCCAGAGTTGCCATCAGGCCAGATTGCACAGCGGGCAGCTTCCGGTCACCAAACCCAATTCCGCCTTCAAGAATGTTCCCGCGGTGGAGCAGAAGCAAAGGCCAGTACATGGCCAGACTGGCAACTACGACTGCAATCAATTCAACAAGCTGGATGGTTCTTGGCGTGCCACCGAGGATATACCCGACTTTGAAGTCCTGGAGCAATTCGCCTGCGACCGCGGACGAAACACAGACGACCGCCGCCACGCCGAGAACCGCCGCCACGCCCGGGAGCCCATGCACGCCAAGAGAAACCATCAACAAAGCGGCGATAATGAGGGTGGAGAGAGTCAATCCAGAAATTGGATTGTTGGACGAGCCTATGAAGCCGACCAAACTCCCGGAAACCGTGGCAAAGAAGAACCCAACAATTAACATGACGACCGCAGCGAGAATCGCGGGCGCGCGGAGCCCCGAGATATTCATGTAGAGGAAGCACATCAGCAGAAAAACCACAGCAATTAAACAAAAGACGGTTTTCGAACCCATGTATTGCTCAGTACGCGAAAGCTTGGCTCGCTGCTCGTCTGTCTGCTTCAAATCCGAAAAAGCTTTCGTCAACCCCGCGGTCAGGCTCTTGCTCATCTTGAAGAGGGTGTAAGCGGCACCCACTAACATTCCTCCTACTGCAATCGGCCGCACAATGAATCGCCACACGGCCGTGGCCAGTCCAGACCAGTTGTCGGGCGTGTCAGGAGGTAAGTAGTTGCGAAGCTGGGGGCCGAGGAAGTACATCATCAGCGGAACCATGAGCCCCCAGGCAAGTACCCCTCCGGCAAACTGAATCGCCGCCAGGCGTAAACCAATGATGTACCCAACGCCAAGATATGCCGGACTCACGCTGGGTGCCGGCACCGTGCTGAAGCCACCTGCTGCTAACAGATTCGTACTGCCAGCATTTCCCAAACGCACCTGACTGCGGCCAAGGTTGCCAACAGCAAACTGAAATTCCCTATCCGCTGCAAACAGGCCAAATCGCCCGAGCAGGTAGACCACACCACCAACTCCAATGTTCCAGAAGAGATACTTGGCAGCCGAAGCAGCACGTTGTCCTGCTTTGTGAATCTCGGCTGCTGCAACCGATTCCGGGAACGGCAACTCGGGATCTTCCACCATCACCCTTCGCACAAGGGAGACAAACAGCACGCCCAGCACACTCCCGATCAGCATGAGGGCGGTAGATTTCCAATAAGCATCTCCCGGCCAGAACGAAGGCCATGCCTTGGTGAGCACGAAAGCCGGAATTGTAAAGATGGCGCCGGCTGCCACAGATTCTCCGATGGAGCCCGCCGTGCGCGCGATGTTCTCCTCGAGGATGGAGCCATTCCAAATCCGCAGCACCGCCATGGCAATCACCGCTGCGGGATAGGTGGCCGCGATCGTGATGCCCGCGCGCAACCCGAGATAGGCATTGGCGGCTCCCAGAATTACGGTCATGAACAGGCCCAGCACCACAGCCCGCCAGGTCAATTCCTTCATCTGCATGTGTTCGGGGACAAAGGGGCGGTGCTTAATTCCGGCGGGAGCGTTTGGCGTCGTCATTAGACTAAGTCCTCAAGGCTGAATGGTTTCTAGGCCATCTGTTAGGCCAAGAGGCGCACGTTACCACGGGGCGGGAGGGTTTTACAAGCCGTTGGCTACTTGGCCATGTCCCTTTTTCTCGGAAAATTCAAAACTTTCGTCTCGGCTCTGTGCTATCAAGAAGGTAGTCAGTGCTGACTTCGATGCCGATCGTGTCAGCCTCTGGGCCCCCCCAATGATAATGTTCCAATGCTGCGACTGTGGCCGCAACAATGCTCATCTCTCACGCAAGCGAAATGTTTTTGAACGCATGGTCTTGCCCATATTTCTTCTCCGTCCTGTGCGGTGTGGAGATTGTTTTCGGCGCCAATATGTGACCGTGTTTTGCCATATTTCCCGGAATTCAGATCGGCCCCAACCGTCAAGCCGACAAGCCACCTAAAGGTTGCCGGAGCGTGTCCTCGGTGCGTTGCGCGTTCGATGCCGGGACCGCTATACTTTGCGTAAGTAGCAAGCCCGAGTTTCGGACGGGCTCGCGAGTGGGAGGTCGTCTTCAGCAGTACGGGCGACGCAACTCGGGCTTCCGCATCAGGCTGGGAAGAGGTGGGGCGGACTGTTGCCTCATTTTTCCGAACATCGCTGCGCCCAGTGGCCGATAACGCTTTCTCTCTTCTGTTCCCCGCGAATTGCCGAATTTGCTCGGAGCCGCTCCTGCGAGCATCGCGCCTGCCAGTTTGCCAGGATTGCCGGGATTCCATGACTCCTATCGAGGGGAACCTCTGCCCGGTCTGTGGTGAGCGCATGTTCTCTTTCTCCATAGCGGAGACCGAAGTCCATGCTGGCCCGGCCAGTGAACCTTGCGGGCTGTGCCGACGCGCCGTGCCCGCCTACGCTCGGGCTGTAGCTTACGGCAGTTTCGAAAATACTCTGCGCGACGCCATCCACTTATTGAAATATGCCCGCGTGCTTCCGGCGGCAGATTTTCTTGGCGGGAAGCTCAGCGTTGCCATGGCGCAACTTCCGGCGCCGGACGAAACCCGTTGGGTTGTAGTGCCCGTGCCGCTGCATCGCACCAAACTGCGCCAGCGCGGCTTCAACCAATCGGAGCTGATTGCCCGCGCGGTCTTGAAGCGGCAACCGGCTTCTGTGGGGCTCCGTCTGAATACGAACATTTTGGCGCGTCAGCGTGAGACAGCGTCGCAAGCCGGACTTACCCGCCACCAGCGCCGCGAGAACCTTCGAGGAGCCTTTGTTGTGCGGGATCCCAGCGCTCTACGGAATCGCGACGTCCTGCTTGTCGACGATGTTTTCACAACCGGAACAACAGTTTCCGAGTGCGCCCGGGTGCTGCTGCGCGCCGGAGTCCGCCGCGTGTGGGTCGCCACCGTGGCGCGGACGCTCAAAGCGGATAGAATCAGGGCGGAAGGAATTACGAATGGCATGGCCGCTAGGGAAGCGGCTGCATAGGTTGGCTAGGCTCGTGCAATGTCACTGCGAACGAACAACTCGATAAGCTCCCAAGGAAGCGGGCATGCGCGTCCCGAAGCGGTGGTCTTGCATGAGGCTCGCGCGCCCCTGCACGCCCCCGTGCTGGTTTTGAACGCATCCTATGAACCCATTAACGTCTGTGCTGCCCGCCGCGCCATAATCCTTGTGCTCAAAGGTGTCGCGCGCGCGGAAGAAGAGAACGGGCACTACATGCATGCCGCTCGCGTAGCGATGCGCGTGCCCTCGGTCATTCGTCTGCTAGAGTATCGCCGCATTCCCCATCAGACCCGGGCACTGTCGCGGAAAAATATTTTGCTGCGGGACCGCAATACATGCCAGTACTGCGGCTCGATTCTTGGCGCGAGCGATTTGACGCTCGATCACGTTCTGCCGCGCTCCCGCGGCGGCGCTTCCACTTGGGAAAACCTGGTGGCGTGCTGCCATGGCTGCAACCGGCGCAAGGGCAATCAGCTTCCTCAGGAAGCCAACATGAAACTCTTTCGCGAGCCGCGTTCGTTCAATCTCCACACCAGCCGTCACATCATGCGTATGATGGGGCACTCCGACGACAAGTGGCGGAAGTATTTGTTTTACTGAACTTGTCTCATCAATAATTTGGTGGCAGATCCCTCGGGAGCTGAAGCCCTGATGTTTCCTTGGCCGGGCGGCACGACTGAAGTCGTGCCCTTCCCAAAATCATTGTTCCGCCCAATCGTTGATGGAACCCAATTCGAGGGCGCCGCTTTTATCTCACCCTGAGACTCTGACAAAGATCTGCTAGGAAATTCTGCAGACGGGTAAGTTTCGCCTGCTTGCAACGTACGATTTGCTGCGGGAACATGCGAAACAGCCATGTAAGTCATTGCTTCTACAAGTTTCTGAAGTGGCAGTAACATTGCTCCCATAGTGTCAGGGAACTTGGTTTGAACGTACAAAAACACCGTCTCAGAAAAGTTGAAGGTTCTCCCCCGTAATGACTTTGACACGTTTGCTCTATGTAGATAGCGATCCGGTTTTTTGTGTTTTTTACCAGGCCTTGCTGCGAAGCTACGGTTTCGTTGTTGACATCGCCGCCAGCGGTGTTGCAGCAATGGAACGGTTCAACTCTTCGGAAGTTCATGCCGTGATGATTTCGCATGACCTGCGAACCCTGGCTGGAAAAAACGACGGCTTTCATCTGGCTGCGGAGATCAAGCGGCTGGCGCCAGCTATCCCTGTGGTGATTGTTTCGAGTTGCGAATCAGTTGTGGAAGATGCCTTGTACTTTGTGGATGGGGCCATCAGCAAGAGCGCCCCATGGGACCGGCTGATTCGGCTGATGCGGTGGCTTACCAGCGATTCCGCCTCACGGCGGGCGTCAGTACTTCCAGGGGGACTGCAAGGGACTCGCGAACTGCGGCGGGCCGCCACACCCGCAATCGCCAATTAGAGGCGCGAAGGGTTTATTTCACGGTTCTCATTTTTATGGGCGAGCAGTCGGCGTTGCAGCGGCTGCCCGCTTGTAGTCCGTGAATTTCAGGACTTCCTTGATGTGTATGTCGTCATGCACGAAGTGCAGCGTATCGTCCGCGGAAGAAAAAGTTGGGAACCAGTACTTCCCATCGATCTGTTCGCGCCACGTGGTGAATTTCGGAAATAGGTTTTCCTCTAGACGTTTTTTCTTCTGAATGTGAATATCCGGCACGGATTTTCCTGTGTTCTTCACAATCTGGAAGTCTTGTCCTTCCACCCAGATGCGTCCCTGGAAATAGCGGCGTCCTTTTTCCATAGTCTTAGGAGCGACGTCGAAGGCATAGCAGTGCAGCTCGTCGAGCCTCTGTTGTCCGACATAGGTCACGTTGTAGTCCGGGAGTTCGTCCGTTCCGATCGTGAACGACTGCCGTGTATCCAAATCCTCAAGATCTTCCTTGGACGTAGGGAGGCTGGGCTGCGGTGCAAACACAACAGCTTTGATCCACTGGCTTTTGGGATCGTAGCGCATGTCAGCGACTTGCTGATACTCGCTCACGACTTTGCCCTCGTTATCGAGCGTATGCACTTTAATGCTCTGCCGGAACGAATATTGGCGCCGGATGGCTTGAACTTCTGTCTCTTTGGCCGTGAAACGCTGGACGAGTTGCTCGGACGTCATGCCTTTGGGGGGAGACTTGTCGAGTTCTCCTTCGCCGCGATCCTGTGGAGCCGCTGAAGCATTGCACAACAAGACGCACAACATAACCACGGGGAGACAGGCACGGACCGCGCTCATGCGGACCAGTTTAGCAAACGTCAAGATAATGGCAGTCGTGGTTTCGCAGCGGGTCTATTGCGGTTTCTTTTCTTCAGCAGGCTTTTGCGTACCTTTTGGAATCTCCTGGCCCTCGAAGATGATCCTCGATTTCGATCCAAACTGTTTGTAGTCTTCGTAATGCAAAATCTCGCGAATCCGGATATCCCCGGTCGAGAAATGGAGAGTGTCGTCCGCTAGGGTGTAAGTCGGGAACCAATACTTGCCGTCAATCTGCTCGCGCCAGGTGGTGAAGCTGGGGAACAAATTTTCCTGCCTCTTCTTCTGGCGAATATCGGGCACGGTTTTTCCGTTGGTTTTCACAATCTGGAAATCCTGGTCGTCCACCCAAATGCGTCCCTGGAAATACCGCTTGCCCTTTTCGATCTGTTTCGGCGCGATGTCGAACACATAGGTGTGCAGTTCGTCCTGTTGCTGCTGGCCCACGTAGAGGATGTCGTATTCGCCCAGTTCATCGCTGGTCAACACGAAGGGCAGCTTGTTGCGCAAGTCGTCCAAATCCTCACGGGTCATGGAGATCCCGCCATCATCGAGATTGGACTGCGGAGCAAAGACGACGTTTTCAATGCGCCGTCCCTTGTCGTCGGCCAGCACATCGAAGGTTTCCTGGTACTCTCCCTTCACCGTATCGCCATCCATAGCTTGCACTTTGATACTTTGCCGGAAGGTGTAGTGGTCGCGAGCCAGCTTGAATTCCTTTTCCTTGGCGGCAAACCGGCGAATGATTTCTTCGACAGTGATTCCGGTGGGATTGGCGCTGTTGAGCGGGCCCTCGGCCTGATTGTCCGCGCGCAATAGTACGGGAGAGAACAGCAACAGCAAGATACCCGCAAGGCTCGTCCTGGTTTGAATCTTCATGAGGTGGAATCCTGGCCAAATCCGTAATTATGAGCAACGGCGTGGGACTTCTCCATTTTAGATGCAATGGCCTAGAGAAAGGTTATCAATCGGTGGTGCCGCATCTTGGCACGTGTAGGGCAGTCGCCACGCCTGCAGAGGCGAGAGTAGGCCAGCTCCGTTGGCTTTCTTGCGCTACACTATCCAACCGGAGGCCTCATGCGCCGTCTTGCCCTGTGTGTGCTTTGTTTCGTAATCGCGCTTCCCGCTTTCTCCCAAGCCAAGCACCCCTTTACCTTCGAAGACATGATGAAGCTCAAACGCGTGGGCGAGCCTGTGCCCTCGCCTGATGGCAAGTGGGTGGCGTTTTCCGTCGTCGATGTCAGTCTTGAAGCCAACACCAAAACGCCGCACATCTGGATCGTCCCTACCGCGGGCGGCACCGAACGCGAGATCGTCCCGAACCAAGATTCCGACCGTCCACGCTGGTCGCCCGACGGCAAACATTTCTTGTTTCTTTCTTCCAAGGATGGTGGCCAGCAAGTCTGGATCGCCGATTTCGATGCCGCCACCAGCACGGTCCTCGCCACGCGTCGCCTCACCTCCATTGCCACCGAAGCTGATGGCCCCATTTGGTCGCCCGATGGCAAGAACATTGTTTTCACCTCCAGCGTCTATCCCGAGTGCACGGGCTCGTCGACTTCTTCAACAGACGCCGAAGCCGCAGCCTGCAATGCGAAGAAGCTCGACGAAGCGTCGAAGTCGAAAGTGAAGGCCCAAATATTCACCCGCCTCCTGTACCGTCATTGGAACGCCTATCAGGAAGGCAAGCGTAATCACCTCTTCGTAGTCGCAGTCGACGGGGGCACTCCCCGCGATCTCACGCCCGGAGATTTCGACTCCCCCGTGTTCAGCCTCGGCGGCCAGGACAACTACGCCATCTCCCCTGACGGCCAGGAGCTTTGCTATACCTCGAACCACGACAAGGTCGAAGCTACGTCCACCAATAACGATTTGTGGATTGTGCCAATCTCTGGCGGCGAGGCGAAGAACATCACCGCGGACAATCCCGCCAGCGACTCCACCCCGCTCTATTCGCCCGATGGAAAATACATCGCCTACCGCGCACAGAAGCGGCCTGGATACGAGAGTGATCGGTTTCGGTTGATGCTGTATGACCGGAAGACGGGAGAGAGGAGGAACCTGACAGAGAACTTTGACAGTTGGGTTGGGTCGGTCGCTTGGTCTCCGGATTCTCTAACTGTTTATTTTGTGGCGGAAGACAAAGGTGAGTCTCCAATTTTTCGGATCTGGACTGATGCTGGTGGTGAGCCGATTGAAATGGTGCGTGGGTATAACGATGATCTTACTGTTACCGATCAAGGCAGAAAGTTATTGTTTACGCGTTTATCGCATGAACACCCAACTGGCATCTATCGGCTGGATGGAATCGAGAATACTTGCAGATGGTACCCTACAATCTGCGAATCCACATATAACCTAAAACCCCATTTGGAGGGAACTGGAATCTTAGGTCGTCGCGACCAGCAGTTTCCGGTAAAAGACGAAGCTATCGAGATTACGACTCTGAATCGTACAGTTTTGTCTCAAGTCTCCATGCATACCATCGAACCCTTCTGGTTCTTCGGCGCCGAAAAAGCCAAGGTCCAAGGCTTCCTCGCCAAACCTTCAAGTTTCGATCCCAAACAAAAATATCCCCTCAAGCTCCTCATCCACGGGGGCCCGCAAGGGGCCTGGGGAGACGAGTGGTCCTACCGTTGGAATGCCGAGCTCTTCGCCGCCAATGGCTACGTGGTCCTCATGATCAACCCGCGCGGATCCACCGGCTACGGGCAGAAATTTATCGACGACATCAACGGCGACTGGGGCGGCCGCGCTTTCGAAGACATCATGAAGGGCCTCGACTATGCCGAGAAAACTTATTCCTTCATCGATAAAGACCGCGAATGCGCCCTCGGTGCCAGCTACGGCGGCTACATGATCAACTGGATTCTTGGTCACACCG
>CAZUCC010000060.1:0-22236 GCA_964619065.1 uncultured Acidobacteriaceae bacterium | reverse complement strand
GAGCGTCTGTCGGCGCGCCCTGGAACTCGTAGAGAGCAGTGGGAGTGGGGATTTGAGCTTGGCTCGGAAGCGCCAAGGCGGCGAGGAAGGTGAGCGTGGTGAACAGGGTGAGTGCGAATGTGGGAAGCGGGTGGGCTTGCTGAGGCGCGCGATTCATTGGAACTTCTCCTGGGTCACAAAAGTCAGAGTTGTAAGAACGCAAGGGTGCGAGAGCCTTCGGGCGTTTGAGACTCCGAATGGCTTCAGTCACCGCGGTGACTTTCGCCGGAAATGTCGGTGCCGTCAATGGTCTGGCGGTAACGTCTCGGCTCTACGTGGGTCACGTGCTAACTCTTCTTGTTTTCATCACGATGCCAAGATCGGTCACCGGTGGAATCCCCTGCACGAACGTGGTGGTCTAGACCGCATTTTTTCTTGCTAGACTGGAAGCCTCACGATCTGGCGCGCTGATGCCTCCGACCGTTCCGTCCAATGCGGCTGTTTGCTTCGGTGTATTCGAAGCCGATTTGCGCTCGGGCGAGCTCCGCAGGAAAGGGGTTAAGGTCAAGATTCAGGAACTGCCTTTCCGGGCGTTGAAGCTCCTGCTCAGCCGTCCGAACGAAGTTCTCAGCCGGGAAGACTTCCGCCAAGCCTTGTGGGCGGACGACGTTTTTGTCGATTTCGATCGTGGCATCACCAGTGCCATCAATCGCTTGCGAGATGCGCTAGGCGATTCTGCCGAGAATCCTGTTTTTATCGAGACGGTGGGGCGCCGCGGCTATCGCTGGATTGCCCCGACCTACATTCCGAACTTGACGCCTTCAGACGATCCGTTGCAAGCCGGCGCGCAGAAAGCTGAGGTGATGGCTGATGTACCGCCTGTGCCCGAATCTCGATGGAAATGGCCGTATGTTTTGGGTGCCGTGGCGCTGCTACTTGTGGGAGGGATTCTCGGGTCGAGAGTTCGCTCTTCGGCTTTTGGCCATGCCAAACTTGGGGGCAAGACGCAAGTTTCGCCTTCCATTTCGCCTTCGACTAGTGAGGGGTTCACCCATCTCCCCGCAAACCACGAAGCGGAGGAACTGTATCTTCAGGGGCGATTTTTTTGGAACAAGCGCACACCCGAGAGCCTGACGAAGGCCTTAGATTTCTTCACACAGGCGATTGTGCATGATCCTGGCTATGCTCAGGCTTATGTGGGCATGGCCGATTGCTACAACCTGCTGCGCGAGTTTTCCGTGATGCCCAGTTCAGACGCCTACCCCCGAGCGCTGGCGGCCGCGAAGGAGGCGGTCGCGCTCGACGATCAATCGTCCCAAGCCCATGCTTCCCTGGCCTTTGTTTCGTTTTATGGAATGTGGGACGCGGCGACAGCGGACCGCGAATTCCGGCGAGCCATCGAGTTGGACCCGAACAACGCGGTCTCCCACCATTGGTATGCCACCTACCTTTTGTGCCTCCGCCGCTTTTCCGAATCTTTAGCGGAGATTGAGCGCGCTCAGGCTTTAGACCCAACTTCAAACTCAATTGTGGCGGACAAAGGTACGATTCTGTTCGGCGCAGGACGGCGGGAGGAGGCCACGGCTTTGCTGAAGCAAGTGGAAGAAACCGAACCGAATTTTGTCTCACCACACCGCGAGCTGAAGTACATTTACCTGCTGACAGCGGACTACCCGAATTACTTGGCGGAATCTAGGAAGGAAGAGACTCTGCTGCACGACAGCGCGGCTCTGGCTGTGGTCGATGTGGCGGAACATGCCTTCGCCACCGGGGGCGGCCCCGCCATGCTGCACGCGGTGTTGCGGCAGCAGAAAAAACTCTATGATCAGGGCTTGTTCTCGCCGTATTTCCTGGCGGAGACCTATTCAGCAGCAGGGAACAAGCAAGCGGCGCTGCTCTATTTGGAGGCTGCTTTCAAAAAGCATGCCGATGGCGTGGCTCAAATAGAAGGTAATCCTGCCTTCAACAACCTGCTGCGTAACGAGCCAGCGTACCGTGATTTACTCGCCGAAATCGGGCTGCCACCGCTGGGTTAGTCCGCTGACATCGAGAGAGTTGCCTCGGGGCTGAAGTCCGACATTTCCCGGGCCCTTGCGGCACGCGGAAAGTCATGCCCTTCCCAAAAGCATTGATAAAACAAGCCGCTAAGGATATTGGAGCGGAGTCTGGCTACTGCCGTGGAGCGAAATACCCCTTGCGAGCGCGAAGGGAGAGGTCTTTCTTAAGAGTGCTGATTTCGATGGTGCGATAGCGGCCATCGGCATCGAATTGGGCAGGTTTGTAGGAAACGATGTACTGGCTGCGCAACTCGTCCTGAATAGCGGTGAACGAGTGCGAGACATCTTTGTCCTTCAGCGGGAAGAAGGAACGCCCACCGGTGGCGTCGGCCAACTGCTCCAGAACATGGTCACCGCGCTGCACGGTCGGACCGTCATCGGTCGATATGGTGTAGAGAATCACCTCGGCGCGCTGCGCCATTTCAATCGCGGCTTCCCGGGTTACGTCACTCTGGTTATCGTCGCCATCGGAAAGAATAATGAGTGCGCGACGCACGGGGCGATCATCGTCGGCCTTCATGAGCTTATCCTTGCAGGCACGGTAGATAGCATCATAGAGTGCCGTGCCGCCACTGCTGCGCAAACGGTGAACACCTTGCGAAAGCAGCGCAAGATTATCCGTGAAATCCTGCATGATTTGCGAATGGCTGTTGAAGCCGACGACGAAAGCTTTGTCGGAGCCAGGGCGCAAAGTACGGCGGAGAAAATCAATTGCCGAAACCTGCTCGAAGGCAAAACGGCTGCGGACGGAACCGCTCACATCCACGAGCAAACCAACTTCGAGAGGAAGGTCGGTTTCCCGGCGGAAATTCAGGACCGCCTGGGGAGATTTATGGTCGTCTAGAATCGTGAGATCGTTCTGGCCGAGCGTCTTAACGAAGTGGCCGTGCTTGTCGGTGGCCGTGAAGAGAAGATGAACCTCATCCACGCGTTTCGTAATCGTATAACGCTGGTCCTCATTCGGGTCGGCAACGGGAGCAGAAACGGAGGACTCAGCTACCGCTACGGTACGGGGAACGGCTGTGCTGGAGAGTACCGGCGTGGCGGGCGCCGCATTTTGCGGCGACATTTGCCCCGCTGCCGCGGCTGCGGCCAGGATCAGAATTGCCCAAGACGATGTGCGCAGTGCGTACTTCATTCCCTTGCCATCCAAAATTTGCACGTTTCCACACGCTTTTGGCGCTCTCATACTTTAGATGCACGTGAAAGGCCGAAGACGGAATCGAAATTCCTATCGATTGAATTTAGGTGGCCCCAGCGGACATGCCAAGTTACAAAAGGAGCACGCTCTTCAGGTGACGCTGAAAGTGCTGGAATTACAGGCTTTACAGCCCCGCCGGCAGGCAAACCGTTACTCTAGATTTTCGCACCTTTGCGCACTGCCTGAGGAGTCTTATAAGTGCATGGGTTGCCTGGTATTTTCGGGGGCCCTTGGGTACGCTGAGATCGAGAAATGAGGAGATAGCATGGAAACGATCCGATGCGGATGGGCGAAGAACGATCTGGCCATCCGCTATCACGATGAAGAGTGGGGCGTTCCCGTCCACGAAGATAACAGGTTCTTTGAGTTTCTAATTTTGGAAGGAGCGCAGGCCGGGCTAAGATGGGATACGATTCTGCGCAAGCGGAACAACTACCGCTTAGCATTTGCGAAGTTCGACCCAGCCGCCGTCGCCCGCTTCGACCGGCGCAAGCAGGAGAAACTTCTTCGTGATCCCGGAATCGTGCGCAACCGGCTTAAAGTGGCAGCTGCCGTTGAGAACGCACGCGCTTTCCTGCGTGTGCAAGAAGAGTTTGGGAGCTTTGACGCGTATATCTGGCGCTTCGTCGACGGGCATCCGAAGACGAATGCGCCGAAGACAATGAAGTCTGTCCCGGCAAGTACGGCGGAGTCCGATGCCATGAGCAAAGACCTCCGCAAGCGGGGGTTCCGTTTCGTCGGGTCCACGATTTGCTACGCTTTCATGCAGGCGACTGGCCTGGTGAACGATCACTTACTGGAGTGCTTTCGTTACCGGGATGTGAGCAAGATGGGAAAGCGGTCACGATAGTTCATTATCTATCTCGGGAACGTTCCTAACGGAGCTTCTCTCCTACCGATTTGCCCTGACTGTAGAGATACAAGTAGTCGGGTCCGCCGGCTTTCGAATCCGTGCCCGACATGTTGAAGCCCCCAAAGGGATGCGCTCCAACAATGGCACCGGTGCATTTCCGGTTGATGTACAGATTGCCGACGTGGAATTCCCGAATGGCGCGATCGATCTTTTCTTGCGAATTGGCGTAAACGGCGCCGGTCAGCCCGAATTCGGTGTCGTTCGCGATCTCGAGGGCATGATCGTAATTTTTCGACTTGATCACGGCCAGCACGGGCCCGAAAATTTCTTCCTGCTCGAGTGTGGACTTCGGCGCGATATCCGCAAAGACTGTTGGTTGAATGAAATAGCCTTCGCCGAGATTGGTAACGCGTTCTCCACCCGTGAGGAGCCGGCCTTCTTTTTTGCCTTTTTCGATGTAGCCCAGAATTTTTTTCATGGCGGATTCGCTGATCACCGCTGCCATGTTGAGATTGTCCGCGGGATCGCCCACCGTAATCTTTTCGACGCGTGCCTTCAACTTGGTGAGAAACTCGTCATAGATTTTCTCGTCCACGATCGCACGCGAACAGGCCGAGCATTTCTGGCCTTGGTAGCCGAACGCCGCTTGCGCCACGCCTTCAACCGCCGTATCGACGTCGGTGTCAGCATCGACCACAATCGCGTCCTTGCCTCCCATCTCGAGAATGGTGCGCTTGATCCAGACTTGCCCGGGTTGTTGCTCGGCGGCGCGCTGGTTGATATGCAGTCCCACGCCCTTCGAACCTGTGAACGCAACGTAACGGGTCTTGGGATGGGCCACGATGGCATCCCCAAAGGTTGAGCCGGAGCCGGGGCAGAAATTCACCACTCCCGGGGGCAATCCACACTCTTCGAGAACTTCAAAAAATTTAGCCGCGATGGTCGGCGCATCGTGTGACGGCTTGAGTACAACCGTGTTGCCCATGACCACGGAAGCTAGCGTCATGCCTGCCATGATCGCGCAGGGAAAATTCCACGGCGGAATGACCGCACCCACGCCCAGGGGAATATAGAACAGGCGATCGCGCTCGCCCGGCAACTGTGTGGGAGTTTCGACGCTGGCCATGCGCAGCGCCTCGCGGGCGTAGAGTTCGCAAAAGTCGATGGTCTCAGCGATGTCGGCATCCGCTTCGCCCCAGTTCTTGCTCACTTCAAAGACCAGCCAGGCGCAGAACTCGAACCTGCGCTCGCGGATGATGTCGGCCACACGGAAGACAAAACTGGCGCGCTCTTCCGGAGAGCGGTGGCTCCAGCCGGAAAAAGCTTGCAGCGCGGCCTGCATGGCGGGCTCGACCTCGGCCGTTCCCGCATGTTGGTGCAATCCCACAAGCTGCGAGGGGCGGGCTGGATTGACGGAGCGAATCTTTTCCTGCGTCCGGATGCGCTTGCCGCCGATAACCATGTCGTACTCCCTACCGAGCTCACCGCGAACTTTCTCCAGGGCGGCACGCATCTTTTTTGCGTTCTCTTCTTTGGAGAAATCGATCATCGGCTCGTTGACGAACGGTCCTTGATGCAGGCGTAACGGCATAGGGGGTGCTTCGAGTGTGGCCATGAGAAAAACCTCGTGTTAATCGGTCCCGGACGGGGCGCTTGGAGAACTTACTATTTTAGCATCGACGCAATAGAGGCGCGTACTACCGCACACACGTCAGCTGGGGCGGGCATACTTCACGGCGGCGGTGCGCTCGAGCTTATCCCAGTTGAATGGCAGTCCATCCACGGCGCGCTTCACGGTTCGAAATAGCACTACAGAAAATAGTTGGCGATAGGCAAAACGTTGGATCGGAACCTGACTTAACAGCCAATGATCCTCACGCGTTTCCGGACGGCGCCGCTCCAGCAGGAATGCAATCGCGGACGCGATAAAATCGATGATCATGAACACCGCAAAATAAAACAACAGCTTCTGAAAATACGCTGGACTGGTCGATTCTGGATGGAAGAAGCGGCTGATGAGATACCAAATCGATCCGACCCCAAACATGATGTCAATAAAGGGCGAGAGCAGCGGCAGCACAATCTGGAAAATCAAAATATTCGGCAATGCCACCCAGCCCAACGCGCCCTTGCGCCCCATAACTCCGCGGTGTTTCCAGACGGCCTGCAGAATTCCGAAAGACCAGCGGAAACGCTGGCGCATGAGGCCGTTGGCATGTGTAGGCGCTTCGGTGAAAGCCAGCGCGAGATCCTCATACTCCACGCGGTAGCCGCGCTCCAACAGCGACATAGTGAGATCTGCATCTTCCGCAACCGTATCCTGGTGGTAGCCGCCGACCTCGCGAACGGCAGAGACGCGCCACGCGCCGATCGCTCCCGGAACCACGCTGACCGCCCCCAGCAGGTCGAGCGCGCGCCGTTCAAAATTTTGGCTGGTGATATATTCCAAGGCCTGCCAACGCGTCCACAGGTTCACGCGGTTGCCGACCTTGGCATTGCCAGCAATCGCGCCGATTTTTCCGTTGAAAAAATGTGGCACCAGATACGAGACGGCATCGCGTGCAATCACGGTGTCGGCGTCCATGCCGACGAAAATAATTTCGTCTTCGCTCAGATGCTCCAGCCCAAAATTCAGAGCGTCGGCCTTTCCGCTGTTCGGCTTCGTTAAGACGAGCACTTTGCCGGATGCGGATTCTTCCGCGGCGACCCTACGCGCCACTTCCAGCGTGCGATCGGTCGAGCCATCGTCAATCACAATCACACGCAAGTTCGGATAGTCGGAATCAACCGCTGCATGAATCGTGCGCTCAATAACCTTCTCTTCGTTGTAGGCGGGAATGAGGATGGCAACGTTGGGATGGAATCCGGCCAGCTCCCTGGGCGTGCCATAGCGGCGTCTGCGCAACCGGTCAATGATGGCGAGCAACCCGACGAAGAGCAGCCTTCCCGTCATCAGAATGTCACCTACAAAAAAGATGGCGGGGATGGCTTTCATCACAAATTCTCCCAGCGCGAAAGCGAACCAATCGATTCGCGCCACCCAGCGTTCGTTGGCAGGAAGCGGTGGCATAATTTCCGCGCGTTTCTTACCCAGCAGTTGACTTACCGGCACCAACTCCAACCCGCGTGCGCGTATGCCATCGATGATCCGCGGGAGAGCTTCGGCCGTCGCCCGGCGGTCACCGCCGCCATCGTGCAGCAGTAAAATGCTGCCGCAGCGCAAATCGTCGGGAGAGCAAGGCGGTAAATGTTGGAGCACTTCGTCGACGATCTCTTCCGCGGACTTGAGTGGATTCGTCCGCCAGTCATTGGGATCGATGCGATTGCCGACCGTAATGTATCCGAGACTCTGCGTGATTTCCAGGGGCCGCACCTGATCCGCCGTGTCCGGCTCCTGGTCTACGGAATAAGGGGGACGGAACAAGACTGTCTTCATGCCCACCCGGCTGGCAAACAGGCGTTCAGTAAGGTTCAGCTCGAGCTTCATCAACGGCGGCGAGATCAGGCTGACGTCGGGGTGCGTAAACGTGTGATTGCCGATCTCGTGGCCCTCGTCATAAATGCGCTGGGTAATGGACGGAAATTTCTCCGCCTCCAGACCAATCACGAAAAAAGTGGCTTTTACATTGTGGTCGCGCAGGACATCGAGCATTCTTGGCGTCCACTCCGGATCGGGCCCATCGTCGAAAGTAATTGCAACTTGCTTCGCATTGGCGCCATAGCGCGCGACGCGATACGGCGATGGCAGCGACGTAAACGTTTCGTCGCTGATGAGATTGGTTTGCGGGTCGACCATGATCTGGCGCGCTCCGTCCGCTGGCTGCGCCTCGATGCTGAGAATTTCCCCATCCCCTTCCATATCCACATCTTGTCCGGGAGGAACAGCCTTCAACTTTTCCGGCGCGCCAGCATCGCCCGGGACATCCCAGACCCGCCACAAGGAGTGATCTTCCGAGCCCAAGCGCCACAAGGCAAAAGTTTTAATTCCGAAAGTCTGTGCCGCGCGCATGTGATTCAGCGCTGTGACCGCGTCGAGAAACCACACATCATGACGCAGGTTCTTATCGTCTCGATAGCTATAGTGCGGATTCAGGTTGTCCGAATCGAACTCGATATCCTCTTCCGAGTCGCGGGCGCCCAGCCAAGCTTCCTGCACCGAACGATTGACATCCACACTTCCCGGAGCGTTCTTGGATTTCTGCGCCCAGTCGTATCCGTAGTTGCCGATGGCGCAGATGAGCTTGTCCTTGGGAATCACCTTGACCGCCGCCGCCAGATTCGCCGTAAACCAATCCTGCGAAGCAATGGCGCCCGGAATTCCCCCGGGGAAATGCTCGTCGTAATTCATTAGCACGACTCCATCTACGCGCGGCGCAATTTGCGCGTAGTCGAAATCTTCATTGCGCGCCGGCACTGCGACATACAGTTTCATGCCGCGCGCATGCAGATCACTCCCCAGTTCTGCAAGAAGAGTGGCATAGTTGGGTTGGGCGCTGGCGGGAAAGGATTCGAAGTCGATCATGACTCCGCGATATTGATCCGTTGCCAGAAATGTCAACATCTGTGTGCGGAAATTCGCGCGCGCCGCCGGATCCGCAAAAAAGGCGGCGATCCCGGGCACAAAGTCGTTGCTCACCGGATCGAAATTATTGACCAGCGGAAACACTTCCATTTCCGCCCCTGAGGTCTTGAGGAACGGCATGACTTTGTCATCCACTGGCTGGAAACCATTTTTGCCGAAAACATCGAAAAGCTTGTTCTCGGAGGTGGTCGCTGTGAGACGCCCGTCCGGACTCAAGATGTGCAGCCACTCCGGAAAAAGGAGATCGATCTGATGAGCGTAGGCCCGCAGAGATGAGTAGCTGGCCGCATCCCAGGTAACGTAGAAGGCCGCGCGGATGCCCTCTTCGCCGTTGAGGCGAACTTGCGAACCCGGTTTTTGCGACTTACGATGCGCGCCCCGACGGCCCTTCAATCGTCGTTTGTCTTTTTCTCTTTCTCTCTCCGTCAGCGGGTGGTAAGCGTGCTTTTCCACGGGGAGAACAAGCTTAGGCAGGGACTCGCTACGTACCGCCGTATAGGCAAAGAAAAGAATCAACAGCGTTATGCTGACGCCTAGAACGTTGAACAGGCCGCGCACGCGCTTCCAGCGGGCCCGGTTGGGATCATAAAAAACAGGTGTGGCCATCAGTTTAGGAAAAGAGTAAGGAGACTCGTTCATCGTAAGGCCCGGAAACGTGCAGGGTCAATGTGCTCTATCCGCCCACGCATACGAAGGGGCACTTCATCGTCCGGCGTGCTCCGCGCTATAGTCGATGCGTGCGGGCACTTCTACAGCGGCATCGCTGGTTCTTCCTGATCCTTACGGTTGCGGGTTTAACGTTGCGAGTATTTTTTGTGGTGAAATTCCCGCAAGTCACGCCCGACTCGCTGCTCTATTCCGATCTCGCGAAGAACTGGCTCACGCACGGAATCTATGGACAGACGGATCCCAGCGGCATCCTCCCTACGTATGTCCGCCTGCCGGGTTATCCCGCATTTCTTGCCGGCGTGTTCGCCATTTTCGGCAAGGACAACTATCGCGCCGTGCTCTCGCTTCAGGTCCTTTTTGACTTGGGCACCTGCTTTCTGCTGGCGGACGCCGCCCGACGCTGCATACGAACCGATTCCCCGAAAATCGACCGCGCCGCCAAAACCGCATTCGCCCTCACCGCACTTTGCCCTTTCCTGGCAAACTACAGTGGCGCGGTTCTGACGGAAACTCTGGAAGTCTTCGCCACCGCTCTCGCGCTGGACCTCGCCTTCGCTGGGTTCGCGCGCATCGGCGCACTCGGGATTTGGGTCGGGTGCGGCGCCGCCATCGGTTTTGCCACGCTCCTGCGCCCCGATGGCGGCCTCTTGGCGGCGGCAATCGGCGGCTATCTCGGACTTTTGTTCGTGTTCCGCAGACGGCGGCAAGAATTCGTAGCGCTCCTCGTACTGAGCGTCGCGGTCTGCGCCTGCCTGCTCCCGTGGACCATTCGCAACTTCCACACGTTCCGCAGATTCCAGCCGCTGGCTCCCCGCTACGCCAACACGGACGAGGATTTTATTCCTCACGGATTCAATCGCTGGACGAAAACCTGGATCGCCGATTACGTCTCGACCCAGGAGATCTACTGGTCTATGCCAGGAGCGGCGCTGGACTTCGACAAGCTCCCCACACGCGCATACGACAACGAGCAGCAACAACAACGCACCGAGGAACTGTTCGACGACTACAACTTCGACCACGAAATGACTCCTGAACTCGACGCGCGGTTCGAAGCCCTGGCACGGGAGCGCATCCAGCACTCGCGGCTTCGTTATTACGTCACGCTGCCAGTCGTGCGCATGGCGGACATGTGGTTGCGGCCACGCACGGAACTCCTGCCCCCCGATCCGCGTTGGTGGGAGTTCGACGACGATCCTCTGCCTCTGGGAGTCTCGCTGGGATTTGGACTGATCAATCTTGCCTATCTCATCGCAGCAGCGGTCGGATTTGCGCGCAGAATAACACTACACACTTGCATGCTGTTCTTGTTTCTCTTCCTTCGCACACTCTTCCTCGGAAGCTTGGAAAATCCGGAAGCGCGCTACACGCTGGAGTGCTACCCCGTGATCATTCTCGCAACAGCAGCATACTGTCGAAGTCGCAACACTAGCGTTGGTGCGCCGAGAACGGGGTAGGCCCAGATGCACTTGTCTGGGTATGCAGGGGAAGCAAACCTCAGTTTGACTGTCACACGTTACGGGAATCGGGAGAGCGCCTCCCGAAATTAAGAGTGTCCCATCCTAAACAATTGCAAGTAGCTGATTTTCCAGCTTGCGCAAATAGGACCGGTACTTGCAGAATGTGATTCAATGCTTTTGTGGTCTCCCGGTTTACCGCATGCACTTTGCACTGCGGCACGCGACCGCGCTGCTTTCCTCTGCTTTCGGCGCTCACCGGGTTCAGTAACTTTTGCAGTGTGAAATTGTAGAAGTGACCCGCTGGTTGTACTGGTGGGGACGTAAGTCTGCGTTTCAAGGAGCCTGATATGAAGGTCGTTCGCCTGTTTTCCGCTGTGTTGCTGTCGGTGCTTGCACTGCCGTTCTCAGTTCACGCGGCAGAGGTCACTGCGAATATCTCTGGGGTCATAAAGGATTCCACCGGAGCGGTTGTGCCAGGGGCCTCCGTCACGCTGACCAACACGGACACCAACGTACCGCAAGCACTCACGACGGGAAACGACGGGGCTTACCTGTTCCGGCTGGTACCGATTGGCAACTACACCATTACGGCCGAGCACGGAGGTTTCCGCAAGTACGTGCATGGTGGCATCGTACTGAACATCAACCAGAACGCAAAGCTGGACATCACGCTGCAGATAGGTGAAACCAAGGAAGTCGTAGAAGTCCAGGGCGACGTCACCCAGGTCGATACAGCGAGTGCAACCCTGGGAAGTGTCGAAACTCAACGCCGGATTCTTGACTTGCCCCTCGTAGAGAGAGATATCATGCAGCTCGGACTCCTGCAGGCGGGCGTGTTTCCGGCGGATGACGACGATGGCAGCGGCAACCTGTTCTCCGTGAGCGGGCAGCGCTCGGAATCGATAAGTTTTCTCGTCAACGGTACTGACAACAATGATTTTCTCGGCAACAATGCCGTAGTGGATCCTAATCCGGATGCAGTGGAAGAATTTAAAATTCTCACCAACAATTACAGCGCAGAATACGGTCGGACGTCCGGCGGCATCGTGAACCAAGTCATAAGGGCCGGAAAGAACGCCTATCACGGCGACGTTTTCGAATTCTTTCGCAACGACGCTCTTAATGCCGCCGATTACTTAACTAAGACGGTTACGCCCTTCAAACGCAACACTTTTGGCGGTACTCTGGGCGGTCCCATCCGCAAGGACAAGACGTTTTTCTTCGTGGCCTATCAGGGAGAGCGCAAGCGGGAGGGACAAACCGCGAAGCAGCTCCAAGTCTTGAGCGCCGCTGAGCGCACTGGGGATTTTAGCGAACTGCTCCCGAATACTCAGCTTGTCGACCCTGCTACCGGCAACGACTTCCCGAATAATCAGGTACCGGTCAATCCCGTCATAGCGAACTACATCGCGAAATACCTGCCGTTACCCAACGTTTCCGGGACCGGAAATCTCTTCGTTTCCTCTCCGGTCGCGCCGATCGGGGAAGATCAGATGGTTTCGCGAATCGATCACCACATCGGACAAAACGATACGATCTACGGTACCTACATATTGGACGATTTACGCGAGTCGTTTCCGTTTGAGTTCGTGAACGGAGCGAGTTCAGGCGGAAATGTACCCGTTGGGTCTGGTTTCGACAATGCCATACGGACACAGCTCTTTACAGTCTCCTGGCTGCACAATTTCACACCGAGTATGGTGAATGAATTTGTCTTTGGCGCCAATCGAAGTGCAAGCCTGTCAGCCAAGCCGCACGATACAACGGCGCCGTCTGCTCTAGGATTCGCCAATGTAAGCCCTGACGATCCGGCGGGCACAGCTCCGCCCATCATGATCACCCCGTCGTTCAATCTTGGGCCGAGTCCGCAGGGCCCGACGACATTGCACGACGCGACCTTCCATTTTCAGGACAACGTCTCGTATACGCGCGGGAAGCATGATTTCAAGTTTGGAACCGACATCCGGCGCGTGCGGAACAATTTCAAGTTCGATTTTGACAATAATGGGAACTTCGATTTCGGGGGCATCTTTGGCAATTTCACGGGAGACGCACTAGCCGATTTCGTAGGTGGATTCTACGATAACTATTCTCAGTTTTCGCGGGCCATCTACGGCATTCGCACCACATCGCTGCACTTCTATGGTCAGGATTCCTGGAAGATTCTTCCACGGCTGACGTTGAGCTATGGCTTGCGCTACGAATACAACAGCCCTCTGAAAGACATCCACAATGAGATTTTGGGATTCTATCCGGGGCAGCAGTCGACGCGCTTTCCGCAGGCGCCAGTGGGAATCTTGTATCCCGGCGATCCGGGAACACCGAATAGCGCTCTAGCGTATTCTGACCGCAACAACTTCGCGCCGCGCTTTGGTTTGGCGTGGGATGTATTCGGAACGGCCAAGTTTGTCGTACGCGGTGGAGCTGGTATCTTTTATGACATCGAGGACGGAGCTCTGAACCTTCAGTTTGGCGGTCAGCCTCCCTTTGGTTTTGTAACCAACATCAATCCTTCTAGTTTCACCACAGGCGTCGATCCCGTGACTGATCCGTTTACGGCCAATGGTCTGCCCAGCAATCCATACCCAAGCGCAGGTACACCTGTGGGAACATTCACAACTCCGAAGATTAGCTTTGCCTACGTCGTCGACCCGCACTTCCGAACTCCCTATTCTGAGAACTTCAATTTCGGATTTCAATTTCAAGCTCTGAAAGATACCCTCGTGGAAGCCTATTACGTAGGGAGCCTTTCACGGAAAGCGATTGTCACTCGCGATCTGAATCCCCCGCTTCCATCGATTCTGATGCAGCAACAATCGAGCCCGAATTTTCTAGTAGATGGCTACAATGCCGATTGTGCTCGGGCTCTCGCGGGATGTCCCGACCCTACGGATCCTGCCAGCTCCCTCACAAACATAGGTCAGGTCCTGACCAACAGCAGCGCTGGGAGCGGAGCTAGCCACCAATTTCAACTCACGGTGGACAAGCGCTTCAGCCACGGCTTTAATCTGCGCGGCGCTTACACGCTCGCCAAGACGATCGACACACAGTCGGGTTTTCGTTACAACAGCTCTCTGGACACGAATCCGTTCGACCCGCGCTTTGATCGTGGGCTGGCCAACTTTGATGTGCGGCATCGTCTGGTGATTAGCGGCCTATGGGAGATTCCCTGGGACAAACCCTTCCACGGCGGCTTCATGAAGAAGCTGACGGAAGGCTGGCAACTCAACGCAATTGCTCAATTCCAAACCGGAACTCCCTTTACGATTTTCTCCGACTTGGACAGCAGCCATGAGGGAACTGGTCTTGATCGATGCGATGTGATTGGGCCAGTTCACACGTTCAATCCGAAGACTCATGGTAATTTGTTCTTCGATCCGGGAGCATACGACTGCTCGACTGTGGCAGATTTCACCTATGGCAACTCGGGCCGAAACTCGATCCACGGGCCTGGGCGCGACCAATTCGATCTCGGCTTTGTGAAGCGTTTCAAGTTTACCGAGTCACGCCAGTTGGAGTGGCGTACCGAATTGTTTAACGCTTTTAACCATACCCAGTTTGAAAATCCTGACCATAACGCGAGCCTCAGCACGTTCGGTCAGGTCACGTTAGACCGTCCGGCTCGTATCGTACAACTCGCTTTGAAACTGTATTTCTGAACCGCTACTCAGCGGTAGCAAAAAACGGGCGGAGAAATCCGCGCCTTTGTATGTGCGAGATTCTGCGCGATGCAGACGGGATCTCAGCGATGCTTCAGCCTACGCCAGCGGCGAGTCGCTCATCCGGAAGCGGGTGCGGAAATGTTCGGAGAGGAACTGCACGGCCGAGCGGTTGGCGACAGGATCGGCTTGCGCCAGGTACTTCATAGCTTCCACGATCACGCGTTGCCCTTCGACGTAGCGGTTATCGCCGACTGTAGTTCGGCGGCGGCGGCTGACACGTGGAACGACCGGTATGGTAAAGATTTTTGCCATGATGAGGATGGGAGCGCGTTTACCCTTAATCGCTTTACGCTGGTACGTCTTACGCTGATGTGTCTGCTGGTGCGTGCAATACCGTGCTCCTGCAACAGGCTCGGTTAAGCAGGAGTATATCGCCGTTCCCCAGTTTTGCACCCTGAAATTTTGTAGGAAAAAGACGTAGTACTCTCGATCAGCCCTGCGGAGCGAGATATGTTGTTTTTCCCGTCGTCTTCAATTTGAAGACCCCGTCGGGAAGTTTCTGATTTATATGGATTTTCGAGTACTTGGCCAGCCGGTAGTCCCCAGAATGTTGAAAGAGCTGCTGCTGCACGGAAATTCCTTGCGCCGGATCGATCCAGAGAAGAATCCTGGAAAACTGATTCCGCGCCTTCTCCGATTTCGGTACCAATTCGAGTTGAGCGGTTTCCACGCCATCCAGGGTTTTTGTTCCTAAATATTTGACGTCATACGACTTAGCCAGATCGTGACCGCGCCCTCCAAAGCCCAGCACCAGAAAGCTCTCAACATCTGCACGGTTCTTGCCTGTCTTGTATGTAGTTACCTGGTCAATCTTGGGTTCATACATCTCCACCTTGCCATCTGCAAATAGCACGACCTTGGGGGCAGGTTCAGCTATATTGGCGGCCATGTTGATCTCGCCACCTTCGCGCCGGAAATAAATCGTGCCCTTACTCGTATCGGTATCCTGAACAACCTTGGTGTACTGGTCCCAGACGAAGCTGGCTTCAAGCGAGCGGAAGTCCTTGGCGGCGTTATCCATCTGCGTGAGCACGCGCTCCAGGGGTGCGCCATCGGTCTGAGCAGCGGCGACAGGCGCCAGCCCGGTTGTAGCCAGGAAGACGGATACAAAAAGAGTAAGAGTAAAACTCAAGTTCATGATTTTTAAGGCTTTCCCAGGATCGAGCGCCAACGCTTGCCGAACTCGCTTACCGTACCACCCAAACCTTATAACTTTGGATGCGTCCAGCGGCGTCGTAGATGGGCTCAGTTTTGGTGATGCTGACCTCGCCGGCGATCGGCTCGATGACACGGAGCAGCGCACCGCGAACATCGGTGTCATTGGCAACTGCTGTCGCTGCAATCTGATAGACGAAGCCCCCCGCACCATCCGGGATCACCGTGACTCCCGTCGCGTGCGGACTGCGCTCGATGGGTTTGTCGTTGAAATTGATTTTATAAGGAGAAAGGAACACGAAAAGCAGAATCAGCGTGACCATGATGTCATAGTGCAGGCTACCCCGCTCGTGAGACCACCAAATGTAGCTGCGAATTGTGCGCCAGACAGAACTCATCGGCAGCGTGGGCGTGACCGATACCGGGGTGAGGTTGTCAACGCGCTCCAAGTGTAGTCTCCGCTTCGTGCTACTGCAAACTTTGGGTGCCGCAAATTCAGCCCGATCTAAAACTTCTTGGGGCTGATGCGGTCCGTGCCCATATACGGGCGCAGTACTTCTGGAATGATAACGCTTCCGTCGGCTTGCTGGTAGTTTTCCAGAATTGCCAGCCAGGTGCGGCCGACCGCGAGTGCGCTGCCGTTCAGCGTGTGCACGAATTCGGTCTTGCTTTTACCTTCCGGTTTGAAGCGAATGTTGGCGCGGCGTGCCTGGAAGGACTCGAAGTTCGAGCACGAGGAAATCTCGCGAAAGACCTGCTGGCCGGGCAGCCAGACTTCGATGTCGTAGGTCTTCGCCGAGGAGAAGCCCATGTCTCCGGCGCAGAGCGCCATCACGCGGTAATGCAAACCGAGTTTTTGCAGGACTTGCTCGGCACTGCGGGTTAAGGATTCGAGCTCGTCGTAAGAGCGGTCAGGGTGGGCGAATTTAACCAGTTCCACTTTCTGAAACTGATGCTGACGGATGATGCCGCGGACGTCTTTCCCGTAGGACCCGGCCTCGCTGCGAAAGCACGGCGTGTAGGCTGTCAGGCAGACAGGAAGCCGCGCGGCGTCGAGGACTTCATCGCGATACAGATTGGTCACGGGCACTTCGGCGGTGGGGATGAGCCAGAGGTCGTTTTTTCCTGAGGGCTCCCCGTGCGGGACGCGAAAAAGATCAGCGGCGAACTTGGGCAGGTTGCCGGTGCCGTACAGCGAATCCGAATTCACCAGATACGGTGGCAGGACTTCCGTGTAGCCGTGCTCGCGCGTGTGCAGGTCGAGCATGAAGTTGGCGAGGGCGAGTTCGAGCTTGGCGCCGAGATCCCAATAGACGGCAAAGCGCGCACCGGTGAGCTTGGTGGCTCGTTCCAGATCGAGGACGCCGAGCTGTTCTCCAATTTCCCAGTGCGGCTTGGCGGTGAAATCGAGCTTGGGCGGCGTGCCCCAGCGGCGGACTTCGACGTTGGCTTCGGCGCCGTGGCCCACGGGAACGGACGTGTGCGGCACGTTGGGTATGTTGGTGAGAATCTGGCGCAGGCGGGCGTCTTGTTCTTCGGCGGCTTTCTCGAGCTCCTGCGATTTCTCGCGGAGAGCTTTGGTGTGTTCGACCTGGGAAGACGCGTCCTGGCCGCTCTTTTTGAGGCGGGCAATTTCCTCGGAGGCGCGGTTGCGCTCCGCCTTCAGCGTTTCCATCTGAGTGATGGCCTGACGGCGCAGTGTATCGATCTCGCGGAAGTCTTTGAGGACCTCCGCCGGGTCCATGCCGCGCTGGCGCAGTTTCTCTTCGAGCAGCGGCAGGTTGTCTCTTACGAAGGCTAGATCGAGCATGGGAAGAGTTTAGTTTACCGGAGAGGGGCGGGTGGGTGCACCTTGCATGGCGGGCATCTGGACGGGCGCATGCGACTACGGATGGATATTTCTCCAACCTGACAGTGAGCGCGGCAAAGTAGAGAACCCGGACCCAGATTTGCCAGCGTGTACTTCTGTGACCTTGCTGAGCAGTCTTCCCCAGGCCGATAATTCCGTAATCTGAACTACCGCCACCCTCCGTCTCTGCTGCATTCGTCCTTACCGAAGCCAGGAGGTGCATTCCGATGTTGCAACAACTCTCGCACAAGTTTGCTCTGAACGTTCTCGGGTTACTTTTCCTCGCGCACTGTTTCCCCGCTCTCTCAAGTCAAACCGCGGTGGCGGCTTCGGTCATTAGTCTGCAATCTTATGTCAGCGGATTGAGCAGCCCGGTTGACTTCCAGTCTGCCAAAGACGGCTCTGGGCGCCAGTTTGTGGTCGAGCAGGGTGGCACGATCCGCATCATCAAGAACGGTAAGCTGCTCGCCACGCCGTATCTCAATATCACGAGCCTGTTGGAATCCGGCGGAGAAGAGGGGCTGCTGGGACTCGCCTTTCACCCAGCCTACAAAACTAATGGCCGATTTTTTGTGAACTACACGCGGCGCGTTTCCGGACAACTTCAGACCGTCATTGCGGAATATCATGCCTCGCCTCCATCGAGCAACATCGCTAATCCGACCGGAACCATCCTTCTTCTTGTCGACCAGCCCTTTGACAATCACAATGGCGGTCAACTCGCGTTCGGGCCGGACGGCTTTCTCTATATTGGCTTGGGCGACGGAGGTAGCGGAGGCGATCCGTTGGGGAATGGGCAGAGCCTCACGACCCTTCTGGGGAAGATGCTGCGCATCGACATTAATTCCGGCACTCCTTATGCGATTCCGCCTGACAATCCGTTCGTCGGACAGATCGGGGTCAAGCAGGAAATCTGGGCGTACGGATTCCGCAATCCGTGGCGCTTCTCCTTCGACGTTCCCAAGAAGCGACTTTTTGTGGGCGACGTTGGACAGGACTCGTTTGAAGAAATCGATATCGCTACCTCGGGCGGCAACTTCGGTTGGAACGTGATGGAGGGTTTCCACTGCTATCCTCCTGGAAGCAGTTGCAACATGTCCGGCAAAATTTTGCCGATTTCCGAGGTAGCTCATCCGCAGGCCGGAGCGATTATCGGTGGCTATGTTTATCGCAACAGCACCATTCCTCTGCTGAAAGGGTATTACGTGTTCGGCGACTTCATCACCGGGCAGATCTGGGGCCTGAAAGAAGTCTCACCCGGCAATTGGCAGCGGACCTCGTTGCTCTCGACCGGCCTTGGCATTAGTGCGTTCGGCCGCGACGGGTCCGGGAACCTTTATGTTGTCGACTATTTCAACGGTACGATTCTCAAAATTGTGTAGAGCTGACCATGATGCGCTGATGTGTCTCTCCAGCGGTGGGAAATGGCAGGCGCATCTATACAACCGGTGAAACTTTCTCAACCCAGATGAGTCTCACAGCCAGACACGGGCAATGAAGCCCGGGAAAACGGCAAAAGTGAGGATCATTTATGAATAGTGAAGCAGCCATCCTAAGGGCGAATGGGCCGACGGGTATCGCGGTTGTGATTTTGAGCTGGGCTTGCAGAATCGTCGCAGCCATCATCCTGCTACAGACTCTGTTTTTCAAGTTTACAGGCGCCCCGGAATCGGTCTACATCTTTACAAAGGTAGGCGCTGAACCCTGGGGGCGCATCGGATCGGGCATCGTGGAGTTGATCGCAGCTGTGTTGCTGTTGACGCCGCGGTTTGTTTGGGCAGGCGCATTTTTGGCCCTCGGCGTTATGGCCGGCGCGATCCTCAGCCATCTCACATTGCTCGGAATTGAGGTTCAGGGCGATAAGGGTCTGCTATTCACTCTCGCGATCATCGTGTTCCTCACCAGCGCCATCGTACTTTATCTGCATCGGCTTCAGATTCCTGTCATTGGAAAGCGTCTCTGACAGGAACCTGCGGTCGCTGGTTTTCCTTCAGCGTAAATCGCGGCTCTCAACGCACAACACTCCTCCCGAATCAATTCTGAATGTCCTAAATTTTTTAGCCTATTTTTAACTTGCATATTGCAAGTAACATTGCTAATGTGTCCAACGTGCCTGGGAAGCCTAAGTCAAAACGACGGTCCGGGTGCCCGGTGAGTATCTCGCTTGAGATGTTGGGAGACCGCTGGTCGCTGCTGATCATCCGCGATTTGATGGTTCGAGGATTGCGGAGTTTCAAAGAGTTTGAGGAATCGAGCGAGGGGATTGCAACAAATATCCTGACGGACCGTCTACAGAAGCTCGTAGCAACGAGGATCATTGCCGCGGAAGTGGACGAGACGGACCGGCGAAAGGTGAACTACCGGCTAACAGAAAAAGGAATTGATCTGGCGCCGGTCCTTTTGGAGTTGCTGATTTGGGGGGCGCGTCACGAGGAGACAGAGGCGCCCTGCGCGCTTATCACGGAGATGGCGAAGAATCGCGAGGAAGTTATCGCAGAAGCCCGGAGACGGTGGCGGGAACGGGATTTGACTCCATTGCTGCCCAAATTTGGGGCCGTTGGCGTTGGTCCCAACGGACTTGATCCTCCTCGTTCGCGCGTGGAGAATGGGTCTAGCCACTCCTAATGAGACCGCTCACAATGCGGAGATGAAAGATAGATTGAAGTCAAAACTCAACTGAGGCGATTCATTAAACGATCGATAGATCGAAAAAATTAAGGAGATAGTACCCATGGAAACGAAACCCACACACGAACAAGCTCAACTCCACCTGCAGGTCTATGAAATGCGGCGTGAAGCCCGTCTGCGCCAGGGACGCGATTGGTTCTTCAAGAACTACTTCGTGGAAAATGTCGAGGACTTCATGCGAATCGCGGCTCCCGGAACGGAAGGAGGAGCGCTCGCGATGATGGTGCTCAGCTATTGGGAGCAAGCCTGTGCCTTGCTTAACTACGGGCTACTCCACGAAGATCTCTTCTTTGAGACCAGTGGAGAGTTTTTCGGGGTCTGGGAGCGCGCCAAAGCCACCGTCCCGCAGACTCGAGAGTTGTTCAAGAGTACGCAGTTTCTTGCCCACCTGGAAAAAGCTGCGCAGCGCTACGAAGCCTGGAGCGAAACTCGCTCTCCGGGTCATATTGCTGCCATGCGCCAGTTTATGAAACAGATGGCTGCTCAACTTGCAAAAGCAGCTTAAGGCTTAGCCCGAACACGAGAGTCAATGAAGAGTGAGACTGCGGCCTCCGGATGCACTAGGATGCTTCCGCGCCGCAGGTTCATATTGAGCTTAAGGAGCAAATCCATGTTCAAGAAAATTGCTATCGTGGTTGTCGTTTTGCTTGCCGCTCTTCTGGCCTTTGCCGCGACCAAGCCTGACTCGTTTCGTGTTCAGCGCACGGCGACCATCCAGGCACCGCCCGAGAAAGTCTTTGCAATGATTAACGATCTGCATAGTTGGGGCTCCTGGTCACCTTGGGAGAAACTGGACCCAGCGATGAAGCGGACCTATAGTGGCCCAGCCAACGGCAAGGGCGCATCGTATGCGTGGGAGGGTAACAGCAAAGTCGGCGCGGGACGCATGGAGATTACGGATACTTCTGTGCCGAACAAAATCACCATCCAACTGGATTTCCTCAAGCCGTTCGAAGGCCACAACATCGCTGAGTTCACGCTGGAGCCGAATGGTGGATCCACGAATGTCACTTGAGCCATGTACGGTCCCAGCCCCTACATCACAAAGGTGATGTGTGTATTTCATCAGCATGGACAGCATGGTAGGCAAAGACTTCGAGACCGGTCTTTCCAACCTGAAGACCGTCGCTGAAAAGGACAATCTCAAATAGGCCCTATTCTTAAGAAGTTAAGAAGGTAAGGAGTGAGGGATGAGCCAGGTGCGAGTATTGGTGGGCACACGAAAAGGCGCGTTCGTTCTGACGTCGGACGGCAAGCGCGACAAATGGGATGTCAGTGGTCCACATTTTGCGGGCTGGGAGCTTTACCACCTCAAGGGATCACCGGTTGATCCGAATCGGCTCTATGCGTCGCAGTCAAGCGGCTGGTTTGGGCAGCAGATTCAGCGCTCCAATGACGGCGGCAAGACGTGGGAGCCCGTGGGGAATAAGTTCGTCTACGACGGCGTTCCCGGCACTCATCAGTGGTACGACGGCACGCCTCACCCCTGGGAGTTCAAGCGTGTCTGGCACCTCGAACCATCGCTCGCCGATCCCGACACCGTCTATGCAGGAGTGGAGGACGCGGCCTTGTTCCGGTCGAGCGACGGTGGACAGAACTGGGAGGAGCTTTCCGGACTGCGCGGTCACGGTACGGGCCCCCAATGGCAGCCCGGCGCCGGTGGAATGTGCCTGCATACGATCATTCTCGATCCGAGCGATCCCAAGCGGATTTACATCGCCATCTCAGCCGCGGGCGCTTTCCGTAGCGACGACGCCGGCAAGTCGTGGCTGCCGATCAATAAAGGGCTGCATTCGCAATATATTCCCGACCCCCATGCCGAGGTCGGCCACTGTGTTCACCATGTTGCGATGCACCGCTCGCGCCCGGGCGTGCTGTTCATGCAGAAGCACTGGGACGTGATGCGCAGCGACAACGCCGGTGACTTGTGGCACGAGGTCAGCGGGAACTTGCCGACCGACTTCGGATTCGTGATCGACGTGCATGCGCACGAACCGGAGCCCATCTACGTTGTTCCCATC
>CAZUCC010000059.1:0-22315 GCA_964619065.1 uncultured Acidobacteriaceae bacterium | reverse complement strand
GATGGAAACGCGGAAGTCGATGGGGCGTTCCGGTTGTCCATAGCGCACGCGGAAGCGGCCGTCCTGGGGTACGCGACGCTCGGAGATATCCAGTTCGCTCATCACCTTGATGCGGGAAATGATGGTCGATTGATGTTCGCGGCTCAGGGGCGGCATGGCTTGCTGCAGCACGCCGTCGATGCGGTACTTGATCACCACAGAGTCGTCGCGGCTTTCGATGTGGATGTCACTGGCGCGGCGCTGCAGGGCGGTGAAAATTACAATGTCGACCAGACGAATGATGGGGCTGATGTCGTCTTCCGCCGTCAGCCGGTCCATGGAGATGTTTTCGTCCGCGCTGTCCTCATCGTGGACAACGTGCAAGGTAAAGCCTTCGCTCGCGTCTTCCAGCACGCGCTGCGACTGTTCCGTCTTCTTCAGGATGTCGCTGATCTGCGCCAGCGTGGCAACCTTGGTGACGATGCGCTTGCCCAGCTTCAGGCCGATCTCGTCGATCATCATCAACTGGCTGGGATCGGCAATCGCAATCGACAGCCGCCCGTCGGAGAGTTCTTCGAGCGGTATGAAGTTGTAAGAGAACATCAGGTGGACGGGAATTTTGCGGAACAGATCATGCTGCAGCTGGAAATTGCGCAGGTCGATGAATTCGAAGCGGTAGCGGCGGGCCAGGCCCTGCGCGCGCTCAATCTCCGCCTGGTGATCGACACCCCTGTTGCCATTCGTGCCAGCAACCGCAACCGGCTTTTTGACTTCAGCCGACGCGGGGACTTCGGGTTGTTTTCCTGCCGCCATATCCGTACCAGAAACCTTTCCTGCCAGACTTCAGTGCTGCGACAAACCGGAGCCGAGAGTGAAAATCGGTAAGTAGAGCGAAATCAAAACACCGCCCACCACCACCGCCATAATGATCAGAATCACGGGCTCGATCAGAGACAGCGCAGCCGTCAGCGCTGTCTGCACGTCTTCTTCGTAGAATTCCGCCACCGAAGTGAGCATGCCGGGGAGCGCACCCGTCGATTCCCCGACTTCAATCATTTCGACCGCCAGCTGCGGAAATACGTGCTGGTTCTCGATGCACTTGGAAAGCTGCTGGCCGCCCCGCACTTCCTCCACGGCCGATTCCACGCCCTTGCGAATCACGCTGCTGTTCATGGCCGGACCCGCCGTTTCCAGTGCCGCCACCAAAGGTAAGCCGCCCGCCAGCAGGGTGGACATCATGCGCGAAAAATTCGCCACCTGATACTTCAGCAAAATCTGACCAATCAGCGGAATTCTAATGAGGAGATTATCGATGAACGCGGAGCCTCGCTCAGAACTGCTCCAGCGCCAGATCAGCACTGCGGACACGACCACTCCGACCGCAATCCATGCAAAGTAGTCCCGGGCTGCGGTGCCAATTGTCAGCATGATCACCGTGGGCGTAGGCAGCTTCGCGCCCATATTTTCGAACAGCTTGGCAAACTCGGGCACCACGTAGGTCACGAGAAAAACCAGCATGATCATGACCACGCCAATCAGGAGTACTGGATACACGAGCGACGCCGCCAGTTTCTTCCGAAAGCTCATCTCCAGACGCTGGAAGACGATGTAGCGGGTGAGCACTTCTTCCATGTTGCCGCTCTTCTCCCCCGCTTCGAGCGTCGTCGTGTAGACCTTGGGAAACGCCGCCTGGGCATCGAAGGCTTGAGACAGTAGTTCTCCGCTCTTCACGCGGTCGCGGACGTTGTCCAGAAGAGAACGAAGGTATGGATCGGGTTGCCGTTTGATGAGCAAGTCGAGCGAGGTCAATACTGGCAGGCCAGCCTTCAGCAAAGTCAGAAACTGTTGGTTGAAGATGACGAACTGCTCCAGCTTAACCCGCCTCTTCCCGAGGTGGATTTGGCCGCCACTCAACAGCCCCTGTGGCTTGACCGAGTACACGAGGTAGCCCTGTTGCGCAAAGCGCTCCTGGACTTCGGCGAGCGAATATCCGCGCTCGACCTGCTCCATTAAGCGGCCTCGTTCATCGGCCATTTTTATGACAAATTCGGCCATCCGGACGCGTACCTCAGTGAACTCTTTCCCAGTCTAGCATCGGCTGAAATCGCGGATGCCGCAATCTACTTTTTATGTGCCAAACCTCCAGCACTTAACCAACCATTTCCAGGGGGGAGGGGTGATACCCGCCGGGGGCGTTCCTGAGGGCAACCCCATATCCATCAGCAGGATATACCCTTTTTTAGACTTGTAACCTGTGTTTGTGCCCACTCCTTGGCCCATTACTGGTCCAGTCCACCTTCGATGATCTCTACCCCAGCGGGTGGAACGAACTGGAAACGCTCTTTCGTAACTATGCCATCTTCTTTGGACTCCAGAAAACGATATTCGGTTACGGCGCCATCCTGCTCGTTGGCCACAATCCGGTCGATACGGCCCTGGGGGGTGACTTCGAGCAGAACCGCCACCAGACGGCTCGCCAAGCCCCTTGGGACCCCCCGTAGAACGAAGTTGCCAGGGGTTTGGGGGGTGACATCCTGAGCGAGCGACAGCCCGTCAAGCTCGTTCTCCAGTTTCGCCCGCCCCAGCAGGTAGGCCAGTGGCGAACGCAGGTCCTCAAGCTTGCGGGCGGCTGTCTTGCGCGCTTGGCGGTCGCCTGGGGCATAGAACCAAGCCGTCTTGCCGTCAGTCACAAACAGTTTGGCCCGAGGCTGCCGGTACTCCCAACGCATACGGCCGGGACGTTGGATCCACAGGGTGCCGGATTCGGTGCGCTCCATGCCATTGCCTCGAAACGTTTCGGTGAACTCCGCCTGCAGAGAATGGAGAACGTTGTAATGCCGGTCCACACGCTGCGCTAGGGTAAGAACGTCCGGAGTCGCAGAACTTGCAAAGGAACTCACGGCTAAACCGAAACAGGCTCCCAGGCGAAGAAGCAGACGAAAGTGATTGAATTTGGCCACGTGCATGAGTTTGGATGCAACCGCTAGCGATAGTAGCGCGAAAGAATGAATAGCGGGGTAAGAGTCAGCATGAAGGATTCGCAGTTTTCAAAATCCCAAGTCAGCCGGCTAGTCTCTGGCGGCGGGAGGCGGAGTGTAGCCCTGGGGCAAGCCCTTCTGAAGGTATTTGAACCGTTCTGGATGGCCGACCTCGACATGGCCGTCAGCGGTTAGGACATAAGGGTGGCGGTACGGATCGAGAGGAATCCCTGGCAACAGGTCGGCCCCCGCCAAATCCCGGAAACTTGCCGGCAAATGCCCGGTCCGAGTGCGATAGATGTCGACAATCTTCTCCAGTCCCGTCACGTCTTCTGCAACTTGGATGGCGACCAGATGCAGGGCAGCGTTTTCCTTGATGGGGCCGTCCGGGGCCGTGTCAAAAGTGGCTGTCCACATCATGCGGGCCGTTTCCAGGTCTCCGGCTTTCTGCGCCATTTTACCGGCCAGGAGCTTGAGCCACGGATGTGCATGGGGGACTTGGGAGCCGCGAAGGAAAGCTTGCGCGGCGGCCTCGTAATCTTTGCGGTCCATATAGTGCACAAACCCAAGACATTGGTAGAGCTTCCAATTGTCGGGATTGGCGCGAATTCCTTTTTCCACAAGCGCAACCGCCTGATCGGGCTGGCCGGCGCCCTCGGGCGGTTTAGGCGCGAGAAAGGCGGCGCCGTATTGGTAAGCTACGAGGAGTTTGGGGTCGAGGTCGGTGGTGATATCCAGAAGAGGCGCCAGCAAATCAAAGCGCTCCGCTCCCACAAAGTGCCTGGATCCGTAATATTGCACGGCGCGAGTCCAGTAAACATCGGCCATGAGTCCGGTATAGCCGAGACTCATCCACTTAAGATTGGAGGATTTCAGGTATAGAACATCTTCGATGGCGGCATGTGGGCGCATGCGGTCAATAAAGTGGGCCAGCACAGCCGAGGCTGCAAGACAAACACCCAGCACGGAACCAGCCGCGATGGTGACGGGGCGGGACGGCCTCATTTAAGATTCCGCCGTTCAAAAATCAAGATGGCCCCACAGAGGACCATCGCCGCATAGAAGAGCGCATACGCCGTATTGGCAAGGATGAGCTTGCCTGCCACGGATTCACCATGTGCGACCGAACTAATGACATTCAGCGCGGAAAAATTAGGAATGAGATAAGTCGCGGCTGCGGCCAGCCAACGGCTCAGTCCTTTCTCCACACCAGCAAAGAGGCGAAGATCCGTGGAAAAGCTGCCAATGACGTACAGAGCGAAGGCAAATACAGCGGAGAGCAGCGGCGAGGAGAAGGACGAAAATAGGAGCGCCAGCGCCGTAACCATCACGAACTGCAGCACGATGAAGTAGAGCGCGACGAGTATGGAGGAATCGGCCCTCTCCAAACGATGAGCCACGTAGAGCAGGGACAGGAAGACGCCCGCAGCCATGCAAACTGTGTTGACGGCCAGCGTACCGGTGAGTCCAAAAAACTTGCCGAGGATGAATTCCCAGCGCTGCACAGGCCGGGAGAGCACAGTGTAGAGAGTGCGCTTGTCGATTTCCTTGGAGACCAAACCGATGCCAATGAAGATGGCGATGACGGTACCAAAGAGCGAAACCGCGGTAAGTCCAAGGTTGATGACGACAAGTTTTTCGATGTCGACAGAAATTTGTCCGACCAGGATGGAAGCGCCCGCCATAAGCAGCGCAAATCCGATGAGGTTGTAGAGGACGCGATCGCGAACGGCTTCGCGGAACGTGTTCGAGGCGATGGCGGCGATGCGGCTGTTCATGCCGAGGCTCCCTTCCGGGATAAGCCTTCCTGCGACGAGCTCTTTACGGAAGTTCCGGCTAAGTTCATTTTCTCCATGAAAAATTCCTCGAGTGTTCCGCGCACGGGATTGACCGAGATGAGACGGCAGCGCTCGCGCCGCAGCAAATCGATGACGGTGTCTAGCTGTGAATCCTCGAGTACAGCGCGAGCGGTGTCTCCGCTGACTTGACCTTCGGCGCCGAGAGCCTTGAGAGCCGCCGGCAGCGCTGCGCCCTGCCAGATGACTTCGACTTTGCCCTTTGCCTTGGCGGTGAGTTCAGCCACCGCGCCTACGCCCCGCAATTCCCCCTGGTGAATTACGCCCACGCGGTCGCACAGCGCTTCTGCATCGGAAAGGATGTGTGTGGAGAAGAAAACGGTTTTGCCCTCCTGTTTGAGCTGCTGCATGAGGTCCCGCACTTCGCGGCGGCCCATGGGATCGAGGCCGGACATAGGCTCGTCCAGAAAGACGATCTTGGGATCGTGCAGGATCGCCTGCGCAATTCCCGCGCGCTGCAGCATTCCTTTGGAGAATTTGCGGAGCTGAACTTCCGCGGCCCCGCTCAGGCCCACACGGTCGAGGACGGCTGCGATGCGCTGCGGCAGCTCTTTCGCGGCCATTCCGGAAAGTCTTCCGTAGTAGTTGAGAAGTTCCCCGGCGGTGAGGTAGTCGTAAAAATAAGGCTGCTCGGGCAGGAATCCGATCTGCGCTTTCATGCGCGGATCATTGATCTCCATGCCCAGAATACGAGCTGACCCAGCAGTGGGATACATCAGGCCCATCAGAAGCTTTAACGTGGTGGTCTTGCCGGCGCCGTTGGGACCGAGAAAGCCGAAGACTTCGCCGTTTTCCACGGTTAAATGGAGAGGCTTCAGGGCGCATTTCGGGCGCTTGCGCCAAAAGCCCACAGTGTAGGTCTTTTCAATCCCAAGAATTTCGATGGCGGACATAGCGGAAGTTCTCAATTTTTGTGTTGCTGAAGAAAATTATATGCAGTCGAGAGTCGAAGGCAAGAGAGTCCGACCGTAACGAAGGTAATGCCGAACCCGAAAGGAAACTGACTGAACGAGGGTGAAGAGGACCCAGCGGGGCAAATCCTGGGAACGAACCGTTCTAAAAACGATAGGCAGCCAATCTCAAGAACTTAGAGCGGGGTAACGGTGCCGTTGCAAGTCGCGGCCGTGATGGGCGTGTTCGAAACACGGACGACCGCATCCTGGAACGAGCAGAACCACCTCGTACCCGTCTGGTTGGGTGTGGTAGGAGAAGCGGCCACGGTGTATCCGGTGTTAAATCCGCCGACTACGGTCACGGTGGTAGTGAAGGTGTAACCGTCTCTAGTGCCGCTCGTCAGAGTGTTGTCGAGTAAGCATTCGCCGGTGATGCCATTGATATCTGGAGTGCAAGTGGCGCCAGCCGGGCTACCGAGAGCTGTCAGGCCGCTCGCGTACCCCAGCCCTGGGGTGTTGCCGAATCTTACTGAGTAGGCATACTGGGCCGTATTGATGGCGCGGATTGAGGCAGCGGCGTCGGCTTCATTAGCCGCCATACGGGCGCGCATCAGGTTAGGGATTGCGATGGCAGCGATGATCAAAATAATCGCCACTACGATCAGCAATTCGATCAAAGAAAATCCGCGCTCTTTGCCCCTCTGCATTGGCTTTACCCTGTGGGGCTAGAAACTAAAGCTCCAGCCGTACCATTCCAAGTGCACTCTTGGGGCCATTTGGAGGGCCCAGGCTGGAGTCCTGGTTACGAAAATTCACTCTATAGAATCAACAAGTTACGGTCGCCGATAAATTCGCTCATCTGGCTTATCGAAGCTGGGCCGCCTCGATCTTGACCAAAATTGTCGTTTGCGCACCGTCTCTGCAAGGAGGAGCCAGCCCCTCCGCGTGCCGCGTTACAAAATAGTAGTTCCAAAAGTAAAGGAGCACCGATTGCTCGGCGCTCCCTTCACCCTTGCTGCAAACTCTGCTTCAACTAGCCAATCTAATGAACTTAGAGCGGTACGATGGTTCCGTTGCAGGCTGCGATGGCGCTGGTCTTGCCGCGCACAACCGCGTCTGCGAAGGAGCAGAACCACTTCGAACCGGTCTGGTTCGGCGTAGTCGGGCTAGCGATCACCGTATAGCCGGTGGCGGGGTTGGCTCCGACCACGGTGGTGGTGAACGTGTAGCCACCCTTCGCGCCGGAGGTCAGTACGGCATCGAACTGGCAGTCACCGGCGACGCCGAGAGGATCCGGGGTGCAAGTGGCGGCGTTGGGGCTGCCGAGAGCGGTCAAGCCATTGGCGTAGCCCAAGCTGTTCTGGAACTTAGCCTGATAGGAATACTGAGCTGTGTTGATGGTGCGGATCGCAGCGGCAGCGGACGATTCATTGGCTGCCATGCGAGCGCGCATCAAGTTCGGAATGGCAATCGCGGCGATGATCAGAATGATCGCGACCACGATCAGCAGTTCGATTAGTGAGAAACCTTTCTGTTTACGCATCTTGATCTTCCTCTTCTCTCTGTTTACCTTTAACTGAACTTCGCCTAATCTTGGCATCGTGCGCGATTCACAGTTCCAATTGCACCCCGTATGCCATTTCCCAAAGCTTCGGTAAGGATCGGAGTTGCGAAATTAATCTATAAAATCAATGAGTTACGGACGATGTCTGATCGGACTACTTAGCTCATGGAAGCGGGGGCGGGATTATTCTGACAAAATCTGTCGTTTACGGGCCGTGTCCGTGCGGGTGAAGACAGATCCCTTCCGTGTGCCGTTTTCCCAAAAGTGCAGGAGCACCGGTTGACCGGTGCTCCTTGGTTTAACCTTACCGCCGATAGCTGATTTAGCTTAGAGCGGTACGATGGTTCCGTCGCAGGCTGCGATGGCGCTGGTCTTGCCGCGCACAACCGCGTCCTGGAAGGAGCAGAACCACTTCGAACCAGTCTGGTTCGGCGTAGTCGGGCTAGCGATCACCGTATAGCCGGTGGCGGGGTTGGCTCCGACCACGGTGGTGGTGAACGTGTAGCCACCCTTCGCGCCGGAGGTCAGTACGGCATCGAACTGGCAGTCACCGGCGACGCCGAGAGGATCCGGGGTGCAAGTGGCGGCGTTGGGGCTGCCGAGAGCGGTCAAGCCATTGGCGTAGCCCAAGCTGTTCTGGAACTTAGCCTGATAGGAATACTGAGCTGTGTTGATGGTGCGGATCGCAGCGGCAGCGGACGATTCATTGGCTGCCATGCGAGCGCGCATCAAGTTCGGAATGGCAATCGCGGCGATGATCAGAATGATCGCGACCACGATCAGCAGTTCGATTAGTGAGAAACCCTTCTGTTTACGCATTGAAATTTTCCCCTCTTCTCTCTTGTTAGGACTTAGAAATCTTGGTCGTTTTCGCGACCTTTCGTGCTGTATATTTGCACTTGTCGCGCCAATTCAAAAAGTTACCAAGGTAAGAATGGGCCATTGTCCTAATTCCCATGTTTTCAAGCATTAGGCACGAGTGGTAACCCGCGCCAGGCTTGGCATTCAGTGGCAATTGCCAATTATTGTCATCGCGCAAGGGCGAGTGCCTGAGTGGGACGAACACGAGGCCAATTTGGGAAATTCACGCCGCAATTGCATGCGAAATTCGCGACAATTCCAGAGGGTCTTGAACAGACGACGATCTTAGCTGTCTCACCGCTTCCGCTAATCTCATCTCAAGAATGGGACGGATGCTTATTGCGCAGGTTTCGCTTCGCTCGGTGGTTTTTCGAAGAGCTTGGGATCGACGGAGGGATTGAATTGCACTGCCGTGAACTCAGCGACGCTGGAGTCCTTGCCGTTCATTTTGTTTGTGTGGAGCGCGGGTAGGCTGACGCCGTCGGTGGTCGTCCAGTTTGCCAGGTCGGTGGAGCCCTCGGCTGGACCAGTTGGCCCCATTGTCCTATAGGACTGACGCAGGATGTGGCCCGTGGCGGGATCGACATACCAGCGAATCGCGACGCCTGGGCCACTCACATCGACAATTTGAGTCTCCACGGTGCCGATCTTGTCGGTCCCAGCAGCGGCAAAAGAAAATGCGGGATCGTCGATATGCTGTGTCAGGTAGATGGGATCGCGCTTGATCTGTTGCAGTGACTCCCGGTTGCGGTTCTCGGGCATGTCCTGTACACCACGCTCGGCTGCGGACATAAAACCCGCCTCCGGAGTGGCAACGATGGCGAACTTTCCCTCAGGCGTTTGCAATTCCACGTGCATCCGGTCGGGGAAAACGATGGTTGCCACCGCTGGCATGGCCATATCGCCCTGGGGAGTCTTCTGCGTGAGAGTAAAAGTGGACCTCAGAGATCGAATTGACTTCAACTTGGCTTCTCCGCCCATAGCCGCAACCACCTTGGCAGCCAGAGCCTTGCCTTCTGGGTTGGACGCGACGGGTCTGGCGGGTTCGCTTTTGTCGCCAGCCGTTTCTTCAGACGGTTCCGGGATGGTGATATCCAAATTGGTGACGGGACCGAGACTGGAAAGAGGCTTGTCGAACTCCGCGGGATTGCCGACGACGAGCACAGCGAGCTGATCCTTATGAAGGTACTTGGCCGCCGCGCGGGCCACGTCTGCGGGAACGACCTTCTCAATGCCGGCTCGGAACCGTTCCAGGTAATTCGAGGGATATCCGTAGAACTCGTAGGCCATTTGTTCGCGCAAGACTTTGGCCGGCGAATCGAAGTTGAAGATGAAGGAATTCAGGATGGAATCTTTAGCACGGCGAATTTCATCTTCGCTGAGTGGGTTCTTCGACAAGCCGTCGATCTCCTCATAAAGAGCCTGGATAGCTTCGATCGTGGTTGGGCTCTTAGTTCCCATAACGAGGCGGACCAGCCCGTCGTGGTCGAAGGAGGTGCCAACGCCTCCGCCAACGCTGTAGGCCAGTCCCTTCTTCGATCGAATATTGCTGAAGAGACGCGAGGAGAAACCGCCACCGAACGCCTCATTGAATACGGTGATGGCGTAGTAGTCGGGATTGTTGCGCCGCGTGCCCAGCTCCACCATATAGATGTTGCTTTGATTGACGTCCTTCTTCTCGACCAGAAAGTATCCGGGTTTAGCGGGCTGGAGTTCGATCTTCGCACTGGCGATTGCCGGACCCTTAGCCCAGGAACCGAATGCCTGGCGCAGCTTGGCTTCCATGGACGCGGAATCGAAATCACCAACGATACCGAACAAGATGTTGTTGGGATGAACATGCGCCTTATGCCAGTCGAGCAAATCCTGGCGCGAAATGGCGGCGATGGTAGCGTACTCGGGAATGCGTGCGTAGGGATTCTGCTTGCCGTAGCCGAGCCGGGTGGATTCACGGCCCGCTATGCCGGAAGCGTCATCATTACGGCGGGCGATATCGGTACGGCTGCTGTCCTTGGCTAAATCAATTTTTTCGTCGCGAAATTCCGGGTTGCGGAGCACGTCTTGAAAGATGGCGAAGACTTCGTCGAAATCGGCTTTCAGGCAGGAGAAAGAAAGATTCGTTGAATCGATGTTGGCGCCAGTTTCGACTTTCGCGGCGCGAGCTTCGAGGAAATCATCGAGCTCATCGCCCGTCTTTGTTTTGGTTCCGCCGGTGCGCCAAGAGTCCGCCAGGGTGTCCACTAAGCCAATCTTTTGCGCGGGTTCGTCGCGCGAGCCACCACGAATGCGGGCAAAGCCATCGAGGGTCGGAAGCTCGTGATCCTCTTGCAGCATGATGACCATGCCGTTGGGCAGTTCGATACGTTTAGGCTGAGCAGGGTGGAAGCTGTGCAGCGCCGGAACTTTGATGTCTTTCCAGTTAGCGGCTTGGGCGGACGAACGCGAGACTGTGGTTGAAACAACTAATGCGACAAGAAGCGGGGCGATAAAACTGCGGCGCATGATTATTCGGCTCCTTGGCTAGCAGCGGTTTTGGTTTGCGGCGTGTTTTCAATAACGCCCACCGTGCGGTTTGTCGGCACGAAGGTTTGGCTGGCAACGCGACGAATGTCTTCTTTCGTGAGCTTGTCGATGCGGTCGACCTGGAGGAAATATTCGCGCCAGTCGCCATAGCGGGCTTGTGTGATGCCCAGGGCCTGCGCCAACCCTTCATTGTCACCGAGACTGCGAAGCAGACTCGCCTTGGCCCGGGTCTTCACCATCTTGAGTTCGTCGCTAGTAATGTCTTCCGTTTTTAAGCGTTCGATCTCAGCGTGGATCGCATCTTCCATTTCTTTGTTGGTGTGGCCGGGAAGGGGAACCGCATAAAAGACGAACAGGTTGGGATATTTGGGTCCGGGGAAATTGCCGAAACCGGCAGTCTGGGCGGAGATTTTTTTGTCGCGCACCAGCGCGCGGTAGAGGCGCGACGTGCGTCCACTGGACAGCAGATCGCTGATGGCGTCGTACACAGCATCGTCTTTGTCACGATAATCGGGGCGATGGTAGCCCTCAATAAAAAATGGCTGCGCCTGATCGAAGAGGACCACGCGGCGCTCGGCCATCTGCTTCGGTTCTACCGTGTTAATTTCTTCCGGCTTGGGCTTAGCGGGCAAGCGGCCAAAGTATTTCTCAATCGTGGGCATAACTTCTGCGGCCTTGACGTCACCGACGAGAGTCACAGTGATATTCGCGGGCACGTAATACTTATCGAAAAACCGCTGCGCGTCCGTGGCGGAGAACGATTGCAAATCCGACATCCACCCCACGGTGGGCCGATGATAAGGGTGTGCGACAAACGCAGCGGACGCGAACTGTTCCACCAGCCGCCCGATCGGGCTGCTGTCGGTGCGCATGCGGCGCTCTTCCATGACCACATTGCGTTCTTTGTAGAATTCGCGCAGAACTGGATGCAGAAAGCGTTCTGATTCGAGATAGGCCCACAGCTCGACGCGGTTGGATGGGAAAGAGTAGTTGTAGACAGTCTCGTCGCTGTCCGTAGAGGCATTCAGGCCCTCGCCACCATTGTTCTCGATGATCTGGCCAAATTCATTCAATACGACATACTGGTTGGCGTCGGCGATGGCGTCTTCCCAGGCTTTGTTCAGGTCTTTCAGCTTTTGCTCGTCGCGTCCCACGCGTTTGCGGCGCTCCTGGTCGAAGGCGGCATACGCTTTCTCGACCTTTTCAAGCGCTGCTTTTTCCGCGGGATAGTTTGTGGTGCCGATCTTGTCCGTGCCCTTGAAGGCCATGTGTTCGAACATGTGGGCCAGACCGGATTTGCCCACCTCCTCCTGCGCGGAACCCGTGTCGACGTGCGTGAAGAACGAGAAGACAGGCGCCTCAGGGCGTTCGCAGATAACCACGGTGAGCCCATTCGGCAGCGTCTTCACGGTGACGCGCTTTTCGAAGGAAGCAACATCCTGGGCGGCGGATACTGCAAGCAGGGCAAAAATAACGCCGAAGAGTGGCCGTACACGGACTCTCATGGAACCTCCACAACTTGTAGACGAAGATCGAGATGAATAGTTTGAAGGTAGTTGCGGGAAAGTGCGGTTGTCAAACGAGAGACGCCGAGTCGCTTGCTCTTGAGGCACAATAACCGGGAGGCTCAAACTGTGGCCGATTCCACACCCATTGACGTGCAAGGCCGACGGCTGATGCTGTCGAACCTGGAGAAGGTTCTGTATCCAACCACGGGGTTCGCCAAGCGGCAAGTGGTGGATTACTACGTGCGCGTGGCGCCGTTCCTGGTCCCGCATCTGGCGGGGCGTCCGCTGACCATGAAGCGCTATCCAGATGGGGTGGATGGAGAATTCTTTTACGAAAAGAATGCTCCAAAGCACCGGCCCGATTGGGTGAAAACCGCTCCGGTCTACAGCCGCCACAATCGGCGAACGCTGGAATATATCTTGGCGGATGATCTACCCACTCTGGTTTGGCTGGCGAACTTGGCGTCTTTGGAATTGCACCCCTCGCTCTCGCGGGCCACCGATCTGACGCGGCCGACGATGATGGTTTTCGATCTTGATCCCGGTCCTCCGGCGAACGTGGTGCAGTGTGCGCAGGTGGCGTTATGGCTGCGGGAAATGTTCGAACAGTTTGGGTTGCAAAGTTTCCCCAAAACGTCGGGATCAAAAGGTCTACAGATTTATGTTCCTTTGAACACGCCCGTCACCTACGACGGAACCAAAGGTTTTGCGAACGCCGTTGCGCGGCTGCTGGCCGAATATCATCCCGAGCTGGTTGTTTCTGAAATGAAGAAGGAAGTACGTGGCGGCAAAGTCTTCATCGACTGGAGCCAGAACGACGAGCACAAGACCACCGTGTCCGTGTATTCGCTGCGGGCGCGAGAGCGGCCCACCGTATCGACACCGGTGACTTGGGAGGAGTTAGACGAGGCGTGGAAGAAGAAGAAAGTTGACAAGCTCGTTTTCGAGGCCGGGCAAGCGCTCGCGCGGTGCGAGGCCATGGGAGATTTGTTCGCGCCGCTGTTGACGTTGGAGCAAAAGCTGCCGAAGCTGGCAGCGCACAGGGATTCAGGAGTTGAGATCGCGGCGGCAGCTCAATCAAAGCCTGAGAAAAAGACTGCGCGAAAGCGGTGACATCGCCAGCCTCAGGTTTTTGACGTCGCACGCTCTTCTGAGGCAATCTTTCTTCATGCCGCAAAGCTTCACTCCGCAACTCTATGCAGGCACCTCCGGCTGGGCATATCCCGCCTGGAAACCCGATTTCTATCCCGCCAAGCTGGCGCAGAAAAAATTTCTGAGCCACTACGCCACCCAGCTCAACACGGTGGAGGTGAACTTCACGTTCCGGCAGTTGGTGAAAGAAACCACGCTGAACAACTGGATTGCGGATACGCCGGAGAATTTCCGGTTCGGCGTGAAAGCTCACCAGATGCTGACGCACATCAAGCGGCTCAAGGGCACGGCCGATTTTCTGCCGCGGTTTGTTTCTTCACTCGAGCCGCTGGCGCGGGCAGGAAAGCTGGGGCCGGTGCTGTTTCAGTTGCCTCCGAACATGAAGTTCGATGCTGCGCTACTGCGAGAGTTTCTTGGAGAGCTGCCGCGAGTGCTAAGAGCCGCGTTCGAGTTCCGGCACGCGTCCTGGTTCGTCGATGAGACCTGGAGTTTGTTGAAAGAGCGCAACGCCGCCCTGTGCGTGGCCGAAAGCGAAACCTTGGCAACGCCTGATGTGACGACTGCTGATTTCGCCTACTACCGATATCGCAAGGCCGACTACTCTGCCGAGGAGCGACAGGCGATGCTGCAAACTCTGCAAGGCCATACCAGCCAAGGCCGCGACGTCTTTGCCTATTTCAAACACGAAGAGACGCCGGAGGGAGTGCTGTATGCGCGAGGAATGCTGGCGGCTGAGTCACCTTCTTAAATGTTGTCATCCTGAGCGCAGCGAAGGACCCCGCGGATGCTGGTCGTGGCAGGGTATTCGCAAGCTTTCTCACAAGGAAGCCGTACAGAGAAAGCCTGCAACATTCGAGCAAGAAGAGTGTAGGGTTCCTTCGCTACGCTCAGGATGACAACATTAAAGAGAGAACGACTGAACCGGAATTTTCCTAAGTACACGCCGCGCCACTTCATTCTGTGTCCGATAACGCGTAAACTCAATTCGTGTCCTCCGCTTCATCTTCATCCAAGTCCGACGAGAAGTTGCTCGCGTCCTTCACCGCTTATCTCAAGGTGGAGAAGGGACTGGCACGGCTCTCCGTGAGCGCCTACTTGAGCGATCTGCTCCAGTTCGCCGAATTTCAAACAGAACGCAAGCGGACATTGCTCTCGGCGCGCCGCGAAGACGTGCGCCAATTTCTGCAACAGCTCTTTGCGAACCAAGTGGACGGACGCTCGGTCGGACGCAAGCTCTCCGCGCTGCGGCACTTCTATCGTTATCTTTTGCTGGATGACTTTCTCAAGCACGATCCCACGCTGAATATTGATTCTCCGAAGCGCTGGAAGGTGCTTCCCAAGGCGCTGGCGCGGGAAGAGATTGAGACCGTGCTGCATGGCCCGAAAGCAACTTCCGATTCGAAGTTGGCGCAGGCGCTCGCTGAGCGTGACCAGGCAATGCTGGAAGTTTTCTACGCGGGCGCGCTGCGTGTCTCCGAGATCATCAGCGTGAAGCTGGAAGACTTGAAGCTCGATCTCGGCTACGTGCTGGTGCGCGGCAAAGGCGATAAAGAACGCATTGTGCCGCTCGGCCGATCGGCGATGGATGCGCTGGCCGGCTACTTAGCCGAAGCGCGTCCGGTATTGGTGGCAGGGAAGAGTTGCCCGTTAGTGTTTCCCGGCCGCTCTGCTCGCAAGCTTGGCCGGCAACGCGTTTGGGCAATGGTGCGTGCCGCCGCGCAGGCCACAGGGCGGCCCACCTCGCCGCATATGCTTCGCCACAGTTGCGCCACGCATATGGTGGAAAATGGCGCTGACTTGCGCACCGTGCAAACGATCCTTGGGCACGCCGACATTTCGACCACGCAAATCTACACGCATCTGGCGCTCGACCGGCTGAAGAATGTGTACCTCCAGCATCATCCACGGGCCAAGGTGCGGAAATGAAGGCAGTCGCCACGGAGACACGGAGACACGGAGAAAAAGCTGTACGGCGATCAACGGCGGAAAAAGCCGTTGACGAATTTCTGCGGCATCTGCGAGAACAGAATTCCTCCGTTCACACCATTAAGGCCTACGCGCAGGATCTGGACATATTTTCCGCTTTCGTCGGCACCAGTACGTGGAAGCAGATCGACCACATTCGCATTCGCGGCTTTCTTTCACATCTCTACGAGCGGGGGCTCAGCAAAACGTCGGTGGCGCGGGCACTGGCGGCGGTACGCTCACTGTATCGGTGGCTGGCTCGCGAAGGGGTGGTGGAGCAGAACCCGGCGGCACTGGTCTCCACACCGAAGCTGCCAAAGAAGCTGCCGCGCGTTCCGACGGTAGAAGAGATGAATCGCGTGCTGGATGCGAAAGCGCCGGAGGCCGCTTCATTTCCCGAGCGTGATCTCTTGTTGCTGGAACTGCTCTATGGCTGCGGCATCCGCAACTCCGAACTGACAGGAATCAACATCGAGGACATTCGCTATTCCGAAAGCGCCATTCTGATTCGCGGCAAGGGGAAAAAGGAGCGCTACGTGCCATTCGGTGAGTCCGCGCGGAATGCCCTCAACGCCTACCTGCCCGCTCGCGCAAAATTAATGGTGGAACGAAAGAAGGCTCCACGGGCACTGCTCATCAACCAGCGTGGGGGCCGAATTACGACGCGCAGCGTGGGCCGCATTGTCAAAAGCATTGCTGTTGCGAACGGGCTTTCGTCGGACTTCCATCCGCACACGTTGCGACACGCTTTTGGAACCCACATGCTGGAAGAAGGTGCGGACCTGCGCGCGATTCAGGAGCTTTTGGGCCACGAGCGTTTGTCGACGACGCAACGCTACACGCAACTTTCCGTGAAACATCTGATGGCGGTGTACGACCAGACCCACCCCAAAGCGAAGTGACAGTCTAGTCTGCGGCCTTCGCGGGGGAAGCCTTCTCGCCACGATACTCGCGGTTCAGCACAGTCCACATCTCAACAACTCTTGCTTTGACTTGAGCCATCATCTGCGTCGCGAGCTGTTCCGTGGGTTCTCCATCAGGTGGAGGGATTGGGTCACCGAATGCCATGGTGAACTTCGTAATCTTCTGGAAGAACGGCTTGCCCCGCGGCCACGCGTCGTAGAAGCCTTCGATGGCGATGGGCACAATAGGTACGTGCAAATGCGTTGCGAGAATCGCGGCACCCTTCTTGAAGCGCTTCGGCGCGCCGTCAACACTGCGTTCGCCTTCCGGATAGAGGATCAGAACTTTGTTGTTGCGCAAGCCGAAGGCGCCAGCCTTCATGGCGGGCACAAGGTTGGCATCGGGATCGACGACCACAATTCGTAACTGCCGCGCGATCCAGTGCATGATGCCCGACCCGAAAATCTCACTCGTGCCCACGGAGAACAAATTCTTGAAATGCTTCCAGGGCAAAATCGCGCCGAGAATGGCAGGATCAATGTAGCTCTGGTGGTTGGACGAGAGAATGAAAGGGCCCTTCGCTGGAATCTTCTCCATCCCCGTTACCTTGAGGCCATAAAGAACCCGTGCGAGGAGGTACACAAACTTGGCGAGAAGAAACCAGAACGCAGTCGCAATCGGCTGCGACTTGGTTAAGGCTAGAACCTCGGGGTCTATGGGTTCCTCATTGAGAACAGTGCTCCAGCCCGCCGCCTCAGTCCGTTTGCCTGCGCCCGCCCCCACGCTCGCCACAACAGCCTCCACGAGCTGCCGTACAGTGTAGATCTCGCCCAGTTGCGACTCTTCAACTTTCCCGCCAAGCTCCTCTTCAATACTGACCAACAGCTCGATGCGCTGCATGGAATCAAGACCGAGGTCGAGCTCCAGACTGGTGTCCGGCAGGATTGTGCTGATGTTTCCCTTGGCGGCCTCACGGATGATCGGCAATACGCGCTCCACGTCGGGCTGTTCCAGCCACTCGCTATCCGCAGCCGTGATCTCGGGTTGCAGCGGCTTCGCGTCATCAGAACTCGTGCCGGTACTGCCACGCGCCTGCTGCTCTTTCACGCGCTTCTCTACCTCGAAGCGCTTGATCTTGCGCGTGGTAGTGCGTGGCAGCTCCTCCTGCCATATGTCGTAGCTCAGGATGCGTTTCACGCTCGGCATGTTGTGCGAGATTCCCTCAATGTCCCAGCGGATCGCTTCTTTTGCGTTGACGATCTTGCGCTCCTTCAAGACCTCAAAGTTGGGAACGATCACCGCGTGCAACCTTTCCTGAGTTGGATCGCCTGGCGTTCCCTGTAAAGCCATCACGCAAATCTCTTTAACAAAAGCCGATTTCAGGTAATAGCTTTCGATCTCATCCGGATACAGATTCTTTCCATTGGCAAGAACAATGAGTTCCTTCTTACGTCCGGTGATAAACACGTGCCCGCGTCGGTCGATATACCCCAAATCCCCGCTCAACAGCCACCCATCCCGAAAAGCTGCCGCCGTCGCATCTGCCCGATTGTAGTAACCCAGCATCACGTTGGGTCCGCGGATGGCGATTTCGCCGCTCGGGGGCGCGTCCTCCGAAGGTTGTGGATCGACAATTTTTACCTCCACTCCTGGAATAGGCTTGCCCACCGAGCCAATAACTATGTCTCCCGGAGGCGTCGCCGTCGCCCCGCCAGTGGTTTCGGTCAGGCCGTAGGCCTGCAGAATGTCAATGCCGAGCGCGTAAAATTCCCGGGCAACATCCGGATCGAAGCGCGACCCACCCGTCACCAGCAGCCGCATCCGCTTGCCAAACGTGGCATGAATTTTGCCGAACAGCACTTTGCCCAGATTGATTCCCAGCTTGCGGGAAAACCGGTTCATCGCCAGCATTGCGGCAAACGCCTGTTTCGCCAGAAATCCGCGCTTGCTAATTTCTTTCTCGATGCGCTCGTGAATCAGATAGAAAAACTGCGGTACCACGCAGAACGATGTAATCCCCCGCTCGCGCAAGCCGCGCAGCAGTTCGGTGGTGTTGAGGGTTTCCAAGTACACCACGCGCGCTCCTACAGACAGGGGGAGCAACAGGTTCGTTACCTGTGCCAGGGAATGAAACAACGGCAAAATTCCGAGGATCGCGTCACGTTCCGTATAAGAAACAAGCTTCGCGACCGCCCCAACCTCGCTCGCCAGGTTGCCATAGGACAGCATCACGCCCTTGGGGTCCGATGTCGTCCCCGAGGTATACAGCAGCACTGCCAGGTCGGACTCCTGCGGTTCGCTAGCAACAAAATCCCCGGATCCGGCCGCAATCATTGCGTCCAGATTCCCGGAAACCGCTTGCGTAGCCTCTGCTCGCTCCAGCAGCACAATCCGAACCGCGGTCTCCGCCACCGCCTCCCGGGCTAAAGCCAAATGCCGTGCATCACAAAAGAGCAGGCTGGCACCGCTATCCAGCAGCAACTTATGTACCTGGTCGGCGTGGTAGTTGCTATCGAGCGGCACAGCCGTGCATCCCTGAGAAAATATTCCCAGATAGCTCACCACCCAGCGCGCACTGTTGTCCGCGTAAATCGCGCACCGCGAACCCGCCGTCACGCCATTTTGCCGCAGCCAGTACCCCACGCTCTCCGCCGAGCGGTGCAGTTCGGAGTAGGTCAGACTGTCGATGTGATCGCGGCGCTGCATTTCCACCGCGACCTGGTCCGGCCGGCGGCTCGCGCTTTGGGAGAAACGGCGATAAAAAAGATCCATAGGTTGCAGACTAAGTGTTGAAGACTAAGGTGAAATGCTCAAGTACCGCGCTGAATATACAGCAAAAGACTGTCACGCGCAGCCTCTGTGGAAATCTCAGCATAGCAGCGTGTGACAACTCCCGGCCAAAGCGGGCATCCAACCTATGTTAGGCTTTTGTTATCTTAATTTTGATGGCAGAAGTGTGCCGTTTGTAAGGATTTCTCGCTTTGATTAATACGATTGCTGCCAAGATTTTCGGGACGAAGAACGAGCGCGAAGTCAAACGCCTGATGCCCGTTCTCGAGCAGATCAATGCGCTCGACGCGCCCACCAATCGCTTGAGCGACGAGGAGTTGCGCGCCAAGACCGCTGAATTCCGTCAACGCATTGATGAGCGCCTGCGCGGTCTGCCGGAGGGCGCGTCTCCCGAAGCCACCGTCGAAGCCGAGCGAGCGGCCCTGAAGGAAGTTCTCCAGGAAATTCTGCCGGAAGCCTTCGCGGTTGTGCGCGAAGCCGGCCGCCGTGTGCTCAACATGCGTCATTTCGATGTTCAGATGATCGGCGGCATGGTGCTGCACCAAGGCAAGATTTCGGAAATGAAGACGGGCGAAGGTAAGACACTGGTAGCCACTTTGCCTGTGTATCTAAACGCGCTTTCCGGGCGCGGTGTGCACGTAGTGACCGTCAACGACTATCTTGCCAAGCGCGACGCCGAGTGGATGGGCAAGATTTATACCTTTCTCGGCCTCACTGTAGGCGTTATCGTGCATGACCTCGACGACGAAGAGCGGCGCGAGGCCTACGCCGCCGATGTGACCTACGGTACAAACAACGAGTTTGGCTTCGACTACCTGCGCGACAACATGAAGTTTGACCTCGGCGATTGCGTACAGCGAGGGCACAATTTTGCCATCGTGGACGAAGTTGACTCCATTCTCATCGACGAGGCGCGCACACCGCTCATCATCTCTGGCTCCAGCGAGCAGACGACGGATAAATACGATCGCGTTAACCGCATCATTCCCAGTCTCGAGCGCGGCGAAGAGATTCAGAAATCCGTCGATGAAAAGATCTGGACCGGCGACTACGCGGTCGATGAAAAACACAAGACCATCACCGTCACCGACGAGGGCTGGGACAAGGTTGAGAAACTCCTCGGCATCACCAACATTGCCGATCCCGAAAACTGGGACCTGAAACATCACGTCGAGACAGCTATCAAAGCGCATTCACTCTACCGGCGCGACGTGGCCTACGTCGTGAAGGAGGGCGAAGTTATCATTGTGGACGAGTTCACCGGACGCTTGATGCCGGGGCGCCGCTGGTCGGATGGTCTGCACCAGGCGATCGAGGCCAAGGAAGGCGTTAAGGTTGAGAATGAGAACCAGACTCTGGCCACGATCACTTTCCAAAACTATTTCCGTATGTACAAGAAACTCGCTGGCATGACCGGAACAGCGGAAACTGAAGCGCCCGAATTCGACAAAATCTACAAGCTCGAAGTGGTGGTCATCCCCACGAACCGGAAAATGCTGCGCTTGGAAAATCCGGACATCGTGTACCGCACGGAGAAGGAAAAATATTTCGCCGCTGCCGATGAAATTCAACAGCTCCATGACAAGGGCCAGCCAATTCTGGTCGGGACGACTTCGATTGAAAAGTCCGAAGCACTTTCCGATCTTTTGAAACGCAAGGGCGTCCGCCACGTCGTGCTCAACGCGAAATACCACGAACGCGAAGCTGAAATCGTGGCGCAGGCGGGGCGAAAAGGCGCAGTTACCATTGCCACAAACATGGCAGGCCGCGGTACGGATATCTTGCTCGGAGGCAACGCCGAGTTCCTAGCCAAACAGGAATGCGTCAAAAAGGGCCTGGCGCAACCCGTTCGCGAAGCGCAAGGTCAGGTCATCACCGCCGTCGATGCCGAAAAAGATTTCCTCTTCTACTACCAGGGCAGCGAGTACGTTGTTCCCAAGGCGCAGTGGGAAGAAACCTTTAGCCGGCATCAGAATGCGACTAGCCTCGAGCACCAGAGTGTCGTTGAGGTGGGAGGCTTGCATATTCTAGGAACAGAACGACACGAATCCCGCCGCATCGACAACCAATTGAGGGGCCGCGCCGGCCGCCAGGGCGACCCAGGATCGTCGCGCTTTTACCTCTCGCTCGAAGACGACCTCATGCGCATTTTCGCCAAAGAGTGGGTCTCGAACCTGCTGCAGCGTTTGGGCATGGAAGAAGGCATCCCAATTGAATCGCGCATGATTTCCCGGCGAATTGAAGCCGCGCAAAAGGCTGTTGAATCGCAGAATTTCGAATCCCGCAAACATGTTCTGGAATACGACGATGTCATGAACAAGCAGCGCACGGCCGTTTACGGCCTGCGCCGGCAGTTGCTCGAAGGCGTCGATCAAAAGGAACTGATTATCGAAGATTACGTCTCGGGGATTCTCGGCGGACTCATCGATCAATTCTGCCCGCCCAAGGCCCACGTCGAGATGTGGGACCTTAAGGGACTCAAGGATGCCGTTTTTACGGGTTTCGGCGTGGACATTGTCGCCGAAGGCATTCCCATCGATCGCCTCAACCGGACCGAACTTGGCGACTCAATTTTCGAAAAACTGAAAGAGCGTTATCAAGCCAAGGAAAGCCTAATTGGTGCGGACGCCATGCGCTACCACGAGCGCATGATCATGTTCAGTGTGATCGATCAGCTCTGGAAAGATCATCTGCTCAACATGGACCACCTCAAGGAGGGGATCGGTCTCCGCGGCTACGCGCAGCACGATCCACTTGTGGAATACAAGCGCGAGTCCTTCGACATGTTTGAAGCCATGATGCAGCGCTTCCAGGAGGACACGGTTCGGTATCGGTACCTGATGCAGATCATTGAACGCCCACAGAATCCGCCACCTGGTGCGGCATCGCCCGAAGAGCGCCCGCCACAGGTCCGTGGAGCTGGAGGAAGAAATGGTAAGCCGCCGCGCGGTGTTTCCACCTCTGTCGACGAGATTGAAGCGGAATTCCAGCGCAAGAAGAAACGCGAACTCCAGCAGGCACGCATGGCGGGCGGCGGCGAGCAGCAACCCGTGCAGCAGGTCGTGCGTTCCGGCGAGAAGGTTGGCCGCAACGATCCTTGCCCTTGCGGGTCAGGCAAAAAGTACAAGAAGTGCCATGGTGCGGGCGATTGAAGACGTCAGCTGAGAAAGATGCCCTTTCGAGAGGGCAATCGGTTGACCTCAAGTGATTGGGTGGTAAGCTGAAGGAAAGTCGTACCTTTTCGCCAAGGGAGCGTCATTCATGCACGATCATCGCAACCACAAACATCGCAACAGGGGAAAGAAGTGGCAGTTGGGGGTGAGCTGGCTGCTGCTGTGCGTGT
>CAZUCC010000058.1:0-22877 GCA_964619065.1 uncultured Acidobacteriaceae bacterium | reverse complement strand
CTTCCATGGCATGGAAGAGGTCGTCGGTTCGATCCCGACCAGGTCCACCAAATCTTTCAACAACTTAGACGGGGTGAGCCCTCGTCACTCGATCCGCAGCGCCACCATGGGCTCGAGGCTAGCCGCCCGTCGAGCCGGAATGAATCCGGCTAACGCCGCGGCCACCGATAGCACCACGAGCGCAATCACGATGCTGAGGGGATCGTACGATCGTACCGCATAGAGTTGGTCTCCCATGTAGTGCCCCGCAATGAAAGCAATCGGAATTCCCAACCCTAGTCCTAGGCCAACCTGCGCCAACGCACTCCGCAACACGAGAAGGAGTACGTTCTTCCGGTTTGCGCCCAGTGCCATGCGCACTCCAATCTCGCTGGTTCGGCGCGCCACTGAGTACGACGTAATTCCATACAACCCTACCGAAGCCAGCACCAGGGCCAACATCCCAAAGAGCAGCGTCAAGCGGGCGATGAGCCGTTCCTGATTGAAGTTGCCGCTCACCTGGTAGTCGAGAGATCGCAGGTCAATCACCGTCAAGTTGGGATCGATATCTGCCAGGGTGTGCCGTACCATCGCGTCGAGGTTTTGCTGTGGCCGCGCGAAGCGCAGCGTCACCGAGTTAATGAAGAGCGATCGGCTTTCCGCCATGACCATGTTGGCCTCGGTGAGTCCCGGCATTTGCTGGGTCAACGGTCGAAAATACATGGGGCGGACTTCGTCCCTTGGGCTCGAATATTTGGCGTCGGCCACAATGCCCACGATTTCAAAGGCGCCCGCGTACTTGTGATCGAAGATGCCGAAATGTCGCCCGATCGGGTCTTCCTTCGGAAAGAACTTCTTGACGAAAGTCTGGTTGACCACTGCCACCATCTGGGAAGTTGCGTTGTCAGAATCGGTGAAGCCGCGTCCACGAATCACCGGTTGCCCGACAGTTTCGAAAAAGCGTGGGCTTACCCGGTCCCACGATGAGCCAATGTTGTCGTTGGGTCCCGGTTCAGGGCGTCCCTCAACTCGGACGCCCTCGCCCCAGTTGTTTCCTTCTAGCGTGCTGTACAGTGCCAAGCCTACGTTCTGCACACCGGGAAGAGCCGCAAACTCCTGCTCGATCCGTTGATTGAGTGCAGGGATTTTTGCGAGAGTATAGCCCGCGCCCGCCGGGTCGAGATGCAGTACATACCGGTTCGCCGTCTGAATGCCAAAATCCTGATGCTCGAGGTTTCGTAGTGACTTCGTCAGCAACCCGGCACATACCAGCAGCACCAGCGAAAGCGCAGCCTGAACAACAATCAGGGATTTCTGCGGCAGCGACGCACGATCGCGAGTCGACCGATTCACGCCCCGAAGTGCTTCCGCCGGATCGGAGTGGGAGGTGATCCACGCAGGCACGATGCCGAACACAATTCCCGTCATCAACGAGAGCAAGAATGCAAAAGCTAAGATCGGAAGCGAAGGGCTAGCGTGGATCGGCAAATTCGGCGAGTCGGGAAATGCTAGGGAAAGGATAGTGTGCGTTCCCGCGTAGGCCACCATCAGCCCTGCCAGTCCTCCTATAAACCCCAGCAGCACGCTCTCTGCCAGCATTTGCTGGATAAGCTGGCGCCGCGCCGCACCAAGCGCCATGCGTATAGACGTCTCCGCTTTACGGGTTACGCCCCGCGCCAGCAGCAGGTTCGACACATTCGCGCATGCAACCAGCAGCACCAACGCCGAGATCGTCATCAGCAAATGGAGTCCCTTACCCGTCTGCTGTTGCATGTTCTGAATGCCCGCTCCCGCGGGCGTAACTACAACGTGTTGCCTAGGAATTACTGTAGAACCGCCATTGTGCGTGTAAGAGTCCTGCGAGCTGAGCCAGGACTGCAACATATTGGATAGCTTGGCCTGGAGTGATCCCACGTTCACACCTGGCTTCAGCCGCCCGACCATGTAGAGCCAATTACTTTTGGCTACAGCCAGCAGCGAACTCTGCTCGATGGTTGGCTCGACTGCCAGAGGAATCCAAAACGAGGGCGGATCGCTGGTAATGCGATCTCCGAAAAATCCCGGGGGCGTAATCCCAACTACCGTGACCGGCTGGCTCTGTACAAAGAATGTCGAACCCACAACTGCGGGATCGCCGCCATAATCCGAACGCCATGTCTGGTAGCTCATCATCACCGCGGGAGGAGCGCCCTTGGAGTCGTCAGCAGCAGTCAAGGGGCGCCCGGCAAACGCTCCAATTCCGAATACCGAGAAGTAATTCCCCGATACATACTCGCTCCGTTGTGACTTCGCCGGTTCTGATCCTCGCCGCACCGCCATGGTGTTGCTGCCGGATTGCATAGCGGCCAGTTGCTCAAACTCCGGAGTGTTATCACGGAAATGCCGGTATAACTCATAGGAGAAGAGATCGAAATCGCCGTCATCGTTCTCGAAGCCGCCATTCACGCAACAGTCATCGCGGTCTCCTATGCGGTAGAGCGTCTTGGGATCGCCGACGGGTAGCGATTTCATCAGCACCGCATGCACCAAAGTGAAGACAGCGGTGTTGGCGCCAATTCCCAGCGCAATGGTGAGAATGACGGTGAGCGCAAACCCGGGTGATTTGAGGAACGACCGAAACGCAATGCGGACACTTTGCATGGAGGGCTCTCAGTTTTAGAAGTCTCTACCGGATACGGTGCGCGCTGGACCAAAGTTCAGTTCAATCAGCATAGGAACGGGGAGATCACCGTAATCCTGGCCGCATTGACGTCCGGCGACTCATGCGATATGCAAACTTTGTCCCGATTACACGCCAGCCCGTCGTCAAAAGGTATAGGTAAAGGCTTGTTTCTGACCATCGGCGTTTCTCCACAGTCAGGCTAAACCGATACAATGGCACACGATGATTCCAGCTCCAGGCACTTTCGCAGTAGGCTTCGTTCTTATCTTCATTGTGATTTGGGATGCTTTCGAGGCCATCATCCTTCCGCGCCGGGTCACCCGGCGTTTTCGCCTAACCCGGCTTTTCTACAAAACCTCCTGGACCCTCTGGAGATTTGCCGCATCTCTGGTTCCTTCGCGCAAGGTCCGCGAGACTCTTTTTGGTTTCTACGGTCCTATCTCGCTTCTTATTCTTGTCGGGATCTGGGCGGCCGGTCTCGTTTTTGGTTTTGGTCTGCTTCAATATGGGGCTGGCTCGTCGGTCAACGTCTCCGGCTTGCAACCCAATATCCTCACCGATTTCTATTTGAGTGGCACTACCTTCTTCACTCTGGGCCTCGGCGATGTGGTTCCGCGTTCGGGCATCGCGCGGGTGCTCGTCGTTGTCGAAGCGGGCCTGGGTTTCGGATTCCTTGCCGCTGTCATCGGTTATTTGCCCTTCATCTACGGGTCGTTTTCCAAACGTGAAGTCAACATTTCTCTTCTCGATTCGCGGGCCGGTACTCCTCCCACCGCGGGCGAACTCCTTCGCCGCCACAGTTATCGGCACGGCCAGGATGCCCTTCGCGAACTCCTGAAAGAATGGGAATTTTGGTGCGCCGAGCTGATGGAGAGCCATCTCTCCTACCCGGTGCTGGCATATTTTCGTTCGCAGCACGACAACCAGTCCTGGGTTGGCTCGCTTACGGCAGTTCTCGATACCTGTGCGCTCGTCCAAGTCGGCATCGAAGGTGCTTGCGAGCGCCAGGCCGAGCTCACGTTCGCCATCGCACGCCATGCGGTGGTCGATCTTTCGCAGGTATTTAAAACTCCGCCGCGCGCGCTTCCTTCCGACCGTCTCCCCGCTGCGGATCTGCGGCGCATCCGCGATACTCTCGCGCAACATGGTCTGAAGCTTCGCGACGGCGAAGAAGCCGACAGCAAGTTGACGACCTTGCGCAATATGTACGAGCCTTATATCTTCGCGCTCGCCAGCTACTTGCTCCTGCCGTTGCCCCCTTGGATTCCGCTAAAAAAAGGCAAAGACAACTGGCAGACGACGGCCTGGGCGGAAACCTCTGGCGCTTTGCAAACGAATCCCACTACCGTTGCCGAGGGTCATTTTTAGGGATGTGCAGGCTTCAACTTTAACAGCGTGGGCTCAGATCGGTGAGCTATCAAAAGCGCCGAACGCTTCCGTCTCTTTCTCTTCCAGAAAGCCAGGATGGCTTTTTAGCAGCCGCGCACAACGGTTCCAGCGAAGAATAGAGTCGTCGTTGCCAGTGGGACGAATCGTTTCAGCTTCTGCGAAGCAGCGCATCGCCTCCTCGAAGAGCGGGGCGAGAGTGTGTGGAGGGCGCCCCACCCGCATTTGTGCCTTGGCCCGCCGTTCGTGCAGGAGACCCGTGTAGTAGAGGCGTTCGTAACGCTCAGCCAGTGCCTGAAAAAGCGCTTCTACTTCCGCGTAGCGATCCGATCCGTCTCCGGCAAACTGGTCGGTGATCGCGAGGCCCAGCAGGCGAAGCGCCAGTTGGTGTTCGGGCTCGACCGCCAGGATGTCGCGGCAGATTGATTCCGCTTCTTCCGGCTCGTTGAGCGAGCGGTAGACCTCGGCTTTCGAGATAGCTTCTGGAATACCGGCCTTCGAGATGGTCTTTAGCTTGTGTTCCATGGGACCTCCTTTTACCGTCAGCTTGATTCTTGTTTCGCCCCGCGAATCTTCCGCACCAGCATGAGCAGAGGATCGTAGAATTCGTCGACGACCCGTTCCTTCAACGGTATGATCGCGTTGTCCGTGATGTGAATCTCCTCGGGACACACTTCGGTGCAGCACTTTGTGATGTTGCACAGGCCAATGCCGAGCTCGTCTTTGAGCAGCTTGGTGCGAGACTTCGAGCCGAGAGGATGCATTTCGAGTCCGGCTACGCGCACAAAGAACCTTGGGCCGCCAAAGGTCTCCATTTTTTCGTGATCCCGGAGAACGTGGCACACGTTCTGACATAAGAAGCATTCAATGCACTTACGAAACTCCTGCACCCGATCCACGTCTTCCTGGTACATTTTCCACTTGGTGTCGGGGGGCGGCGTGAAGGGTGGAATTTTCTTGTTGACACGGTAGTTCCAGGAAACATCGGTGACGAGATCCTTGATCACCGGAAACGCCTTCATCGGGTAAACTGTGATGGGCTTGTCCAGGGGAAGCGCATCCATACGGGTTTTGCAAGTGAGCCGCGGCTGGCCGTTGACTTCCGCTGAGCAAGAACCGCACTTACCTGCTTTGCAATTCCAGCGTACGGCCAGATCTGGAGCTTGGTGCGCCTGAATATGGTGGAGGGCGTCCAGAACGACCATCCCCGGGGCAATGGGGACGCGATACGCGGCGGGCTTTCCCCCTTCGCGGTCTCCCCGGAACACTTCAAAGATTGCTTCGGCCATCGCGCCTCCGCTATTTTTTATTTCTCTTCTGCAACAATCTGCTTCAAGTCGCTGGGCGGTTCTGGAACCGGTGATTGGCGAAGCGTCATTGCGCTTCCCTCACGAACGATCACATTATTCTTGGTTCCCCAGGTCGCGTCGAGGCCGGGATGATCAAGGCGGCTGTGAGCTCCACGGCTCTCTTCGCGCGCCAGTGCGCTGCGCGTAACGGCCTCGGAAACTGTCAACATCGATTTTAGATCCTGTGCCAGATGCCAGCCGGGGTTGAACATGCGCGACCCTTCGACGCTCACGCGTCCTGCGCGCTCCTTCAGTTTCTCAAGCTCCGCGAGCGCGCGACTCAGATCCTCGCGGTTGCGATAAATGCCCACGAGATTTTGCATGATCTCCTGTAACTCGCGATGAATCGTGTAAGGATTCTCGCCCTCTTTGCGTTCAAAGGGGACCAACAGGTCGCGCGCCGCATCTTCAATCTGGGTGGAGTTGGCCGATGTGGCTGGTACCTTTTTCGCGTGCTCCGCGGCGGCTAAACCTGCCCGGCGGCCGAAGACGAGAAGGTCCGAAAGCGAATTGCCACCCAGCCGGTTGGCGCCGTGGAGCCCGGCGGCCGCCTCACCCGCGGCATAGAGTCCCGGTACCGAGGATTGCGCGGTTTCAGCATCCACGCGAATACCTCCCATCATGTAGTGGCAGGTTGGTCCTACTTCCATTGGCCCCGCCGTGATGTCCACATCCGCGAGTTCGCGGAATTGGTGATACATGCTGGGCAGTTTTTTCTTCACATACTCGGCAGGCTTGTGCGAGATATCGAGATAAGCGCCACCGTGTTCTGTGCCCCGGCCTTCGCGCACTTCCGTGTAGATGGCGCGCGCCACCACGTCGCGGGTGGAAAGTTCCATCTTTTTCGGATCGTATTTCTCCATGAAGCGCTCGCCCGCCTTGTTGCGGAGGAGTCCCCCTTCTCCACGGACTGCTTCAGTCACGAGGAGACCTTGCACGCCCGGAGGCCACACCATGCCGGTGGGATGGAACTGGACAAATTCCATGTCCATTAGTTCGGCCCCTGCGTTGTACGCGAGCGTCATGCCGTCGCCGGTGTATTCCCAGGAGTTGGAAGTAATTTTGTAGGCTTTACCGATGCCGCCGGTGGCGATGACAATCGATTTGGCTCGAAACACCACGAATCGGCCCTGCTCGCGCCAGTAACCGAATGCGCCGGCGACGCGATCCCCATCTTTCAGCAGGCGGCTGATGGTGCACTCCATGTAGACGTCGATGCCGAGTTGCACGCCGCGGTCTTGCAACGTTCGGATCATTTCCAGGCCCGTACGATCCCCCACATGGCACAACCGGCGGTAACTATGCCCGCCGAAGGCGCGTTGCAGGATTTGTCCGTCCTGGGTGCGATCAAACAGCGCTCCCCACTGTTCCAGTTCCTGCACGCGTTCGGGAGCTTCCTGGGCGTGAAGTTGGGCCATGCGCCAGTTGTTGAGCATTTTGCCGCCGCGCATGGTGTCGCGAAAGTGGGTGCGCCAGTCGTCGGCCGAGTCCACATTGGCCATCGCCGCTGCTATTCCACCCTCGGCCATGACGGTATGGGCTTTCCCAAGGAGCGATTTGCAAACTACTCCTACTTTCGCGCCTTGCGCCAGTGCTCCGAGGGCCGCTCGCAGGCCGGCACCGCCGGCGCCGATGATCAATACATCGTGGTCGTGGGTTTCGAATTCAGTCACATGAGTCTCAAGTCGGTGATTGTGCCGCTGGCGATCAAACGGATATAGAAGTCCGTAAGGCCAACCGTAACCAAGCTAATCCAGGCAAACAGCATGTGACGGTTGTTGAGAATGCTCAACCAACTCCAAGCCGTGTGCTGCGGGCCTCCAAAGGCGGCGCAGGAGAAACAGTCGAGCCTTCCTCCTGCTAAGTGGCGCAGCGAGTGACAGGACAACGCATAAATTGTCAGCAGGCTAACATTCACGAGGAGAACCAGAGTGCCGACTCCCACTCCGAATCGTCCATCAAAGAAGAAGGCACGGTACACGTCGTGCCAGAGAAAGCAGAGGAAGATGATCGCCGCATAGAGAAAGTAGCGATGGAGATTCTGAAGAATAAACGGGAATGCGGTCTCGCCGCTGTATTTGCGCGTGCCAGGCTCGCCGACTGCACAAGCGGGTGGATCAAGGAAAAATGCGCGATAGTACGCCTTGCGGTAGTAGTAGCACGTTGCCCGAAATCCTAAGGGCCACACCAAAATCAGCAGCGCCGGAGAGAACGGCCACCACCGGTGATGGGGATCAATGAGAGGCGAATAGAAGGGAGAAAGGTACGGTCCCCATTCGTAAAATTTTCCTTCGAAGGCACGCGCCGTCGCATACACTCCGAATCCACCGAGCAGAACAATGACGGGCAACAGCTCCAGCCACCACGCATCCCGTCGCATTGTGCTGCCGAGATGACGTTGTCCGACTGTCGTTAAACCTGACGCCATAGAACCACCGCCTTGGTGCTGCATAGAGTAAACAGAAAAAGTCAGAAATGTCCAATCCAGAAATGCAGACCGCCAAAAGTGTGCGACCATTTTTCAGGATTCTTTGTGAAATTTCAGGTCTACCCGTGCCATCTGGAGGTCAGCAATCCTACCGTGGCAGGCGTGTCTTGTCGTAAAATGCAGTCCTGGCGCGCCCGTAGCTCAGCTGGATCAGAGCATCTGCCTTCGAAGCAGAGGGTCGGGAGTTCGAATCTCTCCGGGCGCACCACTTCAGCCTGCCGAAATGAGCAAAGAACCTCGCGTAGCAATCATCACAGGAGCGGCCCAGGGAATTGGTCGTTGCGTCGCGGAGGTATTGGCAGAACGGGGCTATGCCCTGGCGTTCAATGACTTGCGGTCTCCTGTCGAGACACGACGTGCCGCGGAAGAGCGTGGAGCCGAGGTCATGGAATTCCTGGGCGACGTCTCAGATGAGGACGCCGTCACGCGGTTCGCAGGCAATGTGCAAAAGCAATGGGGTCGCGCCGATGTACTCGTCAATAACGCAGGTATCAGTTTGATTTCTCCCACCGAGCAGGTTTCCGCATCCGATTTTCGGCGCGTTCTTGCAGTGAATCTCCTCGCTCCATTTCTACTTTGTAAGGCCTTCAGTACGATGATGCTGGCGCAAAGTTCTGGAAGCATCATCAATGTAGCGTCCGTCGCAGGGCTCGTGGGGATTGCGGACCGAGCCGCCTACAACGCTTCGAAACACGGATTGATCGGGCTTACACGCACACTTGCGGCGGAATGGGGTGGACGCGGAATTCGTACCAATGCTGTGTGTCCGGGCTGGGTAAAAACCGAAATGGATGCGGCCGATCAAGCTCGTGGCACCTACACAGACAGCGATATCACCGGACGCATTCCCATGGGGCGATTCGCCACACCGAATGATGTAGCAAAGGCTATTGCATTTCTTGCTGATCCAAAAGAAAGCGGCTTCGTCAACGGACACACCCTGGTTGTCGATGGTGGCTGGGTTGCGGACGGCAGTTGGGAGTCGCTTCGCCTGAGCCACAGGTAACTGGCGTTCCTGCACTTGCCTTCGAAGTAGAGGGTCAGGAGTTCGTATCTTTTAGGCGCACCCCTTCCAATGAAAGCCGCAATTCTGACTTCGCCGCAAGACATTGCCAAGCACCCTCTTCGAATCAGCGAAACTGCGAAGCCCGAACTCAGGCCGGGCTATGTTCTGCTGCGCGTGCGAGCCTGCGGAGTCTGTCGAACCGATCTGCATATCGTTGAGGGCGACCTGCCACCACTTCGTGAAAAACTGATTCCCGGTCATCAGATTGTGGGCGAAGTTGTCGATGGAGCTACTACTGAACTTCCTCTGGGCACGCGGGTGGGAGTCTCCTGGATTGGCGGCACTGACGGAACATGCTGGTATTGCCAAAGAGGTTTTGAAAACCTCTGCGATTCCCCAACTTTCACTGGCTACACCGTCAACGGCGGATATGCGGAATACGCACTCGCCCGCGCCGATTTCGTATTTCCACTTCCTGCAACCCTTGATGATTTGCATGCCGCTCCACTTTTATGCGCGGGCATTATCGGTTTTCGCAGTCTTCGTGTGGCGGGAGTTCAACCCGGCGATCATGTGGGGTTGTTTGGTTTCGGTGCTTCGGCGCATCTAGCGATTGCTGTGCTCAAGGCCTGGGGATGCCAAGTCCATGTCTCGACACGAGGTGCTTCCCACCGCCAACTTGCCGCCTCCCTCGGAGCTGCTTGGGTTGGCAGCGAGACAGAGCGGCCGCCTGTCGAACTCGACCGCGCCGTAACTTTTGCGCCCAGCGGCGACGTTGTTATCGCTGCATTAGCGAGTCTACGAAAAGGAGGAGTCGTTGCCATCAATGCGATTCATTTAGACCGGATCCCGCAGTTCGACTACGATCGCCTGCTTTGGGGCGAACGCCAACTTCGCAGCGTTACGAATATGACTCGATCCGATGCCCGAGATTTCCTTCAAATCGCGAGTGAGATTGGCCTTCGTCCGCAGGTCACGCCATTCCCACTCGACCGGGCCAACGAAGCCCTGATCGCGATAAAGACCGATTCCATCGACGGAGCCGTGGCCATCATTCCATAGGTGATTGACGTTCACGATTGGGAATATTGGGAAAAGTAAACATTCAGACCAGGCGCAGAGAGTCTCCTTCTGATCCGGACGAGGAAAGCAAGCAGTTCTTATCGCGTGAGGTTCGCCATCCGTAACACGATCGCCTTCGAATCTGCGGTGGCAAGATATCCGTTTCCGTTGATCCTTGAGGGATTCGGGATATGTGTCAATGTATCTAGACTCTTTTCGTACCAAGTTCGCGATTCATTGAAAAAGCCGGATCGCATGGAGGCGTCCCGCGCATTGCGCGCCTCGGCACCCGCCACGTCTCCCATTCCGGCGTACGCGTCGGCTGCAGCGTAGAAAGCAGGAACGTCCATGTGCTCGAGTGAAAAAGACAAATTGGCGGTGTCAAGAGCCTTCTTGTATTCAGCCGCGGCTTCGTGCAGCTTGCCCATTCGGACTAACGTATTCCCGATCTTGGTCTCCACCATGGCCAGATCGCAGCGCGCGTCGTCATACACCGTTTGGTCCGGCGCGAGAACCGCGGCTGCATCCTCATAGCTCTTCAGTGCACTCACCAGGTTGCCTGCGCCTGCCTGCGCTTCTCCGATCCACGCCTGCATCATGCCTGGACCCGGCCATACGTCAGCCTCCAGATGCAGTGCCTTGTATCCCTGAAATGCTCTCTGCAGAGTCGCGAGAGCGTCCGCATTCTTGCCCGCAACCACTATCGCCATGGCATCGTGAAACTCATCGGCCCAGAGATCCGATTGCAGCATCGTGTTTTTCGGGTCGATCTTGGCTAAGCGCTCTATGCGTTCACGCGAATGTCGGAAGTCAGAGCGGGCGGCTGCAATGTCCCCCTTCATCAATTCGACATCGCCGCGCCTCGCTATAGCGATACCCAATTCCCGGATCACGCCCGGGTCTCCGCCTGTAGTTTTTGCCAGCGCCTCGTAGTCGGCGATACCCGTATTCATCAGTTGCATCGCCTCGTCCCGTGAACCAAAGCGCCCCATCTGATGCGCAAGAAGAACTGTAGCCTTCGCGATACCCTGGCGGATTCCAGGGTAGTCCGGGTTCGTGCGAAGGATCTCCTGCCGCAGATCACGAACTTTCCGAAATGTATTCACCGCCTCCAGTCTGTCCCCTACAGCATCCTGAATATTGGCAAGGATCCAGTACTCCTGTGCCTGCTCGTTTCTGACTTCGACTTTATCGCCGTTGGTCTGCATCAGCGGATTGGTCATGGCGATGGCTTGGTCAATTTCCGTGCGGCCGCTGGGCTCATACATATGGAACAGAGCCCGCATCCGGTAGACCATGGCGAGGTTGAGCTGATCCGTAACGCTGCGCGGGTTTGCCCGGGCGACAGCTTCGAACAAGGCAATCGCCTTCCGCTGACTCTCAATCGCTGCTCCGACCTGGCCGAGATTAGACTGTGAGGTGTCGCCCTGCACCGTTGCAAGGCGCTGATAGCCCAATGCCAGCTCCCGTTGCAGATTTGGATCGTCACTGGAATCCTTGGCGACGCTGTCCAGGTACTGCACAGCCTTATCGAGCAAAAGTTTGCGCGCGGGCGTAGCTCCAGGCAGACTCTGAATGGCATCGTGAACATCGAAGATAAGTGAGTCCGAGAGCTGCCGCACATCGTTGAAGCGCTTTTCCGCGCGGGCGCGTTGCTCGGTAGCGATGCGAGCTTCGCGAATGATGGCCGCGACTCCCGCAATCAGCATCATGACCACGGCTGCCGATGCCACCACCTCTACGCGGTGCCTTCGCACGAACTTACCCGCTCGATAGTTCCAGGAGTCTTTCCGCGCTGTGACGGGGAGGCCATCCAAGTGACGGCGCAGGTCCTCGGCAAGCTGCTCCACCGAGGCGTATCGCCGCTGCGGTTCCTTGCGAACCGCTTTCAGCACGATGTTGTCGATATCCCCAGCCAGCCTTCTTCGCAGCTTGGCCGGCGAACCTTCGCGTAAGTGGCTGACGGATTCAGGAGTCAGAGGTGGTTCAGGACGCGCGGCCATCGTGCCATTCGGTGCAGCCCGCAGAATGGCCGTGCTCGGCCGTTCCGGCTCTACTTCGCTGATGGCACGTGCGAACTCATGGGAAGTGCGCGCGTTCACCCGGTAGGGAGAATGCCCGGTGAGCAGTTCGTACAGCACAACCCCGAGGGAATAGACATCTGTCGCGGTGGTGATCGTTTCGCCGCGAATTTGTTCAGGGCTGGCGTACTCCGGCGTCATGGGGCGCACCAGAGTGGTTTCCGCGTCGACGGACGGATCCAGAATTTTGGCGATGCCAAAATCCAACAGCTTCGGAACCCCGTCTTCGGTCACCAGGATGTTACTGGGCTTGATGTCGCGGTGGATCACCAGCCGTTGATGCGCATATTGCACAGCAGCGCACACCTGACGGAACAATTGCAGCCGTTGCGTGACGTTCAGATTGTGGGCGTCGCAATAGTGATCGATGCGGACGCCCTCAATCAATTCCATCACTAGATACGGGATGCCTTCTTCGGTGGTACCTCCGTCGAGCAAGCGGGCGATGTTGGGATGATCCAGCCCGGCCAGAATCTGCCGCTCGTTACGGAAGCGTTCCAGAATGAATGAGGTGTCAAACCCGCCGCGTACTAGCTTGATCGCGACTTGTTTGTCATATTGACCATCGGCCCGCTCAGCGCGGTAAACCTCTCCCATGCCGCCGTGGCCAATCTCTTCCACGATCTGATAAACGCCGATTCTGCGGCCGACCCGAGTTGGCTGAACCGGTGCACTCGACGAACGATTCAGCAAATCAACGGCAGGCTCTTTCAGAAAAACACTGCCTGCCTGTTCGTGGGAGGACAAGAGGGACTCGACTTCTCTGCGGAGGTCGGGATCGTTGGCGCAAACTTTGTCCAGATAGAAAGATCGTTCCGGCACAGCCAAGGCAATTGCCTGATCCAAAACTTCCCGGACCTGTTGCCACTGTTCGGGTTTCACGACGACGTGCTCCGGTCGAGTTCGCGATACAACCAGGCTCGCGCGGTGATCCAGTCCCGTTTCACAGTGGAAGCAGAGATTCCCAGAACTTCCGAAGTGTCTTCGATAGAGAGACCGGCAAAGAATTTCAATTCCACGACGCGGCTTTGTTGCGGGTCCATCTCAGCGAGCATTTTGAGTGCTTCGTCAAGGGCCACGACATCCATATCCATCGGCTGAGCAACTTCTCCGGCGTCGTCCAAGGCGAGCCGGAAAACGTTGCCGCCACGCTTGGCAGCGCCATGACTGCGAGCGTAGTCCACCAGAATTTGCCGCATCAGTTGTGCGGCCACGGCAAAGAAATGGGCGCGGTTCTGCCACTCCGGAAAATCCTGCCCGATCAAGCGAACGTAAGCTTCGTGGACGAGGGCCGTGCTTTGGAGTGTGTGACCGGGGCGCTCCCCTTGCAGATAATGGTGTGCGATGCGCCGCAGTTCGGTATAAACCAGAGGCATGAGGGCGTCGAGCGCCTCGCGGTCTCCACATCGCCAGCGCCCCAACAACTGTGTAACCTCGCTCCGAGATTCCTCCGTCACTCGATCACCCCTTTGACTCCGAAAACGCGGTGGTGGCGAAGCATAAATTGCTTCGATTTCTAAGTCAAGTTTATGAAAAAACAAGACTTACACCGGATTAGAGAGAACTCTTACTGTCTCATGAACCAAATTCACCAGTGTTTTCCGCCTTTTCAGAGTAGGGGGAAGACAGTTCCGTAGGCGGCACGTAGTACCCAGGGGATAAGTCAGTGTTTTCGGAACTGGCCGTGCCGCTGCGGAGCACTTCGAACCAAAACAGTTTGTGGAGAATTCGCAAACGCACAGCGGATTTTGGATCCGGTGATAGGACTATCCGACCTGGCCGCTCAAAAAAATCGACACCCAGGAGTGAAACAAATGAAACGCCCAACACTACATCGCAATTTCCTTCTGCTTGCTATTTTGACGCTGGCTGTGGCCATGTCGCCAGCACAAGCGCAAATCTACGCGGACCTCTTCGAATTCGACGGCGCCAACCACGGTTGCTGTTCGGCATATCCCGCTATGCTTGCTCAAGGCCGGGATGGCAACCTCTACGGCACAGCGCTTACCGGCGGCAGCAGCGGACACGGCACGATCTTCAAAGTCACCACCTCCGGCGCACTGGCCACGCTGTTCAGCTTTGATTTTACCCATGGCTCCGGACCGCAGGGCGGACTGAGCATGGGCCTTGATGGGAACTTTTATGGCACCACTTACCAGGGTGGTGTGAACTCCCTCGGGACCATCTTCCAGATCACTCCCACAGGAACGTTCACGCTGCTTTACAGCTTCTCGAATACCACCGACGGAGCTTATCCCCGCACTCCCCCGGTGCCCGCACCCGACGGAAATCTTTATGGCGCGACAGGGAATGGTACAGTTCCCACCGCCTACAAAATTACGCCGTCCGGTACGTTCACCAAGTTGGCAACCCTTCCCGCCCAGAGCTATGCTCCAATGACTCTAGGTGTTGACGGGAAGCTTTATGGCACAACTCTCTACGGTGGCACCTTCAACCGCGGAACAGCCTTTTCCATGACAACCAAAGGAGTAGTCAAGATAATTCACAGCTTTGACGATCCCACTGGAGCTCTTCCTTACAGCCGACTGCTGCAGGCCAGTGACGGCAGTTTCTATGGTACTGCTTCCATCGGCGGCACATCGAGTGGTGGCGTCGTGTTCAAGCTTACCCCGTCCGGTACCTACACTGTGCTCTTCAACTTCAGCACCAGCGCGTCGGCCAATGGTTTCAATTCTTTCGCGGGACTTGTCCAGGGCAGTGACGGATTCCTGTACGGTGTGACCCAGAACGGAGGCGCCAATAACTTCGGCGGTATCTTCAAGATTAAGACGAATGGAGCTTCGTTCGCGGTGGTTCACAGTTTCGACAAGACCCAGGGGTCGGCCCCCAACTCGACACCAATCCTGCACACCAACGGGAAGATTTACGGTCTAACGCAAGGTGGCGGCGCTACCAACCAGGGTGTGTTCTACAGCCTGGATGCGAGCCTGAAACCTTTTGCCACCGATTTCGTTATTTGGTCTGGAAAGGTGGGCACTTCGATCGAAGTTCTTGGGCAGGGATTCTCCTCTGCCAGCGGCGTTTTGTTCGGAAGCGGACCGGGCACGTTTCTTGTATCCAGCGATACCTATATGACAGCTACGGTGGCGGCGGGTGGGACCACGGGAGCAGTCACGATACAGGAACCCAGTGGCAATCTGGTTTCGCCGCAGAAATTCAAGGTCATCCCTTCGATTACGGGTTTTAGTCCGACGAGCGGTACGAGAGGAACAACGGTGGTCATCACCGGAATGAGTCTGAAGCAGGCTACCGCCGTAAAGTTCGGTGCTGCCCTAGCGAAACCATTTACGGTGAACTCGGACACTCAAATCACCACCACCGTGCCTGCTGCTGCCGTTACCGGGCCTGTCAAGATTTCAATTACGACACCGGGCGGAATCGCCACGAGTACGACTACCTTTACGGTGAACTGAGAACGTGCTGTGGCGATGAGTAGAGACAAAAACTAACAGGAGCGCGGGGTTTGGAAAGCCGCGCTCCTTTTTTCTGAGTTTCCTAAGGGCGAATCTCAATTGGCGTGCCATCAGAGACGGCTTGCCAGATCTCATCCATTTCTTCATCGGTCACGGCGATACATCCATCCGTCCAGTCGTGCAGCCGATGGGCGGCCCCAATCCCACGATAGCCGTGGGGCAGGCCGTGGACAAAAACATCGCCGCCCGGAGACACGCCCCGTCTCCGTGCCGCCGCTCGTTGTTCCGGAGTTGGATAGGAGATATGCAGCGACCTGTAGAACTGGCTCTTGGGGTTCCGCGAATCGAGAACGTAAACGCCTTCCGGCGTCTTGTGGTCGCCCTGCTGGGTCTTGGGTCCGACCGGGGAACCCCCCAGCGCAATCTTATATTCCTTGAGAATGTGTCCGCCGTGCAGAAGCTGGAGAATGTGTTGGTGCTTAAAAACCAACACGCGGTCCGCCTTCCCGTTCGCTGGAATGGCACGCTGTGCGCCCGTCATCACACCCGCACACGCAACACACACGCCCAGCAAAACTAAACGAGGAAGCAACGCGCCCCAACGCTTCATCTTGCGTTGGGGCTGCTCTTGATACTGCTTTTCAGATTCAGATTGCGAATCAAGCGGTGCAAGTAGTTCGGATGCAATCCCAAACCTTTGGCGGCATCGGTGTAGTTCCCGCTGGCTTCCTCGATCGCGTTCAAAATCAATTTTTTCTTAAGATCCTGAACCGCGCCATGGTACTTCGCCGAGGAGAAATCGGTAGATGGACTCAGGTCGAGAATTTGCTCGGGGAAGTCCTCAAGCAGGAGGGAGTCACCCATGCTCAATACAACCGCTCGTTCAATCGCATTTTCCAGCTCGCGAGCGTTGCCCGGCCAGTCGTAGCTCATGAGGCACGCTCGTGCCGACTCGGCAATGGGTTTCACCGGCCGGTTGCAGCGCGCACTCTGTTTTTCCACGAAATAGAGCGCCAACTGGGGGATATCTTGTTTGCGATCGCGCAAGGGCGGCATGGTCAACGACACCACATTCAGACGGAAATACAAATCTTGGCGGAATAGCCCCGCCTTCCTTGCTTCCTCGAGGTTCCGGTTCGTAGCGGCGATTAGACGAATATCCACGGGAATCGCCCGCGTACCTCCAACTCGTTCCAACTCGCGTTCCTGAAGAACTCGCAGCAGTTTGGCCTGCAGCCCGGAAGGGAGTTCTCCGATCTCGTCGAGGAAAACCGTGCCTCCATGTCCGATTTCCAGCTTGCCCTTCTTTTGGGCGACGGCTCCTGTAAAAGCGCCCCTCTCGTGGCCGAAGAGCTCGCTTTCGAGCAGAGTCTCCGTGAGGGCGGCACAGTTGATGGCCACGAATGGTTTTTCTGCGCGGCGGCTATTGCGGTGGATGGCGCGCGCGGCGAGTTCCTTACCCGTGCCGCTTTCACCTCGAATGAGCACGGTGGTTTCAGTCGGCGCCACACGCGCTAGGACTTGATACACCTCACGCATCAGGGGACTGTCGCCCACCATGTTGTGCTCGAGATTGAGTTCCGTGTTGAGGCGGCGGTTCTCTTGCCGCAGCCACTCCAGCTGGTGCACATTTTCCAGCGCCACCGAGGCGATAGCCGCCAGGGCCGTCACGAGTTGCAGATGATCTTCCGTAAACGGAACGCCACTCTTCCGGCTGCTTAGGTAGATGCAACCGATGACCCGGTCCATTACATTCAAGGGGACGCAGAGGAGGGAACGGACCTCGGAGGCGACCAGGCTCTTGACTTCGCCATAGCCGCTCTGGTTCGGAACATCGTTGAGCAGCATGGCAACGCCCTGCTTGATCACCTGCTGGACAATGGTCCGGCTGACCCGAACTGGAGCCTCCGATCCTTGCCGGTCGCGGGCCAGTGTGGAAGTGACTTCGCCTCGAAGGTCCAACAAGATGGCGCCATTCTCAGCCGGTGCAACTTCGAAAATCGATTGCAGCACCTGCTCCTGCAGCTCGCGCGCGTCGTGGATGGAATGCACCGACTGGCTGATCTTGAGGAGAGCATTCAGATTGCGAGTGAGCGCAGCCGAAAGCGAATCTTCCGCCAGTGTGTGCTCCGGATGGAGGTAAAGGGCGTCCTCGGGCCGCAGATGCACGGTCGCTTGCAGCGGAACATTCTCGTTATCGTCGTCGAATTCAACGGTGCCGACTGCTTCGGGGCTCTCCTCTTGGGTCAGGAAGAGCAGCAGAGAATCCCCCACGGCGATCCTGTCCCCGTGCCGCAGCCAATGCTCCGAGATGGAGATCCCATTCACCAGCGTACCGTTGCGGCTTTGCAGGTCCCGGATCTTATAGCGCCCATCCTCAACTGTGAGCAGACAGTGACGGCGGGATAGAGCTGGATCGCTGATCGCCACCTGATTGGCAGCTTCGCGCCCGATCGTGACTTCCCCAGCAGGAAGCTCGACTACTTGGTTCTTGAGTGGGCCAGCAATAACGCGGAGTCGTGGATTCATGGATTTGGGAGGAGTCTTCTGTTTAACACAGGTCCATGGTTTCTTACAGAGGCTTCAGAACATTATCTCTGAAGGCACTATCCTTTCGGATAGTACTAACCGAAAGGATAGTCCGTTGGGCAGCTTTTTGAGCATACAGCAGATTTTCCTCCTGAAGGTGGATATGCTCTCTAATGCCATATGAAGTAAGGACTTGCCAGCGTCTCAAACTGAGCACTCAAGGTAATCTCCGCTTTGGCCCACAAGGTGCCCTGCCCAGAGAGAAACTGTCAGGGTTTTCTTGGGCCCTCACGGACTTTTTAGGCTAACGAGTTCTGCTCCGGTGCAGTAGCAACTTTGGTGGTATCCGGGACAGTGCGCCCGCCGGGAATCTGCAACCCCTTCGTCAGGTTCCCGGAGGGCGCAAAATTTTTCAGCGGCGGCTCTGCGGCGCGACGCACCTTTAGCGCGCGAAATGCTGCAAAGTTTCCGCGGAATTCAGAAATCAAATACGGGGGAAGACTGGGTTCTGCGGAGCTTGGGTCGCCAGAGGACTAGGGATGACAAATCCCTGTCGTCTGGCGGCCCATTTTTTGTTGTCCCGGCTTTTCCTAGTCTCCAGCGGAGCGATGCAGATGAGCAGCATCACCCTCGCCAACTGGAATACCATCGCGATACGACACATGGCGCCCCGAGATTGCGGGCATACGGTCGCCCGGCACGATAATTCCCACCAGATTCAGTGGATCTGCGGCAGAGACAGTCGAAACCTCACCACTCGGCGGCAGCTGCCGTGCTGCCCGCAGGGATTCCACCGCCATCGGCAGTGCGAATTGCTCGCCCAAAAATCCGTCCACAAAACGGCCTCCACGAACTTCGCCGCGATCTTCCAATCGCCGGAAGGCAATCAGCAACTCCCGCCACTTCGGTACGACGGTTTCCCGCGCAAGCAAATCGCGAAACACAATTCCATAGCGTTGTAACAGCATCCAGCATGTGGCCTCCGTAGCTCTCGCCCGATCCGTGGCGGCGCCGGTGTAGAGGAGAGACCAGCGTCCGGAACTGTGACGCGGACGGGAGGTTCGGCCAAAACCTTGCCCAGCACGGCGTTTGGGGTCAATCAATGCGCGCAGATTGTCGAACCCATCCGCTGTAATTAGTCCGGCGGCCACGAGTTCCCAAAGTCCTGTCTCCACTTCCGCTTTGAGTTTGCCAGTTCCCTTGACCACATCAATGAAGAAGGATGCGCCGCGCTGGCGAAGAAACTCGAAGACCTTCGTAGCTCCCTCGCTAAGTCCGCGTGTGGCGCCTCCTTCATCATTAGCGGGGTGTCGTGGAATCATCCAGTCGGCATCGTCCCGCGCGAAGAAGGTGATGGGCGCCACGCTGGTGGGAATCACACGCCGCTTGCCTTGTGCGGAGTCTTCAAGCGTGGCCGGATGCGGCGACAGTCGGCCCCATCCCACCGCTCCAGTCAAACACAACTGGTCGAGCCATTGGGGATCATAGTTTGCGACACGCCGAGACAGGATTTCGTTTTCCCACGCGTTTGCAGGAATTTCAAAGCCTTGTAGCTGGCCGAGGACTTCACGGACCCCGCGCTCTCCAGCGAGCTGCGAGTTTGGCGCAATATGCTGCCAGCGCAGCAGCCACTGCAAAAACTGCGCGGCGGTAGCAGGCTGAATCTGCTTGCGCAGCGTTCCCAGCGTGAGGCGATGGATGCGGGCGAGCAGCCTGCGTTCACACCACTCCGTTTCCACGGCTGTGCCAGAGAAGCTCCCTCGCAGGATGGCCCCGCTGGCCTCCATGCGAAGGAAGGCATGTTCGATGGCAGTAGCAGATAGGTTGAGCGTTCGCGCTAACGCCGAGGCTGTAGCGGGGCCAAGGTGCGTCATCCAGCCCGTGACCAGCGCGAGCAGCGCATCGTCGAAAGAGGCAACGACGGAGCCAACGTCGGCCAGAGTGCGCTCGAAAACCGCATCGGGAAAAAGTACCGCAAAACTTCGCGCTCTCTCGGCGGCGACCCAATACCATTGTCCCTGCGCCTGTGCTCGAGAGGCACGGCCTTCGAGAATCAGGTGATCAAAACAGCGCCGCCACTCGTAGATAGATTTCGCGAGCAACGGAGCCGTGAGAGCTGCATCTCCCGTTTGTTCCGAGATTTCCGGCAGTGCAATCAGCGTGTGCAAAACATCCTGCAATTCATCGGCATCGCGCACATCGGGCCAAGCCTCTTCGCGAACCTGCGCAATTGCAGCCGGATCCAGTTTGCCGACCTCTTCCAAAACAGATTCGGGAAGCATGCGGCGCATTTCCACAGCACGTGCACGGCGCTCTTCCAGGGGTGCATCGTCGAGAAATGCGTACGGGTTGGCGTTCAGGATCTCGTGGGAGAACTGCGAAGGCACGGGCGTGTCCACGGCGATGCAGCGAATCGAACCGTTGGCCATGCCGCTGAGCAGAGCACGGAGTCCATCGAGGTCCATGGCCTCGGTCAAGACATCTTTCATAACTTCGGCAATCAGCGGGTGATCGGGAATCTGGATGTCGCCTTCGATATTCTCCTGGCACGCGGCCACGTCGGGGAAAACCGACGCGAGGAGATCATCCGACCGCATGCGCTGAATCTGCGGTGGAATTTTCTTTCCACCGTGAAAGCGGAGCAAGGCCAGCGCCCGCTGCGCATCCCAACGCCAGCGCGTGGCAAAGATGGGGGAGTCCAGAGCTGCTTGTTCCAGGATTGGTTGCACAGTTTCAGTCTGCAGATATTGGAAAACATCGGCCAGCGGAAAGCTGTGCTGCTCCGCCAGCGCGATATTCAGGCCGTTGTCCGTGGCGGCTGCCTGCAACTCGAAATTGAAGCTCCGGCAAAAACGCTTGCGCAGGGCCAGCCCCCAGGCTTTATTGACGCGGCCACCAAACGGCGCATGAATCACAAGCTGCATCCCGCCGCTTTCATCGAAAAAGCGCTCGGCGACGATCATGGTCTGCGTGGGCACCACCCCCAGAACCGCACGCCCCTCGAGGATGTACTCAACCAATTGCTCGGCCGCCGAGTCATCCAATCCGCATTCTTCTTTGAGCCAAGCGACTGCCGCGGCAACCTCCGGCTGATTCTGGGAAACGCCCACGGGCGAAGTGTTGGGCAACAAATCGCTAACTGCTTGCCGCAGTTCGCCAATGCAGACCGAGAGTTCATCGGTTCGGGCCGGAGCCTCGCCGCGCCAGAAGGGAATCGTAGGTGCAGCGCCGTGTGCGTCTTCCACCAGCATGCGTCCGGTTTTCGATTCCACACGGCGAATGCGCCAGGAAGAATTTCCCAGCAGCATAATGTCGCCACGCATGGCCTCGACGGCAAAATCTTCATCGACGGTGCCGATCGTGCCACCGTCAGGTTCAGTCACCACTGTGTAGAGCGAGGAGTCTGGAATCGCCCCACCGCTTGTGATTGCCGCCAGACGGCTGCCGCGGCGTCCCCGCAGCTTGCGGTTGACGCGGTCGCGATGCAGATATGCACCGTAACGGCCGCGCTTCGACGCTATGCCTTCGGACAGCATTTCCAGAATGCCTTCGTACGTCTCGCGGGAGAGCGCCTTATAAGGATAAGCATGTCGGAGTAAATCGAACAGCGCATCCTCGTCCCATTCTTCCGACGCGCAGGCAGCGACAATCTGCTGGGCAAAAACGTCCAGTGGAGCGTCGGGAATCACAAGCCGGTCGAGGTCACCGTGGCGAATGGCCTGCACCAGTGCAGCGCATTCCACCAAGTCGTCGCGCGTGGTGGCGAAGAGCCGGCCTTTCGGAATTGCGCCGCGCCAGTGACCGGAGCGTCCCACCCGCTGCAGCGCTACCGCAATCGAGCGCGGCGTATTGATCTGGCATACGAGATCGACACTGCCAATATCGATACCAAGTTCCAGGGACGCCGTTGCGACCAGCAGCTTGATCTGTCCTGTCTTCAATTTCGTTTCCGCAGCCAGGCGAAGTTTGCGCGCGAGCGAGCCGTGGTGCGCCGCCACCGCGTCTTCGCCCAGCAATTCTCCAAGACGATGCGCCAGCCGCTCCGCCATGCGTCGCGTGTTCACGAAGACGAGCGTCGAACGGTGCTGTCCCGCGAGTTCGGCCAGTCGCGCGTAAATTTCGTCCCAGTGTTCGTTCGAACTGATCGGCCCAAGAGGGCTGCCCGGGATTTCGACCGCTAAGTCCATCTGCCGCTTGTGGCCGACATCGACAATTGCGGGAACAGGCCGCCCCGCTCCCACCAAAAACTGCGCGACTTCTTCAATGGGCTTTTGGGTTGCCGAAAGACCAATTCGTAACGGCGCCTGGTGCACCAGCGCCTGCAACCGTTCCAGCGAGAGTGCGAGATGAGCTCCGCGCTTGTCGTCGGCGACCGCATGAATTTCGTCCACAATCACGGTCGTAACATCGCGCAAAATCGCGCGGCTTCTATCGGCGGTAAGCAGAATGTACAGCGACTCCGGCGTCGTGACCAAAATATGCGGCGGCCGCTTCAGCATGGCTCGGCGCTCGGACATCAGCGTGTCGCCGGTGCGCACCGCGGTGCGGATCTCCGGCATGAGCATGCCCTGCTCGCCCGCACTCGCCAGAATCTCGCCCAGTGGCATTTCTAAATTCTTCTGGATATCGTTGCCCAGAGCCTTCAGCGGAGAGACATAGAGAACTTCCGTGCGGTCCTGGAGTGCGCCACTCGCCGCCTTCCGCACCAGCCGGTCAATACAGATCAGAAAGGCGGCCAGCGTTTTCCCTGAGCCGGTAGGCGCCGAGATCAGTGTGTTACGTCCCGCAAGAATACGCGGGCACCCCGGCCCCAGGGGCTCGGTGGGCAGGGACCTCTTGCGAAGGCACAAGCCGCGGACGCCGCGGCTTGAACAAGATCCAGCTCAAGATCCTGGATTCCA
>CAZUCC010000057.1:0-22980 GCA_964619065.1 uncultured Acidobacteriaceae bacterium | reverse complement strand
TAAACCGTTGTACGGTCAAAAGCTGTACCGGGGGTTCGAATCCCCCCCTCTCCGCCAGACCCTAGCAGTTCCAATCACTTGCAGCCTACGGAACTGGAGGACTCAGGGAGGAATTGCTTGCCATCGCGATGCGAACATCATCCGCGGGCGGCTTCGGGTTCATGAAGATATTTCGGATCAGCTGAATAGGTTTCCCGAGTGGAGTTCAGAGGACTCTCCGGGTGGAGAGGCTATGTTGGCTGGGCATTAAGAAGTGAGTCACCTAGATCACTGCGGAAGGACTACTTCCCGTAGCTGCAAATACTTCGGCAACTTCTTCTCTGGCGATTTCCACAAATGCCTGGACCACGATGGGATCGAATTGAGTACCTTCAGCCGCAGTAAGCCTTCCCACCGCTTCCTCGTGCGTCAGACCCTTGCGGTAGCAGCGATTCGAGATCATCGCATCATAGGCGTCAATGACGGACACGATGCGAGAACCAATCGGTATTTCGTTGCCCTTCAATCCGCCAGGATATCCGCTTCCGTCATAGCTCTCGTGGTGATGCAGAGCATAGAGACTGGCTTTATCGAGCCCTGAGAATAGCCGCAAAATCGACCAACTATATTCCGGATGTTTGTTCATCAGCGCCCGTTCTTCGTCGGTCAGCTTACCTTCTTTTTTCAGGATTGCGTCGGGGATTCCGATTTTCCCAATGTCATGCAGGAGAGCAGCTACTTCGATCTGGTAGAAATCAGCTTCCGGAATTCCCAGCTGGCGCGCAACCCGGACAGCCCACTCGGCCAACCGAGTACTGTGGATGCCCGTGTTCAGATCGCGCAAGTCGAGCAACTGGTTGAATCCACAAATCACGGACTTGAGGAGCGCTTGCTGCTGCTCCTCAAGTTCCTTCACTCGCAACAATGTTCCATTGCTCGTGGATCCCGCGGACCATTCGTTGACCAAAGTGGCCATAGAGACCTCGGACGTCCTACTGCAACCCCAGGCTCTTGCGCCAGGCTTGCGTTGCTTGATACGTGTCCAGCCGCCCATAGCCCATCTGCGGATCGGAAAGTGCCTGCGTATGCGAGAGAGCTTTGGCGACCTGAGACTTGCTGCTCACGCTGGCCGATGAAGAAAGAGAAAGCGAGAGCGATCCCAGCGACAGTGTCGAATTGGCTTGCGCGATATTCTGCGACGCCAGCAGGGCAGCAGCACCGGACACGTAGGGCGCGCTGAAGGACGTTCCCCATCCCGCTGCATACGTGCCAAAAGGATAGGTTGTCATGACGCCTTCACCCGGCGCGGAGAGCCAGACGGGCGGCGCTCCGTAGTTCGAGAAATCAGAAGCGATATCGCTATTGCTCGTTGACGCCGCGTCAATGACATTCTTGAGAGCGGCCGGATAGACCGTAGCCTGCTGACCACTATTGCCCGCTGCTGCCACGCAAATCACTCCATTCGCAGTCGCATAATTGACAGCGTTCTCCAACTCCTTCGAATAGGTCGTGTAGTTAAAACTCATGTTGATCACTTTTGCGCCATGACCCACCGCGTAGTAGATCGCGCGCAGGATGTCGGAGTTGTAACCCGTGCCGTTCGCCAGGAAGGACTTCAAAGGCATGATCTTGGCTTGCGGAGCCACCAGGTGAATAATGCCCGCGGTCATGGTTCCATGGCCGAAGGCTTGATACTTGTCGCCATCCAGCACTGCAACTGTAGACTGATCCAACACTGCGACTGTCGATTGGCTGACCTGCGAGATCTTGTCTCCGTCAAGAACTGCCACTGTGGACTGGCTCACGTCGCTCATTTCAGAGCCGCCGCTTTGGTTGCGCGTGAAATCGTAACCGGCACCCAGGGAGTTCTTCAGGACTGGGTGATTTGGATCGACCCCAGTATCGATATCCGCAACCGTAATGCCGAAGCCTGCAGTATTGAAAGTGGAGTGAGTCGCGTTGGTCCGGATGAGTTGGTTGCCAGTTTGGTAAACGTAGCCGTGCCACACGCTCGTACCGTAGTAACTGTACGGCGCTTTGTCGCTCAGGTACGACGGAACCGCACCCACTGAAGCGCCCTGCGTCTGAACCGCCTGGTCCGTTTCAATCGTAACGAGTCCCAGCACGGAGACCTTCAGCAACGAGGTTACAGGCGTGAGCGATGGAATCTGGATCATGAACAGCTGCCCTTGCGGATCACCAAGCGAATTGACGGAAGAGCAGCCTAGCAGGCTACAAAGATTGAGAATGCCATTCAGTCCAAGGCTGTCTCTTACTACCAATCGGGTCTGGGGCGCCTTGTAGGCAGTTTGCGTTTGAGCTGTAACGCTCTGAGCTCCTAAACACAAAAGCAACAAAAGAGCTAAGAATACGCGGAAGGCCTGGGGATGGCTTTCCAACCGCTTAGTTACGGATAAATCGCTTCTCATTAATTCCCCTCTCACTCGGAAAGCAGAGACACTTTGCTCTCGTCGAGTCTACGAAAAAACCTAAACTGCTGAACACTTACACGCGTAATTCAAAAACGGTTACTTTCCGGCCATTACTGACCGCTTACACAACTAATTTAAGTCCTTTACTGCTGGCGGTTTGCCGCCCACCCCATACAGGGGAAGAATGATTTCGCTCTCCGGGTCTTGGCAGATCACAAGGCACAGCTGGTTCGTGGCCTCAAATTCGAACTGGAACTCGCCTAGTTGGTTTGTGGAAGTCTGAGCAATCGGCAGCTGCCCATCTTGCAAGCGCACTGCGATGTTTTGCGTTGCCCGCTCCTTGCCGGCCCTCTTCAATATTTGTCCTACCAGGCAGACGCGATCGGCTTCCCGCCGTGGCTCCAGGCGAAGGTCAATGAAGTAGTCATCCGTCTCGAAAAGAAACTGTGTCGCCGCGATAGAGCCCCTCATTCCTGCCGTGACCGGCTGCAGATTTGAATCAAACAAAAGGCGAACACCTGGGCTTGCCTTCAATACTCTGGGTGCAAACTGGCTCTTGACGATCCGGATCAAACCATCAGGAGGAATAAAGGTGTGCTCTTCACTGGCAATGGCAAAGACGCCCTGCCATACTTGCAGAGTGGCTGCGCATTTTTTGCATCCACTATCGATGTGCTGGTGCATCTCCACTCTCGTATCCTCCGGAACTACATTTCTTGCAAAATCGGACCACAATTCTTCGTTAAAGTGCTTCACCTGCGCCTCCGCTTGGGGGTGCGGACCAGAACCTGTCTTGTGGTCACGCCTAGCTGTTACTACTCATGGAATAAGGGAATCCACGGTGGGGAAAAATATAGGGGCGCACAAAAAAATTCGAGTGCCTATCCCTTACCCATCAAGATAAATGGAGCCCATTGATAACAATGGGGATAGCTCGATTTCAATTCCAGCATCGCCCCCTGCAGGGCGGTCGCTTTGGGTTTTCCTTGTTGCAGGCCGTGGTAGAAGGCTCTCATGAACTCTGCCGTGCTCTTGTCATGAACATCCCACAGGCTGAGGACGAGGGACTGCGCTCCCGCATGCAAGAGACCTCGCGCCAGACCCATGAGTTCGTCTCCTGCAGCAACTACATTCAACCCGGTCGAGCATCCGCTCAGGGTGATCAACTCGACGGGAAGCCGCAACTGGTAGAGATCAAACAAACTTAGAAACGAATCTCCCATGCGGATTGCTGAAAACATGGGATTGTCTTGCCGGAAACGGCCATGGGTCGCGATATGAATTATGCGACTTGTAGGCCCTTTACTTCGTAGCGTGTTTTCGCTTGCATCTTTTCCCACGAACAGTTCCGCTTGGCGAAGAAGTCCGCTCACTGCTTGTACTTCCTCTAATATGGCGGGCGCTTGCTGGTCGGGGATGCCGAACACCAACGAAGTTCCCGCTGAATTCGCAGTTCTGCCCTGGCAAAGAGCATAGATACTGGCGCTCGGGGAATACGACACGGTGTGCCGTTCAATGATGTGCTGAGAACCATCCAAGAGCGCATGAAAGGGCACATAGTGAAGCACACCGTGAGGTACAAAGACTAGATGTTTTGCTTGCAGACGAGAAGCAATGGGTGCGATCAGCTCGTCGTACAGTTCTTTTAGATGTGCCTGCGTTCCTTGCACGAGCGAATCGTGAACTGCCGCCAGGTATTCGGGATTCAACCGGAACTTCGAGAGCTGAAACTGCAGTAAACGCAATAAGTTCGCGACTCGAGTTTCCAATGTAACCGGACAAATCTCGAGAGTGTCGGGTCCCAGCACACACGCCAAGATCCGGTCGCGCACGCGAAAATACTCCACGAGCAACGTGTCTGCGGGGATGGCGGCGCGAATGGTTGCAATGGGGACGTGGCTGGGCATTTGCAACCCAGCCTGTGTGGCATCCGCATCCGTCGCTTCCTGCAATGCATGCACCAATTCTTTCTCGCGCTGGCGCGCCTGGTCTTGCAGGGCCGCGATGCGTTCCGGGGACGGCTGCTCGGGCTGAAGCTGCTCCCGTTCAATCCGGCTGTAGTACCAATTGAGTTCCTCGCGTAAGTCCCGGATGGAGCGAACGAGTTCGCTCTGGGCTGGCGCACTTTCGGTGAGTGCGGGCGCGGGCCTGACGAAGAGATCCATTAAGCTGCGCGATTTTGCCTGCTCCACATATGCAAATGCTTGTTCGGCGGCAACCGGATCACCCTCTTTCCTCAGGCAGAGTTCAACCAGATGCTCGTACACCTCCAAGCGATTCTTGATGAAAGCGATCTTCAACTCTTCGCCATGCAGACTGCTGCGAAGCGCTTCCAGTGCCTGGCGCGCAATCTCGTAAGAAGCATAGGCACTGTTGGTATCGTGTCTCGTGCTATAGATGTCGCCCAACAGAAGGTGTGTCTGATAGCTCAGAACCGGTACTCCCAGTTCGGCGACTTTCTCCAGCGCGCCGTTAGCATGCTGGAAAGCTTGGTCCGTATCATCGGTTCGCAGAGCAATTCTCGCGAGCAAGAGTTGGGCTAGGACAGATTTGCTTGCCAAATTCAGAGAACGAAATGCTTCCAGCGCCTCGCTGCAATGCCGCCGCGCTTCGAACAGTCGGCCTTCATTGAAAAACACAAGGGCCCGGTAAAGGTCGATCAGGGAAGGCCACGCCCGGTTCTTTTCCCTGATGAATATCTCTCGCGCTTCCGCGAAGAGCTTCAGCCCTTCAAACGCGCGTCCCTGCTGGCTGGCGGCCATGGCGGAGAATGCCAAACACTTTGCACTCTCGTACCCCATGCCAAGTTTGTGAAACCCTTCGTATCCTTGTTGTGCCAGCTCAGCGGCTTCCGAACTGAGGTTGAGTTCCAGATAGAGTTCCGACAGGTCCAAGTTGCACAATGCATTGTGGTAGGCGTCGCCGATTTTCTTGGAATTCAGGCGCGTCGCCCGCAGCATTTCAATCGCTTTGCTGTATTCCCCTCGCAGGTAATAGAGATATGCGATGTTGTAGTCGGCCTGCGTGACGAGCAAGGGCATGCCATGCTCTTCACAGAACCGTCGGGCTTGCTGGTAGGACTCTAAAGCTTTGGAAAACCCGTTTAGGCTGATGTAACACGTGGCCATGTTGCTGAGGACTGCTGCAATGCCTTCTGGATCCTCTGGCGCCGACAATCCCTGATACGCGCGTTCATAGCAAGCCAGGGCTTCCGCAAAACGGTCTTGGCGGTAATGGATATTGCCAATGTTGATCTCGAGGCGAGCCAGCCTCCATGTGTTTCCTTCGTCGGCAAAAATTTTTCGTGCACGCTCACCTGCCGCAAAGGCGCGGCTGTATTCACCCATGAGCAGCAACGGCTGAATGGATCCGCTCAGGGTGCGCGCCAACTCGTGCACTTTGCCGCTCTCTTCGAACAGCATACCCGCCTGTTCGTGTAGCTCGACCGCAGAAGCGTGCTCACCCTTGGCGTAGAGGACGTTTGCCTTTGCGCGGAGCGCGCGTGCCAGGGATTCCTTATCATCCAGTCGGTTCGCAATGATGAGCGTAGCGTCCGCCATACGGAGAGCTTGCTGGACATCGATTCGGACATGCTCGCGTATTCTGTCGGTGAGCTCAACCACAACCTCGGGCCGCAGCAGAGAGGGGTGGCTCGACACAAACTCCGCCTGCATAGACTCATTGCTGAGGTCGACCAGCTCGTGCCACAGTTTTTCTCTGCTCAACGCACTGTCTGAGGGGATCACTGGAATCCCTCTTTTTCGAGCGCCTGGCGCAACTTCTTCAAGCATCTGCCTCGAATGAACCCGATCGATCCCGTAGCGATTCCCAGCTCCTTCGCAACTTCCTGGTAGGGGCGGGCAGGACTCTCAAAGAACAGCATTCGCACCATCCGGCCGCATCGCGGAGGAAGGGAAATGATGGCATCGCGAACGCCTTGTTCTCTTTGAAGTTGATAGAGCATTTCTTCCGGCAACGTTTCGCTGCCGGGGTCCGGCTGACGTTCCATTTCTTCGACATCTTCCATTAAGACCATCCGGTCTTTTTTCCAGCGCAGGCACTTATGAAAGGTTGTCTGCATAAGCCACTTGGGAAGAGCTTTTGCCTCGCGCAGCCGTGGCAGGTCCGCTATCAAATCAATGCATACCGACTGGAAGATATCCGCCGCATCGTCGTGAGACAAGCCGAACTTGATGGGGATCGAAAAAATCAGGTTCTTGTATTTTTCGATCAAGGCGGACCATGCGGCTTGGTTCCCTTCGCAGCATTCACGAACCAGCCGCTCTTCGGACCACGCAAGTTCGCGCGGTGGCGAGTCGGTCTTCAATGTGTCGCTCGCAGTAATGCTTCGCTCCCCGACAAGAAATAGAGCTGTTCCACATTCCACAGCGTGTTGGGATCGAGAATGGCTGGTTTAAAGTTTGCCAGCTTCTTCTTGGCGCCCACCAGAATGTTGGGCGTGGCGAGAAATACATAAGGGACGTTGGCAGCAATGATTTCCTGCACCTGGTCGTAAAGGTGCTTGCGCTCTTTATATTTGAGCTGCACTATCTGCTTCTGCATGAGCGCATCGATTTGCGCTTCCCACTCAGTTGCAGGCTTGGTTTCGCCCAGATGCCAAAGGTGTGTCCCGCCATTCGACAGCCAAACATTCATCTCAGGATTTGGGTCCGCATCTCCGCCTCCCAAACCCATAATGCTGGCCTCATAGTCAAAAGTTTGGAAAACACGATCCACGACCGCTCGGAATTCCATAGGAACCACATGCACATCCATCCCAAGTTGGCTCAAATCGTCCTGAATAATCGTTGCCATTTTCGAGCGCTGCGCGTTCGAAGAGCTGGCAATGATGGAAAATTCCACCGCTTGGCCCTGGCGATCCAAGAGCCGACCATCGCCGCGCCAGGAAAACCCTGCCGATTTCAGCAATTCTCGCGCTTTGTCCAGCGAACGCGACGGGTGAGGCAGCGTTTGGTCGACCCAGAACTTATTGGAGGGACTCACATTTCCCCACAAGGGCGCAGCCCGCCCTGCATACACCAGCTTGACAATTCCCTCCCGGTCAATCGCGGAAGAGACCGCGCGACGAAACTTCACATCCTGAAACCATGCCTGCTTGGCGGCGATCTTACCCAGATTCTTGGAGCCGAGGTCATTGAGATTAAAGACAAGAAAGTTGTATTCCAGACTGGGGCCGAGATCGAAGAGTTCGGTCCCGCGGCTTGCTGCTTCTTTGGAGAGCAGTGCGTAATTTTCTGCGCTGAAACGACTGATGATGTCGGTGTCACCTGCCTGGAAACGAATCGTCTGAGCATCTTCGTTTCCCACAAAGAGGAATACCAGCTCGTCGAGATAGGGAAGCCGATTCTTGCTACGATCGGCTTTCCAATAATAAGGATTCCGCTCGAGTACGATCTTCTGCCCGGGCACATACTCTTTCAGGCGAAAAGGTCCCATGCCTGCAATTTCGGCAGCCGCCGTAGTCAAGGTCCACGCCGATGCAAATTTATCCTCTTTATAGGACTTCTCGAGAAGGCGCCGTGGCATCATCGCCAGGCCATCGAAGATTCTCTCGGCTGCGGCATAGGGCTGCGCCAGGGTAAAACGAACCGTGTACAGATCAATTTTCTGTACTTCGACCGGCTTCCCGCCCACCACCAGCAAATCCCGCTGCGGCGAATGAATCTTGTCGTCGAGATAAACCTTGAAAGAGAACAGCACATCGTCTGCATCGAAAGGCTGACCGTCGGAGAAGCGCAGGCCATGGCGTAACTTCACCGTGAACACCCGGCCATCTTTCGACATTGTCCAGGACTTCGCCAAAGCCGGCTCGGTTTGCTGCGACGCCCGGTTGATGTGAATCAAGTCCGCGGTCAATCGGCCGATCACTTCACGCGACGGAACATCCGTCACGGTGACCGGATTCAACGTTTTCGGTTCGCTCCGTTGCGCCACGACTAGAGTGCCGCCATAATGCCCAACTACGTTGTCGGTGATCTGTACCTCTTCGCCACGTTGCGGGGGCTGCAGAAGGGAAGACGCAAAGCAAGGCAGGCCGCAGGCAAGCAGGAGGGTGGCAAGACAACCCAAGCGATGCATAAAGGTCTCAGCGGCCTCAACTTTCAGATTGAGACAGATTGTAGACGTTCATGAAAAGCATTGGCTACGCTCAGGTAACCAAGAGAGACAATGACGAGGGCCAGCGCCGGAGCGAACATCCACCAATAGGAAACCAGGACATTGTATTGCTGCAGAGTCGCGAGCAAGCCTCCCCAACTAGGATTCGGCTCGCTCAGGCCGAGTCCAAAAAAAGACAGCGTGACCTCAGCAAGTACATATTGAGGCACGAGCAGAGCGGCTTGCGTCAACAGCACGCCGTATGTGTGGGGCAGAACATGGCGGCGCATGAGATAGAAGTCAGACGCGCCAAAACCGCGACTAGCCATAACATAGTTCTGACTCTTGGCGCTGAGTACAATGCCACGAATCAAGCGTGCCGGCCGTGCCCACCCAATCGTTCCTATGACCGTAATAAGCAAAAGAAAGGTTTGGGTTGGACTAATGTGAAGCGGCAAGAACGCCCGGACTGCGAAGAGCAGGTAAAGCCAGGGCAGGACCAGAAATAGTTCGGCGAATCGCATAGCGGACTCGTCGATCCACTTTCCATAGAAACCCGAGATGCAACCAACCATGGATCCGAGGGTTAGTGAAATCAGTGTCGCAAGAATCCCCGCCGCGACCGAAATTTGTCCACCATAGAGAATCCTTGAGAACTGATCGCGCCCATAGTTGTCGGTTCCGGCCAAGAAAATGCGTGCTGGAGCTTCCACGCCAAACAAGTGAGTGTGGGACGAGACTAAGCCAGCGATTCGGTAAGCAGTTCCGGGCACGAAGAATTGAATCGGATACTCCCGCTCGCGCGCTTCCACATATTCGTTGAAACTCTCCGGACGCGTTGTCCATTGGTAGATAAATGGACGCAAGTGCAAACGTCCGTGGGCATCCACAAAATGCAGGCGGCTCGGGGGAGCAAATGGAAAGTCCCGATTCTGCGCCGCCGGATTGGACGGTGCGATAAACTCGGCGAACAGTATCGTCAGGTGTACCGATACCAATAAAACCACGGCGGCGACGATCTTGTGCTTACTCGTCATACTTATTCCACTCGCACTCGCGGATCAGCGATAACTAGCATTACGTCGGCTAGAAGGCTCCCGAAAATCATAAAGAGGGTCGACGACATGACAATCCCAACCACCACGTAGAGATCCCGGGACATCGAGGACTCCAGCAAAAGTGGACCCAAGCCGGGCCAGCCGGTAATCACTTCAACCAGTAGCGATCCGCTGAGAAGTCCACCGACCGACAAGCCAAAAAGAGAAATCAGAGGGTTGGCTGCGGCGGGGAGAGCATGGCGGAAGAGCAATCTCGTCCGGCCAATTCCATGGGCGCGCGCCGCGCCGATAAAAGGAGTTTCTAAGATTTCGATCATGCTCGCTCGCACGTGCCTCACCAGGATTGGAAGGCTGGCGAGTACGAGCGTCGTTACCGGAACAACTAAGTGCGTCGCTAGATCCCACACCTTTTCCCACCTGCCAAGATGGTCGAATCCGGTGGAAACCATGCCACCCACGGGCAACGCATGCGTGCGGATCACCAGATAAAGCAGGCCAAGCACGAGGACGAGTTCCGGAACGGAGAGAAGCAGGGAGGTTCCTCCCATGCTAAGGCGGTCCATCCATTTGCCTGGATGACTGGCGGTCCAGACTCCGAGGGGCACTGCAATCAGCCAGGCCAGCAACGTGGCCAACGTAGTAAGAAACAGGGTGTTGCGCGCGCGTAGAACGAGCAGGCTTCTCACGGAAGAGTTATATGCGAAGGAATAACCGAACTCTCCGCGGAACACGGACTTCACCCAGCGGCCATATCGTACCGGCAGCGGCTTGTCGAGCCCATACTGAGACCGCAGGGCTGAGATGGTATCGGAGGAAATCTGGGGGTTCAATTTCATTTCGTCGAAGAAACTTCCCGGAACGAGGTCGCTGAGGAGAAAGCACAGAACCGAGACGCCAATCAGCAACAGCACTCCGTGAATCAGGCGGCGTCCGAGATAGCTCATACTCGATACCTCATTGTCCGCTTCCAGCCCGCGCCGTTCGGAAGGCAGACTCTAAGACGCGAACGGAACCCACTAACTCCTGAGTGTGAGCGTGCTGCGGATTGCTGAGCACCTGTTGCCTGGACCCCCTCTCGACGATTCTTCCCTGATGCATCACTGCAACAGAATCCGCGACCTGTCCCACGAGAGTTAGGTCGTGGGAAATCAGGAGGTAGGTCAAAGAGTGAGCGTCTTGCAGGTCGAGAAGAAGATTCAGGATTTGGGCTTGAATAGATAAGTCCAAACCGGAAAGTGACTCGTCAAGTATCAGGAAAATTGGCCTCAGCGCGATGGCCCTGGCGATAGCTAATCTTTGCCGCTGACCGCCGCTAAACTCCAACGGCCTCCGGTCTGCCCAATCCGGCGACAATCCTACTTCTTCCATCAATTCGCAGGCGCGTGCCCGCAATCCGTGACCTGTTTCCCGGTGCTGAATCTCCAGGGGTTCTGCAATGATTTGCGCCGCGGAGAAACGTGGATTCAAGGCGCCCGCTGAATCCTGAAATACCATTTGGATTTTCGGGCGCGATTGCGCCAATTCGCGAAGGTTCCCCGGCAAGATGCTCTTTCCTTCAAACCAGATTTCACCAGCGTCCGGTTTCTCCAACATCGCGAGGCATCGCGCCAGCGTCGACTTACCAGACCCTGAACCTCCGACGAGCGCGGTCAAGCATCCGGGAGCGATATCCAACTCCACATTCGTGAGCGCGTCGATCACAAATCGTTTCCCCAAAAACCCGCCACTCTGCACATAGCGCTTGCTCAGCGCAGTTGTTCTCACGAGTGCAGTCTTGGGTGCGCGCGCTGTTGCTTCAGTTGGCATGATGGAAACAACTCACTCGACGATCGTGCTGTATCTCTTCAGCAGGAGATTCACTGCGGCAAACGGCCGTTCTCGCCGAACACCGCGGCTCAAAAATGCAACCCGGTGTCAGATGGTCTGCGCTGGTGAGACTGCCCGGGATCACGGGCAAACGTCCATGGCTGAGGCTCGCATGTTGCCGGGAATTGGGAAATAACTGCAACAGTCCCTTCGTATAAGGATGAAGCGGCTGCCGGAAGACCTGTGACAGAGGGCCTTCTTCCACGATGCGCCCGGCATACATGATGACGACGCGGTCCGCAAACCCTGCCAGCAATGCAGGATTGTGCGTGATAAAGATCAGAGCCGATCCAAACTTGCGATGCGTTTCTCGAAGCACGTTCAAGATTTCGGTTTGTGCGGTCACATCGAGAGCTCGAGTAGGTTCGTCCGCTATCACGAGATCGGGGCGGCACACCAGGGCCTGTGCGATGGCAACGCGGTGAAGTTGTCCTCCGCTGAGCTGGTGAGGATAGGCCCGGTAAACACGATCCACGTCTGAAACCCCGACCTCCCTGAGCATGGCTACGGATTCCTGCTTGCGCAACTTGCGCTTCAGGTTGCTGTGTGCCCGAATCACCTCGGCAATCTGCTCTCCGACCCGCATTACCGGATTCAGACAAAGTCCGGGTTCTTGGAAGATCATCGCGATCTTCGCGCCGCGAATCGCGGCCCAACGCGTCTCGTCGACCCTCGTTAAGTCTTGCAACAGCAAGTCTTGGATCTGGAAGAGAAGTGAACCCTCCACGCGGCTTCCTCCGGGCAGCAAACCCAGGAGCGAACGAGCGAGAGTGCTTTTGCCGGATCCCGATTCACCGAGAATCCCGACGATTTCTCCAGGCCAGATATCGAGGTCAATCTTATGCAATGCGGGAGTCAATGATTGACCCCCGGAGGCACGATATTCCACCGTCAACCCACGGATACGCAGCAATGGAGCTGCATCCATCGACTCGATGTCGGACGGGGCTGGCATGAACAGAAAAATCCTCCACAAAAGGCGTGCTACCAATTGTCACGGATTGGTTGGGGATTCTTAAATTACTGAGGTAACGAGATCACGGGTTGCACGACCGCATCTTATGGCGTCGAAATTCCACAGCTCGCCGCTGCTTTCTATCATCATTACGCACGTAACTTGGTCATGCCAGTTGCGCCCAAAGGATAATATGAGACAAGGGAAACTGGACACTTCCTAAAATCTGTTTCGCACCAGCCCGTTCTGTGGAGGTAGCGTGTCTACGGGAGTTGGCAAAGTTTCTTCTACGGGGCAAAGTTCGGTAGAAGCCTGGTCGTTGCTGGATGAGACGGTGCTGGCCATGATCCTGGCCCGAGCGCCCCTTCCACAAATACTCGACGCTTTGTGTACTGAAATCGAGAAGCAGTACAGTGATCTCTTGTGCTCCGTTCTCCTCCTCGATGTAGACGGGGTGACGTTGCGGAGTGGAGCCGCTCCCAGCCTTCCGCCAGAATATTGTCAGGCTGTCGATGGACTGCAGTGTGGACCGAGTGCGGGTTCTTGTGGCACGGCTGTCTATCGAAAAGAGCAAGTTGTAGTTTCCGACATAGCGACCGACGCGTTGTGGGCGGGGTATCGCGAATTGGCGCTGCCGCATGGACTGCGTGCCTGCTGGTCCACACCTATCGTGGTACAGGGCGGCGTGATTTTTGGAACCTTCGCCGTCTACTATCGCGAACCCCGCTCTCCCGACGCTCGACATTTACAAATCATCGCGCATGCCACGCACTTGGCGGGCATTGCCATAGAACACGACCGGACCCAAACGCAACTGCGCGCTGCGGAGGATCGCTATCGCACTCTGGTCGAACGCCTGCCCGCTATTACTTATATAGCGGAACTTGGCGCCGATGGACCCTGGCACTATGTAAGTCCTCAAATTGAGTCCATTCTTGGTTTCTCCCCCAAAGAGTGGCTTGCGGATCCCATGAGTTGGATGAACCGCATTCATATTGACGACCGCGAAATTGCTTTGGCGGCAGAAAAGCGTTTTCAGGAGACTCACGAATTGTTTCAAGGGGAGTACCGCATGTTCGCTCGTGACGGAAGGATCATCTGGTTCCGGGACGAGGCGGTCATGTTGCAGGCAACGGAGGATCACGGACTGCTGATGCAAGGCATCCTGTACGACATCACCGCACACAAGCGCCTGGAAGAGGAACTCCGTCACTCCCAAAAAATGGAAGCCGTCGGGCAACTCGCGGGTGGAGTCGCCCACGACTTTAACAATCTCCTCATGCTCATCCAAGCGCACAATGAACGCCTTCGTCATCGGCTCGAACCAAGCGATCCCGCCCACCAGGATGCACTCGAAATAGAACGCGCAGTGACCCTGGCCGCTACCCTTACTCGTCAGTTGCTGGCGTTCAGCCGCAAGCAAGTGCTTCATCCTAAAGTGTTGGACCTGAATACGGTCCTGACCGAGGTTGTGAAAATGTTGGATCGTTTACTTGCGAACAACATTGAATTGACGACCTTGCAAGCTGCGGCGCTCGGTCGCATCAAGGCAGATCCAGGACAGATCGAACAAGTAATCCTGAACCTTGTCGTCAATGCTCGTGACGCTATGCCTCAGGGTGGTCGGTTGATCCTGGAAACGAGAAACGTCGAAGTCAACGAAGACTATGCTCAGAACCGCGATGGCGTGCCGATGGGCAAATACATCATGCTCGCCGTTAGTGACACCGGAGTTGGCATGGATCGCGAAACTCAATCCCGCATCTTTGAGCCTTTTTTCACCACCAAAGAGCCTGGGAAAGGCACGGGACTGGGGTTGGCCACGGTTTACGGAGCGGTAAAGCAAATGGACGGTGCAATATGGGTCCGCAGCACCCCTAAGGAAGGAACAACCTTCGAGATTTATCTTCCCCAGGTGGAAGACACAATAGAGGCGGTCACCTCTGAAACAACAAGGATTCTTACCACCGCCCCAACAGGTACGGAAACGGTCCTCTTAGTGGAAGACCAGGACGGTATACGGGATCTTGTTCGGGAGTTCCTACAGCGCAAAGGCTATACCGTCTTGCAGGCAATCGACGGAAAGGATGCCTTACGCATTGCCGGCGAGCATACGCACCAGATTCATCTGCTATTGACGGATGTCATTATGCCCAATATTGGTGGGCGAGAATTGGCCCCGCGCCTGAGACAGCTGCATCCCAAAATGAAGGTGCTGTTTATGTCGGGATATTCGGAGCACGCGACCCTGAGTGATGGAGCTACCGATGAGAATGACCTAGTTTTAGAAAAGCCTTTCCTGCTGGATACTTTGGCACGTAAGATTCGCAGAGTGCTGGATGGTCCTGATTTCCGCTGATTGTGACCGTTGTACCCGATGCGGTGCCTGCTAGGGAGTAACCTTCAAGATCGCGCCGCCTCCGTAATCCAATACATAGAGTTCGCCAGCCGAGTCCTGGCCGAAAGAACTCATATTGGGTCCGCTACTGAGCATAAGTACGCGCTGCCAGGCGCCGGCGTTGTTCTGCGTCAATCGCCAAATCTTGCCCGCCCCAAAGTCGCCCATAAGGTAGCTGCCCGCCAGCGACGGTATTGCTGTTCCGTGATAAACGTAGCCGCCGATCACCGCAATGCCTTCCGTGTGGTTGTATTCCACGATCGGCATCAGGAGACCCGTCATGTTGCAGCCTGTGGGTGGATTAAAGCAGTGCATCCCTTCCATAGTGTTCCAGCCGTAGTTCCCACCCTTTTGCAGGATGTCAATCTCTTCGTACGTGTTTTGACCAACGTCGCCGAGGAACAGCTTGCCGGTCGCCGTATCAAACGAGAAGCGGAACGGGTTCCGCAGACCGTACGCCCAAATTTCCGGCAAGCCTCCGCCCGACGCAAACGGGTTGTCAGGCGGAATCGCGTAGGGCAGAGTCCCGGTTGTGTGATCCACGTCAATACGCAGCATCTTCCCCAGATGCGTTAGCAGATTCTGGCCGTTGCCGAACGGGTCACCACCACTGCCCCCGTCGCCGAGGCTGAAATAGAGAAACGTGTCCGGGCCAAAGGCCAGCTGCCCCGCCTTGTGATTATCGAAGGGCTGGTCCACAACCAGAAGAATGCGTTCGCTTGTCGGGTCCGCCTGATTCGGATTCCCAGCGGAAACCTGGTATTCCGCAATGACGCTCTGTCTCTGCGTGCCATTGATGGTGCGGACATAGTTCACGTAGAAACGTTTGCTTAGGGCGAATCCCGGATGAAAGGCGACCCCCAGCAGGCCCATCTCTCCGCTAAACGTGACGCGGGCATGAATGTCGAGAAACGCTGTAGGCAACACGGCACCACCCTGCAAAATACGGATCGTCCCGCCCTGTTCGACAATAAATAGACGGCCTGTACCATCGTCCGGCTCCTGCAAATCAATAGGGCTGGCCAGACCGGAAACGACCGGAGTCAGGCTGATGCTGTTCGGTGGTGGCGGCGGTGGTGGAGGGGGTGGTGTCGTCATGCCGCTGCCACCGCAGGCGCTCAGGAAACCCAAGAGCCCGATCCCAACCAGTGACAGACCTGTGCGATAAACATTTCGGATCCACATGCGGAAAGCTTATGCCATGTGTGGGCGGAAATGCGAACACAATTGGGCACCGGACGTTAATAATCACGGCGAACTGTCACGGGTTACCCGCGACCTCGGACAAGTTTCTCCCTTTAGGTTCTATTCAAGGAGGTGGCGCTATATCTGATCGGATAGCAACCCTTTCCCTCTTCCGTTCCGTGTTCCATTTTTAGTTTTTTGTTGACTGTTTATTCCCAAGGGCTTATCGTGCTCCTAAAAACGTCCGCGAGAATTGTTTTCTGGTATAAGAATTGCTAGCTAAACCCAAATTGCCACTTGATCCGAGGTTGGATGTCAAGCAATGTTCTGTTTACGTCTCCGGTACAACCCATTGGCGGTTGTTCGCCGAACGTGTACAGCTGGGACAAACAGCCTGCCAAAGTTCGGATCGCGATGTCGTTCCTGAACCATCCGGGGCTCGCGTTCCTAAAAGCGAACTTGCCTTGCGAAATCCTGGAATACCCGACTGAAGCGGAATTCGCTTCAGCCTTGGCGAGTCCGCCTGAAATCCTGGGCATCTCTTTCTACATCAATGAAACCGCGATTGCGCTTTGTATGGCTTCTCAGGCCCGAAACGCAGGCGTGAAGCAGGTTTGGGCCGGTAACTACGGGGCTTACTCGCCCGAAATTACCTCCGCCTTCGACCGGGTATTCACTGGATGGGCCGAAAGCCAGTTGGCACAAGCGCTCGGTGCGGAGGCGATTCCTCCAGACCAGCTACGCCATCCCGCAATGTACGGAGCGATCGGAACCAATCTGTTTCCCTACATGCTGCTCTCCGGCTTACTTTTTACTTCGCGCGGATGCCCCTGGACTTGTAACTTTTGTCAGACCCCTGGATTTTATGGCAAGCCAAAGCCCATCCCGCTGGAGACGATCGATCAGGTCTTATGGAATTACCAGCAAAAGGGAATTCGGGGAATCAACATCTTGGACGAGAACTTCGGCACTTTCCGCAGCCACGCCGATGAAGTCGTCAGTCTTCTTCATAAATACAGGATGCGCTGGATCGCTCTTACGCGCGTCGATACGCTGACGGCAAACTTTGACAAGTGGCGGGAAAAGGGCCTCTTCGGCGCGCATTTGGGGATTGAAAGTCTCAATCAGAGTTCGCTGGCCGGCGGTTCCAAGCGCATCAATCAATTGGACAGCGTGCGCCTTCTGCAAAAAATGAGCCGCCATAATCTTTTCGTACAATGCTTCTACATTCTTGGATTCGAGCAGGACACAGTGGAATCGATTCAGCACGATATAGAAGTACTTTCACAATTGGATACTGATGTTGCCCAGGTGCAAGTTCTTACCCCATATCCCCGAACCACACAACGGGATTCGATTGCCGCTCATTACGGTATTCACGATCTGAATCTCAGCCACTACAACTCCCGCAACTTGGTGTGGAATCATCCCCACATTTCCCCATCTGAAATGAACGACCTCCAGGAACTCGCCAACCGAAAATTGTCCTCCTCCAGACGAGCGCTTCGAACGCTTAGCAAGTTCGCTGTCTTCTGCGGCACGGATCATCTCGACCTTGGAGGTTTACGGCTTGCTCTGGGCACGTTTTCGCGAGCCTCCCGCCAATTACACCGCGAGTATGCCAGGAGCATCCACGGCGCACGCCAATGGACAAGTACAGGATGGTACCCGTACGAAGAGACCCCCACAACCGATGCCCTAGGCAGCGCGGCTGGTGCAACACGCCCTATCGCGCCGGCGGTTTGATCTGCGTGCAACCAGAATCCTCCCCAGCCATTTCACAGGCAAACTGAGACCTCAAGCCCGAGCCGGTCTTGCATCGAAGCGCACCGCCAGCCATCCTAGAAGCTATGAATTCGAAGTCCGTTTTTCTCAGAGCCGATTGGCGCACCCTCGCCATGCTGAACTATGAGGTGGATCCTAGCCTGCTCACCAAATTCGTTCCCTCTGGAACAGAACTTGATCGATGGAATGGGAAAGTGTTTGTCAGCCTGGTCGGGTTCCGCTTTCTAAATACCAAAGTGTGTGGAATCACAATCCCATTTCACAGCAATTTCGATGAGGTGAATCTCCGGTTCTATGTTCGTCGGACGGAAGACAACGAAGTCCGAAGGGGCGTTGTGTTCATAAAGGAGATTGTCCCACGCTGGGCTATCGCAACCGTAGCGCGAACGTTTTACAACGAAAGATACGTGTCTCTGCCGATGCGGCATCAGATCCAGCGGAACGGCGAGTCGGGCCTGCTTGTGGAGTACGGATGGCGCTCCAGCGCAGGTTGGAATCGAATGAGTTTGACGGCATTAGGCAATCCCGGCATGCCAGCAGAGGGTTCCGAGGAACAATTCATTACGGAGCACTACTGGGGTTACGCTGCTCAACGCGATGGAGGATGTATGGAATATCGTGTCGCCCATCCTTCCTGGAAGGTCTGGATGGGGCGTGACGCGAAGTTTGAAGGCAATCTGGTGGAGCTATACGGCCAGGATCTGGCTGCGGCACTCGTCGGGACGCCAACGTCCGCCTTCCTTGCCGAAGGGTCTGAAGTAACCGTGTATCGAGGCAGGAGGCTGTAACCCATCCGGTCATACGCTAGGGATCATTCTTCGATGTCCCGGCCCGCGATCCCCACCTGCAGAGTGCTAAAATCCCGAGGGCGCGAGCTATAGCTCTTATTGCGACTGACAGTCCTGGAGGATGTGTGCAGCTAGTTAAAAGTTTTGTAGTGTGGGGAATCGTATCTCTATCCGTTTTGGCAACCGGCGGTGACGCCGTCGCTCAGAACGCTCACGACAAGGATCGAGTCGATCTCTCCGTCGTCCAGCGTATCAAGGCCGAAGCTTTTGATCATTCCAAAGTCATGGATACTCTCTCTATGTTGACCGACCGCTACGGCCCCCGCCTCACGGGATCGTCGGAGGCACAGGAGGCTGGTGAATGGACTGTCAACCGCTTGAAAGAATACGGCCTGCACAACGTCCACATGGAACCCTGGGGTCCGTTTGGCCGCAGTTGGGAACTACAGGAATATTCGGTCGAGATGATCGAGCCGCGCTATTCGCACCTGCGCGCTACGCCTCTGGCCTGGACTCGCGCTACGGACGGCCCGGTGACGGCAGAACCCATTCTCGCTACAATTCCGCGCACTTACAGTCCCAAGAAAGCCCAGGAAAACCTCGATAAATTTATTGCCACTTATCAAGGCAAATTGCAGGGAAAGATCGTGCTGCTTTCCGAGCCCGACGCCGTTCCTGCCGCGGCCACGCCTTTGTTCAAGCGCGACTCGGATGCCGATCTTGCTGAGTTGGCCAAAGCCCCCACGCCAGTCGAGAAAGTGCAAATCGATTGGAAGAATTTGCAGGTTCCCGACGACCCTCAGAAACGGCGCGCCTTCTTCCAGTCCCTCACGGAAGAGGAGATCGACAGGATTTTCGACGGCATCAAAGATACGCGCTCGAAGTTGCAGGAATTCCTGATTCACGAAGGTGCGGTGGCTGCTTTTATCTCCGACGACCGTGCGAAGGGCGGACTGACGTTCGCTGAGCAGGCTGTGGCGTACGAGGCAAAGTATCCGCTTGCTCTCGCAACTTTCTCCGTCACTCGCGAACAGTACAACCGTATCGCCCGTCTCCTCGCGAAGAAGCAGACGGTCAAGTTGCGTGTAAACCTCAAGGCCACCGCTACCGAGAAAGACGTGGATTCCTTCAACATCGTTGGCGAAATTCCCGGCGGAGCCAAGAAGGACGAGGTCATCATGATCGGCGGTCACTTCGATTCCTGGCACGGTGGCACCGGTGCCACCGACAATGGTGCGGGCAGCGCCGTGATGATGGAAGTTATGCGCATCCTGCAAGCGCTTAACTTGAAAATGGACCGCACGGTACGCATTGGTCTTTGGACTGGTGAAGAAGAGGGCTTGCTCGGCTCGAAGGCCTATGTGAAGCAGCACTTCGCCGATCCCACGACCATGAAAACCACGCCTGAACACGCCAAGCTAGCTGGCTACTTTAATCTCGACAACGGCGCAGGCGAGATTCGCGGCGCTTACCTGCAGGGCAACGACATGATGCGTCCCATCTTTGAAGGGTGGCTCGCGCCGTTCCGTGACCTGGGCACGGGAGGCATGACCATCCGCAACACGGGCGGCACCGATCACCTTTCTTTCGACGCCGTGGGCTTGCCGGGCTTTCAGTTCATCCAGGATGAGCTTGACTACTCGACGTTCACACACCACTCCGACATGGACACCTACGACCATGCACCCCCGGCGGACATGATGCAGGCTTCCGCCGTGATCGCGTCCGTTGTCTACAACGCCGCCAACCGGACCGAAATGCTGCCACGCAAACCCTTGCCGCCGCCGCAGAAGCCGGAGGAGAGCGCGAAGTAGTTGGAGAGTGGGGAGGGGGCATGGTGCATGCGTGCCCCTCTGTTTTTGGTAACGCCCTCCGGTATTGCCGATTCCACGCTGTGCGCCCCCAAGATGCTAAATTGAAGAGTTCATGGCCGCTCCCGACTCTCTCTTCGTTCGCGCTTGCCAGGCTCAGCCTGCCGATGCCGTCCCTGTCTGGTTTATGCGACAGGCTGGCCGCTACATGGCGGAGTACCGTGCCGTCCGCAAAAGCCATTCGTTGATCGAAATCTGCAAGAAGCCCGAACTGGCCGCCGAAGTTACGATTACCGCAGCGGAGGCGCTCGGCGTCGACGCGGCCATCATCTTTGCAGACTTGCTGCTGCCGCTCGAAGTTATGGGCCTGCCCTTCCACTTCGAAGCCGGTGAAGGCCCGGTGATTGAAAGGCCTCTGCGCACCGGGGAGGACGTTGCGGTTCTCCAAACCCACCGGGCTTCGGAGCTCGGCTACGTTGCGGAGGCCATTCGCAAGGTTTGCGCACATTTTGGTTCCCACCTGCCCGTCATCGGATTCTGCGGTGCCCCGTTTACTCTGGCCAGCTACATGATCGAAGGCGGCGGCTCCCGCAACTACTTACACGCCAAGACGATGATGTATAACTCGCCTCGCGTCTGGGACGAGCTGCTGCGGAAGCTGGTGACGGTGGTGGCCGAGTATTCCGCCGAGCAAGTTCGCGCGGGAGCTGACGTGCTCCAGGTTTTCGATAGCTGGGCGGGCTGTCTCAGTGTCGAGGATTACCGGCGATATGTCTTGCCACGCACCACGGAACTCGTACACGCTCTGAAGAAGACAGGCGTGCCAGTCATCTATTTCGGTACCGACACAGCGACACTGCTGCCCGCCATGAAGGAAACCGGGGCGGACGTTATCGGTGTCGATTGGCGCATGCCCATCGACGATGCTTGGCGCAGCTTGGACTTCAAAGGAGCCGTACAAGGGAATCTCGACCCCGTTTTGTTGTTCGCGGATTGGAAAGAGTTGAAATCGCAGGCGGAGAGAATCTTGCAGCAGACTGCCGGACGCCCCGGCCACATCTTCAATCTTGGCCACGGCATCCTGCCCGGAACTCCGGTGGAAAACGTGAAGAACCTGGCTCGCTTCGTGCAGGAATACTCGGCCAAAACGCTGCAATCTTAGCAATTCGCAGTTGAATCATGAAGCGCATTGCCGTTATCGGTGGAGGAATCGCAGGCCTCAGCGCCGCGTACGAGCTCGAGCGAAGCCGCCAGCAGGGAACGGATATCGACTACGTACTCTATGAGGCCGCCCGCCATCTCGGAGGCGTGCTCACTACGGAACGCGTGGAGGGCTGTCTCCTCGAAGCTGGCCCCGACTCCTTCTTGAGCGAAAAGCCTTGGGCGGCCGATCTCTGCCGCGAACTTGGCATTGGCGGCGAGCTTATCGGTTCCAACGATGAAGCGCGCAAGACTTACATCTTGATCAACAACCGTCTGGTGCCCATGCCCGACGGGCTCATGTTTCTCGTTCCCACGCAAATCTTGCCGACTGTGTTCTCGCCGCTGTTTTCTTTGCCAACAAAGATTCGCATGGCGCGCGAATGGTTTTATCCGCCGCATCAAGTCACGAATCCGACGCATGGGGAGGACGAAACCGTCGCCGCTCTCGTCGAGCGCCACTACGGTCGCGAAATGGTGGAGCGCCTCGCCGACCCGCTGCTTTCCGGAGTCTACGGAGGCGAGGCCGCTCAACTCAGTGTCCGCGCCGTGCTCCCTCGCTTCGCTGAAATGGAAGCCAAGTATGGAAGCCTGGGCCGGGCCATGCTTGCCGAACGCAAAAAGACCACGCCACCGGGAAGCCCGCCACGCCCCATCTTTACGTCTCTGCGCGATGGCATGCAGCGCTTGGTGGATGTCCTCAGCGCACGCCTGGACCCGGTGTGTGTCCGCCTGGGCCTGCCGATTCGTGAAGTGCATCGCCGTGAATACGGCTGGCTAGTTGCAACCGAGGCGGGCAGTTCCAGCTTTGATGCTGTGATTCTCGCCGTACCCACGCCGGCTGCAGCGACGCTGCTGCGAAATTCAGCTACCGCGCTCGCGCAGGAACTCGCGGAGATTCGCTATAGCTCGTCAGTAACAGTGGGCTTGGTTTATGACAGTAATGTTGCCGCTCAGCTTCCGCCCGGATTTGGATTTTTAGTTCCGCGAACGGAAGGCAAGCGGATGCTGGCCTGCACCTTCGTTCACCATAAGTTCCCGCACCGCGCCCCGGAGAACCGCTGCATCCTGCGATGTTTTCTCGGAGGTTCGCGCGATGAAGCCGTGCTCGATATTTCCGAACAGGAAATCCTCGGCATCGTCCGCCGCGAGCTGGACGAAATCCTCGACATCACAACAGAGCCGCTGGCGGCGCGTGTCTACAAATGGCGTGGCGCCATGGCCCAGTACGGCGTCGGCCATCTTGAGAGATTGGAACGTATCCGCCAGCTTTTGCAGGAAACGCCCCGCCTCACCCTGGCGGGCAACGGCTATCGCGGGATCGGCGTCCCCGACTGCATCCGCACCGGACGCGAAGCGGCGCGGCAGATGCTGGGGTATCTGGGCTTCCCGGCAAGCGATCCGGT
>CAZUCC010000056.1:0-23559 GCA_964619065.1 uncultured Acidobacteriaceae bacterium | reverse complement strand
CGGCGGGGGCGAGGTTGATGGTGATATGGGTAGGCGGGATATCGTAACCACAGTTCTTGAGCGCGGCGCGGACGCGGTCGCGGCTCTCGCGCACGGCGGCATCGGGCAGGCCGACGGTGTGAAAATGGTCTTCGTTGGTTTTGATCCCGGAAACGTCGACTTCCACTTCGATGATGCTGGCGTCAATGCCGTAAACCGCGGCACTGAGCGTTTTATAGAGCACAGACACACCCCTAGCTGGGACTCGGGGTGAAGACTGGGAGAGCGTAACAGGGGTGGCGGGCTTAGGGGAGGGTACTTTTGTGGGTAGGGTCGCCGTTCGACTTTTGAGAGTAATTTCGAGCCAGGAGCCATTGGTGGACTACTAGGAGACTTTGATGACTGCCTAAACTCTTAAAGTTGTCATTCCGAAACGAAGTGAGGAATCTGCTCTTGGCGCGGGAGAAACGTTATCACGTTTACATCATGGCCAGCGCTGGCCGCGTCTTGTATGTCGGCGTGACCGGATCACTCATGGCTCGGGTGCTTCAGCACAAAGCCTGTGAGGTTGTTGGGTTTACGAAGAGGTATAGCATCCAAAGGCTCGTCTACTATGAAACGTTTCGGTACGTAAACAATGCGATCGCGAGAGAGAAACAAATCAAAGGGCTGCGGCGCGAGAAGAAGATCTCACTCATTGAGGCTGGTAATCCCGCGTGGGAAGATCTTGCCCTAGGGTGGGGGACGGCGGTGTCGCTGCGAATAGCAGATTCCTCGTCGCCTTCGGCTCTGTCGGAATAACAAAACTTAAAGAGAGTTATCACCGGCAGGAGCCAGATCGACGCCATCGACCGGAGAGCACGGGAGGCGGGATGACGCGCTCGGCGTATATGGTGTTGTCCGCGTTGGGACGCGATGTGAACCGGAAACGCTCGCGCGAAGCTAGGAAGTAGAGCCGGGCTAACGCCTAGCCCTACGATACGGATGAGAACAGTCCCGTCTGTTCCCCGGATTATCTGTCCCCAGATTATCCAGAACTACTAACCTCCCTAGTGCATAATCCCTCCGAGTCGCCGTCACTTGATCAATGAAGATGGCACGCCCAGCTTCAAAAGTAACTCCCTTCGATCAGCAAAAACTAGTGTCATTGACTGCTTGATGGCACTATGACATTGGGTTACTGACGACTCTAAATCCGCCCGAGTTTCATGGTCGGCATCCCCGCTCGCAAGAATGGCTTGAACGCGAGCCATTTGCTTCTTCAAGAACTCAATCTCTCTTTCGTGAGGCTCTGTGGGTATCCACCCGACTAAATGAACAACGAGGGCACGCAATTTAGCTTGTTCTGCGGTTCCCCCGTGAAAACGGTCTAGCCTGCCGCGGAAATATCGACAGAATTCCTCGTGAACGGTGATAAGCCATAGGGTGACGTCAGTGTCAGAATTAAGAAACTGATGCTGCTTAAGTGCCATTAGATCAGGTTGATAGTGGAATGTGCCGTTTCGAAGCCGCTTCAATTTGTCTTTCCATCCTTCTCGTTTCAACAACTCATCAATAATCGGATCGGCGTACTTCAAAGACTCCCACGCTTCGACGACGACATAGAGGCTCGCTGCCCAACATGCGGTAACACCAAGCCATTCTGAAATCTCGGCTTGTTCTTCGCCTTCGGCCATGTAGCGATCCCACTGGCGGCGCATTATTTCTGACCAGAAAAGATATCGCGCCCAAGACAAGAATTTTTTTGTGGCATTATCAGGCATCAAAGAAATTGTATCTTGACACTCCCAGAATGGGTTGTTTCTTTCTCGGGATAGGGTTGTCCACTCCAACGCAGGGAGAATTTCGCTGGCATCAGCCATCCGCATTTCCGATGAGTGTTTTCTGGTCGTGGAAAGGGAACTGGAAATCGATCTCGCCGGCGGCCGCACAGTTCGGCTGAAACCCGGAGATGGCGGGTGGCCGTCCCTTCTGCCGCTTTTGATCTCCCTTACAAACGAACTCTCGGGTGCCCGTTCTTCGCGCTCTTTGCGAAGGGCCGGAACGAAGCCGCCGGTACAACTGTTCCAAGCCCTTCCGCCATGCCAACATTACAGTTCCCGCCCCTTGGCTTTGAAGGAATCGGGCGGTCGTTGTCCGTAAAGGATGCGAAGAAGGGCTGAAGCCCTCGCCGCCCAAAAGCAGTCCGGCGAATTGTCTCTCCCAGCATAAGACAACCCATTGATGACATTCTCGTTGTCCCCTCGTCTCTCACAAGAGGGAAGTGTCCATGGTGCGAGTGTCTATGAAAATCAAGTTTTTGGCAGCGCTGTTCTGTGTTGCTGTTTTTTGCGGAGCGTCTCCGGCGCAGAACCAACAACCGCCGGACGCCGACATCCTTCATCTTGTGGAAAGGTACGACAGCGCCTGGAACAGCAAGGACGCAGCCAGCGTCCAACGTATTCTGGCCGCTGACTACATTTATTTCTCGTCGAAGGGCGCAACCGAGTCCCGGCAGCACATGCTCGATATGCTGCTCTCCCCTAAGTACACAGTGGCTTCTGCACAGCGCAGCGAAATGGAGGTGCATCGGACATCGAGCACCGCAGTCGTGAGCAGCCGCTGGAAGGGCGACGGCACGTATGACGGTAAGGAGTTCCACGATGATCAGCGCTGCAGCATCGTTTTGGGACGGGAAAAACAGGGATGGCGGGTACTGTCAGAGCATTGCACACAGATCGCAGTTCGCTGATACCAAGATCAATGGGACAAATTCTTGAGACTTCTTCTGGGCTCGCGTGAGACGGGATGCCGTGTCTAGCAGCGCCTGAAGGCGCACGTTTGAGGAAGCTTTTCGGCATGTCTGAAGACATGCTCTGATACGAAGCCTCAACCTTACCTCGGCGGCTGAAGCCGCAGGGGCAATCGAGTCGGCTTTTGCAAGCCTCCCTCAACCTCGCAAACTGTTGCATCTTGACACGTCGCCCGGGCAGGAACAAAATCAGTGCCGTCAGCCTGTCTGCCGCCCCGCCGCAGCCTCTTTCCGGGAGCCGAAGGCGCCTCTGCAGACCATCGCAAGACCCATCTCCTATGGGGAAACTCCACGCTTGCATCGAAAGGGGGAAGATCAATGAATTTCCAAAAGTTCTGTTTCGCTACGCTGGTGTTTGTGATCGTGACCGCTGTCGGTTCCGCGTCCGCTATCTGCTCCAACGCCACCCTGACTGGGGTGTGGGGATATCAGGTGGGCGCAGCGGTAGGCCACTTCACAGCCGATGGTACCGGGAACGTTACGAATGGATTCCAGACAGTGAATCAGAACGGAGTAATCGGGACACAAGCCTTCACCGGCACCTATTCGGTTGCGAAGAATTGTACCGGGAGCTTCATCGCTAACTTCATGGGCGGCGGCTCCGCGACCGCCAACTTTGTTGTGGACGCCGCTAACAAAGGCCTCCAGATAATCGACACTATTAGCGGTTTGGTCGCCGGGGGTTTTGGTCTTGCGCAGGGTGCTGCCATCTGCGGCTTAACCGGAAAGAAGGCGACCTTCGCGGCGAATCTGTTCGGGAAAATCCCTACCAAGGGTCCGATCGCCTATGTCGCTCAAGTGATTCTGGACGGGCATGGAATCGTCTCTGGCTCCGGAACCTTCGACGTGAACGGAACGATTTTCACTGCCACAATTAACGGCACGTATACGGAAAACTCCGATTGCACCGGAACCCTCCAGTTCACGCCTTCGGGATCCAGCACTTTGCATTTCAATTTCATCGTCGCCAACATCGGGAAGGAAATTCTGCTAATCGAAACCGATGCCAACAGCCTTGTCGTCGGAAGCATGCAGCAGTGAAGCGGAACCGGGTGGGTGGCGACCCTACATATGGTGCTCGAACAGCAACAAGTAGAGGAAGCGTTTTCGCTACTCAGGAAGCAGAAAGAAGCTTTTTCGTGACATGGTGAAGCATCTTGGACTGAGAGCGGTGCGTGAGTTTCAGATCGATTCTTTACGGGTCGATGATGAGCGTCGTATCGTAAAAGTGTAAATTCGGAAGTGTAATTGACGGAGTGCCAATGGCTTTCCCTGTAAAAGTCTGCGTCGTCTGCGCAGAAGAGTTCGAGCTCAAGCCGGATAAGCCCGGTTTCGCCAACCGCTGCCCGGAGTGCAGCGCCTCCGATGAAACGGTCCCTACAGCTCAGCGGCGCATGGACGCCGACGAGCGCAAGGCTTCGAATGAAGCGAATGAGGCTCGGAGGCGTGCCATGCGCGACCTGCTGTACCGCAAGGATAACTAGTCGCTTATTCCCGGTTCAAACACCTACCTCTCGACCGCCATTGCAACCGCATTCCCGCCACCCAGGCATAGCGCCGCGATCCCGCGCTTTGCGTTGCGACGGATCATTTCGTAGAGAAGCGTCGTCAACACGCGCGCACCGCTGGCTCCTATTGGATGGCCTATTGCTACAGCTCCTCCGTTCACGTTCACCTTGCCGGGGTCGAGGCCAAGTTCCTTCATCACACCCAGCGCTTGCACCGAAAAAGCTTCGTTGAGTTCGTAGAGATCGACGTCTTCGTTTTTCCATCCCGTCTTTTGCCAGATCTTCTGCACAGCGGTGACGGGAGCGAGCATGACCCATTTGGGTTCGACGCCGCTGCTGGCTTGAGCGACGATGCGGGCCAGCGGCTGCACTCCGAGCTGTTTCGCGCGCGCGGCTGAGGTGACCACGACGGCGGCGGCTCCATCGTTGACGCCGGGAGCATTGCCGGCGGTCACCGAGCCATCTTTCTTGAAGGCGGGCTTAAGGCCGCGGAGGGCTTCGAGGCTGGCATCCTCGCGCGGAGATTCGTCTCGAGTAAACATGGTGGGCGCTTCGCCCTTCTTCCTGGCGGGCAGCTCGACGGGAACTATTTGGGAATCGAAACGGCCCTCCTTAATGGCGGCGACGGCTTTGCGGTGCGAGTTGAGCGCGTACTCATCTTGTTGTTCTCGCGTGATGCCGTGCTTCTCGGCGACGTTCTCGCCAGTGATACCCATGTGGTAGTTGTTGTAAATATCCCAGAGACCGTCGTTAATCATGGAGTCGATAAGCTGGCCGTTGCCGAGGCGGTAGCCTTTGCGTGCGTTAGGGAGGAGGTAGGGGGCGTTCGTCATGGACTCCATGCCACCAGCGACGACAATCGAGCTGTTACCGGTTTGGATCGCCTGGGCGGCAAGAGCGACAGCCTTCAGACCCGAGCCACAGACCTTATTGATGGTGAGCGCGCTGACTTCGTTCGCCAAACCCCCGAAAATAGCGGCTTGGCGAGCGGGATTCTGGCCGAGGCCCGCTGACAAAACGTTGCCCATAATGCATTCGTCGATCTGTTCAGGTTTCAGTCCAGCGCGCTTGACGGCTTCGCGGACGACGGTTGCTCCCAGTTGCGTGGCGCTGATTTCCGACAGTGCTCCCTGAAACTTTGCGACCGCCGTGCGGACGGCGGATAGTATGACTGCATCTTCATTCGGCATCGATAAGACTCCTTTTCGTGCAAAACAACATTATATTTTGAGCGCTGAAGGAAAGCGATTCAACGAGTTCCTGTGCGCGTGAAGAGATTGCATTGCGAAAGAAAGATGCGCTGCAATCCGCGCCGCCCGCAGCGAGCACGCGAAATTTTCCCTGCGAAAGTTCGAAGACGCGTTGCTCATGGTGACGTGAGGTGACTTTCGTACTTGCTCATTTATGCGCTGCCGCATCATTTTTTGCTTGACTTCGTTTTTATGTGACTCTATACATCAAGTAGTTGCAACAAAAGATCGTTGCACATTTTTCCATGACACATGGAAGGGAGAATCGTTCAAATGGCAACCAAGAAAAAGGCGAAGAAAAAGGCAACGAAGAAAAAGCACTAAGCTCTTCGCTGAAAGGCAAACTAGGGGACGCGAAAGCGTCCCTTTAGTTTTTGGCGTGGAACGGGTTTTTTGTGAGAAACCCAGCAGCGCAATTTCGCTAGGAATGTTTGGCGGGCGGGTTCGCCGACGCTGGATTGTGCAGCACTACCAGGTTCTTTTCTGTCGCGGGACACAGGCTGCGGAACCCGCACCAACTGCAGTGAAAACCACGTTTGGGCTCAAACTTCCCGGCGGCAATCTCCGCCGCAGCTTCCCGTACTATTTCTTCAGCCACTTGGAGCTGCTTGGCGCTGCGCTGCGTGACCGACATGCTTCCATCCGCCAGATTTTGCAGCGCCAGAACGCTCGCCTTGTAGTCCCACTTCTGCGATGCAGCTAATGCGTAAATGGAGAGTTGCAGACTCTTCTCGGCGTCCTTCTCGGAACGGGGCTTGCCTGTTTTGTAGTCGACGATCCTGACACTGCCGTCTTCAAGGCGGTCAATCCGGTCGATGCGCCCCCGGATCTTCGCACCGCTAATTTCGACTTCAAACTCCTGCTCGGTGTGCAGAACGTCGGGCACATTGCTTTCGGCGGCAGCGACGAAATCCTGTAATTGCTGGGTGCCCTGGTTCTCGTAGAGTTCGCGCTGGTAGTCGTCGTTGACGACGGCTTTGGCGAATTCGTCACGAAAAATCTGGACAACTTCAGCGGCTGTAGCGGGACGTTGAAAGCGGATGGCATCGTAGTAGTGGCGCAACGCCAAGTGCATGGCACCGCCATACAGCATGGCGGCGTGGAGCTCCTCCGGAATGCGCCAGTCACGACTCAGCTTGAACTTCAGCGGGCAAGTTTCATAGCGCTCGATGGCGCTCGCACTCAGACTGAGCTTAGCGGGTTTCGGTAGAGAAAGTGCAATCCAGGCGGAAACCGGAGACGGCACCATAGTGACGAAATCTGGTTCTGTCTGGGCCAGTAAATCGATCTGCACAGGCTTCGGTTCGCGCTGCCGCCACCAGGAACGCAGAGCCTTATTCGTAAGCAGTTCGCGCAGATGTCCCGCGGGTGTCGGGTCGGTTTTGCTCCGGCTGGGACTCCCGCAGAGCATGAGCGTGTCTTTCGCGCGCGTCATGGCGACGTAGAACACCCTGCGTTCTTCCTCATAGTGGAGTTCCTTGCTTTCGCGCGCCTCGGCGGATTCACGGCTCCGAAGCTCCTGCGGAAACTCCACCAGCAACTGCTTTGGTGAACTGGGAAATGAACCGCTGCCGATGCGAATAATGAACACATGCTGGAACTCCAGGCCTTTGGCGGCGTGGGCGGTCATGAGCTGAACAGCATCGCGCTGGGATGGGGCATTGGCGGGAACCTTGCCTCCTGCTTCGCGGAACAGGAGGAGGTATTCCACCAGCTCTCCCAGCTCGCCGTTCTCGGTGGTCGGCTTTTCTTCCCAGCGGTCAATAAATTCCAAAAACGACTGAGTCGCCAGGTTGCTACCAGCCAGCGAGAAGCGCTGCACAATCGTGCGTAGTGCCTGAGCACTCTTCCAGGGTTTCCGCATCACTTCGCCGCGAACCTCATCGAGCTTGGCAAGTACTTTCTGCCCGTGCGGGACGTCGGTCAGAATCCGGTGGAGAGGCGTATCGCGGGCGGCAGAGCGCATAACAGCGTGGAGCTGCAATGCATCGATCGTAAATTCCGGCAGTGCGGCCACGCGGAAAAGGCTGGCGCTATCTGCCGGATCCACAATCGCGCCCGCGCAGGCGAGAAGGTCTCGCACTTCGGGAGTATCGAGCACGTCCAACGCATCAATCGTGAAAGGAATGCCAGCGGCTGCCAGCTGGTCCACAACTTCGTCGCGATGATCCAGTTGACGATAAAGAACGGCAAAGTTGCGCCACGGGCCCCCAAGCAATCTCTTCCGGTGGCGAATGGTGGTGGCAATATCTTCCGCTTCCCGCTCTTTCTTCGCGACAACGATTTCGATGGGGTCGGCTCGAAGCGGATTGCCAGCGGCGATGGCGTCTTCCTCCCGAACAGAGACCAGCGGGTGACGTTGCACAGGGATGCCGGGAATGCCAACGGACTTGAAGATAGGGGGATTCTCATCAATGATGGCGTGGGCACACTGAAGAATCGGCGACAACGAGCGGCGGTTGCGATCCAGTTGGACGATGCGCGTGTCAGGAAACCGCCGGAGGAAGATGTCGAAGGCCCCGGAGGACGCGCCGCGAAAGCGGTAGATCGCTTGGTCAGGATCGCCGACGGCGAAGAGATTGGCATCCTTACCAGCCAGCAGTGCCAGCAACTGGATTTGCGCGAAATTCGTATCCTGAAATTCATCGGCGAGAATAAATCGGGTTCGCGTTTGTTCCCGCGTGAGGAGTTCGGGATTCGTCTCCAGCAGATCTACGGCCCGCGTGATCATGTGGCCAAAGGTGCCCAGACCTTCTTCGGATAACCACGTTTCCACCTTCTCGAAAGTATCGGAAATTTCGTGGCAGCGGGCTAATGTCTCTTCATCGGACATCTCTTCGCTGTCTTTGGACTTCACGACGCGGGGTACCGGCAGCTCGCCGCGATCGAGGCGCCGCACGTAGTTGGCGTATTGCGCTGGAGTGACCAGCTCGTCCTGGCAGCGGCGCATGAAGTCGAGCAGGTCCTTCAGGAATTGGCCTACTTTGGCAGCGCGGATGTAGTGTTTGAGGTTCAGTCTGCGGATGCGCTTGCGAAGGTAGATGTAGAGATCGGAATCATCCAGCACGGCAAAGCCGTGATTGTTCTCCTTCAGCAGGCCAAAGCAATAATCGTGGAAGGTGTGAGCGCGCAGGTCTTTGGCGGATGGGCAAAGATCCGTCACGCGTTTCATCATTTCGGCGGCAGAGTTCTTCGTGTAAGTGAGGGCCACAATCTCGCCCGCACGGGCATGGCCATTCGCCACGAGGCTTGCGATGCGCCGTGTGAGCACAGTGGTCTTGCCGGTACCAGCGCCGGCGATGACGAGCATGGGCCCAGTCACGTGTTCTAGCGCAAGCTTTTGCTGCGGATCAGGAACGAACGGAGCTGACTTTGGCTTGGCGGCCATTTCGCGAGGATAGCAGAGCTGCCTGTGGTTATTGCGGCTCAGACTGAACGTTGGCAAGGACAACGGCAAGAGCGGCGATGGCGGCGGTTTCCGCGCGGAGGATTGTGGAGCCGAGCGACGCAGCCCTCCAGCCGGACTGCTGGAATTTCTTGAGTTCGGCTGGTGTCCATCCACCTTCGGGGCCAACGGCGAGGATCATATTGTCCGTCGCACCTGGTGTCTCAAGTGTCTGGAGTACGGATTTCAGAGATGAATCCTTCTCCGATTCCGCGAGCACGATGCGCGTAGACGCATCAGTATCCAAGAGTTGGTCAAACTTGACGGGATTCGCGACCTCGGGAGGGCATGCACGGCGCGATTGCTCGGAGGCCTGCAGGACGATACGTCGCCAGCGCTCGACACGCTTGGATGCAGCTTGGGCGAGGTGCTTTTCTGTTCTCGCGGCGACGCACGGAATAATTTCGGAGACGCCAAGTTCCGTGCATTTTTCAATCGCCCACTCCATGCGGTCGAATTTGAACACTGCCAGGGCGAGCGCGATGTGCGGAAGGGAGAGAGAAGACGTCCCCGGAATCAAATCCCCAAGTTGAAATTCAACACTGCCGTCTTGTACGGAAACGATGCGGCTGAGGAAAACACCTGAGGGCGTGGCGATGTCGAATTCCTGCCCAATCTGGGCACGCAGCACGCGGGAAAGATGGAGTGCATGTTCGCCGAGAAGAAAAGCATGGTCTCCCTCAACGCGGTCAGCGGCCCAACGGCGGCGTGTCATAAGAGGCGAGAACGCTAGCTGAACATTTCCTTCATTTTGCCGAAGAGAGAGCGCCGCTGCGGACTGTTCTCCACTTTAAGCGTTTCGCTCAGCTCGTGTAAGAGCTCGCGCTGACGCTTGCTGAGCTTGGTTGGCGTCTGTACACGAACTTCCACAAAAAGATCGCCGTTGCCTCGGCCGTTAAGAACGGGTACGCCTTGATTTTTAATGCGGAACGTAGCACCCGACTGCGTTCCCTCGGGAACCTTGAGCGTGTGCTCGCCACGAAGAGTAGGCACTTTGATTTCCGCACCGAGCGTAGCTTGCACAATGGAAACCGGCACAACGCACTGCAGATCGGAGCCTTCACGCTCGAAGAACGCATGCTCCTTGACGTGCAAGACAACATAAAGATCTCCGGCCTGGCCGCCGAACGGCCCCGCCTCTCCAAGTCCGCTAAAGCGGATGCGGGTGCCATCCTCAACGCCGGCGGGAACTTTGGTTTCGACGGCGCGCTGGCGAAGAACTCTTCCGTGACCTTTGCATTTCACGCAGGGATCGGTAATCACCTGGCCCAAGCCTTGGCACGTGGAACAGGTGCGCGCAATGCTGAAGAATCCCTGCTGGTGGCGCACCTGGCCGTGACCCGCACATGTGCGGCAGGTTACAGGAGATTTCCCTGGGGCCGTTCCCGCGCCGCGGCAATCTTCGCAGGTTTCGTGGCGGCGCACGTTGACGCTGGTCTCGGTCCCAAAAACGGCTTCTTCAAATTCAAGGTTGAGATCTTCACGAAGATCGGCTCCGCGCTGTACACGCGTGCGGCGCTGCCCCCCGCGTCCACCGAAGAGATCGAAACCGAAAAAGTCTCCGAGGATGTCGTGGAAGTCGTGGAACACGGCCTCGTCGAAGCCGCCGCCGGAGTTCACCCCAGCGTGTCCGAAGCGGTCGTAGGCAGCGCGTTTGTCGCCGTCGGCCAACACGGAATAGGCTTCCGAGGCTTCCTTGAATCTTTCCTCGGCCGCGGGGTCGTTGGGATTGCGGTCGGGGTGATGCTGCATAGCGAGTTTGCGGTAGGCGCTCTTGATTTCCTGCTCGCTCGCGCCACGTTCGACACCGAGGATTTCGTAATAATCGCGTTTTGTATTGGTAGCCAGAATGCCTTCCCTGCAATAAGAATGCTTGCTCAGTTACTCAAAAACTATGCCTTGGAATTTCGTGCCACGCGCACCATCGCCGGACGCAAAAGCCGGTCTTTCAATTTATAGCCGGGCTGTAACTCATCAAATACATGCTGATCGAGCACCTCATCGGTTTCGACCATTTCAATGGCCTGGTGCAGATGGGGATCGAACAGCTCTCCTTTTGCACGAACGGGACTCAGGCCAAGCTTGCCCAAGGCGTCTAAAAGCTGCTTCTGAATCAACTCGACGCCCGCGCGGAGATCGGCCGTTGAGGCGCCTTCAAAGTGCAGTGCTCGCTCCAAGCTGTCAAGAATGGGCAGCAGCGGTGTGATGGCGCCTGCAATGGCATACTCACGGAATTCCTGCTGCTCGCGGGCGGCACGCTTGCGCGCGTTGTCGAATTCCGCCTGCAGGCGCGCCATACGGTCAAGCAGTTCCTGCTTTTCCTGCTTCAGTCTTTCGAGCTCCCCCTCCGCAGCAACTCCAAGCGCTTGCGGCGCCGCCGCAGTGGAAGAATCAGCGCCGTCGGCCGGCGGAAGCTCGTGTTCCACATCCACAGATGTAGCCTCTCTCTCGGAATTCTTAATGTGCTTCCTCATAAACTTTTCAAACTCATTCATTTTCATTGAGAACTTTGTCGAACAGGCGCGCGATGTAGGAAACTGCCGTGATCGTGTGCTGGTAATCCATGCGTGTAGGCCCGAGCACGGCGAGCAAACCCATCACTTCCCCGCCCATGCGGGCCGGTGACCCAATCAATACCAGATTTCTCATGGAGGGCAGCGTTTCATCCAGACCGATCACAACTCGCACGGCCTCAGTCTTCACATCGAGGTAGGCATTGAGCAACTGGACAACTTTTTCTTTTTCCTCCAGCGTCTTCAGTAACTCACCCAGGCGCTGCCGGTCGCTCTCCGTCGCCACCAGATTAGATGCGCCTTCCACGAAAACCGACTCGTTGGCATCGGTGTGGAGCGCGCCCTTGAGATAAAGCTGCTCCAGTGAGCGCATGAGGCGATCGTATTCGCTGCGCTCCTGCTCAATGCGACGTTCGATCTCCGAGCGCAGGGTGTCCATGGCCCAGCCACGGAAATTTTCGTTGATGTAGCGTGCAACAAGATCGAGGTCGTTTTGCTGCAGATCGAGCCGCAACACGCGGTCGCGCACCAAGCCGGAACGCGACACCACTACGGCGAGAACCTTATTGTCTCCGAGCCGTGAGAAATAGACATGCTCCAGTGCATTCTTCGGACCTGACGCCGCAACCGCGAGGCCCACATTGCCGGAGATGAGTGAGAGCACGTCCGACGTGCGCTCCATGAACTCTTGCGCGTCGGTCACACCCTGAAATGTCTTTTCGATAGTGCGTTGGTCTTCAGGCGCAATGCGCGCCTCGCCGGAAATCTGTTCGACATAATAGCGATACGCGTCCGGCGTAGGAATGCGTCCCGCAGAAGTGTGCGGCTGTTCCAGGTAACCAGCTTCGGTCAGGTCGGCCATTACGTTGCGAATGGTGGCGGCGCTCAGACCTTCGCGGTTCGACCGCGACAGCGTACGCGACCCCACCGGCTCACCGCTGGAGATAAAGGTCTCCACGATAGCGGTAAGGATTTCGCGTTCGCGCGCGCCAATGGATTCTGCCGGAGCCATATGTATTAAAGATGAGATCGCTGAGTGGACTCTAAGGGTTAAGTCATAATACCTTATAAATCAACAACTTAGGAAATCCTTGAGTCGTCCCCTATCAAGAATTCTAGGAAGGCTGGCGAGTAGTGTCAAGTTGCCTTTGGGAGACGTCATTCGCACTCTTGGGGCTCGAGCATGCAACGGCGGGGTGCCCCGTGGTGTAGTTATTATTCCGTCGAATTTAAGAATTCACCTGCATCTCATTTACTCGCGGCTGCAGGAGCGAACTTGGCGGGATCCAGGGGGATGTCCCCATTAATGTAGGCAGTAATCTCGGTACCTTTCGGAATGACGATCTCTTTCCCTTTGACGAATAGAAAGAGTGGCGCGGCGGGGAAAAACACAATGCTGGTCGCTACCATCGCCCCCACCATAGCGCCCTGGTGGCCGCCGCCCTTCACATCCTTGACCGCACGTAAAGCGACCTTCTCGCCGGAAGCAAGTCGCACATTGTCGATATTGATGTTGAGTTTGCCGCCTCGCCCCATTCTTCTCTTCGGCTGAGCCTCGGTCACCGTCCCCCAAGCCATGCCTCCGCGGGGAATCACAATCATATCTTTGACTTTCACGTCATCCAGAACTTCGAAATCCACCGTCTCATTCACCTGAGCGTCGGCGGACGACATCGTCCGGTTGAGGCGCATCCTTACAGGAGTAGCATCCTCTAAACCAAACGCCAGTGGTTCCTTCACAACCGGAGGCGGCGGAGACGCTGGAGCAGCTTGTTTGTCATTTTTATCAGGCGTCGTTTTCGTCTGTGGAAACAGTGTGCTCGGGAAAACCAGCACTGCGGAAAGAAGCAACGAACAAAACACTCTCATGGCGTGAGCCTCCAGCCCTTGTAGCATGAACGAGATGTGCTTGCCGCTTATTGATACGCTCGATGACAAACGATGTCAAGAAGCACAACACAAAGCTGCACACCCGCAGTTAGACAGCGGCCTGCTGCCACGTTTTGGCGATTTACGAGAGCTTAACAAACGGGAGAAAGTAAATGACATATAATGCCGCGCATGTTTCGACGCTGGTTTTCCGTAATGCTGCTACTAACCTCGGCGATGACTTTCGCTCAGAAGCCTAACCTCGCCGGCGACTATTCCGGAATGTTGGGACCGTATCATATAAAGCTTCACCTTATAGCCGCTCACGACGGAACTCTGAGCGGAACCGTGGATAGCCCAGATCAGGGTTTGTCCGGGGTGCCGTGCAGCGACCTTCATCTCAATGGACAAGCCTTCAGCTTTACGGTGCCGATTGTGCATGGGACATGGGTTGGGGTAGTCAGCGGCGATGGCTCTTCGCTGACAGGAATCTGGAGTCAGGGTAGTGCGATGCCATTGAATTTCACTCGTGGAACGGCATCGGCTACAGTAACTAACCCTGGTGAGATGAGTGGGGCAGCGGGAACCGCAGCTGCAAAACCTGCGTCGCCCGCGGCATCGGGCCCACAGTGCCCGGCAACGTCTTCGGCAAACTACTGGGACGGATCGTCCTGGAAACCGATGACTTATGCAGTAACGCAACGAGCCGAGCGCGGATTCTCCATCCGTGAGAGCATGAAGAATCCTTTCAATAACCAGAGGGGCGTAACCAACATCATTCGTTTCAAAGACGTGGCGGCTCCGGTTACGCTGGGACCCAGCCCCAGATTTTGCTTCCCAACTTCCGTGAACATATCGCCACAGTTCACGATCGGCACCGTCGATGTGAAAAAGGATTATCGCGAAATCGAGGTCACACGCTCCGACCGCAACCCGGATAGCTGGATTCCCTCGAAAAGAACACTGGAAGTGGATATCAAGCGCGTTTCCGATACTGCGGTCGAGGTCACACCCAAGGCGCCGCTGGAGGCTGGCCAGTACGTTCTGTCCTCTTCTCCCCTTGGAGGAGCAACCGCGGCTCCCGGGAGCACTTATGATTTCGGCGTAGAGAAAAACAAGTAGCCGGGCCCGTGTTCTTGTCGCGTTCGGTGCTGGTGGCAAAGTCCTTGCCGATCGGGGTTTGTCCCGGTTATTGGGATCGGACTGGCCGCGCACTTTGGAAGAGCTGGAAGCTTTGAAGCGCCGCTGAGGACATCGGCCCTTGGATGAGTAGTCCGCAGCTCGGAAAATGACCGAACCCAACCGCTCCGGTGGGATACTACTGAATCTGGATCACGCTTTCCGGCGCGGCGGTCTTGATCTCCTCCACCCGGCTCACCACTCGCTTTGCAAACTCAAACAGCGACTTACCCTGAGCAGACTCTTCTCCAGCGAGCACCGCGGGCTTGCCGGTGTCTCCGGCCTCGCGGATGGAGGGATCGAGCTGGATGCTGCCGAGGAAAGGAACGCCAAACTGGGCTGCGGTTTTCTCCACTCCACCGCGCGAGAAGACATCGATTTCATGCTGGCAGTGCGGGCATACGAAGTAGCTCATGTTCTCGACCATGCCGACCAGGTCGACCTTCATCTGCTTGAACATTTCGATGGCTTTGCGCCCGTCTTGCAACGAAACATCGGAGGGTGTCGAGACTACGATGGCTCCTGTAAGGGGCACGGTCTGAATCAGAGACAGCGAAACGTCGCCTGTGCCGGGAGGAAGATCGACGATGAGGTAGTCGAGCTCGCCCCACTCGACCGAGCCGAGAAACTGTCGAATGATCGAATGCAACATGGGGCCGCGCCAGATCAGCGGCTTGTCTCCCGGATTCAGCAGCCCCACGGAGATGAATTTGAGGCCGTGCACCGTGAGCGGCCGGATGCGATTGTCGCCGAGAACTTCGGGCTGGGCATTCGCGCCCAGCATCAGCGGCACGTTGGGACCGTAAACGTCGGCGTCGAGCAGGCCCACGCGGTGACCAAACTGGGTGAGCGCTACGGCCAAGTTGACGGAAAGCGTGGTTTTGCCCACGCCGCCCTTACCGGAGCCGACGGCAACAATCGCGTTTACGCCGGGAAGCGGCTGGGGTGCGGGTTGCTGTTGACCTTGATGGGAATGCGAGTGGGAACCCACGGTGTACCTTCCAATCGAAAAACGAAGTTATGAGGGTGATTATACAGAGGTCCACACTCCGCTCAGGATGACAGACGTGGAATAGACTCTCTAGTACCCATGACCTTCGCCTTCGGCTTTGACTTGAACCTTGCCTCCGAACATGCGATAGACGAAAACAAAGTACGCTGCCACCAGACACGCGCCGAGGAGCCACCAAGCTAAACCGACCTTGAGTCCATGAGGGCCAGCGGCGGTGTCATAGATGGTGAGGCTATAGCCGGAGCCAGTACTGGCAGGAAGCACGACCGGATACAAGGCGTAAGCCGCGCCCACTAACATACTCGCCAGGTAGACACACGAGGCGCTGAACGCCAGGCGCGTTTTGCCTTTGGGTGTGGCGTAGAGGAGTGTTCCCAACCCACTGAAAGCGAGAATCGGAATCACGTAGCCGATGGAATGTGCGTGAAAGTTTGTCACAAGGTCCGGGCTGACGAAGTACGTTGCCACTAAGCTTGCGACCGTCAGAAAAAACTGCAATGGCCACAGGGCGACCGCGACGCTACGGGCTCGCTCGCTAAGAGCGCCTTCTGTCTTGTGGGCCACGTAGAGCGATCCGTGGATGGTAAGCGCCGAGAGTGCCACCACACCCGCGAGAACTGTGAACCAATCGAGAATGCCCGGAGGATTAGTGATTTTAAAGTTAGTCCACAGGGGTTCAAAGAAGTATCCGTCGGGTCCGAGCGGCACGCCGCGAATAACGTTGCCGAGCGCCGCGCCGAAGACGACTGCAAGCAAGACGCTGGAAAGGGAAAAAATTACGTCGAAGAAGCTGCTCCAAACGGGCTCTTCGATGTGGGAACGAAACTCGATACCGATGGCGCGCAGCATCAACAACCACAACACCATGGTCAGGGGCAGATAAAATCCGCTAAAGCTCGAGGCATAAAGCCGCGGGAACGCGAAGAAGAGCGTACCCCCTGCCGCGAGCAGCCAGACTTCGTTGCCATCCCAAACGGGGCCGATGGTACGAAGAACGGCGCGGCGTTCCGCGTTGGTGCGCGCGATGAGGAGGTAGATGACCCCGGCTCCGAGGTCGAAGCCATCGAACAGCACGTAGGCCGTCAGCATCAATGCAACGATGATGAACCAGATCGTTTCCATATCCCTCCAGGTTGCCCCACTAGTGGCCAGCGGCCATTTCAGATGTGGGTCCAATTTCGACTTCACGGCGCACCAGGAACAGAAACAAGATGCCCAGCACCATGTACATACCCAGGAATCCCAGGAGCGTGAAGAGTCCGTTCCCGGCGGAGACGTTTTTCGAGTAGCCATCGGCGGTGCGCATGAGTCCGTAGACGAGCCAGGGCTGGCGGCCGAGTTCGGCGGTCATCCACCCGGCGGTGTTGGCAATGAACGGGAACGGCAGGCTAAGCATAAGAATCCAGAGCATCCAACGTGCCCGGTAAAGCTTGCCGCGCCACAGTAGGAAGCCAGCGACTACGGTGACCGCGACGAACAGCGTCCCCAGCCCCACCATGATGTGGTAGCTGTAGTAGAGAAGGGGGATGTTTTGCGGCCAGTCCTGTGGCGGAAAGGCATCCAAACCCTTAACCTCAGCCCCCCAGCGGCGATACGTCAACATGCTGAGCATTTTTGGAGCAACAATAGGGTTGTCAATGGTGCGCGTCTCAGCGTTCGGCTGGCCAATGATCACCAACGGCGCTCCCGGAGTGGTCTGGAAGAGCGCTTCCATGGCGGCGAGGGTCGCGGGCTGGTTCTGAGTGACGAGACGGCCCTGCTGATCGCCACTGGGGAAGATCTGCAACGCACTGAAGATCAATCCAGCTACCACGCCAACGCGAACGAACATGCGAGCGTGCTCTTCATGCCTACGGGCGAGCAGGTAAAACGCTCCAATCGAGGCCATGACGAATGCTCCGGTAATCGCTGCGCCGCCCATGTTGTGAACGTACTGCCATCCCGCCCACGGATTGAAAAGGAGCGCCCGGAAGCTGCCGAGTTCGACAGTGCCATTCGGGAGGATCGTGTAGCCGGTGGGATGCTGCATCCAGGCATCTGTGGCGATGATGAAGTATCCGGACAGCCAGGAGCCCGTACATACCGCAACGGCCGACCACCAATGCGCGCGTGGGCTCAACCGCTTTTCTCCAAAAAGGAACAGGCCAAGGAAGGCGGATTCGAGAAAGAACGCGAACATACCTTCCATGGCGAGAGTTTGTCCGATGACGCCTCCTGCAAAGCGGGAGAAGTACGACCAGTTCGTGCCAAACTGAAATTCCAAGGGAATGCCGGTAACCACGCCCGTCACAAAAGTGATGCCGAAGATTCTTGCCCAGAAACGCGCAGCTTGATTGTAGGTTTCGTTGCCGGTGCGCAGCGCGAGAGTCTTGAGCACCACGATGAGCGGCGCAAGGCCCATGGTCAACTGTGGAAACAGATAGTGGAAAGTGGCGGTAAAAGCGAACTGTAGGCGGTGGACCAGAAGCGCGCTATCCATGAAAAGTCCTCTCGGCCGAACGTGGCAACTATGCATTATCTGAGAGTGCTTGTGCAACGGGATGTGATGCCCATCACACCTGGGCAGGCACTCAAAGCCCACGTCCAAGATACTCAGTTCAGGAAACTCGGGTCACGGCACCCTCGGACCCGGAATCTCAGCATGCTCCCCCCGATTTCGACGACGGCGTTCCCGTTCGGCGAGGCGCTGTTCGCGGCGGCGGCCTGCATCTTCGTAGCGCTGCTTCTCTTCGCCAGTTTCGGGAATCACAGGCGGAACGGGCACGGGGCACCCTTGCGTATCCACAGCCACAAAGGTCATGTAAGCGGAGCTGACGTGCGAACGGGAATTCGCAAGATAATTTTCTACCCAGACTTTGACGCCGACTTCCATGGACGTGTTGAAGACACGGTTAATGGAAGAACGGAGGACTATGAAATTCCCGACACGCGCGGAAGAAATGAAAACGAGATGATCCACGGAAGCCGTAACCACGTAGTGACGCGAGTGGCGGTGGTCAGCCATGGCGGCGGCGATGTCCATCCAGTGCATGAGGCGTCCGCCGAGCAGCCCGTGGAGGGGATTGGTGTCATTGGGGAGGACAAGTTCCGTCATTTCGGATTGCGACTCGCGGACCGGGCGAGGGGTTAGGTCGTGGGTAGGGGCCATAAGAAGCACCCATTCTAATTCACGTGGCCCAATTCACGACTCATTCAACCCAGGTAGCCTCGTACTTACGCTCCGACCGCACGCCGCGCTTTATAGTAGGCTGAGTCTCACGTTCGGAGGGCAACTGCAAGCATGGATCGTATCGCGATGTTGAAGGAAATTCTGGTAACGGACGCTGACAATGCTTTTGCCCGCTACGGCTTGGCGATGGAGTACGCGAACTCGGGTCAATTGGAAGCGGCGCTGGCGGAGTTTGCCACACTTCTGCAGAACACTCCTGACTACACTGCTGGGTATTTCATGGCTGCGCAAACTTTGGCAAAGGTTTCACGAGTAGAGGAAGCCCGGAAAATGCTCATGGATGGGATAGCTTCGGCGAAGCGGACCGGGAATAGTCATGCCTTAAGCGAAATGGAAGCTATGCTGGAAGAGCTGGGCTAGCTCGCACAGCCCAGGACCCCCGATATCCTTAAATTTTATGATTGTCATCCTGAGCGTAGCGAAGGACCCCTACGCTCTCTAACTAATCCGATTGGCAGAGGCTTTCCTACTGGGAGGCATCATGGTGAGTCAGAGACCGTCAGTCCGCCTTACGAGCCATGCGTATCATGAACTTCTCCACCAGGCTCGGAAATAGCTGATACAACTTCACGACCGGGTGCATTGTCCAGGGGACGATCACTTCCCTCTTCTGTTTGCGATAGCCTCTAAGAACGGCTCGCGCCACACGCTCGGCACTGATGCCCCGGGTGTTGGGCGGCTTCACCGTCTTTAGATCGCCAGTAGCTGCATCGCGGCCTCTTACCACGTTGGCGACAAAGTTTGTGCGCACGTAGCCAGGGCAAACTGTCATCACGTGCACGCCAGTCCCAGCCAACTCCACGCAGGCAGCTTTGCCCATCGCGTTCATGGCAAATTTTGTGGCGCTGTATCCGGCGCTGTAGGGCAGCGGCACATGCCCGGCAACACTGGAAACGTTAATGACCGTGCCTGAGCCTTGTTCGCGCATGAGCGGCAACACGGCGCGCATGGCTTCGACAGCACCGAAGAAATTCGTTTCGAACATGGCCCTGAATGCGGGCATATCCATGGTGGCGACGGCGTCACTGACTCCGTGACCGGCGTTATTGACCCAGACATCGATGCGGTGGAAGTGGTGGCGTGTAAGGCTGATAACACGGTCGATCTCCTCGCGATTGTGTACATCGCAAGCGAGCGCCAGAGTACGACCGGCATTGCCGATGCGGGCTCGCGCCGCCTCAGCACGGCCGGAGTCCCGGGAGAGAAGAACGCAGCAGGCTCCGTGATCGACAAATGTTTTGGCGATGGCCTCGCCGATCCCCATGGACGCACCTGTGATTACCACAACCTTGTTCGCGATTTCCTGCATGCTGTGCTTGTATGTCGCCGGAAGGGCGCGTGTCAAGCGGGACCCTCGCCGACTGAGACTCGGCAGAGCAAGCAGCCGTTACACGAACTTTCCGGACACTAGTGCAGCGTATACTTTCCTTTAGATCGACGCGTAGATCGACAAACCGGGAGTACATCCGCAATGAATATGCCGCAAACCCTTGGCGAACTTCGCCGCAGTACTTTCTCCGAAACCAGCCTGAAGACGCGCCGCGTTAAAGACGAAATGCGCGAGAACCTGATCGCCCGCCTGCGCGAGGGAGGAAGCATCTTCCCCGGCATTGTGGGCTACGACGACACGGTGGTTCCGCAAATTGTGAACGCGATTCTCTCGCGGCATAACTACATTCTGCTGGGACTTCGGGGGCAGGCCAAGAGCCGCATTCTGCGCGCGCTCACGACCCTGCTGGATGCGCAGACGCCGTACATTGCGGGCTGCGAGATCCGCGACAATCCTTATGACCCGCTGTGCCGCGGCTGCAAGCAGGAATTCGCGCGGTTAGGCGACGCGCTGCCCATTGCATGGCTGATGCCGGAAGAGCGTTACGTGGAAAAGCTGGCGACACCCGACGTGACCATTGCCGATCTGATTGGCGACATCGATCCGATCAAGGCAGCGCGCGGCGGACACGAATTGGGTAGCGAACTCACTGTGCATTACGGCTTGCTCCCCCGGGCGAATCGCGGCGTGTTTGCTATCAACGAACTGCCTGACCTCGCGGGAAAAATTCAGGTTGGGTTGTTCAACATCATGCAGGAAGGCGATGTGCAGATTAAGGGATATCCGGTGCGTTTGCCGCTGGACGTGGCTTTGGTCTTCAGCGCGAATCCCGAGGACTATACCGCGCGCGGCAAGATTATTACACCGCTGAAAGACCGTATTGGTTCTGAGATTAGCACACATTATCCAGCTACCTTGGAAGAAGGCACGACGATTACTGCGCAAGAAGCATGGGTAAGGCGCGATGGTTTGCGTCTGCATCTGCCGACCTACGTGAGCGATGTTGTGGAGCGAATTGCGTTTGCCGCGCGCGAGGACAAGCGTATCGACAAGCGTTCCGGCGTGAGCCAGCGCTTACCAATTTCGTGCATAGAGAACGTGATCTCGAACGCCGAACGGCGTGCGCTTCGGAACGATGAAAGCACTGTGGTGCCGCGCATCGCCGATGTTTACGCGGCGATGCCTGCCATTACCGGCAAGCTCGAACTCGAGTACGAAGGCGAATTGAAGGGTGCGGATCATGTTGTGCGCGAATTGATTCGCACCGCCGTCGCTAAGACATTCGATGGATACTTTGCGAATGCCAACCTGCAACAGATTGTGCAGTGGTTTGATCTGGGCGGCGAGATTCAGATGGCGGAGTCGGCTTCCGCGAGCGAAGCCTTGGAAGGCTTGAAGAATATTCAGGGATTGTTTGAGAAAGTGAAGCAGCTCGACGTGACGGCGAAGGATGGCGAGGAGACGCAGGTTTCCGCGGCAGAGTTCGTGCTCGAAGGCCTGCACGCGCACAAGCGCATTGGTCGGAGCGAGGAAAGAGTCTTCACGGCTGGAGAGAAGCCGGTGAAAAAACAAGAGTCGACAGTTTCGCATGAAGATTTCCCGCAGCAGCGTGGTCGCAGATCGTTTAATTAGGAATTCTCAGGGGTGTCCCGCTCTGTCGCACAAAACGCGACAAGGACGGGGCACCCGGCACACAACAAGAAAGCTTGAGAGTGTGGAGATATATCAGCACGTAGGGGTCCTTCGCTGCGCTCAGGATGACAAACGTTTTGGAACTCGTTTTGGAACTCGCTAAGGACAGCAAAGAACATGAAGCGCATCCGCTACAGCAAATACGTTCCCGACCCGGCCTCTGAGATGAGCCTGGAGGATTTAGTTGCCGCCATCTCCGACTACCTGCTGCAAAGTGGTTTTCAGGATCCGTACGGCTACTACGACGCGCCGGAAGAGAAGACTCTGGACGAACTGCGGCAGGCCATTGAACAGGCATTGCTGGAAGGTGAATTTGCCGACGAGTCCCTGCAAGAGCAGCTGCGGCAGATGCAGATGGACGGCACGCTCGACGAGCTGATTGAGAAGCTGATTCAGCGCATGCAGCAGGAAGAGTTCATCACCATCGACAAGCCACATGATCCGTCGGCGCAGTCGAGCGTGGGTGGGCAGGTGGGCGACTCGCAAGCGCAGGCACGTTTTGAGGTGACCGACAAAGGGTTGGATTTGCTCGGATACAAGTCCCTGCGCGATCTGCTGGGCTCGCTTGGGAAGGCGAGCTTTGGACGCCACGATACGCGCGACATGGCGACCGGAATCGAAGCCAGCGGAGCTTCGAAGCAGTACGAATTCGGCGACACTTTGAATCTCGACATTCCCGCCACTCTGTCGCGAGCCTTCCAGCGCGAAGGACTTGCCCTGCCGCTGAACTTGGAATACTCCGACCTGCACGTACACCAGTGCGAGTATCAATCGTCGTGTGCGACGGTGCTGATGCTCGATTGCTCGCACTCCATGATTTTGTATGGGGAGGACCGGTTTACACCCGCCAAGAAAGTAGCAATGGCGTTGTCGCACTTAATTCGAACGCAGTATCCGGGAGATTCGCTGTCTTTGCTTCTCTTTCACGATTCCGCCGAGGAAATTCCGCTATCGCAATTGGCCCGTGTGAAGGTCGGCCCTTATTACACGAATACGCGCGAGGGATTGCGCGTGGCCCAGAGAATTCTGCAGCGCCAGCGCAAGGACATGAAGCAGATCATCATGATCACGGATGGCAAGCCTTCGGCGCTCACTTTGGAAGATGGACGGATTTACAAGAATGCTTTCGGGCTCGATCCACTGGTGGTGAGTCAGACGCTGGAAGAAGTTTCGAAGTGCAAGAAGGCAGGGGTATTGATCAACACTTTTATGCTGGCATCGGATTATGGGCTGGTGCAGTTCGTGCAGAAGGTCTCGCAGATGTGCCGTGGGAAGGCGTATTTCACGACGCCGTATAACCTTGGGCAGTATCTTTTGATGGATTATATGTCGCGGAAGTCCAAGACGATCCATTGAGATCGCTGGGGAGCTTCGCTCCGCTGGAACGCCGGGGGCGGGTGACCGGGCGTGTTTGGGGGCTCGGCATCGCACCCGGGCACCGGCCGCACATCTTCGACCGGCTCTATCAGGCTCATGCCGGCAGCCATCGCTCGGGCATGGGCCTCGGCCTCTACGTCGGCCGCCAGATCGCCGAGCTACACGGCGGCACGCTCGAGGCGGAGTTCCCGCTCGGCGGCGGCTCGCGCTTCGTGCTGACCTTCCCCGATGGGCTTGGCGAGCCAGAGGCGGTCGACGACCTCCCGCGCGGTGAGGCCGTGCCAGCGGGGTAAGATCCTCACAACCCCGCCGAGGAGGCCTCGCTGTGGCCCAGCCGATCCTGGCGCTGACCCCGGTTCCCGCCACGGGTCGCAAGCTCGCCGTG
>CAZUCC010000055.1:0-24767 GCA_964619065.1 uncultured Acidobacteriaceae bacterium | reverse complement strand
TAACCGACACGTATTTTGTGGTCGCGCACTTCCACTATGTGATGGTCGGCGGCGTGGTCATGGGATATCTGGGAGGACTCCATTTTTGGTGGCCGAAGATCACCGGCCGCATGTACCCGGAAAGCATGGGCAAACTGGCGGCGCTCATTGGATTCATCGGCTTCAATCTGACCTTCTTCCCGCAATTCATTCTGGGCTACGTGGGCATGCCCCGCCGCTACTATCAGTATCCGCCTGAGTTCCAGGTCCTGAACGTACTCTCGACCGCAGGCGCCACCATTCTCGGCGTGGGATATCTGTTCCCCATGGTGTACATGCTGTGGTCGCTGCGCTACGGCGAAGTGGCTACGGATAATCCGTGGAATGCGGCTGGCCTGGAGTGGAAGACGACCTCTCCGCCACCCACCTTCAATTTCCATGAGGATCCAGTCGTGGACTTCGAAGCTTACAACTACGACGAGTTGAAGGAGATCCCCGTTGAGCGCTAGTCACGCTACCACCGCGGAACAGACCCATCCCGAGCTGCGGCACCACTTCGTCGACATGCAGCAGCAAGCGAACACCGCTTCGCTCGGCATGTGGCTTTTCCTGGTCACGGAAGTCATGTTCTTCGGCGGCATGTTTTGTGCCTATCTCATATACCGGCTGGCGTACTTTAACGATTTCGCCGCTGCCAGCCAGTCTATCGATGTTCGCTGGGGCGCTCTTAATACGGCCGTCCTCCTTGTTAGCAGTTTCACCATGGCGATGGCTGTGCGTTGCGCTCAGCTCGGAAAGCAGAAGCTGCTGATAGTCTTCCTGCTCTTTACCATGCTCTTTGGAGCTACATTTCTTGGGGTCAAGGCCAAGGAATACTACGACAAGTACGAAGAACACCACATCCCCGGCCTCAACTTCAGCTTTGACGGGAAGCTCCTGGGTCATCCCGAGTACCCCGTCAACCAGCGCCACACGGAGATGTTTTTCTCCATCTATTTCGCGATGACAGGGATGCACGCGCTGCACATGGTCATTGGCCTGGGCCTCATGGCGTACCTGATCATTGCTTCAGGTCTCGGCAAGTTCGACACCCATTACTACACGCCTGTCGAAAATATAGGATTGTATTGGCACTTCGTGGACGTGGTTTGGATTTATCTGTTTCCGCTGTTGTATCTGATAAGCCGGAAATAGCGATAGGACTTTATGTCAGAACAAGAACATCACCACGTAGTCTCGGTTTGGTTGTACCTCCTGATTGGAGTGATCCTCCTCGCACTCACCTACGTCACCTATCGGGTCTCGCTCATTGATCTCGGGGCTTTCAACACCATCGTGGCGCTCTCCATCGCCAGCTTCAAAGCCACGCTCGTCGTGCTCATCTTCATGCACGTGAAGTACACCAGCGAGAAGTTGACCAAGGTGGTCATCATCTCCGCCATCTTCTTTTTAGGGTTGCTCCTGACACTTTCGCTGGCTGATTTCGGCACACGCGCCTGGCTGTAAGCATTCTTATCCCTGTCATCCTGAGCGGAGCACAGGCCTTCGCTTGCGAAGGCCCGTGTGCAGTCGAAGGACCCCTACTATGCTAGCGCGTACGCAGAGCTTCCGGGATCGCGAATTAGCGCGAACAATGTAGGGGTCCTTCGCTCCGCTCAGGATGACAAAAGTGCGGAAGGCTGTGATGGAATCGCAACTCCAGTAGCGTAAACTCCTCACATGCCCGACCCTCTCGCCGACCTGGCTCGCGTCGCTAAATCTCCTTCCGTTGATGCTGACTCGCTGCACGCAGTACTGCGCCGTCATCTGCGCGGAGAGGTCCGTTTTGACTTGGGCAGCCGCGCGCTCTACTCCATGGACGCTTCGAATTACCGTCAAGTGCCCATTGGAGTGGTGGTCCCGCAGGATGTGGAAGATGTCATCGCCACCGTGGCTCTGTCTCGCGAGCATGGCGCGCCCCTGCTCTGCCGCGGAGGCGGCACGTCACTGGCGGGGCAAACCTGCAACGCCGCCGTGATTCTCGATTTCTCCAAATATCTGAACAACATTCTCGAGATCGACTTCGACGCTCGCCGCGCTCGAGTGCAGCCGGGCGTCGTGCTGGATCGCCTTCGCAACGCCGCTGAAACCCGCCATCTTACCTTTGCTCCCGATCCGGCGTCGCACGAGCGCTGCACCCTCGGCGGCATGATTGGAAACAACTCCTGTGGTGTGCACTCCGTGATGGGCGGCAAGACGGACGACAACATCGAAGAACTCGATGTGTTGACCTACGACGGCGTGCGCCTGCGCATCGGAGCCACGAGCGAAGCCGCACTCGAGCAAATCAGTCGCGTCGGCGGACGGCGAGGCGGAATCTACGCTGGACTGAAATCGCTTCGCGACCGTTATGCGGACCTTATCCGTACGAAGTACCCAAACATTCCACGCCGGGTTTCAGGCTACAACCTCAACTATCTTCTCCCGGAAAACGGCTGCAACGTCGCCCGCGCTCTGGTTGGCTCGGAAGGCACCTGCGTCACCATCCTCGAGGCCACCTGCCGCCTGATCGATAGCCCGCAATTTCGTACGTTGGCCGTAGTCGCCTACCCCGATATCTATCAGTGCGCCGATCATGTGCCGGAAATCATGTGCTATGGCCCGATTGGCCTCGAAGGCATCGACGAAGTTCTCGTCGAATGTACGCGGCGCAAGGGTGCCAACGCCGAGGGGTTGGCTCTGTTGCCGGACGGAAACGGCTGGCTTCTGGCGGAATTCGGCGGCGACTCGCAGGCGGAGGCCGATGCGAAAGCGCAACGTATGATCGAGGGTCTTAGACGCAGTCGGCCATCGCCGCACGTGTGTCTCTTCACCGACCCGCGGCAGGCCAGGCGCATATGGGAGCTCCGCGAAAACGCTCTCGGTGTAACTTCCCATATTCCAGGAGAGCCCCTGGGTTGGGAAGGCTGGGAGGATGCGGGCGTCCCCCCTGAGAAGCTTGGTATCTATCTTCGCGCCATTCGCAAACTCCTGAACAGATATGGCTATCGGAGTGGCATGTACGGACACTTCGGCCATGCCTGTGTCCACATGCGCATTAATTTTGATTTCGAAACGAAACAAGGCATCCAGAACTACCGCCGCTTCATCGGAGAGGCTGCCGATCTGGTCGTGAGCCTGGGCGGCTCCATCTCCGGCGAGCATGGAGACGGCCAGGCACGCGCCGAGCTGCTGCCGAAAATGTTCGGGCCGGAACTCATGCAAGCCTTCCGCGAGTTTAAGACACTGTGGGATCCGGAATGGCGTATGAATCCCGGCAAGCTGGTAGAGCCGTACCGGATGGACGAGAATTTGAAGGTCCACCCCGAGCTCAAGGTGTGGCAGCCCCCGACGCACTTTCAGTTTCCCGACGACCACGGCAGCATGGCGCACGCTACATTGCGCTGCGTCGGCGTGGGCAAATGTCGCCGCGAGGAAGGTGGCGTCATGTGCCCGAGCCACCGCGTCACCCATGACGAGGAGCACTCGACGCGCGGCCGCGCGCATCTGCTGTGGGAGCTGATGAGCGGAGACGTTCTCGAACGTGATTGGCGCGAGGAATCGGTCAAGCATTCGCTCGACCTCTGTCTCTCCTGCAAAGGCTGCAAGAGCGATTGCCCGGTTGGCGTGGACGTGGCCACCTACAAAGCGGAATTCCTCTCGCATTATTACGAGGGCCGTTCGCGACCCCTGCGAGATTACGCTTTTGGCAACGTAGACTTCTTCGCTCGCCTCGCTTCGTATACGCCAGGACTCGCGAATTTATTCACGCAACTTCCGGTTGTAAGCAACGCTGTGAAATTCCTCGCGGGCGTGCCGAAGGAGCGCAATATCCCAGCGTTTGCCCCGGAAACTTTTCGCGCCTGGTTCAGAAAAACGCCCAGAAGGCAGTTGCCGCAAAATCAAGGTGCACCGCAAATCATTCTCTGGGCCGACACGTTCAATAACTACTTCTACCCGCAGACCGCGCAAGCGGCGGTGGAAGTGCTCGAAGCCGCTGGGTTTGAAGTTCTGGTGCCACAGGCCAACCTTTGTTGCGGACGGCCGCTCTACGACTTCGGTATGCTCGATCGTGCCCAACGTCTTCTCCTCGATACGCTCGATGTCCTTGGTCCGAAGATCGCTGCCGGAATCCCCGTCGTCGGACTCGAACCGAGCTGCGTAGCCGTCTTCCGCGACGAACTTTGTAACCTGTTTCCCGACGATGACCGCGCTCGCCGTCTCTCGCAACAGACGTTCCTGCTCAGCGAGTTTCTGGAGAAAAAAGCTCCGCACTTTACTGTACCTCCGCTGCACCGGAAGGCTCTTGTCCATGGCCACTGCCACCACAAAGCCATCATGAAAATGACGGACGAGGAGGCAGTCCTCAGCCGCATTGGCTTAGACTTCCACGCTCCCGCGCCCGGTTGCTGCGGCATGGCCGGTTCGTTCGGCTTCGAGGAGGAGAAGTACCAGGTTTCTCAGGATGTAGGCGAGCTGGAGCTGCTCCCGGCTGTCCGCCAAGCTGCGCCCGATACCCTGATCATTGCCAACGGCTTCAGTTGCCGCGAGCAGATTGCCCAGGGTACCGACCGCCACGCGCTCCACCTCGCCGAAGTCCTGCAAATGGCGCTGCACCAGGGATCCAATGGTTGGGCGACGGTCCCCGAAGCCTATCCCGAGACACCATCCGTAACCCTTCGGAAGGCAGGAATTCGGAGGTCGATGCAAGGCGCAGCCGGTGCGCTAGCTCTTGCAGGTTTAGTTGCAACGGCCATAAGTCATTGTAAAAAAACAACTTAGCCATGTACTTTCGGCCTGTTCTCACTGCCGCCCAGCGGGTACAATAGAAGTGCCTTCGCAGTAAGTTCCGGGTCCCCCTGGGACTTTTCGTTTTCGCAGGTTCTGTCATGAATCCAAGTTCGACCATCACGACCGCTGTCAGGCCGGAGCCTATTTCCGACCTCGAGTCGCCGGAGCGCAGTCCAGCGATCCTGGGATCGATCCTGGTGCTGATTCAGTTCGATGTTGCGGAAGAGATTCACCTGGACGAGATCCGTAACTTGCTCGATGCACGCCGGGCCGACCTCGGCTTTAAGCATCCCGCTCCGACCTATGCCCGCTTTCGTCAGCCCCCGGTCGTGGAGCGGCTCGAACCACTGGTCCTCGATACTGGAGAGAAATTGGAAGGGCAGCTCAAGTATTACGACTACGGCGTGGTCAGCGTCATTTTCCAGCTTCCGTTCCAGGGAGACTGGGACGCTCTGGTGCAACTCGCCAGCCGCTGGGAGTGGGACACGGATTTTGAGAGCCGCGCCTGGAAGATTGCCAAGGAAAAGCTGAAACGCGCCGAGCCTGCGTTGGAGAAGCCTTACGATCAATGGCTCAGCGAAGACTATTTCATCTTCCATATCCGTGAAGTGGAAGGGAATCCCTCGCCGGAGGAATTGCTGGCGCGGTACGGCGATCAGGTAGCGCAGATCGTCCGCGGAGAAACGTCGAAGCTCTCCGAAAACGAGCGCTCGGAAATTCTGACGTCGCGCATGTCGTATTACCCGAATGACATCGCCGTCATTGGATGGAATGGCGCGTTTCTTTACGATACGGTAGCCGGCGCGGAAACCGCGATCCAGTTGCTGGAGTACTCAAACTCGCAATTGCTCGAGTTCCGCCATTACGATGAGCTGCTCACTTTGCAGCTGGCGTCCGTCTACAAAGTCTTGGAGCAGGGGACGGGATGGTTTTCGCGATGGCGCTTGGCCAAGGCGGCGTCGCGCCTGCATACCGTGTTGCTGGACGTCACCGAGCTTACCGAGCGTGCCGACAACGCCATCAAGTTCCTGAGCGACATGTTCTCGGCCCGCCTGTACCGCCTGGCGGCGGCCAAGGTTGGCGTGCCCGACTACAAAAATCTGGTGCAAAAAAAGCTCGACACGGCGGAAGACCTCTACCGCTTCATGGTGGACCAATTCCACCAGAGCCGGGCGTTCGTTCTGGAACTGATGGTGGTGATCATCCTGATCATTGACCTGGTGTACCTGTTCCGGGGTTATAAACCGATCTAGGCTAGGGCGCTCTGTTCCAGAAACAAGAGATTGCGGATTACTTCTGGCGGTAGTAGTAACGCCGCACCAGCGTGACGTAGATTCCCGCAAAGAAAAGAAACATCGCCACGGCTCCCGCAGCCAGGAGTGTGATCTGGAGGATACCGTCTGCTTTCAGCCCGCCGAAGAGGCAGGCGACGCCGATCACCAGCGCAACCGCAGTCACTGCAAGCGCGCGCCGCCAGTTGAGTTGGATTCTTGATTGCACCGCTGCCATCGCTCAGCCATCCCTACCTAGGGATTCTAGCTGGTATTCAAGGCTGGAAATTCAATCTGAATGTGATTTTTCTTAGGGTGCGAGAACGCGGGCGAGGCGCCCGCGCCACACATGGCTTACAGCCCGTCGCGCAGGAACCTTCGCGAAAGCCGCCAGAAGCGGACGGCTCGATAGAGCGGAAAAAGCCGGTCCGGTAAGCGGACGCTTCGCCACTCGCTGAGGCTGGGGGTGGTGGCGAGCAGTGCGAACATGCGCACGCGGTCGCTGGGGTGTTCTCTTTGCCGGGCAAACAGGTGGAAATACGCGAGCGACTCCGTTCGTAGTTTATTGTCCTGGAACAAATTGCGGGCTAGCTCGTTCGCGATCTTAGCGGCTTCGCGATCCCGTTGAATCCAGTTTTGCAGTGAGTCGGGAAGCTCCGTTCCGAGAATCCACCGCGCGAGGAACAGACCAATGCGCACAATTCTGCCGACCCGCCAGCGCTCGGCCCGGCGGCGGACAGTCTCTGGATCGATTTCGGCCCGATGGATCAGATGCGCGATATCGGAGAGCCAGCACAGGCGCGACCAAGCGTGTTTGGCTCCATGCAGTGTCAGGCAGAGTAGCAAGTCTTCTGGTGCAAGCGTCGGCACGCTACGCCCGCACATCTCAACCCGTGTGGCGCGAGCCAACATCTGATGCAAGGGAATTCGAATGCCGAAGAAACGCGGAACAATATCCCAATGGATTTCCAACACGTTCCTCACCTCGTCGTGGTGGAACGTGAAATCACAGGCGGATTTAACGTGGGCGTTTTCCTCTCGGGGAGTCAGCCTGAGCGCGGAAGTGAATCCGGCGTCGAGCAGGGCCTTCTTGGCGCGAGGCCAATGACGCGGTGCAATCAGAACATCAAGATCGCTGAACTGGCGGAGGATGAGGTCGCCTTGCGCCATCGCAGCCAGTGTAGGGCCTTTGTAAGGAACCGCAGGAATCTCAGCCGCGGAGAGCGTATCCAGAACGGAAAATAGCTCCCCCGCAAACCACAGGCCGCGGCGAGCGTTCTCCTGGCAGATATGACGGAGTTCGTCGACCACGGGTTCTGGCAGCAGCGAAGACTCAGCGCCCAGCTTGGCGGCCGCCATGGGAAGCAGACCATGAGTTTCTGCCAAGTGCTCGAATAAGGCCCAATCAAACGGATGCTGGATCAGACCGCGAAGGACAGGAGTCTGGTCCGTCGCAGAGGCAGTCGCCAGCAGCATCTCCCATTCCGGCGAGACCAGCCTCCCCAAAAGCTTACGGGTGGTGGACAGCGCGACAGGCGCACGCGGAATGAGCGTTGACGGTGGCATGTTGCACCAGCGGGCAGTTATCGAACCCCCATTTTATCGGCCGGGGCTCCGGGAGGAGGAGCCTCTATAATACGAGTCTTCCAGCCTCTTAGCCACAAAAATGGATGCCGTGGTCTTTAACTCGGTCAGTAAGCGGTTCCGGCACCGTCCTGCTCTCTTCAACTGGCTCGGCCGGGAGCGGGGAGGCGCCACGGAAGCCTTACGAGGCGTGTCCCTGCGCGTGGCTACGGGCGGAGTCCTCGTTCTTCTGGGTCCGAATGGCAGCGGCAAGACAACCGCCCTCAAACTGATTTCGACCATGCTGATTCCCGATGCCGGGGCCGTTACGGTCTGCGGGGCGGACACGCAGCGGGACGGCGACTCGGTACGCCGCAAAGTGGGCTTTGCCATGGCTAACGAGCGGACGTTCTTTCCCCGGCTTACCGCCCGGGAGAATCTCGACTTTTTCGCGGTCCTGGAGGACGTTTCCAGGGAAGAGCGCAGCCAAAGGATCGACGAGAAGCTGGCCGTGACGGGGCTGGCGGATGCAGCCGACACCCTGGTGATGAAGTTCTCCAGCGGCATGTACCAGCGGCTGGGCGTGGCCCGAGCGCTGCTGAAGAATCCTGAGATTTTGCTGCTCGATGAGCCCACCCGCTCGCTCGATCCCGGCTCAGCCCTGCGGTTTTGGCCGTTTGTGGGCCAGCTTGTGGCGGCAAAGACTACCGTTGTTCTGACCACCCACAACTTCCAGGAAGCCGCGGCAGTTGGAGATCAGGTTGCCGTGCTGCGGCGGGGCGTATTGAGGGCCGAACGGCGATTCAGCCGGGGCGCTAGCATTGACGCGATTCAGGAGTTTTACTTTCAAGCGGCCCCCGACAATGATCCGAGTGACGACGACCACGCGGTAGTTTCCGCATTCGAGGAGATGCCGTGAATAGCGTCGCGGTGAACCGTGTCTCTCTCGCGGAAAAGCTAGCGGCCATTGTCCGCCGTGACTTGCTGACAACCGTGCGCTACCGCAAGGGTTTTCTGCTGGGAGTGGTTGGCGTGTTTGCTGAGATGTGCGCGTTCTTCTATTTAGCGCACGCGATTGGACCGTCTTTTCGCCCGGAAGGAGTTGATTTTTTTGCGTTTCTCGTCGTGGGGAGCGGGTTTTACACATTTCTGATTACGGGCGTACAGGCCTTCTTGAGCACCGTGCAGGAAGCCCAGCAGACGGGGACGCTGGAAGTGCTGATGACAACTTCCACGCCGCCCCCGGTGCTGGTTTTTCTGAGCGCATTCTCGGCGTTCGCGGGTAAGTCGGTAAATCTGGTTCTATTTTTGGCGATTGGGCTAGTTGTATTTCGCGTGCCCATGCTCCACCCGAATCTTGCGGGTGTTGCCGTCATCTTCCTGCTTTCTCTGATTCTGGCGCTGGCCCTGGGCGTTTTTGCGGCGGCATTGCAAATCGCTCTGCAGAAGGGGTCGGCCATGATCTGGCTCCTGAGCTCGGTGTGGTTTCTGACGGGCGCCATCTTTCCCGTCGGCACTCTTCCCTTTGCGCTGCGCTGGGCGGCGTGGCTGATTCCCATCACACACTCGCTCACCGGGATGAGGGGCGCTTTGCTCCTGGGAAGGTCCATGAACGACCTTGCACCGGAAATCCTGTGGCTCAGTGCGGCCGTTCTCCTGCTGGTTCCAGCCAGCCTGGGAGTGTTCTCCTGGGTGCTCCGCCGGGGCCGCCGCCAAGGCACTCTTTCCGCGTACTAAGGCCTAGTTCCTATGTGGATACCCAGCCTGATTGTGGGGCTGTGCTGGGCGGCGCCCTGTGTACAATTTTGAGACAGTGACGCCAACTGATAGAAAACACGGACCCGGTTCCGTGTTGGGGTGAGGACCGATGAAGGATCAAGGTCGGCCGAATTCACAAGCGAATCGTTCCGAAATTCAAAATAGTTCCAAAAAGAAGTATCGCAAGCCGACATTCCGACACGAACGGGTCTTCGAAACGATGGCGCTGGCTTGCGGGAAAGTGAGCCGGGTGGAAGGTCAGTGCCACTTTGGTACTCGAAAGAATTCCTGAATCCATGCCGGCCGCAGCCAATTTTCACCTTACGAAACACAAACTGATCATGGAGTTGTTGCAAGAGCATGGCCGATGTCGGCTACAGGTTTCCGGGAGCAGCATGCTGCCCACGTTGTGGCCCGGGGATACCGTTCTGATTGAAAGCCTGCCACTTTCCCAGCTGAGCCCTAGTTACATGATTGGAAAGGTCATTTTCTACGAGCGGGGTGGGCGGTTCTTCCTGCATCGGCTCATAGGTTTACAGGCGAGCATCCCCGAAGACTTGCCCTTGGAACCCCTCCTGATCACGCGTGGAGATGCCATGCCACAGGACGATCCTTCAGTTTCGGCTGGCAGCTTGCTCGGCGTCCTAGCCGGAGTGCGTCGGGGTAGCGAGTGGGTTGCGGTTCCTCAGCGGATTTCCACACGATCCCGTCTGGCAGCGGCTTTATTGAGCCGGTCGAGCTTGTTGGTGCGCCTGTTCCTGCGCGTCCGTTCCTGGCGGAATTCCGCTGTGGATGCGGAAGCGGTCCCGGAGGCTCCAGCCGCATGAGTGCTTCCATGCCAGCTCTCGACGCCTTCGCGCTGGAGACAAGAGCGCTCGAGAGCGCAACGGAGACCAGAGTCGTAGAGATTGGCGGCGTCGCCATTGTTCTACAAACCAGTAGTCTCCCGTTTGCGCGCATGGTGGAAGAGCGCTATTCCGGGTTCGTAACCCGAGGGAGTTCAGAAGAGCGATCGAACAACATTCTGTTTGACATCGAACTGCTCGAATCTCCGGTGAGAAGGTTGGACGAGTATGAGGCGGAACCGGAACAGGACGACGATCTCGAAGTCGTCTGTGAACACGGCGTTTGGCGCATGCAACGCGGCGACTTCTCGGCGCTGTGGGATTCGGCAACTGGACGTGGCCAAATCCAGCAGGACGCAAACCCTTATTCCCTCGACTCAGTTCTCCGCATCGTACATTCGCTGGTGCTCGCCCAGCAGGGCGAGTTTCTTGTTCATGCGGCCAGCGCTGTCCGCAATGATCTAGCCTTTTTGTTTGCCGGGGTTTCGGGGGCTGGCAAGACGACAATTTCCCGGCTCGCGCCTCGTGACACAACGCTGCTAACCGATGAAATCTCCTATGTCCGCAAGGACGGTTTGGGCTACCGCGCGCACGGCACGCCGTTCGCCGGAGAACTAGCGCGACTGGGCGCCAATTGTTCCGCACCGCTGCAAGCGCTGTATCTTTTGAGCCAAGGCCCGGAGAATCGAATTGAGGAGGTGCCTCCAGCCTCGGCTGCGCAAGCGCTTATGCGGAACATCTTGTTTTTCGCGCGCGACGCGGACCTGGTGCAGTGTGTTTTCGAAGGCGCCTGCGAGTTTGTGAATCGGGTTCCGGTTCGGCGTTTGACATTTCGCCCGGAGGAGGCAGTCTGGGACTTGATCGTCTAAGGAAGATCGTCTGAGGACGGATCTGCAGAGCGAAGCTCGGAGGAGGCTGGCGCCATGCGTTCCATCTATATAGCCCGAAGCTCGGCCATTGCTTCCCGCGTGCTTGCGGGCGAGACCATGGTGATGTCCGTGGCGGATTCGACATTTTTCACACTCAACGAAGTGGCGAGCGCGATTTGGCAAGCAGCGGACGGAATCACTCCCCTCGAAGAGATCGTGGTTCGCGACGTTTGTCCGCAGTTTGAAGTTACGCCGCAAGAAGCGCTCACGGATGCCCACGACTTCGTACGCGAGCTTTCCACACATGGAATTTTGCAGGTATCCGATCAGCCGATTCCTCTGATTCCAGTTGCTCCGATTTCGGTAGCTCCGGAGACCCCATGAGCCTTTTGCACGAAATGAATGAGAAGGCGCGGGTGCACGGTATTCCTCTCAGCGTGCACATCGACGTAACCTACCGCTGCAATGAGCGTTGCGGGCACTGTTACCTCGACCACAACGACCACGGCGAGATGACGACAGCGGAAATTCAAGGAATTTTGGATCAGCTAGCCGCCGCGGGGACGTTCTTCCTCACCTTCAGCGGGGGCGAAGTTTTTCTGCGCCGCGATTTTCTCGAACTCGTTGCCTACTCCCGCAAGCTGCTCTTCAACGTAAAGGTCAAAACGAATGCGGTGATGATCCGCGAATTTCAAGCCCAGGAATTGGGGCGGCTGGGTGTGGAGCAGGTTCAGATCAGCATCTATTCCCACCGTCCGGAAGTTCACGATGCCATCACCAGGTTGCCGGGTTCCTTGGCCAAGTCTGTTCGAGCCATCCGCTTCCTCAAAAAGCAAGGCCTGAAAGTTACGATCGCCAATGTTTTGATGAAGGACAATTTCGAGGACTACAAAGGCACGCAGACGCTAGCCCAGGATCTCGGCGTTCACTACACCCTCGACCCAACCATCACCCCCAAAATGGATGGCGACCGTTCGGTTCTGAACCTGCGGGTTTCAGGAACATCCTTGCCGACTGTATTTCACGATGAATCGCTGGTTGGAAACGTGGAGGAGTACTGCGCGCCGCCGTCCGCCCCCGACGACGACATCATGGACGGATATCCATGCAGCGCGGGCCACACCTCGTGCTACATCACGCCTTACGCCGAGGTGTTTCCGTGCGTCCAGTTTCCCATCGTGTGCGGGAACCTGCGGCAACAGCGGTTCGAAGATATTTGGCGCAACGCGCCCCAATTTCACGAAGTTCGCTCTATCCGCGCGCGCGACCTCACCACCTGCTCCGGCTGCCGCCACGTTGGCACGTGCTCGCGCTGCCCCGGCCTCGCCTATATGGAAGGCGATATGCGCGGCCCATCTACGGCAGATTGTGAGAAGTCCTACTATCGCACGGGAATTCCTTCGGAAAACATGCGCCGCCGGGGACTGGCCGCCCCGCTTCTCGGGCTGGTACAGATCGCCCCGGTCCCGGCGTAACCCGCATCCCTGAAACTCCACGCAAAATCAAGGCCCGGTTCCATTGGCAGTGGTGAAGAAGCTGTGCGAGACTCAATGTGTACTGCCAAGCAAAGTGGGGCCCGTAGCTCAGCGGTTAGAGCAGGGGACTCATAATCCCTTGGTCCGGGGTTCGAATCCCTGCGGGCCCACCAAAATTTGATGGCAGTGCGCCTCTCACCAGACAAGTCGAATGCTTGGTTGGAAGGGCATGGCTTCAGCCTCGAAGACCGGCATCTCCCCAGGAGAGCAAGCGTGAACAGAAAGACCGCGGTGATTGTGGCATGGTTGCTCTTAAGTTGTGGATTCGCCGGAGGCCAGGAATTTCCTACGTTCGTTGGGGTGCGCACCTTCCTGGGTGCGCCTTACAATCCTAAGCTCGAAGAGTTGCGCGCGGATTTCGCCGTTGTCGGCGTGCCCTTCGACGAAGGCACTTGGGGACAGCCCGGCGAGCGCTACGGCCCGCGCGATTTGCGGGAGGCATCGCAGGAATATAACCACGACCTCACGGAAGGTTTTTACTATATCGATGGCGACCGCACGCTGCTCAAGGGCAAGCACTGGGTGGACGTCGGCGATGTTGGCATCTGGCCCACTGTGCCTGCGCAAACCAACGACAAGGTCACCAGCACCATCCGCGCTATCCTCGCCAAGAAGGCTTTTCCCATTGTGCTGGGCGGCGACCACAGCATTGCCTATCCTTCCATCCGCGCTCACGACGAGCCTCTCACGGTGATCCATTTCGACGCCCATCTCGACACCTGGGGAGGAGCGCCGGGGAATCTGGATCACGCGTCCTGGGTGCTGCGCACCGCCAAACTCCCTAACGTGAAGGACATTATTCAAATCGGCATGCGCGGCATTGCCAACGATCCGGAAGCCATGGGGAATGCTCGAAAACTTCACAGCCTGCTCGTGACCTCCGAGCAAGTGCAGAAGCGTGGCGTGGAGTGGGTTCTCGCGCAGGTTCCGAAACAGGGCAATATCTACATTTCCCTCGACATCGATGTGCTGGACCCCTCGGTTGCTCCCGGCACGGGAACACTCGAGCCCGGCGGCCTAAGCTTCGCCCAACTCGACGAACTGCTCATCGGCGTAGCGCAAAAAGGGAAGTTGGTTGGGTTCGATCTGGTGGAAGTGAATCCCTATCGCGATCCCAGTGGCCGGACCGCACAAACGGGAGTGCGCTTGTTGATTGATTTGCTGGGTGCGGCATTTCCGTAGTTTTTCGGAAACAACTACGGCTATGACGCTGAGACGCGTTTAGCTTCTGTTTTGCGAACAAGTGCAACGAAACCAGTCCCTAAGCATCGACCTTCGGGGTCGAACTACGGCCAATCGTAAGGACATATTCGAGGGCAAAGCGCGCTAAGATTTTGGCGAGCAGTTCCGGATCCGCATCGAGATTTTTTGCGATCGTGATGCGGGGTTCCGGGGAGTCCTTCGAATATGGCTGATTCAACTCCCGCCGGCCCTAAACACGGCCCCGTAAAGACAATCCCCTCCACCGAAGGTGCTGGAGCGGCGGCGACCCGTGCGCCCGAAGCACCGTTGCGGGTGGACGCATCGCAGGGCGTGGGAGCCCGTAGGAGCGTTCGTATAACCCTTACCGTGCCGGTTGAGGTCAGCGGAACCGATCTCGCTGGCCACTCCTTCACGGAATCGTGCCACACCGAACAGGTCAGCTTGCACGGAGGAAGCGTCGTACTTTCCCGGCGCACATCGCCAGCGCAACCAATGACGGTTCGCCGGCGCGTTCTGGATTCCGAAGTTCGCGCCCGTGTTTTGGGACAACTAGGTATTCGGACCGGCAGCCACGTATACGGGATTGCATTTACAGCCGATGCACCTGACTTCTGGGGAGTGTTCTTCCCCCCGCTGGGTGGGGCGGAGGATGCGCTGGCGCGAACTTTTTTGCAGTGCTCGCAATGCCAGAAGAAGGCCATTTTTGCGCTGAATGAAATCGAATACCGCGTCTTTGAAGTGAACCAGCGGATTTCGCACGCCTGTGAAGCGTGTGGACGCCCGGTGCCCTGGATACCGGTTCCCAACGAAGCAGGGACAGCCGCAGCCGGTCCCGAAGGCGCGAACCTCGGCGCTCCAAACCCCGCCGGCGCGAACTCCGAGGATCGGAAACGTGCCACCACAAAGATAAGAGCCATGGCCTGCATCCAGGAACCCGGCGGCGGAGAGGATGTTGTTCAGGCTTTGGATCTATCGCGCGGGGGTATCACGTTCCGCGCAAGCCGTGCTTACGAAGTGAATACTTGGATCAACCTGGCGGTTCCTTACATGCCGGGAGCCGCCAACATCTTCGTAGCCGGCCGTATCGCATCGAGAAAAGATTTGCCAGACGGTCAGTTTGAGTATGCTGTGCAGTACGTGAAGGGCTAGGCTTGAAGGGTTAAGGCCGCATCGCCGCTAGCGGCCTGCACCCCAGCGAGTGCTCCGAACCCAATTTCGCAGCCTAGAGCTTGTGATGTGGACTCTCACTCTGCTTGGTCCAAAGATCAGGCAAGTCACTTACTGACTTGCTTTCAGGGCCTCACCTCCCCGAGATGGTGTTAATCCCTTCAAGAGAAGCCAGAAACTGAGGGCTATATCGAAGAGCCCCATAGGCGTATCGAACAACCACAGATTAGCTATCTTGTCGAAATCAGGAAAAATGTAGAAAACGAGAGTACACCCCGCGCACCACGCCGACGAGATCACGCCGAAGGCGGCCAGTGCTCGCGGGATATAACGTGACTTGAACCACAGGTAGCCGCAGACGGTGGATGCCAATGCGCCAAATAGCAAGCCCACATAATAGTAATCAAAACGCGTGCCGAGATAGAGTCGCGCCAAGGCTTGCGACTGCTCTGCTCCAAAGGCGTGCAGGTAATCAGCGCCGCTGAGGAGACGCAGAGCGGTATAGAGATTGAGCGTCATGCCGAGCCACATCAAGACCCACACCAGCCTCCAGAATGCTGCCAGCAAAGCAAGGCCCCGGCTGACCGGCCTGAGAATCACGTAAAGCGCTGTGAGCAACACGACAACGCCGACGCAGTAAATCAAGTCGCCGGTGATGCCGACACGAAAGAGTTGTTCGTGCGCCAGGATGTTCCGGGCGGTTTCGGCATTGCTTTCCGAACCAGAAAAGCCGGACGCCGTAAACCCCGCGACAATCAAGCGGTCGTGGATGCCAAAGTTGACGTAGACCACCATAGCGAACGTGATGAGGTAAGCCCATCCAGCGACCCTCGCGGCTTTGCGTTGTGACTCGTCGATCGCATTGAGCATCATTTTGGGTCCTCCAACTGTTATAGTGAACTATAGCAGTACATCACACGTCAAGCTCCTTTTGTTTGCTTTATTTCCATGCCATCAAGCTTGGCACAAAGGACTTCGTCTGCTGCGCAACGGATGAGATTGCGAGATTCTTCCACTGACATTTTTCGGCTCCATGGCAGGACGGCTCACGGCGACCGATGAGCAACTACCCCAACAAGGATAAGATCACGTTTGCGTCCGACAACTAAAATATAGGGTGGGCCAACACTTTGGGCAAACGGCTTCAGCGTCTTTGGAATACTGGCAGTGACAACCCCTGATACGTCGGGATCAAATCACGAAGTAGGCAAGCCCTGAGGGTCCATAGTTGTTAAGTGGCAAACCTACGGACGCATCGCGGCGGCTAGCGTGCTCTCCAGCTGCGCTTCGATATCGATGTCTTTCATGATGGAAAAATCGGCGCGCGCGTCTTCCGCCGGTCCCTTGGCTCCGCATTGCAAACTGGAAAGCGCAACGATGGGAATTTTCGCCGTGCGCGGATTGCTCTTCAACGCGGAAATCAGTTCCACGCCGGTCATGCGCGGCATTTGGATATCGGTGATGATGATGTCTGGCTTCAGGGTCGCCAGCATCTCCAGCGCTTCCATGCCATTCGTAGCCGCTTCCACCTGAAAACCGCGTTCTTCCAGAAAACGGCAAACCGTGTGGCGGATGAGCATGGAATCATCCACTACCAGGGCAAGTCTCGGACTGGACTCTAGCTTGAGCACACGATTCTCCCGCAGCTCTAACGCTAGCAAAACCGGGGGCCAGTACCAAGGCTGATCCAGAGGTACAGATCACGTAGGTAATTGGACTTTCGTGCGGAAATGGGAAAACTCGTGGCCACTTCCCAATCTGGCACTTTGGGCTAGTTCTGGAGAAAACTTAAGCCTGTTCCTCTTCTTCCTTTTCCACCTGTTCTTCAATCGCCATGTCTTTAAACTCACTGGATTCAAATACATCGCCGCATTCGAGGCACTCCACATATTCAGTGTCCTCCTCGCGGCTCACTACTCTGACGCGTGGATGTTTACAGGCCAAGGTCCTGGTCCTTTCCAGTGCAGAAGATCACGGCGAGGCGAGCAGAAACGGTCATGGCTGCAAAAAGCAGGGAATTTGGGCTTATTGTAGACACGCTGGGGAATGTGTCAAGCCCTTCCCGGTCATGTACGAGAGCCGAAATGAGGAATTTGGGCAAATTGCGGAACGTGCCCCAGCCTCGAAATCCGACTATTTTTATCGTATTCCCGAACCCACTCAGAATCCAATAGTTACCGTCCAACCCTCCATTTCAGCGGCTAGCTGGCAAGGCTTGCGTTCGTTCCCCGGAAGGGGCTAAAATCAATTACGACCAAAATAGTCGGACTTACCCAGACACTTCACTCGGTTAGGGAATCGGTCATGCTACGGCTCACTAAAAAAGCGGACTATGGCCTGATGGCTATGAAGCATCTGGCCGAGCACGCCGACAGGGGCGCGTGCAGTGCCAAGGACGTGGCGGAGGAGTACGGCATTCCGCAGGAAGCGCTGGCCAAGATTCTGCAGCGCCTGGCGCGAGCCGGATTGCTGCAATCGCAACATGGCATGAATGGCGGTTATACGCTGACGCGGGATCCGCGCGCCATCTCGGCCTATGAAGTGATTCGCGCTATTGATGGCCCGCTGTTTATCACCTCCTGCATCACGGTGCGGGGAGAATGCGATCAGTCGGAGCGTTGCACTATTCGCGAGCCGTTGCGCAAGGTCAACCAGAGTATTGAAGACTTGCTCAAGCGGATCGTTCTTTCGGATATGCGCGAGGAAGCGGCACCGGCGGATCACCATATGGCCCACGCTAGCCTGGCGGACCTTGTCACCATTGGCCATAAATAGGCCGTAAAAATTTCAGCCCTAGTGAGGGCTAGTTCAGTTTAGGAGACGCACGATGAGCACGGATACAAAGTCAGCGGTTCTCGACCAGCACACGGCCCCCAATGGCGTAAAGTTGCCGGTTTACATGGATAACCACGCCACCACGCCTCTCGATCCTCGGGTGCTGGACGAAATGCTGCACTACTTTCGCGAGAAGTTCGGCAATGCCGCGAGCCGCAACCATCCGTTTGGCTGGGCTGCGGAAGAGGGCGTGGAACAAGCGCGCGAACGTATCGCCAAACTGATTGGCGCGACCGCTAAGGAAATTATTTTTACTTCGGGCGCGACGGAGAGTAACAACCTCGCCATCAAGGGTGTAGCGGAGATGTACCGCGAGAAGGGCAACCACATCATCACGGAGGTCACTGAGCATAAGGCTGTGCTCGACACTTGCAAGCGCCTGGAAAAGCAGGGCTACCGTGTCACGTACTTGCCGGTATCGAAAGATGGCTTGATCGACCTCGACGAACTGAAGCGCGCGATTGATGACAAGACGATTCTGGTCTCGATCATGGCCGCCAACAACGAGATTGGTGTGCTCCAGCCGATTGCCGAGATTGGCGCGATTTGCCATGAACGCGGCGTGCTCTTCCACACTGATGGAGTGCAGGCGGTGGGCAAGGTTCCGGTTGACGTTAACAAGATGAATATCGACTTGCTCTCCATCACCGCCCACAAAATTTACGGCCCGAAGGGTGTGGGACGATTGTTGTTCGTCCGCAAAAATCCTCGGGGGCAAGTTTTGTCCCTCCTCGACGCTGGCGGCCACGAGCGTGGAAAGCGTCCGGGCACACTGAATGTTCCGGGCATCGTGGGACTGGGCAAGGCGTGCGAAATCTGCATGAACGACATGGTTGCGGAGAGCAAATACACCTCCGGGCTGCGCGACCGCCTGAACGACAAGATCATGAGTTCGCTGGACGAGTGTTATATCAACGGCTCCATGGAGCACCGTTTGCCCGGCAACCTGAATATCAGCTTCGCCTACGTCGAAGGCGAGTCGTTGCTGATGGGCATTAACGATATTGCGGTGTCGAGCGGATCAGCTTGCACCTCGGCAACGCTCGAGCCTTCCTACGTGTTGAAGGCTCTGGGTGCGGGCGACGATCTAGCGCACAGCTCGATTCGCTTCGGAATCGGACGCTTCAACACCGAAGCCGAAGTCGACTACGTGGCGTCCAAGCTGATTGACACGGTGTTGCGTTTGCGCGAACTTTCGCCGCTCTATGAAATGGCTAAGGAAGGCATCGATTTGAAAACCGTGAAATGGGCGGGCGACGCGGCGCACTAAGTTTTTGAATTACGACGAATCTCGGACTTGGATTTTGAATCTTAAAGAAGCAGGAATGGAGAAGCAACATGGCATACAGCGATAAGGTCTTGGATCACTATTCCCACCCCCGCAATGTCGGCGCCCTGGATAAGACCAGCGCTGACGTGGGCACGGGCTTGGTGGGCGCTCCCGAATGCGGCGATGTGATGAAGCTGCAGATCAAGGTCAATCCCGCGACGAACGTGATCGAAGACGCGAAGTTCAAGACCTTCGGTTGCGGCTCGGCCATTGCCTCCTCTTCGCTCGCCACCGAGTGGGTGAAGGGCAAGACAATTGACGAAGCGCTCGAGATCAAGAACACCGAGATCGTCAAGGAACTGGCGCTGCCGCCGGTGAAGATTCACTGCTCGGTTCTGGCAGAAGACGCGATCCGCGCCGCTATTGGCGGTTGGAAGAAAAAGCAGGACGCCGGAAAGGGCCCGCCTGTTGGCCGCCCAGCCCAGGTCAGCTAGCTGAGCTGGCTTTTTGCCTGAGAGGGGCGGAGCCATGCGTTGGAAAATGACCGGAACTGAAGCACGCTATGAGTGCAGCTATGACGACAATTACAACCGAACCCGCGAAGCCAGAGACGCCCGCCAAAAGTTCCGTCAAAGGCATCGAGATCACCGAGAAAGCCCTGGCGAAGGTGCGAAGTGCGCTGACCAAAGAAGGCATTTCGCCCGAGCAGGGCGGTGTGCGCCTGGGAGTGCAGGGTGGCGGTTGTTCGGGACTCAGCTATAGCGTGCGCTTTGATACGCAGCCTCGCGAGCGCGACCGTGTGTTCCAATACGGCGACATCCGCGTCTTCGTGGATCCGAAGTCGTTCATCTATCTGCACGGCATGGTGCTGGATTATCAGGAAACTCTGATGCAGCAGCAATTCGTGTTTGTGAATCCGAATGCCAAGAAGTCGTGTGGGTGCGGAACTTCGTTCTCGTCGTAGCTGTTTCCGATTGCCGGCATCGATTCCTGGATGCAACCCTGCGCAATCCCGACTTCGAAACATCTGGCAATTTGACATATTTTTGTTATGCCTGAAAACGTTGCCCAATCCGCCGTACCCGTCTCCGCTGACAAGGAGACTCCTGCCTGCTGGTCTTGTGGCTCGATGCGCGCGGCTCACTACTGCCAGTCATGCGGCAAAGTGCAGCCTGCGACTCCGGTGGACTATTTTGCATTTTTTGGGCGGAGCCGGAAGCTACATTTGGATTTAGCCAATTTGGAACGAGATTTTTATGCACTGAGCCGTAAACTGCATCCCGATTTGTACGCTCAGAGCAGCGGGGCCGAACAACAACGATGGAGCTTGGAGAAAAGTTCTCAGCTCAATGACGCATATCGGACTCTGAAAGACCCAATTGCACGGACCGAGTATTTATTACGTCTGGAAGGCGTACAGCTCGACGAACAATCCACGCAGGCGACGGAAGCGGCCCGATCCAGCGGCCAAACCAAGAAACAAGTCGTTCCGCCCGACATGCTCGAGGAAGTTTTTGAACTGAACATGCAGATTGAAGAGCTGCGCATGAATCAGAAGATGGGCGCGCAAGACCCGGACTTGCTGGAGCAGCTCAAAGCGCACAAGCAATCGTTGCAGCAGCGGCTGACCGCGGTGGATGAGGAACTGCGCGCCGGCTGGTCCGCGTGGGATGTTGTTGTGGCACGCGGCGGGGATGTCACGCCTGTGTCTGCGGGCGAGCACAAGCAAGCCCGCGAGCAAGTCATTACGCAGCTCGTGGATGTGCTGAACCGCCGCAGTTACATACGCAATTTGGTGCGCGATGTGAACGAAGCGCTAGAGAGTTAACAAGCCTCATGTCGGAACGTATTGTAGGAATTGATCTCGGCACGACCAACTCCCTCATCGCCTATATGGAGGGCGAGAAGCCCGTTGTCATTCCCGGCGAGGATGGGTTGAATCTCGTGCCCTCGGTGGTCGCGCTTGACGGCAACGGCCAGGCCGTCGTCGGCAATGCCGCGCGCAAGTTCCTGATCGAGACACCCGGCCGCGTCATTTACTCCGTCAAACGGCTCATGGGCCGCGGCGTGGAGGATGTGCAAGAGGAACTCAAGTTCTTCCCCTTCCGTTTGGCAAGCGATCTCGAACCGGGAGAGGTCATGCGCATTCAGCTCGGGGAAAAGACGTTCACTCCACCGGAGATTTCCGCATATATCTTGCGTCAGCTCAAGCGCAATGCTGAGCGCCACTTTGGCGCGCCGATTACGAAGGCCGTGATCACGGTGCCCGCGTATTTTAATGATGCGCAACGTCAGGCCACCAAGGATGCGGGACGCATCGCAGGTCTCGATGTGCTGCGTCTGGTGAATGAGCCGACGGCGGCGGCACTCGCCTATGGCCTCGATAAAAAGAAGAATGGCATTGTGGCCGTGTACGATTTAGGTGGCGGCACGTTTGATATTTCGATTCTGAAACTGCACGACGGAATTTTTGAAGTTATCGCCACCAATGGCGACACGCACCTGGGCGGTGACGATATCGACAACCTGTTGATCACGATTGCTTTGGACGACATCGCCGGCGATATGAAAGTCGATTTGCGCCGTAACGCCGAGGCGGTGCAGACCCTCCGGAAAGCGGTCATCGAAGCGAAAATTATGCTTTCCTCGCAACTCGCGGCCAAGATGGATGTCGCTCTGCCCGGCGGGCTGCGCTATCAGCGCGAGATCACACGGGAATGGTTCGAGACACTGATTGAACCCGTCCTGCAGCGGACCATCGGTCCGTGCAAGCAAGCTCTGAAAGATGCCGGATTGGAAGCGACACAGATTGACGAAGCCGTGCTTGTCGGAGGCTCCACGCGGATTCCCCGCGTGCAGCAACTTGTGGAGGCATTGTTCCAGCGCAAGCCGCACACCGAACTGAATCCCGATGAAGTGGTTGCGCTGGGCGCAGCCGTGCAGGCCAGCATTCTGGGTGGCAGCTCGGAAGCGACAAGCAACATGTTGTTGCTCGACGTCACGCCGCTTTCGCTTGGAATTGAGGCTCTCGGCGGAGTTGTGGCGAAAATCATCCACCGCAATTCGACGATCCCGGCCTCGGCTACTGAGCACTTCACCACCGGAGTCGACGGGCAAGTGAATGTGGCGATTCACGTGGTGCAGGGCGAACGCGAACTGGCGAAAGATTGCCGGTCGCTGGCGCGTTTTGATCTGCGCGGAATTCCGCCGATGATTGCGGGTTTGCCGCGCATTGAAGTCCGTTTCCTGATTGACGCCAACGGCATTCTCCAGGTTTCCGCGCGCGAACAGCGCAGCGGCCAGGAAGCCCAGGTTTCCGTGCAGCCCAGCTACGGGCTGACGGACGATCAGGTCGAAACCATGATCCTGGAATCGTTCGATTACGCCGAACTTGATTTGGAACAACGCCAGGTGATCGAAGCACGCAACGAGGCCGGCACAATCCTGGCGGCCCTTGAGAAAGGACGCGGCAATTCGGCCTGGGCGGAATTGACCTCGGCGGAGAAACAGCAGATCGCGGCGCAAGAGCAAACCCTCGTCACCGTAAAAAATGGGGCGGACTATCACGCCATTCGCAACGCTATCGACACGCTGAACCAAGGCACGATGCGGCTGGCAGAGTTGATGATGTCCACCGCTGTCGGCACGGCGCTCAAGGGCAAATCGATGGAAACGGCGAACGTGGGCGAAGGATCCAGCGCGTCACATCCCATCGGCAAAGCGGAATTCGAGTAAGGGTTAAGGAGCATTATGTCGGAAGAAAAATCGCAAACACCCGGAGCGGCCACGTTGGACGAGCTTGGGCCAAATACAGTGGAAGTCACCTTCCTCCCGGAAGGCAAAGTCGTCACTTTCGAGCACGGCAAACTGCCGTATCAGGATCACGGCAAGGAGGAGTCCTTCCTCGACATCGCCATCAACAATGGCATTCATCTCGACCACGCCTGCGGAGGCAACTGTGCCTGCACCACCTGCCACGTGTGGATTAAGGAAGGCGCGGATTGCGTCACAGAAATGGAAGACGACGAAGCCGACAAACTTGATTCCGCCGCCGATCTCCAGTTGAACTCGCGCCTGGGTTGCCAGGCGGCCATTAAGAAGCCAGGCAAGATTGTTGTCGAAATTCCCGCGTGGAATCGCAACTACGTTTCCGAAGAACACTGAGACTTTATTTCTGTTTGTCATTCCGAGCGCAGCGAGGAATCTGCTCTTCGCATTTCCAACCGATAGCAGATTCCTCGCTGCGTTCGGAATGACAATTCTTTGGAAGTCGCAATAAGAGAATAAGGTGACACCATGCCAAAAGAACTAACTTGGACCGACGCCGAAGACCTCGCGATTCTTCTGACGGAAAAATTTCCCGACACCGACCCGCTCACGGTCCGCTTCACGGACCTGCATCGCTACGTCACGGAGCTGCCAGGCTTCACGGATGATCCGCAAAAGTCGAATGAGGCCAAACTCGAGGCCATTCAGATGGCTTGGCACGAAGAATATCAGGACGCACAGGGCTAAACACCCACGTTTCACTCGCATTTACGCTCCCACTTAGGGGGGTTACGAAACCGCCGCAAATACGCTAGAATAGTATCCAGAGTAGCTCCCATGTGTGATTTCTACCTCAATTCGCATAAGCCCGAGTGCTGGCTCCAAAGCCTGGTCGGCCCACGCCGTTACCTCTCACTCCTGCCGTCGCAGACTCGACCGTGCCTCTTCGGCGCAGCCTAATTCTCGCTTTCTAGCTCCACATTCAGCCATACCTAAGACCCTAACGGCACGCCAAGCGTGCCCAGCCAATATCCGATGGAGGATTCCATGACGACCAATACCATGACCGGCCCCAAGATCAAGACCGCCCTGCCTGGGCCCAATGCGAAGCGCGTGCTCGAGGGGGATGACAAGTATATTTCCCCGTCATACACGCGTTCCTACCCGATGGTGGCCAAGCGCGGCCGCGGCATTGTCATTGAAGACGTGGACGGTAACGAATTCTTCGATTTCTCCGCTGGCATTGCGGTGACTTCGACGGGGCACTGCCATCCTCATGTCGTGGAAGCCATTCAGAAGCAAGCGGCGGAATTAATCCATATGTCGGGAACCGACTTCTATTACGCGAGCATGGTGGAGCTGGCGGAGCGGCTTTCGAAGATCGCTCCCATGCCCGGTCCGCACAAGTTCTACTATGGGAACTCGGGCGCGGAAGCCGTTGAATGTGCGCTCAAGCTCTCGCGCTATCACACCAAGCGCCAGAACATCATTGCCTTCTTCGGCGCGTTCCACGGCCGCACGATGGGCGCGGTTTCACTCACCGCCTCGAAGCCACAACAGAAGCGCCGTTTCGGTCCGCTCATGCCCGGCGTAACGCATGTCCGCTACCCGGATGTCTATCGCGGCTGTACCGGCGGAGAGCAAGATGCGGAAAAGTTCGCGCTCGGGTGCGCCCGCTTCATCGAAGAAAAGCTTTTCAAAACCATCCTCGCGCCGGAAGAAGTCGCAGCGATTTTCGTTGAGCCGGTGCAGGGAGAAGGCGGTTACGTGATTGCGCCCACTCCGTTCATGCAGGAACTGCGCCGCATTTGCGACCGCCACGGCATTCTGCTGGTCGTCGATGAAGTACAGAGTGGGATCGGCCGTACCGGCAAGTGGTGGGCTGTGGAGCATAC